>NZ_JBQEOQ010000001.1:0-1022496 GCF_052045265.1 Microbacterium sp. 22303 | reverse complement strand
GAAGGAGGCGGGGGATCCCGGGGGGTCGGGGTGCTCGGTCCGCTCCCGTCTCTGAGGAGGAGTCGTCAGGCGCGGGCGGCCTCGGAGACCTTGCGCGCCGCGGCGAGGGCCTGATCCAGGTCCGCCTTGAGGTCCTCGATGTTCTCGAGACCGACCGACAGGCGCACGAGGCCCGGGGTCACGCCCGTGGTGAGCTGCTGCTCGGGGGTGAGCTGGGCGTGCGTGGTGGAGGCGGGGTGGATCACCAGCGACCGGACGTCGCCGATGTTGGCGAGGTGGCTGAACAGGGTGAGGCTGTTCACGAACTCGCGGCCGGCGTCCACGCCGCCCTTCAGCTCGAACGAGAGGACCGCGCCGACGCCCTTCGGGGCGTAGGTGTTCGCGGCGGCGTACCACGGCGACGTGGGCAGCCCCGAGTAGTTCACGCTGGCGACGTCGTCGCGGCCGTCCAGCCACTCGGCGATCTCCTGCGCGTTCTGCACGTGGCGCTCGATGCGCAGCGACAGCGTCTCGATGCCCTGGATGAGGTTCCAGGCGCTCTGCGGCGCGATCGCGGATCCGAGGTCGCGGAGCAGCTGCACGCGGGCCTTGATGATGTAGGCGAGGCCATCGCCGACGGCCGCCGTGTAGCTGGCGCCGTGGTACGACGGGTCCGGCTCGGTGAGACCCGGGAACTTCTCCACGTTCTGCGACCAGGCGAAGGAGCCGCCGTCGATGATCGCGCCGCCGATCGTCGTGCCGTGGCCGCCGAGGAACTTGGTGACCGAGTGCACGACGATGTCGGCGCCGTGCTCGAACGGGCGGATCAGGTACGGGGTTGCGATCGTGTTGTCGACGATGAGCGGCACGCCCGCCTCGTGCGCGGCGCCGGCGACGCCCTTGATGTCGAGGACGTTGATCTGCGGGTTGCCGATGGTCTCCGCGAAGAACAGCTTGGTGTTGGGACGGACCGCGCGGCGCCACTCTTCGATGTCGTCCTGGTTCTCGACGAACGTGACCTCGATGCCGAGCTTGGCGAGCGTGTACTTGAACAGGTTGTAGGTGCCGCCGTAGATCGAGGAGCTCGAGACGAAGTGGTCACCGGCCTGGGCGATGTTGAGGATCGCGAAGGTCGAGGCGGCCTGACCCGACGCGAGTACGAGGGCGCCGGTGCCGCCCTCGAGAGCGGCGAGGCGCTGCTCGAGCACATCCTGAGTCGGGTTCTGGATGCGGGTGTAGATGTTGCCGAACTCGGCCAGTGCGAACAGGTTCGCCGCGTGGTCCGCGTTGTCGAACACGTACGACGTGGTCTGGTAGATCGGCGTGGCGCGGGCCTTGGTGACGGGATCCGGCGCAGCACCGGAGTGGATCTGCTTGGTCTCGAAACGCCAGTTCTCTGCAGCGGTCATGAGTGTCTCCTTCAGGATCAGCGACACCGAACCGCGTCGCAGGGCAGTGGGCCGTGGCTTCGACGGGCGCGAGAACCGGTGGCGTTGTATCGAGAGTACGAACCCGCGGCCGCTGTCAACAAGGCCGCGGAAATGTGACGTAACAGGGATCGGCCGCATGATTCCGCGGATCCGGAGGTCGCATCGACGATGGGCTGTCGTCGATGCGCGCGCGTGGATCCCGTAGCGTTGACGCATGGCGAACAGCGCGATGAACGACGGTCCCCACAACAGCAGACGTGCGGTGGTGACGGGGGCGAGCACCGGGATCGGCGAAGCGACGGTGCGGGCGCTGCGGGCGAGTGGCTGGGACGTCGTCGGCGTCGCGCGCCGCGAGGACCGCCTGCAGGCGCTCGCCGCGGAGACCGGATCGACGGCGTACGCCGCCGACCTCACCGACGCGGAACAGATCGCGGGTCTCGCGGAGCACCTGGCGCAGACCGGACCGCTGCACGCGGTCGTGCACGTCGCGGGTGGCGCCCGCGGCACGGAGCGGGTCGAGGACGGATCCGCGGAGAAGTGGCGGTGGATGTTCGAGGCGAACGTGCTCGCGGTGCAGCAGCTCACCGCGGCCCTGCTGCCGCAGCTGCGTGCCGCCGCGTCGCACGGCGGTCACGCCGACCTGCTGTTCCTCACCTCGACCGCGGCCCGCCAGTCGTATCCGGGCGGATCCGGATACAACGCGGCGAAGGCGGCGGAGTCGATGATCCCGCAGGTGCTGCGCCAGGAGCTCAACGGCGAGCCGATCCGGGTCACCGAGATCGCCCCGGGCCTCGTGCACACCGAGGAGTTCGCCCTGCGCCGCCTCGGCGGCGATGAGGTCGCCGCAGAGGCCGTCTACTCGGGCGTCGAGGCGCCGCTGGTCGCTGCGGATGTGGCCGACCTGATCGCCTACGCCTTGAACGCGCCGGGGCACGTGAACCTCGACCTCGTCGTGATCCGCCCGGTGGCCCAGGCCGCGGCGCACCTGCTCGCGCGCGGGCCGCTGCGCCCGCGCGGGGAGGACTGACCATGGGCGTGCACCTGATCGGCGGCGGCTTCGGCCGCGCCGCCTTCGCGCCGTTCACCGCCGAGGTGCAGGCCGTCGCGGCCGCGAAGGGGGTCGACGTGCCGCGCGTGGCCGTCGTCACCGTGCGCGAGGACGCGCATCCGGGCCACGCCGCCAATCTCATCGATGCGCTCACCGCAGACGGCGCGATCGCTCTCGACACCCGCGTGACGACCGTCGGACTGACGGATCTGGTGGATCCGGGTGTCTTCGACGATGTCGACGCGATCGCGATCGCGATCGGGGGCGGGCTGACCCCGGCGTACCATGCGGCCCTCGAAGCCGGGTACGACGTGATCCGCACCGCGGTGCAGGGCGGCACGCCGTATCTCGGCTTCTCGGCCGGTGCCATGATCGCCGCCGAGCGCGCGATCCTCGGCGGCTGGCGGATCGGAGAGGTCGCGATCGCCCCGGAGGAGACCGCCGAGGATCTCGACGAGATCACCGTCGTGCCTGGGATCGGTCTGGTCGACGTCTCGATCGACGTGCACGTGGCGCAGTGGGGCACGCTCAGCCGCCTCATCGCCGCCACCGAGGCCGGCGCCCTCGACGGCGGGCTGGGGATCGATGAGAGCACCGTGCTCATCGCCGACGCCGAGGGCCTGCGGATCGCGGGAGAGGGCAGCGTCTGGCGGGTGTTCCCCGGCTCCGAGGGCGTGACCGTCTCGAGCGATCGGGCGGTGCTCTGATGCCCAGGACGCTCGCCGAGCTCGCCGAGGACGGCCAGCTCGATGCGGGCTGGGCGGAGGCCCTGGCTCCTGTCGCGCCGCTCGTCGCCGAGCTCGGGGACCGGCTGCGCGCTGAGACCGCCGCCGGCCGCGGCTATCTCCCGGCCGGGCAGAACGTGCTGCGCGCGTTCGCCCGCCCGCTGGCCGACGTCAAGGTCCTGATCGTCGGTCAGGATCCGTATCCCACTCCCGGGCATCCGATCGGCTTGTCCTTCGCCGTGGACAAGGCGGTGCGCCCGTTGCCGCGCAGTCTCGGGAACATCTACCGCGAGCTGGAGACCGACCTCGGAATCGCGCCGGCCGCGCACGGCGATCTCTCGGCGTGGAGCGATCAGGGCGTCATGCTGCTGAACAGGGTGCTCACGGTGCGCCCCGGCACACCCGCCTCGCACCGCGGCTGGGGCTGGGAGAAGGTCACCGAGCTCGCGATCCGCGCCCTCGTCGCCCGCGACGCCCCGCTCGTCGCGGTGCTCTGGGGCCGCGATGCCGAAGGGCTGCGCCCCCTGCTGGGTTCGACCCCGGTCATCGCCTCCGCGCACCCGTCGCCGCTGTCCGCGAGCCGCGGGTTCTTCGGATCCCGGCCGTTCTCGCGGGTCAACGCCTTGCTCGAGGAGCAGGGCGCGGACCCCGTCGACTGGAGGATCGCATGAGCGACACCCCGACCGTGCCGCAGACCGGCAGGGACGCCGGGAGGATCCGACCGGTGCAGAGCCCGGATCTCGCCGCGATCCGGGACATCTACAACCACTACGTTCGCACGAGCACCGTCACCTTCGACGAGGAGGAGACCGATCTCGCGGTCTGGGAGCACAAGCTCGAGATCCTCGCGGAGACGGGCCTGCCGTTCCTCGTCGCGGAGGACTCGGATGGCGTTGTGCTCGGCTTCGCGTACGCGCAGCACTGGCGCGCGAAGTCGGCCTATCGGTTCAGCGCGGAGAACACGATCTACCTGAGCCCCGGCGCCGCAGGGCGCGGACTCGGGAAGGCGCTGCTGGAAGCGCTGCTGGACGCGTCGGCGAAGGCGGGGCTGCACGAGCTCATCGCCGTGATCGAGCCCACGGCGGCCGGAGCCTCGATCGCCCTGCACCGCCGCTACGGCTTCGTGGACGCCGGACACCTGAAGAACGTCGGCGTGAAGTTCGGCCGCACCCTCGACGTGCTGTTCCTGCAGAAGTCGCTCTGAGCGCCACGCGCACAGCAGATGGCTATCGCTTGTGCCGGCTCTTACCCACCCAAGAATCATTGCTGCGGTACTGCTCAACATGCTGCGGCGAGTTCGGGCCAATGATCAACGCGCCTGACGAACCGAGCGAGGTCATGCGACTGGAGCCGAACGCAAAGGGAGGGCGATGTTCGCCGCTAACAGCGTAGTTCTTGTCGCTCATGAGGGCCTCCTGATCTGGACTATAGCTGACCAACGTACGTATGGGGTCGGACATCGCGGTGGGAACGCATCCTTCGCGCTATCAGAGCCGCAACCGTGATGCGCCCAATCAAGAGGAAGCCGAAGATGACCACATGCCACACGAGGATGGCCCACCACAGCAGGTCCAACCAAGGCTGATGAAGCTCTCCGACGATACTCGCTGCAATGCTAAAGAGTGACACCGCGGACAAGAACATCAGCAATCGAAGGAACCTTAAAGGGCCTGACACGAGCGTGTGTTCTCGCCCAGCCGCGAGAAGGCCGAAGTAGACCGCTGGCGCAGCGATCAGTAGCGCTGCCGCGGAGTCAGGTGCCTTCAACCACACCTCCTTGGCGAACGGGAGAAGTAATAGACCTGCAGCTACAACGAGCGTGAATAAGGAAGCCAGTGTGGTTGCAAGCCAAAGACTTCTGCGGGGCAACTGGACGTAGACGCGCGCCGGTTCGGTTGGCTCCGAACTATACGATCCGTGTGCATGCGCGACGGGAAGACCCGTCGAGTCTGATCTTCCTCCAGAGGTTGTTCCTTCGTTGCCCGACGGTGGCAATCTTACAGCAAGACATCTCAATCCATCTGGAGTTTGAAACTCGAAGTGGAATGAGCGTGTTGCCGCGGCCTGATCCAGCGGAACCTCGATGCGCCTTGATGCGCCGATTGCGATTAGTGGTGCCGACAAAATGTCCACGATCTTGTTCGAGATTCCCCAATGGTACGAAAACTTGAGAACCTGTCTCGTGCCGGCCATTCGAGAATCGAGAACGGCCAGTAGGAGGAAATGGCTGGAGAACGTGCGAATCATCCCGCGCGTCACCTCCGTCGGGGTCTCTTTGAGTGACCACACGTGGACATCGCGCCAGATCCCGGTCGTCAGCAACCGTCGAACCGCAGCATGGTCTGCGATCGAGGTCTTGGGTCCGACGAGCTCAAGCAGAGCGTCGCGAGCGTCAGTCGTTAGCTGCACCCCGTCGACCTCGAGCATGTACGCCAACATTGATACTTCGCACTGTGAAATCTCATCGCTGCGCAGAATGGGGAGCGGCGTTCCATTAGGATCGCACGCGTCGAAATGACGGAGCGGACCTTTTGCAACCAAGCCCAGTGGAAGGATCATCTGCCCATCATTTCCTTCGATGGATTTTTCTGATCTTCGGGCGTCGTCCAGGTGGAGACGGGGGTCAGGGGGTGGGGTGCAATCAATGGAATGTCGACGACGACCACGTTCTCCTTCGAGCGGATGAATGCTGTCCACGCGACGATGGCACCACTCGGACCATGACATGATGAGATCGACGAGCGCCTCACCGATCTTTTGATCGGCGTTGTCTTTTCGCCAGAGGGTTCGGGGAGACATATCCACATTCTGCATGATGGTTGCTCCGTCGAGCGAAGCGACGCGTGGGGCGCCGAGGGTTCATTGTGGCGCAGTTTTCGGGCCTGTGAGACGACCGCGATCCCGGCGGAAGTGGTGCTGTGCTTGGCCGTGGGTCAGCATTCCGTAGGTGCGGCATGCAGGTTAGGTGAGCAGTTCGCCCTCGCGCATGCGCTCCCACAGCGCGAGTCGCGTGTGCGCGGGCTCGCCGATCCTTTCGAGCACAAGGTTGAGCAGCTGCTCGTTCAGCATGAACGCCGCCGAGTCGCTCTGGAACGCGTGATCGGTCGAGCTCGCGACGTCGAGCACGACGTCGGCGCGGGGCGCGATCGGGCATTCCAGACCATCGGTGACGAGCAGCAGCGCGACCCCGCGGCGCTTCGCCGCCGCGGCGAGGTCGGCCGCGCTGCGCTGGTAGCGGTGGAAGTCGAACAGCACCAGCACATCGCGCGGTGTCATGTCGACGACGGCACCGAGGTCATGTCCCGAGGGGTCGTTGAACATGCGCACCCCCGCGCGCAGCTCCTGCAGGTGCGTGCCGAGGTGGAACGCCGCGAGATAGGTGAAGCGGCCCCCGGTGAGGAGGATGCGCCGACCGGGATCCGCGAGCAGGTCGACGGCGGCGGCGTACGAGGCATCGGGGATCCGAGCGAACGACTCGAGGGTGCGCTCGGCCTGCACGGTCGCATCGCGCACCACGACCTCGCGCGGCGTGCCGGCCTCTGCCGGGGCGCTCAGCCGCACGAGCGGACCGGAGGAGCGTCGGGTCAGCTCGTCGCGCAGCGCGCGCTGGAACTCCGTGAACCCGCCGAAGCCCAGGCTCTGCGCGAAGCGCAGCACGGTGGGAGGGCTCACTCCGGCACGCTCCGCGAGGTCGGCCAGAGTGGACAGGCCTGCACTCGGGTAGTCGGCGAGCAGCACGCGGCCGACCTGGCGCCCGGCACGGCTGAGCTCGGGCAACGATGCGGCGACCAGGTCGGCGAGGGTCTCGTCGTCGGCCATAGGGCTCAGTCTGTCACGCGGGGCTCGCGTGCCGGGCGTCGAGGGACTCCGTGCGCATCGTTCCGTCGCCCAGCTGCACTGTCGTGACCGATTCGGCGGGCAGCGGCGTCCAGCCGGTTCCGGCCACGCCGGTCGAGCTGATCAGCACGGCGCCGTCGGCGGAGCGCTTCCACCGCAATGCGAAGTAGTCCTCATTGTGCTCATCGGGCAGGCCGCCGAGTTGGGCGATCTCGTCGAGGTCGTCGTCGGGCAGCACGCTGCGGGCGCTTGCGTGGACCACGACGAGCTGCTCGCGGTCGAGCAGGATCGCGTTGAGGCTGGACAGCGGGAAGGCTTCGCGCAACCGCCGCACCACCTGGAGGGTGGCGCCCGGCAGGTCGAGGCCGGCATCGAGCTGCTCCTGGATGAGCACGAAGTACATCTCACTGTCGGTGTCGCCGGTCATGCGGGCGAGGGCCTCAGGCGAGAGCATCGCGCGGGCCCGGCCGATCGGCTTGAGGGATCCGTTGTGCTCGAAGGAGACGTCACCGAGCCGGAACGGGTGGGCGTTGCACAGCTCGACGGGCAGGCCGAGGGTCGCCCAGCGCAGGTGCATCATCGCGGCGTGGCCGGCCGTGCCGATCGTGCGCCGGAAATCGGGGTCGGCGGCGGCGGACAGAGGCGACTTGCGGACGACGGGTGCGTCGCCGAGGTGCTCCACACCGGCCCAGCCCCAGCCGTCTCCGTGCAGCCGCGCCAGAGAGAGGAAACTCTCGATGCCGTCCTCGCCGAGCTCGCGGTCGGCGGTGGACGTGCCGGGGGACACGTACGCGAACAGGCGACACATGGGAGACCTCCGCTCCGGGCGGTCGCCCTCATCGCTGCGACCGCGTCGTTCCGAGTGATTCTGGTTCAAACGTAACAGAATCTGTAATGTGTGCAACACTGTAACAGGCATGACATCAAGCCGTAACAGGCTGCTGCGACGATGCCTCACGACGAAGTGAACCCCGAAGAAGGGATGTCCCCGTGACCGACCCCGACCCGAACGACCGAGACCAGGCATCCGCCGTGCCCGAAGACACCGCGCTCGATGACACGGTCCGCGCCCTCCGCGACCATGGTGTCGAGCTGCTCGTCGGCACGGCCCTCGACTTCGCGGGCGTGACCCGCAGCAAGGCCGTCCCGCTGCGCCGGCTGCCGAGCTTCGTGAACTCCGGGATGGGGGCCTCGCCCTCCTGGGTGGTGTTCTGCGCCGACAACGGCATCGCGTTCACCGGCGACATCGGCGTCTCCGGCGACCTGCGTCTGCGCCTCGACGCCGCCGCCGTCCGTCCGATCGGCGACGGGATGGCGTGGGGTCCCACCTGCTATCACGAGCAGAGCGGCGCGCGATCCGCGCTGTGCGCCCGCGGCCGACTCATCGACCAGGAGCAGCGGGTCGCCGCCGCAGGACTGACTGCGCTCATGGGCGCCGAGCTCGAGTTCACCCTCGTGAACGTCGACGGCTCGCAGCTCGAGGACGGATCCTGGGCCGCGTACGGGATGCGTTCGGTCGTGGCCCGCCGCGCCTTCCTCACCGACCTCACCCGCGCGCTCGAGGACGCGAACGTGGGCACTGAGCAGATCCACGCCGAGTACGGCACCGACCAGTTCGAGGTCTCCCTCGCGCCGCTGCCGCCCGTGCAGATGGCCGACACCGCTGTGCTCACCCGGATCCTGATCGGCCTCGTCGCCGCCCGGCACGGACTTGCGCCGTCGTTCTCGCCGCTCACGTTCGTCGGCGGATCCGGCAACGGCATGCACCTGCACCTCTCGCTCGCCCGCGATGGGCGGAACCTGTTCGGCACCGGCGACGGCCCGCACGGCATCTCCGATGAGGGCGGCAGCGCGATCGGCGGCGTGCTCGACGGGCTGTCCGAGCTGCTCGCGGTCTACGCCGGATCCGTCGTCTCGTCGCTGCGACTCAAGCCCGGATCCTGGTCGGGAGCTGCGGTGTGCTGGGGCCTGGAGAACCGCGAGGCCGCACTGCGGTTCCTCGCCGGCACGCCGGGCAACCCGCACGGCGCGAACATCGAGCTCAAGATCGTCGACCCGAGCGCGAATCTCTACCTCGCTGCCGCGGCCTTCCTCGGATCCGCCCTGGGCGGCATCGAGCGCGAGCTGCCGCTGCCCGAGGAGGTCGTCGGCAACCCCGCCGAGACGCCCGAGTCCGCTCGGCTCCGGCTCGACGCCGAGCCGTCTGCCGCACTCGACCGGCTCGCTTCCTCCGCGCTCGCCGACGAGCTCTTCGGCCCCGGCATCGTCGAGGGCGCGGTCGCCGTGCGGCGGCACGAGCTCTCCGCTTACGCCGACGCCTCGCTCGCGGAGATCACGGCGGCCTTCCGCCTCGCGTGGAGCTGAGCCTCCGCCTCGGTCCCTGAGCCTGTCGAAGGGACTCCCACCTGATCGACCACTTCGACAGGCTCAGCGACCGAAGACACCCGACCCGCGGCCCGAACCGCACCATCCCTCATCCATCCCCCACGGAGGAGACCCGAATGTCCGCCACCGAACCCGGCTCCGCGCCCGCCGCGGCGCCTGAATCCGCGCCGCGCCGCGCCCTGCCGCTCTGGGCCGCACTCGCCCTGTCGCTCGCCACCGTCGGTCCGACCCTCGCTATGTCCGGCAACGGCCAGGGTCTGGTCGCGATCGTCGGCAAGTCCGTGCCGCTCGTCTTCGTGATCGGCGCGATCGGCGTCGCGCTCGTCGGCTACGGCTTCATGCGCCTGACCCGCCACCTCAACCACGCCGGATCCGCCTACGGGCTGATCGGCGGCACCGTCGGTCCCCGCACCGGCTTCTTCTCCGGCTGGGCCATGCTCGGCGCCTACGTCGGCTTCTCGATCGGCACGCTCGCCCTCACCGCGGCGTTCGTGAACGCGCTGATCGCGGCGTTCCAGCCCGGCGTCGAGCACCCGATCCAGCTGCCGTGGCCACTCATCATGATCGTCGGAGCTGCACTCTCCTTCCTCCTCGCGGGGCGCGATGTGGCGCTCATCGCCAAGGTGCTGCTGATCATCGAGGGTGTCGGCATCATCGCGATGATCATCCTCGTGATCGCGATCTTCGGGCACGGCGGCGCGCACACCACCGGCATCGACTTCTCCAGCTTCAGCTTCACCGGCATCGACGTCGGCCAGGTGCTCTCGGGCGTCGTCGCGGCGTTCCTGTCTTGGGCCGGATTCGAGGCCTGCGCGTCGCTCGGCGAGGAGACGAACAACCCCAAGCGCAACATCCCGCGAGCGCTGTTCGGCACCCTGATCATCACCGGCGTGCTCTTCGTCGTGGTGATGTTCGCCCAGACCATCGGCTTCGGCACCGACGAGGCTGGTCTCAAGGCCTTCGGCACCTCCGGCAACACCCTGGGCGACCTCGGCACGCAGTACATCGGGCCGTGGTTCGGCGTGATCGCGATCTTCACCGCGACCTGCGCCGCGTTCGGCTCGCACATGGCGACGGTCGCGACCGCGAGCCGCATGCTCTACGCGTTCGCCCGCGACGGCTTCGGCCCGCGCTCGCTCGGCGTGCTGCACCCCAAGGGCGGCCCGCGTCGCGCGGCCTGGCTCGTGCTCGCCGTGGTCGTCGTCACGCTGCTGATCTGCGCCGCGACCGGCTGGCCCGTGATGGGCACCGGCAACGCCGCGATCGACGCGTACTTCTACTTCGCGGTCGCCGGCACGGTCTGCCTCATGGTCGCGTACCTGATGGTCGAGGTCGCCGCGGTGTACTTCGTCAACCACGGCCGGTTCCAGGCCGTGCACGGCGGCGGCGGACGCGTGCTCGGCACGGTGCTGCCGGTGCTCGGCGCGATCGTGATCGTCATCGTGATCTGGTTCAACGTGAAGGACTCGGCGGATCCGTCCGCGGCCGGCGTCGTCGCGCTGCTCTGGTGCGCGCTCGGGCTGATCCTCGCGCTCGCTGCGTCGAAGATCGCCAAGCAGGTCGGCGCCTCGCTCGCCCGCGAGCTCGAACTGCCCGGCCTGGGCAAGGAGCTCGACCCGATCCACCTCACCGGCCCCGCCGAGGACAGATGACGCTCTCCCTGCTCGCGCGCGACGCCCGGGCGATCGCGGGCGTCGAGAAGCTGCGCTTCTTCCCGCTCGAGGTCGTCAGCGGCCACGGCTCGGTCCTGGTGGACCCGGCCGGGCGCGGACTGATCGATCTGTCCGCGACCTGGACCGCGAACGGCCTCGGCCACGGCCATCCCGCCGTGGTCGAGGCGGTGTCCCGCGCCGTGCGGACCGCGCCCGGCGCGGGCGGGCTGTCGGCCATCCACCCCGACTCGGTCGGCCTCGCGGAGGACCTGCTCGCGCTCGTCCCCGCGTCGGGCGATGGCGAGCGCCGCGTCTACCTCGGCCATGCCGGATCCGACGCCAACGACGTGGTGCTGCGTTCCTGTCGTTACGCGTCCGGACGCCGCACCGTCGTCGCGTTCGAGCACGGCTACCACGGCGGCCTGGGGCTCGCGATGGGGGTGTCCGGGCAGCAGATCGAGGCCGGGCACGTCGGCGATCCGGATCTCGTGCTCGTGCGGTACCCGAACCCGTTCCGCCCCGGCCCGGCCGGGACCGACGCCGACGTCGCCGCATCCCTGGCCGCGATCCGCAACGCCCTGGCCACGGATCGCGTCGCCTGCCTGATCGTCGAGCCGATCCTCTCCGACGGCGGGCTCGTCGTCCCGCCGGACGGGTTCCTGCGGTCCGTGCACGAGGCCTGCCGCGCAGCCGGCGTGCCGCTCGTGGTCGACGAGGTCAAGGTCGGACTTGCCCGCACCGGCACGCTGCACGCGTTCCAGCACGACGGCATCGTGCCCGAGATCGTCACGTTCGGCAAGGCGCTCGGCGCCGGGATCCCGCTCTCCGCGGCGGTGGGACCGGCCGCGATCCTGGACCGCCCGGCCGGATCCGCCCTGCTGACCACTGCCGGCAACCCCGTGTCGACCGCGGCGGGCCGCGCCGTGCTGCGGACGATCGCCGAGGAGGGGCTCGTCGAACGGGCCGCTCAGGCCGGCGACCGGTTCGCGGCGGCGCTGCGGCGCCTGGCCGCGGGCGAGGGCCTCGAGGGCGGGCTGTCGGCCGAGCGGATCGGCGATGTACGCGGACGCGGGCTCACGATCGGGCTCGAGCTGGTCCGCGATCGCGACGGGCTGCAGCCGGACGGCGAGCTCGCACGCCGCGTCGTCTACCGGGCCTGGCAGCTCGGCGCGGTCGTCTATTACGTGGGCGGCAACGTCCTGGAGATCACGCCGCCGCTCGTCATCACGGATGATGAGATCGACCGCGCGGCGGACATCCTCGACCGGGCGATCGCCGATGCGATCGCGGGTCGGGTCAGCGACGAGGAGGTGCAGGAATATGCCGGTTGGTGAGCACGCGTTCGAGGAGAACGGGATCCTGGAGGGGCTGGAGGGCATCCCGCCCCGCCTCGCCGAGACCGCGCAGTCGCTCGCGCTGGTCGACCACCACGTGCACGGCTGCTACGTCGATCCGATCGACCGCGCCGCGTTCGAGGAGTCGTTCAACGAGGCGTCGACGGATCCGATCCCCGCGTTCATGACGCAGTTCGACTCCCAGCCCGGTTTCGCATTCCGGCGCTGGTGCGCCCCGCTGCTGGGCATCGAGCGGCACGCGCCCGCCGAGGAGTACTGGGCGGCGCGCAGCGCGCTCGCCCCCGCCGAGCTGGACCGGGTGCTGCTGCGCCCCGCCGGCGTCCAGCACTGGGTCATGGACACCGGCTTCAGCCTGCGCCCGATCACGGACCCGACGGCGATGGCCGAGGAGTCGGGCGGTGCGACCAGCGAGATCGTACGTCTCGAGCTCGTCGCCGAGGGGCTGCTCGCCGACGGCGTCGCCCCGGCCGAGTTCGCCGAGGCGTTCCGCGCGGCGATCACCGAGGCCGCGGTCGAGGCCACCGGCTTCAAGACCATCGTCGCGTACCGCGTCGGCTTCGACATCGACTGGGAGCCGCCGGCCGACGCCGCCGTGGCGGCAGCCGTGGAGCGCTGGGCCGCGCTCGGCCAGGAGAAGCCGCGGTTGTCGGATCCTGTGCTCGAAGCGTTCGTCGTGCACGCGGCGGTCGCGCTCGGCCTGCCGCTGCAGGTGCATGTCGGCTTCGGCGACCGCGACCTCGACCTGCACCGCACGAACCCGATGCTGCTGCTGCCGCTGCTCCGTCGCGCCGACGTGCAGCGCACGCCGATCATGCTGCTGCACTGCTACCCGTACCACCGTGAGGCGGCGTACCTGGCGCAGGGCTTCGACAACGTCTACTTCGACATCGGCCTTGGCGTGAACTACCTCGGCGCGCAGAGCCGGCAGCTCGTCGCGGAGGCTCTCGAGCTCGCCCCGTTCGCGAAGCAGCTCTACTCCTCGGACGCGTTCGGCCTGCCCGAACTGCACCTGGTGGGATCGATCCTGTGGCGGCGCGGAATGGCGGTCGCTCTGGGCCGTTGGGTGCGCGAGGGGGAATGGAGCGAGGCCGACGCCTGCCGCGTGCTGGAGATGATCGGCGCCGAGAACGCCCGCCGGGTGTACCGGCTCTGAACGCGTTCCCGGGGCTCAGCGCCCCGGGATGACGGGGATCGCCGCGAGCAGCCGCTTCGTGTAGTCCTGCTCGGGGTGGTGCAGCACACGCGCGGTGGGGCCGTGCTCGACGATGCGTCCGTCCTTCATCACGGCGACGTCGTCGCACAGGTTCTGCACCACGCCGATGTCGTGGGACACCAGCACAAGGGTCATGCCGTCACGGCTGAGCTCGCGGAGCAGGTCGAGGATCTGTGCGCGCACGGTGACGTCCAGAGCGGACATCGGTTCGTCGCCGATCAGGATCCGGGGTCGATGCGCGATCGCGCGGGCCAGGGCCACGCGCTGACGCTGGCCACCGGAGAACTCGTGCGGGTAGCGCGATGCCGTCTCGGGATCCAGGCCGACGCGGTCGAGCACCTCGGCGACTCTGGCGCGGTGATCGCCGTCGATGCCCAGCGCGCGCAGAGGCTCCGACACGATCCGGCCGACCGACTGGCGCGGATCGAGAGAGGCGTACGGATCCTGGAAGACCAGACCCGTCTCGCGGCGCAGCCAGTGCAGCGCCCGCGCCGACGCACGTGCGTCCACCGGGCGTCCGTCGACGTGCACGGTGCCCGCCGTCGGGCGGTCGAGCCCCAGCAGCAGCCGGATCAGGGTGGATTTGCCGGATCCGGATTCGCCGATGATGCCGAGCGCGCGACCTGCCATGACATCGAGGTCCACGTCGTCCAGAGCGACTGAGCGGGCCCGCCGCGCGAACGGTTCCTTCCGGGCTGCGAGGTACTTGCGGCGCAGCCTTCGCGCGCGGATCAGCGGCTCGTCGTGCGCGGCGTCCGGCACCGTGATCGGGTCGCTCATCCCTCCTCCTCCCCGCGCCACAGGGTCGCCGTCGCGTCGCGCAGCAGGCCCTGCGTGATCGGCGATTCCGGCGCGGTCAGCAGCGTCTCGAGCGGTCCGGACTCGATCACCCGGCCGTCGGCGAGCACGACGGCGTGCGTCGCGACCTGCGCGAGCACGGCGAGGTCGTGCGTGATGAACACGAGCGACATCCCGTCCGATTCCACGAGCGACAGCAGCAGGCGCAGCACCCCGGCCTGGATGGTCACGTCCAGCGCGGTCGTCGGCTCGTCGGCGATGAGCAGTCGCGGCCTCGCAGCGAGGGCGATGGCGATCGCGGCGCGCTGGCGCTGGCCGCCGCTCAGCTGATGCGGATAGCGGTCCACGATGCGCTCGGGATCCGGCAGAGCGACGCGGGCCGCCTCGCCGATCGCTCGAACCCTGGCGGCGCGCCGGCCGATGCGCTCGTGTATCCGGATCGTCTCCGCGATCTGGCGGCCGATCGTGCGGATCGGGTTCAGAGCGGTGCGCGGCTCCTGGAACACCATGCCGATCTCGTCGCCGCGGATCCCGGCGAGCTCGCGGTCGGGCAGGTTCAGGATCTCCCGGCCGTTCCAGCGCACGCTGCCGAACGCCGTGGCGCCGTCCGGCAGCAGCCCCATGATCGCGAGCGCGGTGAGCGACTTGCCGGATCCGGACTCGCCGATGAGTCCCAGGCGCGTGCCATCCGGCACGGCGAACGAGATGCCGTCCACGACCCGGCGGCCGTCGATCTCGATGACGAGGTCGGTCACCTCGAGGCTCATGCGGTCACCTCCGGCAGGCGCGGCTGGCCGGCGCGCGCCCGGTTCGCCGGGCGCCGTCCGGTGCGCAGCGTGGGATCCGTCGCGTCGCGCAGCGCGTCGCCGAGCAGGTTGAACGCGAGCACCGTGATCGTGATCGCGAGCCCGGGCCACACCACGGTGAGCGGGTGGATCTGGATGTAGCGCTGCAGGTCGGCCAGCAGGATGCCCCAGGACGGGTCGACGACCGACGCGCCGAAGCCGAGGTACGACAGCCCGGCCTCGGCGAGCACCGCCGTGGCCATGGCCCAGCTCAGCTGCACGATGAAGACAGGGGCGATGTTGGGCAGCAGATGCTGCACGAGGTTCTGCAGCGGGGTGAGGCCGGAGGCGCGTCCGGCCACCACGAAGTCGCTGTGCTGCACCCGCCGCAGCTCGGGGCGGGTGACCCGGGCGACGTTCACGCCGAATCCGATCCCGACGGCCCAGACGACGACCCAGAGGGATCCGCCGTGCACCGTGGAGATCAGCATCGCGATGATCAGCACGGGGAACGCGATGAGGACGTCGACGAGCACCGCCACGGTCTCGCGCATCCAGCGCGCCGTGAGCGCGCCCAGCGCACCGAGGGCGAGGCCGATGAGGGTGGCGATCGCACCCGCACCGACCGCCACGAGCACTGTCGTGCGGGATCCGGCCATGATCAGGCTCAGGATGTCGCGACCGGTCAGGTCGGTGCCGAGCAGATGCGGCCAGCTCGGGGCCAGCCAGCGGGAGGCGACATCGGTGGCGCGCGGGTCGAACGGCGTCCAGAACAGCGAGACGACGGCAGTGACGAGGATCGCGGCCACGACGATGAGGCCGAACAGCCCGGCGGCGGAGGAGCGGAGGCGGCGCAGCGTGGTCATTCGTCGGCCTCCCGCTGCCGGGGGTCGAGCGCGCGGTGCAGCAGATCCACGACGAAGCCGATGATGAGCACCATGCCGGTGAGCACGAGCAGCTCGCCCTGCACCTTCACGAGGTCGCGCGTGCCGACGTCGGCCACGAGCATGCGCCCGATCCCCGGCAGCGTGAAGAGCTGCTCGACGACGACGGATCCGACGATGATGCCGGCCACCTGGATGCCGAGCACGGTGATGATCGAGAGCCCGACCGCCGGCAGTCCGTGCCGGAGGAGGGCGCGGTTGCGGGTGAGCCCCTTCGCCGCCGCGGTGCGCACGAAGTCCTGTCCTGCGGCCTGCAGGGTCGCGCTGCGCACGAAGCGCAGCAGCAGCGCCCCCTCGATCGTGCCGATCGTGAACGCGGGCAGGATCAGCGCCTGCAACGCCGCGCCGGGATCCGCCCAGCCCCCACGGGGGAAGCCCTGCGCGGGCAGCCAGCCCAGCCACACCGCGAACACCACGACCAGCATCATGCCCGCCCAGACGACCGGGACGGCGGCGACCGCCTGGGCGGCCGTGTTCAGCGCCGTGCCGGCCGCGCGTCCGCGCAGCAGGGCCGATCCGATGCCCAGGGGAATGGCGATGATCAGGGCGACGAGCAGCGACAGCGTCGCGAGCGGCACCGTCACCTGGGCCTTCTGGGCGAGCTCGGCGGCGACCGAGGCGCCGTTGAGCTGCGACGTGCCCAGGTCGCCGTGCAGCACGCCCCCGATCCAGCCGAGGTACTGCAGCACGAGCGGCTGATCGAGACCGAGGCCCTTGCGGATCGCGTCGACCTGCTCCGGCGTGGCCTTGTTCCCCGCGAGCAGCTGCGCCACGTCGCCCGGGAACACCCGCAGCGCGAGGAAGATCAGCGCGCTCGCGACGAGGAGCCCCGCGATGAGCAGGGCTCCCCGGGTGAGCGCGTAGCGGAGCACAGGGCTGAGGCTACTTGGTGACGGTGACGCCGCGCAGATCCAGCCGCGAGTTGATCGAGTCCTTCGGGAAGCCGTTCACCCCGGGACGCACCGCGGTCAGGGTCTGATCCTCGTACAGCCAGTCGGCCGCGGCGTCCTTCGCGACGATCTCGGCGGCCTGGGAGAGCAGGTCGGCCGACTTCTTCGCGTCCAACTCGGTCTGCGACTGCGCGTAGAGCTTCTGAACCTCGGGGTTGTTGTAGCCGAAGTAGTAGTCCGGATTGGCGAAGTTGCCGAAGTCGCGCGGCTCGACGTGCAGCACGAAGCTGAGGTCGTAGTCGTGCTTGGTGTAGACGGAGTCCAGCCACGCGGGGAACTCGACCGAGTTCACCGTGAGCGTGACGCCGACCTTCTTGAAGTCGCTGGTGAGCAGCTGCGGAACCGTCGTGCCGTAGAACGAGGGGATCGTGAGGGTGAGGGCGAGATTCTCCTGGCCCGCCTCCTTGAGCAGCGACTTGGCCTTCTCCGGGTCGTACGGCGCCGTGCTGGACAGATCCTTGTACCCGGGGTCGAGCTGGGGGATCGGACCGTACAGGGTCGTCCCGACGCCGCGCGCCTCGATCAGCGCCTTGTGGTCGATCGCCAGGCGCAGCGCCTCGCGGACGCGCTGGTCGTTCAGCGGGGCCTTGGCGTTGTTGAACGCGAGGGTCCCCTTGTCGGTGGTACGGCCCTTCGTGATGGTGAAGGTCCCGTTCTTATCGAGCTGCGGCGCGAGGTTCGCGTCCACCGCGGTGAGCACGTCCAGCGTGCCGCTCTGCGCGGCGTTCACGCCGGCGGTGAAATCGGGGATGTAGTCGAAGACGACGCTCTTCACGCCGGCCTTGGCGCCCCAGTACGTGTCGTTGCGGGCGAAGGAGAGCGAATCGCCCTTCTTCCACTGCGTGAGGGTGAACGGCCCCGTGCCGTTCTCGGCGGCCTGCAGGTCGGTCGTGTCGCCCTTCTGGAACACGAGGCCCGCGGCGCCGGTGAGGCTGAACAGGAAGTTCTGACTGGGTTGCGTGAGCGTGATGACGACCGTCTTGTCATCCTTGGCTTCGATCGACGCGACGTCGGCGAGGTCGGCGTGCCCCTGGACGGTCTTGTCGTCCTTGGCGGTCTGCAGCGAGGCGACGACGTCGGATGATGTGAGCTTCGTGCCGTTGTGGAAGGTGATGCCGTCGTTCAGCACGAAGGTGTACGTCAGGCCGTCGGATGAGATGTCGTGGCTCTTCGCGAGCCGGTCGATGATCTTGTTGTCCTGCGTGCGGCTGACCAGCCCCTCGTAGATGTTGTCGACGAGCACCTGCTCGAGCGCGGCGCCGCTGGTGTGCCGGATGTCGAGGTTCGACGGTTCGAGCACGAGGCCCACCGTG
The DNA here is from genome assembly GCF_052045265.1 of Microbacterium sp. 22303. Lineage (NCBI taxonomy): Bacteria > Bacillati > Actinomycetota > Actinomycetes > Micrococcales > Microbacteriaceae > Microbacterium > Microbacterium sp. 22303. The sequence goes on along the minus strand of NZ_JBQEOQ010000001.1, from coordinate 1,004,082 downwards.
AGCGTGGCGTTCGCGTCGGCGGCTCCCGAGGCGCTGCTTCCCGACGGAGCGGGGGATCCGGTGCAGGCGGACAGCATGAGGGCGGCGGCCGTCAGGCCGGTGAGCAGGGCGACGGCGGCGCGGCGCGGCGCGCGGCGGCGCGAGGCGAGGGCAGCGCGGGTGCGGTGCATGCGGGGGATCCTCTCGGGCGGTGCTGTGGGGTGCTGTGCGGGTGTGCGATGTGCGGTGCGTGCGGGTCTTGCGGTGTGCGGTCGAGCCTAGGGCGGCGGTTCAGCGCCGGGCTTCGGCGGCGGAACGCGGCGTCACAATCCGGGCTCCTCGACGGGCTCAGGGCCGATGCTGTCTGCGGCGGTGCGGATGATCTCGGCGAGGGCTGCGGGGGCCGTCTCCTGCAGGTTGTGGCTGCCTTCGAGGTGCAGGACTCGTGCGCGGGGAGCACGTGCGCGGAACTCCTGTTCGGCGTCGTCCGAGACGAACCCGTGACCGGCGCGGACCAGGGAGAGCGGGGCGACGACGGCATCGAGATCCGCCCAGCCGTGCTCGCCGAGGATCGCGGACGGCGCTCCGGTCGATGCCGCCGCGGGCGGCGCATCCAGCAGCCGAGCCGCGATGTGCGCGAAGTGGTGCTTCCACTCCACGCGGCCGTCGGGGCGGACTCGCGTGTTCAGGAACACGCCGCGGGCGGTGTCATCCCGGGATCCGCCGAAGCCGAACTGCTGGGCGCGGTCGACGAGCTCGTCGCGGGAGGCGGCGTCGACCACGCGGTAGAACTCGCGCAGGGCCGCGGGGCCGACGCTCTGGTCGACGCCGGGGGTGATGTCGACGACGAGGAGCTCGCGCACGAGCTCCGGGGCGCGGGCGGCGATCGCTGCCGCGGTGAGCCCGCCCAGCGACTGGCCGACGAGCACCTGCGGGCGGTCGGTCCAGGTGCGCAGTGCCTCGATCACGTCGGCGGCCAGGGTGCGGCCGGTGTAGTCGGCGTCGTCGCGCCAGGAGGAGTCGCCATGGCCCGCGAGGTCGATTGCCAGGGCGGGCCGGCCGAGGGCGAGCACCGTGGTGTCCCAGGTGTGCGCATTCAGGCCCGCGCCGTGCAGCAGGGTGACCTCGACCGGTTCGTCGCCGTAGCGCAGCGCGCTCAGCGTGCGACCGTCGGCGAGGGTCAGGCTCAGGCGTTCGACCGGTGGGATCGGGACGCCGAGCGCCGCGGCCTGACCGGCGAGGAAGGAGAACTCGGTGATCTCTTCTGGAGCGACGTGGGACACGCCCTCATTGTGCTCCCGCGCAGTCGCCGACGTGAAATGAGGGATCAAAGTGCGCGCTCGGAGCGTCACAGGAGGTAACTTGCAGTAATTCAGAGCGAGCCTATGCAGGCGGAATGCTCTAACCTCATCGGAAGCCTCGGGTCAGAGTCGAGATCCCAGGTCAGAACGCGCTCAATCCGGTGAGGGCTCGACCGATCACCAGCTGGTGGATCTCATCGGTGCCTTCGTAGGTGCGCACCGACTCGAGGTTGGCCGCGTGCCGCATCACGGGATAGGCGTTCGTGATGCCATCGCCCGCAAGGATCGTGCGCGCCTGGTGCGCGATCTCGAGCGCCTCGCGCACGCTGTTCAGCTTGCCGACGGAGATCTGCGCGGCGGTGAGCGCGCCGCGCTCCTTGAGGCGCCCGAGATGCAGGGCGAGCAGCACGCCCTTCTCGACCTCGACGAGCATGTCGGCGAGCTTGGCCTGTGTGAGCTGGTTGGCCCCGATCGGCTTGCCGAACACCTCCCGGCTCGTCGAGCGATCCAGCGCCGCCTCGAGGCAGCTGCGCGCCGCCCCCATCGCACCCCAGATGATGCCGTAGCGCGCCTCGTTCAGGCATCCGAACGGGCCGGAGAGCCCCTCGGCGCCGGGAAGCATCGCATCCGCGGGAAGGCGGACGCTCTCGAGAGCGACATCGCACTGCACGGATGCGCGCATGGACAGCTTGCCCGTGATCGGAGTCGCGGTGAACCCCGGTGTCGTGGTCGGCACGAGGAAGCCCCGTACCGCCCGCCCGCCGTCGCCGAACGCTGGATCGTCCACGCGCGCCCAGACCACGGCGACATCGGCGAGGGAGGCGAGCCCGATCCAGCGCTTGGCGCCGTCGAGCACCCAGCCGTCGCCCTCCTGGCGCGCCGTGGTGATCATGGCCGCAGGGTCGCTGCCGCCCTGCGGCTCTGTGAGCGCGAAGCAGCCGACGGCATCGCCCGTGGCCATGCGCGGCAGCCAGGCCTGCTTCTGCTGTTCAGAGCCGTACTTCGCGATCGCGCTCATCGCCAGCGATCCCTGCACCGAGACGAAGGTCCGCCACCCGCTGTCCGCCGCCTCCAGCTCGAGGCAGGCGAGGCCGTAGGACACCGCGCCGGCGCCGGCACACCCGTAGCCGGTCAGGTGCATGCCGAGGAATCCGCCGGCGCCGAGCTCGGCGATGAGCTCGCGGCGGAAATGCGCGTTCTCGAAGTCCTCCTCGATGACCGGCAGGATCCGCTCCTGCGCGAACGCCCGCGCGCGCAGCTGCCAGTCGCGCTCCTCAGGGGTGAGCAGAGCGTCGAGGTCGAAAACGGCGTCGATGCGGGGAGCAGTCGTCATCTCAGGTCCTTTCGGTGCGCCAGGCGGCGGGCGCGGAGTCGTTCAGAGCGGGCGGCGGTGTGCGATAGGCGGCCGGGGCGTCGCCGAGCCGGATCGGGTTCGCGATCGTGCGGGAGGCCCCGAGCGCGACCACCGGATCGAGCCCCAATCCTTCGGCGAAGGCGAGCGCCTCCGCCACGTCGTGCACGAGGCCGGCGGGGATCCCTGCCGCACGGAACCGGTCGATCCAGTGCGCGGCTTCGGCGTGCGCGAGCTCCTGCTCGATCAGCGTCGTGAGCGCATCCCGATGGGCGACGCGGTCGGCGTTGCGGAGGAAGCGCGGATCGGTCGCGAGCGCCGCCTGTCCCAGCGCGACGGCCAGCGCGCGGAACTGCTTGTCGTTGCCGATGGCGATGACCAGGTCCCGGTCTGCGGCGCGGAACAGGGCGTAGGGGGCGATCGACGGATGCTGGTTGCCCAGACGCCGGGGCGGGACCCCGGTGGCGAGCGTCGAGGCCGCCTGGTTCGTCAGCGCCGACAGGAGGCTCTGCAGCAGATTGACGTCGACGCGCTGGCCGAGGCCGGTGCGCTCACGCTCGCGCAGGGCGAGCAGGATGCCGGCCACGGCGTTCTGCCCGCACAGCACGTCGACCAGCGCGACCCCGGCCTTCGCTGCGGATCCTTCCGGATCGCCGGTGATCGACATCAGCCCGCCCACGGCCTGCACGAGCAGGTCGTACCCCGCGAGCGAGGCGCCCGTGCCGGTACCGAACCCGGTGATCGAGCAGTACACGATGCCGGGATTGACGGCGCGGACGGCGTCGAAGCCGAGACCGAACCGCTCCATCACCCCGGGACGGAAGTTCTCGATCAGCACGTCCGCGGTACCGGCGAGTCGCAGTGCCTGGGCGCGATCGGCGTCCAGGGTCAGATCCAGCGCGATGGAGCGCTTGTTGCGATTGACGCTGCCGAAGTAGGTGGCGGTGCCGTCGGCGTCGACGGGTGGATGCCAGTGCCGGGTGTCGTCACCGGCCGGCGGCTCGATCTTCAGCACGTCGGCGCCGAAGTCAGCGAGGGTCATGGTCGCGTACGGGCCGGCCAGTACACGGGAGAAGTCCGCCACGCGGACGTCGTCGAGGACGCCGCGCCGCCCGATCTCCACGCTCATCGTCAGCCCCTTCGCCGCCCGTCACGCACCTGCTCCATCCTAGGGATGCCCCGAGTCCTTGCCGCTCGCCGGCCGGCTCGGAGGCCGCCCGGTACCGGGCCCGACGCGGCGGACACACCCTAGGCTGGAGGCATGCGGCAACGGCGAACGGTGAGGAGGCGCGGATGATCCTGCTCGACGTACCCGGCATCACGAATCTGCGCGACGTGGGCGGCATTCCGGCCGGCACCTCCCGTATTCGCGAGGGTGTACTGTTCCGCTCCGGGAACCTCGCGCACGTCGGGCCGGAGGCGCACTCGTTCCTCACCGAGCGGGTCGCGCGCGTCGTCGACCTCCGCGATGACAGCGAGGCGAGTGCCGAGCCGTGTGCGCTGCCCGGGCTGCGCATCGATCGCATTCCTCTGTTCGCGGGGTCCGTCGCCTCGTTCCTGCTGGGCGATGTGAGTCTCGCGGGCCTGTACCGGCACATCGTCGAGGACGGTGCGGACCGCATCGTCCAGGTGGTCCGGATCCTGTCCGAGGGGGAGCCCACGCTGGTGCACTGCACGCTCGGCAAGGATCGCACCGGCGTCAGCGTCGCGCTCGCGCTCGCCGCCGTCGGCGCGGATCGCGATGCGATCGTGGACGACTACGCACTGACCGCCTCGCAGCTTCCGGAATCACGCAACCGAGCGATCGCGAAGTGGCTCGAGGAGCGGCTGCCGATCGCCCACGACGCGATCGCGGTGGCGACTCAGTCGCCGGCGCCGGTGATGCGCGATCTGCTGAAGAGCATCGACGAGCGACACGGCTCGGCGGCGGACTATCTGCTCGGCGCCGGGCTGAGCCGTGCCGAGCTGGACGCTCTGGGAGCCGCGCTGGTCGACTGAAGGGCGCTCAGCGGCGGTCTTGGGGTAGGTTAGGCAACCCTTCATCCGGTGATATCGTAGAGACATCATGACCACCGCGATCCGCACCACCGCACGCGCCGAACGCCGTGCCCAGCGTCGCTCCACGAAGGCCCAGCATCTGATCGTCGCCGACGAGGGATCCTTGGCCGAACTGGAGGCGGCTCTGGCGACGTTGCCGCTGTGCGCGACCGGCCGCGTGTTCATCGAGGTGCCCGATGCCGACTCCATCTCCACGGTCTCCGCACCTCCGCGGATGACCGTCAGCTGGCTGCCGAGGAGTTCGCGTACGGGCGAGCCCGGCACCGGGCGTCGCTGCGCGCGCGGCACCGCCGCAGCTCGTGCCGCGATCGCCTGGTCCGACGAGATGCTGTGCGACGGCGCGGGGGAGCACACTACGGTGACGCTGCTCTGCGGCTTCCTCGGCACGGCCGACATCGCCGAGCACCTTCGGGAGCGGCTGGGCATGGCCGCCGAGCGGATCACCGCACCGGAGCGCTTCGGGCTGTCCTGAGTCACCGCCTCGGCAGGTAGTGCCCGTCCTCCAGACCTGCTTCGATCTCGAAGCGGTTGCGCAGCGGGTCCCGTCCCGCGAACAGGTACAGGAACGGCATCAGAAGGCCGTAGCGCAGCCACTGCTGCTTGTGCACGGCCTCATGTCGCAGGACGCGGTCGTCCGGCACGTCGTCGCCGGTGAGGTAGCAGCCCGCGACGCAGACGCCACCTCGCGCGAAGGTCCACGCGGGCATTCCGCGGAAGATCCACAGCCCCTCGCGACGTTCGATCTCGCCGGTGCTCCACAGACCGCCCCAGATCCAGCCCACGGCCATGCCCCAGGCGTATCCGAGACGGCTGATCGGGGAGCGCAGCAGCACCGAGGGCAGACGCAGGTCCCGACGCCGGGACCGCTCCAGGATCTCGGCGGCCTCGGCTTCGATCGCGGCGATGCGGGCGGCGTCGCCCGCGATCACGCGAGGGCGCCGATCAGACGCAGGATCGCGCCCAGGTCCTGCACCGCGTCGCCGGGGGAGCGCGGGGCGAAGCCGGCGATGGTCGCGCCTGCCAGGGGCAGTTGCTCGCGCAGCGCCTTCACCGCGCCGACGACATCGGCCGTGCGCAGGCCGAACGGCACGGCGGACGAGACTCCGACGAGCTCGGACGGATCCAGCACGTCGACATCGATGTGCACGTACACGCGCGATGCGCCCGTGGCGGCCACGGCCTGCGCCAGCGCCCGTGCGTCCTCGAGGTCGTCGAGTCGGATGATCCCGGACTCCGCCAGGTACGCGCTCTCGGCGTCGTCCTCGGATCGCGCGCCCACGAGCACCGTGCGCTCCGCGCTGAGCCCCTGGGGGCCGTCGATCGGGAACGAGTCGTGGCCGAGCAGAGCGCGCAGCGCCATGCCCGCGTAGGCACCGGAGGTCGACGACTCCGGGGTGTGCAGGTCGGGGTGCGCGTCGAACCAGACGATCGCGACGTCGTGCAGTGCGCCAGGGAGGGCGGCGACCGCGGCCACGCTGACGCCGCAGTCACCGCCCACCACGAGCGTGGGCTCGGCATGCGCCGTGATCGCTTCCTCGATGAGCTCCCTCGTGCGGCGCAGGCTGCTGAGCCTGTGCACGCCCGTACCCTCGGCGTCTCCGGCCTCGAGCGGGACCTCCAGCACCGTCGTGCGGGCGCTCGGGAGGTCGCCGGCGATGGCCGACGCCCCCTCGGTGAGCAGCATCGCCCGCGGGGCAGGGGAGCCCTGCCACTGCGGGACGACGAGGAAGCGGGTCATCTCAGCCCTCGAGCGCTTCCTGGGGCTTGGTCGATCCGGCCTTCAGCTCTGCCAGACGGGCCTCGACCTCGGTCAGCTGGCCGATGTCCTCGAGGCTCTCGAACTGCGCGTCCAGGCTGGACGCAGCAAGCTCCGCCTTGCCCTGGGCCAGCGCCTCCTGGCGACGGACCTTGTCCTCGAACCGGCCCAGCTCGCTGGTGGGGTCGAGCACGTTGATCGACGACACGGCGTCCTGCACCTTGGTCTGCGCCTCGGCCACCTTGGCGCGGGCGAGCAGTTCGCTGCGCTTGTTCTTCAGCTCGACGAGCTTGTCCTTCATGCCGTTCAGGCCGGACTTGAGCTTGTCGACGATCTCGGTCTGGGCGGCGATCTGCGGCTCGGCCGTCTTCGCCTCCTGCTCGGAGCTGATCTGACGCTGCAGGGCGACCTTCGCGAGGTTGTCGAACTTGTCGGCGTCGGCGGTGTTGCCGGCTCCGCGCAGGTCATCGGCCTTGCGGCTGGCGGCGAGGGCCTTGTTGCCCCACTCCGCGGCGGACTGCACGTCCTCCTGGTGGTCGCGCTCGAGCAGACGCAGATTGCCGATGGTCTCGGCGATGGCCGACTCGGCGTCCGCGATGTTGTTGGTGTAGTCGCGGACGAGCTGGTCGATCATCTTCTGCGGATCCTCGGCGGAGTCGAGGAGGGCGTTGATGTTGGCCTTCATCAGGGTGGAGATGCGGCCGAAGATGGACTGCTTGGTCATGGGATGTCCTTTCCAGATTTCCGGTCGTGATGGTCGTGCACGTGAGGAGAAGTCGAGTTAGGGGGTATCAGAAGCGGCCGCCCGATCCGCCGCGGCTGCCGCCGCCGAAGCTGGAGGGGCTGAACCCGCCGCCTCCGCCACTGGAGCGCCAACCGCCGCCTCCGCCGCCCCAGCCTCCGCTGCTTCGGCCGCCACCGCCACCGCCGGACAGGATGCCGCCGATGATGCCGCCGAGGATCGCGTCGCCCATGCCGCTGCGGCTTCCGCCGCCTCCGCCGCCCCAGCCGCCTCCGCCGTCGCTCCACGAGTCGATGGAGCCCGCGGCGAGCTGGGTGGCTTCGCGGGCGAGGGCGATCGCCCGCTGCGCGTGCTGCAGTGCGGCGTTCGGATCCGCGACACGCGCAGCTTCGGCCTGGTCGTACTCCGCGGATGCCTGTGCGGCCCTGGTTCGCGCATCGGGGCCGATCGCGCCGCGGTGCGTCGTGATGTAGCTGTTCGCCGTGGAGATCTCCGCGCGCGCCTGCGTGAGCGTCTGCTCCAGCACCTGCTGGGCGCGCTCGGCCTGCTGCTGAGCGTTGCGGATCGCGTCCACGGTGCTGTCGATCCGGGTGTTGGCCGCCGTCAGCGATTCCAGCACCGCCTGGGGCCGGCGTCCCGTGCCGGTGGCGTCGGTGCGGGCCTGATCCAGCGCGGTGCGGGTCGCCGCCATCGTGGCGTTCAGCTCGGGAGATGCAGGCAACGCTGCGGCTCCCGCAAGGTCTTGCTCGAGATTCGCGATGAGCGCCTGCGCCTGTGTCTCGGTCGCGGCAAGGTCGGTCTGCAGGGTCGTGATCGCTGCTGCCAGCTGCGACGCCTGCAGCACGCCTTCTTCACCGGTGCGGATCGCGAAGGCGGCCTCACCGCGCTTCCCCTGCCCGATGAGGTCGGCGGCCTGAGCGATGTTGGAGTCGGCCAGCTCCAGCCGGCTTGCGGCCTCGGCGGGGTTGCCGACGACCGTCTGCAGAGCAGAAGCGTCGTATTCGGCGGCCAGCGCCTGCAGCGCGGCAGGGGCCGCAGCCACTGCCGAAGCCGCGGCTGCGCGATGCGCCTTCAGCTGGGCGAGGGCCTGCTCCGCGTTCTGCTCCAGCTTGCGGAGCTCATCGAACGCCGCGACGTTCGCGTCCAGCGCGGTGTCGGCCGACTCGCACAGCCGGATGATCTGCAGGTGCCAGTCGCGACGCTGCTGGTCTGTGTCGGGCACCTCGTCGTCGAGCTTCTGCTTGAGGGAGAACGCCTCATCGAGCTTACTCTTGGCTTTGGCGACCACGTCGGTGAACGTGCTGGTCGCAGTGTCGCCGAACTGCGCCGTGGCGAATCCGAGGTCCTCGGTGGAGGACGTGATCGCGTCATCGGTGTGGACGAGGGCGAGGCCCGCGCGCTTGGCCAGCTCCTCATCGCTGATGGCATCGAGCGGATCCCCGACCGGATCGGTCGCGACCGACTTCACCCGGGCGGCGGCGCGACGGCGCATCACCACCAGAACGATGATCGCGGCGACGATGGCGAGGACGCAGAGGACGATCAACAGGATCCCACCCAGATCCGTCCCCGAGGATCCGGATCCCTGGAACCCTGCCGCGGCTGTGCGAACGGCGGCGGCCCAGTCCTGCGTGCGCAGATCATTCACGAGCGACTGGGAGATCTGGTCCACGCGGGACAGCGGGATCGGACCCGCCTTGTCGGCGGACAGATAGTACTGCCGTGACTGCGTGGCGACAGCCAGCAGATACTGCTGCTGGCCGAGACCATTGTCGACCGCGACCTGGTTCGTCCACTCCTGGCTGTTGTCCGGGTTGGAGAACGTGTCGACGAACACCACGAACAGCTGGATGTTCTGCGACCGGCTGAGGTCCTCGAGCCGGCTGTTGAGCTCTTCCGTCTCTGAGGAGCCCAGCGCGCCGACCTCATCGGTGATGAACTGCGAGCCCAACGTCACCGGCGCCGAGGCCGGGGCGGGCGCCGTCGCGTCCGTGCTCGCGAGCGCCGATGCGGATCCGAGCGACATGCCGAGCGCACCCAGGACCACACCTACGACGACAGCCCAGCGCGCGCGCATCTTCGCTCCTCCCGGGGTCCGGCAGGCCCCAGGAGCGAGTCTAGGCTGTGTCTCCCTTTGTTTCTCCTGCCCGTGCCGGCCGTAGGACTCCGAAAGGAGAGGGGTGCTCTCGATAGGCTGGAGACGATGGATGACAGGTACGGATCCGATGTGCTCGCGAGCGGTTGGCGCGAGCGCGGTGCGAAGGTCGCCGTGGACGTCGCGGCAGAGAAGGACCTCGTGGTCGAGGTCGCGGTGGACGGGTTCTGCGGTGCGGTGACCCGGATCGAGGGCGGACAGGTCGAGCTCGAGGATTACCGGGGACGCCGCCGGCTGTTCCCGATGGGCGCGGGCTTCATGATCGATGGCGAGCCCGTGCGGCTGGTGCACCCTGCTCGCGCGGCAGGCGCGGCCTCAGGCGGGACCAAGCGCACCGCCTCCGGATCCTTCGCGGTCGGGGATTCCCGTGCGCGCACCGCGCTGCCGAGCCGGATCCTCGTCGAGGGCCGGCACGACGCGGAGCTCGTGGAGAAGGTCTGGGGCGACGATCTGCGCGCGGAGGGCGTCGTCGTGGAGTACCTGCAGGGTGTCGATCTGCTGGAGGAGCTGCTCGCTGCGGCCCCGCCGCGGCGCGACCGTCGCTACGGTGTGCTCGTGGACCACCTCGTGCCCGGCTCCAAGGAGACCCGCATCGTGGAGCAGATCATGCGCGGCCCGCACGGGGCGCACCTGCGCATCGTCGGGCACCCGTACATCGACGTGTGGCAGTGCGTCACGCCCGCAGCGATGGGGATCCGCGCCTGGCCCGAGATCCCGCGCGGCATCGACTGGAAGACCGGGATCTGCAGGGCCTTCGGATGGCCGACCGCGTCGCAGGCCGACTTCGCGCACGCATGGAAGCGCATCCTCTCGCGGGTGAACAGCTATCGCGACCTCGAGCCGTCGCTGCTCGGCCGCGTCGAGGAGCTCATCGACTTCGTGACGGAACCCGTCGCGGGGCCGGCCTCGGGCGGCGCACGATGAGCGGCCGCTCCACCCGCGGGGCAGGACGGGCGGGCGCGACCCCGGACGGCGGATACCCTGGAGGGATGCCCGAACCGCGTACCTTCCGTGACGAGCCGGTCTCGTTCGTCCGCCGCAGCGGCCGCATGTCCGAGGCGCAGGAGCGCGCCTTCGCCGAACTGGCCGAGTTCTTCGTGCTGGATGTGCCGCGCAACGTGGCTTGGACCTCGGTGCACCCCGAAGCGCGGCTCGACGTCGCCGCGGCATACCGGCGCGAGGCGCCGCTGACCGTCGAGGTCGGATCCGGCCAGGGGCACGCGATCGTCTCCGCCTCGGCAGCACACCCCGAGCGGGACTTCCTGGCGGTCGAGGTGTTCCGTGCGGGGCTCGCCAGGACGATGCTCGATGCCGAGCGCGAGGGCGTGCGAAACCTGCGGCTGATCGAGGCGAACGCGCCCGAAGTGCTCGCCACGTACCTTCCCGCGGGCTCCGCCGACGAGGTGTGGATCTTCTTCCCCGACCCCTGGCACAAGAAGCGGCACACCAAGCGCCGCCTGGTGCGGCCGGGCTTCGGCGCCACCGCGGGCGCAGCTCTGCGCGACGGGGGACTGCTGCGACTCGCCACGGACTGGGAGGACTACGCGCTGCAGATGCGCGAGGTGCTCGACGAGGCGCCCGAGTTCGAGCGCGCGTTCGAGGGGGAGTGGGCGCAGCGCTTCGACGGGCGCGTGATGACCGCGTTCGAGCGCAAGGGCATCGCGAAGGGCCGCGAGATCCGCGATCTGACCTACCGCCGCGTGCCGCGGGGCTGATGCGCCGGCTGCGACGGATCGGCCCCGTCGGAGCGCGCACCGTTCAACCGGTGTGAGACGCCGCCGAGCGGATGACCTCGGCGAGGTCGCGAGGACGACTCCACATGGGCCAGTGACCGGTCGGGAGGTCGACGACGTCGAGGTGCTCGAGGTTCGTGACCTCGGCGAACATGGGATGGCCCCCTCGTGCCAGGTCCAGCAGCTGCGCGCTCGGGATCGAGCAGCACACCAGGGTGGTCGGGATCCCGTTGCGGGCGCCGTTCGCGAGATCGACGTGCTGGCGCAGCACGGGGCCGGGCTCGGGGACGGCTCGGGCTCGGAAGCGTGCAAGGACCTCGGCACCGAGTCCCTCGAGGCTCGCCTGCTGCGCGAGGACGTCGAACGCGGGGAGTGGAAGGTCCTGCACGTCCTCCGGGAGGTCAGCGGCGAAAGCGCTCCCTGCGGCCACCGGTCCGGAATCGACCCAGACCACCCGACGGACGAGCTCGGGGTGCCGGTCGAGGAGGAGGGAGACGGGGAAGTTCGCCCCGCTGTGAGCGACGACGATCGCGGGCGTGCTCGCGGAGACGCCGTTTCGAGCCAGGACGTCGAGGATCGCCGTGACCTGGTCGTCGAGAGTCCTCTCGGCCCGTTGGGGGTCGTCGGGGTCGAGACCCGGCGGCGTCATCGCGACGGCGTGAGAGCCGGCGGAGTCCAGGTGCTCGCGCACGTCGTCCCATGCCCAGGCGCCCAGCCAATGGCCGGCGATGAGAAGGATGGTGGGACTTTCCGTCTTCTTTGTCATGCCACCAGCTTCGGGCGTGCCGCAGGCACGTGTATGTCACTATTTATGTCATGAAATATTCGGCGGCGACGCGGTGAAGCGCGCAGAGCGACTCCACGCCCTGTCCGAGACGCTGCGCCGCAGCGGATCCCGGGGCTGCTCCGCTGAGCGGCTGGCACGAGAGTTCGGCGTGTCGGTTCGCACCGTCAAGAGAGATCTCGCTGCGCTCGAGAGCAGTGGTGCGCCCATCTGGTCGCGTCCGGGCCCCGGGGGCGGCTACGGAATGGCGATGGGTGCGTCGCTGCCGCCGGTCAGCCTGTCTCCCGCGCAGGCGGTCGCGCTCATGGCGGCCGTGTCGGCGGCCTCCGATGCCCCCTACGCGGATCTGGCGGCAGCCGGGATCCGGAAGATCATGGACGTCCTCGATCCCCGGACCCGCGCACGGGCGGACGCCTTGGCCGAGCGCGTCTGGGTGGACGCGGTTCTCGCGCCTTCGCGTGCGATCAGGTCTGCGCTGGAGGAGGCGATGGCGGATCAGCGTGTCGTCCGCATCCGCTACACGGCGGGGGACGGGACGACAACCGCACGTGACGTCGAACCCGTCCTGTTCGCATCCACGCAAGGCCAGTGGTACCTCGTCGGATGGTGCCGATTGCGTGACGCTATGCGGTGGTTCACGGTCTCTCGCATCGAGCGGGCCAGCGTGACCGCGATGCCGTGCGCCGGGCACACCGTCGACGAGGTCGGGGAGCCTCCCGCGACCGCCGCTCCGGTGCATTCAGATCATCGCTAGCGCGCGCCTCTCGCGTCGGTGCGCGGCGCGCGGCAGAATCGGCCCATGCTCCTGCTGATCGGATCCGTGTTCGCCGCGCTCGCCGCGCTCATCCACGTCTACATCTTCGTGCTGGAGTCGGTGCGCTGGACGCATCCGTCGACGCGACGGATCTTCGGCACATCCGCCGAGGATGCCGAGACGACACGGCCGCTCGCGTTCAACCAGGGCTTCTACAACCTGTTCCTCGCGATCACGGTGGTGATCGGAATCGTCTTCGTCGGCGCGGGATCGGCCGGTGTCGGAATCGCGCTCATGCTCGCGGGAGCCGGATCGATGCTCGCCGCGGCGCTCGTGCTCATCCTCTCCGATCGGTCCAAGGCGCGTGCGGCGATCGTGCAGGGAGCGACCCCGTTGATCGCGGTCGTGCTGCTGGTGGTCACGCTGTTCTGATCCGGCTCGCGCCGACGGCGCGGTCAGGCGATCGTGCCCAGCCCGGCGCGCATGGCGTCGAACATCGCGAACATCAGCCAGAACGACCAGCCGATGGTGAGTAGGAAGCTCGCAGCAGTCGCGGCAAGGGCGATCCACATCGTGGCCGAGCCCGTTCCCGCCTGCCGGCGCACCACGACGGCACGGCCGATCGGATACACCGGCGAAAGGAAGCTCCACGCCCAGTGGAAGCGCTTCGGGTAGCCGAGCCGGCCGAGCTGCACGTAATCGCGGTACCCGGCGACGATCACGAGCGCATAGAGCGCCCAGCCCAGAAGCGTGCCGAGCATCGAGGCCGCAACGATCCCCGGCATCAGGTCGAAGATGATCGCGGACACGACGCCGGGCTGCACTCTCGTTCCTGAGGCGGCCATGCTGCTCACTTCGGCGACGCGTCGCACGTAGCTGAGCATCGGGCCGGTCATCAGCCACAGTGAGACGGCCGAGACGGCGACCCCGGCGACGGTGGTCCAGGCACTCACCCATCCCCAGGCGGTGTAGACCGGCGTTCCTCGGGGGACGCGGGGCTCTTCCACGGCCGTGTGCGGCCAGGGTGCCGGGGGAACGGAAGCGCTCATCGGGTCCTCATCGATCGGTCGGTTTCTCGCGACACTACCGGGATCCTGCGCGGTCGGAGAGGAGGCGGATCCGATGCTAGGCTCGTTCGGTACGCCTCCGTAGCTCAGCGGATAGAGCGCCGGTTTCCGGTACCGTAGGTCGCAGGTTCGATTCCTGTCGGGGGCACGCATTTCGACGAAGGGCCGCCCGGATGGGCGGCCCTTCGTCGTGTGGGCAGCGAAGCTGGCGTGATCGTCGCCGTAGGCTCAGCGCCCGGGCGCCCACGGGGTCGTGCGCGGCGCAGCGACGGATTCGCGCTCGACGAGGCGCGTCCCGACGATGATCTCGCCGTCGGCATGGCGGCCGAAGGCGTCGTCGGTGCGGCTCAGGGCGAGGCGCACGCTCTCGCGCCCCATGTCCTCGAGCGGCACGTGCACGGTGGTGAGCTTGGGGGTGAGCTCGCTGGACTGCGGGATGTCGTCGTAGCCGACGAGCGAGATGTCCTCCGGCACGCGCACGCCGCGTGCGGTCATCGCGTCCAGTGCGCCGGCGGCGACCAGGTCGTTCGCCGCGAACACCGCCGTGATCCCCGGGTTCCCGTCGAGGATCTCGCCCATCGTGGCGTGGCCGAAACGGCGTCCGAACGCCCCCTGGTGCACGAGCTCCGGGGGCACCTCGTAGCCGTGGGACTGCATCGCGCGACGGAAGCCGGCCAGACGCGCGACACTGGTGGAGAGGCCGATCGGGCCGCCGAGGTAGAGGATCCGGCGGTGTCCCTGGGCGATGAGGTGCTGCGTCACCGCGAAGGCGCCGCCCTCGTTGTCGTAGCCGACGATCTTCGTCGGTGCCTGCTCGCCGACCGAGGGGCGGCCGCACAGCACGAGCGTCGATCCGATGCCGGCCAGGGTCCGCGCGCGCTCGGCCATCCGGCGTCGGGCGCGGGGATCGTCGTAACCCCCGCCGACGACGATCACGGCGTCGGCGCGCTGGCTGATCATGCGGTCGATGAGCTCGATCTCGCGATCGACGTCGCCCTGCGAGGCGGCCACGATGCAGAGCCGGCCCGTGGCGGCGGCCTCCTGCTCGACGCCGCGCACGATGTAGGAGAAGAACGGATCGACCAGGTCGTTCACGATGATGCCGACGCTGTGCGTCGCCGAGCTTGCGAGCGCTCTGGCGTGCGCGTTGGCCGTGTAGCCGAGGTCATCGATGGCCCGGTTGACGGCGTCGCGCGTCGCCTGCGCCACCGGGTAGTTGCCGTTGAGCACCCGGGAGACGGTGGCCGAGGAGACGCCCGCGCGCTCGGCGACATCGGACATGGTCACGGTGTGCATGGCGCCCACCGTGGCGCGATCGTCCTGCGTCGTCATCCCATCCTCCGTTCGTGGGCCGGCGGCCCGCTCTCTCGCGTCGTGCTCTGCTTCGATCAGGCGGTGTACGCCAGCTCGTCGGCACGGAGTTCGTGCGCGAGGATCCCTCGACCAACGTACTGCTCGACCTCGCGCACGGCCGAGTCGCCCAGCCGGCGGATCTCGTTGCCGAGCGCGCCGGCGATGTGCGGCGTGATCACCACGTTCGGCAGGGCGTAAAGCGGCGAGTCCGCCGGCAGCGGCTCCGGATCCGTCACATCCAGATACGCGTCGAGGCGTCCGCTCACGAGCTCCGCGGACAGGGCGTCCGTGTCGATGAGGGCGCCCCGCGCGGTGTTCACGATCAGGGCGCCGTCGTGCAGCAGCCCGAGTTCGCGAGCGCCGATGATGCGGCGTGTGTCCGGCGTGCTGGGAGCGTGCAGCGTGAGCACGTCGCTGCGACGGCACAGCTCAGGAAGGGAGACGACTTCGACGCCGAGCCGCGCGGCCTCCGACGCGGTCAGATACGGATCGCAGACCAGGATCCGCGCATCCAGCCGGGACAGCAGGGCGATGACCTCACGCCCGACCCTCGAGGCGCCGAGGATCCCGATCGTGACCCCGTTGGTCCCGATCGGGGGGATCCCGTCGACGATGCGATGCCGCCGCGTGGTGCGCAGCTGATGTGCGAACCGGCTCGCACGCTTGAGCCCGAACACGATCGCGGCGAGTGTGAACTCCGCCACCGGTGTGGCATTGGCCGCCGCGGCCGTGCTCACCCTGATCCCGCGGCGGAACGCCTCGGCGTCGAGGAAGGTCTTCACGGTGCCGGCGGTGTGCACCACCGCCTCGAGTCGAGGGGCGAGGTCGAGCACGTGCGCATCGATGCGCGGGGCGCCCCAGCCCGTCAGCATGACGCGAGTCTCGCGGAGAGCTTCTCGGGCGGCGGGCGCCGCGAAATCCGTGATCGGAAGCGGCCCCGCGATCTCGACCGTGTTCCGCAGTCGCGCGAGCGCCTCCCTGGAGAACACCTCCGCGAAGGAGTCCTCCGCCATGACGATCACGGCGGCGGGGTGGGCGGTCGAGGGGTTGTGATCCACGGCGATCCTTTCTTTCTGCATCCAGATAGTAAGCGCATACTATGCGTTCGGTCCAGCCCGCGGTGAATCCTACGGGCTTAGATCCCATGAAAATCAATGTTTCGCCGAAACATGGTCGCATCGTTGACACTCGCAGATCCGTCGGGTACGTTCGCAGCACAGCAAGCGCTTTCTAGCTCTTGCCGAGGACGATGGAGTTTCCCTGTGGCAGGTCGAGGTCGAAGATGAGCAGTTACAGCGAGCCGCTCGTGCAGAGCACGACGCCTCCCGTCAGTGGCGCCGCGGATGCGCCCTCCGCGCGTCCCGCGTCGAAAGGGCGCCGTCGGGCAGCGACGACCGACGCCCCCGCGCACCGCAAGCGCAGCCTCTGGGCGCGGATCAAGCGCGACCGGATGATGCTGCTGCTGATCGCCCCGGGGTTCCTCTACTTCGTGGTGTTCCACTGGCTGCCGCTGCCGGGCAACATCGTCGCCTTCGAGGACTACCAGCCATACCTCGGCTTCATCGACAGCGCCTGGGTCGGCTTCGACAACTTCGTGAAGATCTTCGCGGATCCGACGTTCTGGCAGGCGCTGCGCAACACCCTCGTGATCACCGGCCTGCAGCTCGTGCTGTTCTTCCCGATCCCGATCGTGCTGGCCCTGCTGCTGAACAGCATCATGTCGAACCGGATCCGCAAGTTCGTGCAGAGCGTCGTCTACCTGCCGCACTTCCTCGGCTGGGTCATCATCGTCTCGATCTTCGGCCAGGTACTGGGTGCGACCGGCGTCGTGCCGCATCTCATGGAGGCGCTCGGGATGAAGCCGTTCCAGGCGATGACCACCCCGTGGTTCTTCCCGTTCCTCGTCTCGATCCAGTCCGCCTGGAAGGACGCGGGCTGGGGCACGATCATCTTCCTCGCTGCGCTCATGAACATCGACCAGGAACTGTACGAGGCCGCGGCCGTCGACGGCGCCGGTCCCTGGCAGCGCATGAAGACCATCACCATTCCCGGGATCATGCCGGTCATCATCCTGCTGCTCATCCTGAACCTGGGCAGCATCCTCTCGGTCGGCTTCGAGCAGATCGTGCTGCAGCGCGACAACGTCGGCGCGGGAGCAGGCGAGGTGCTCGACACCTGGGTCTACTACCACGGCATCCAGAACGGGCAATGGGGCCCGGCTGCGGCCGTCGGTCTCGTGAAGGGCGTCGTGGGCCTCGCGCTCGTGCTCGGCGCGAACAAGGTCGCTCATCTGTTCGGCCAGGAAGGGGTGTACTCCAGTGGCAAGTGACGTGCAGCTGACGACCAGAGCGGTCGTCATGCCCCGTACCCGACGCAAGAACCGCAGCGTTGAATCGACGCGGCCGGCCTGGATGGAGAAGCCCAGCCGTCTCGGCATCACGGGCAAGGCCGTCGTGGTGACGCTGATCTGCGTGGCGACGATCTACCCGTTCCTCACAGTGCTCTCCACGAGCCTCTCGGACAGCACCGACATCGCGAACGCCAACGGCCTGGTGCTGTTCCCGCTGCACCCGACATTCGCCGCCTACGAGACGATCTTCTCCGGCGGCATCGTGACCGCCGCCCTCGTGCGCAGCATGCTCATCACCGTGATCGGCACGCTGTGCTCGCTCGCCGCGACCGTCGGCATGGCTTACGGCTTGTCCCGGCGCGATCTGGCCTTGGGCAAATTCATCCTGCTCACGGCGCTGTTCACGATGCTGTTCACGCCGGGCATCATCCCCAGCTTCCTCATGGTCAAGCAGCTCGGCCTGCTCGGCAGCTACGCGGCGCTGGTGCTTCCCACCCTCATCTCGGCGTTCAATCTCGTCGTGGTCCGGTCGTTCTTCATGGGGCTGCCGCAGGAGCTGTTCGAGGCGGCGCGGATCGACGGCGCCGGCGACTTCCGGATCCTGGTCAAGATCGTGCTGCCGCTGTCGAAGGGTGTGCTCGCCGTGGTCGGGCTGTTCTACGCGGTCGCCTACTGGAACGCGTTCTTCAACGCGATGCTCTACCTGAACAGCGACCAGTGGCCGCTGTCGATGATCCTCCGCCAGTACGTGCTGCTCGGATCGCCGCTCGACACCGCCTCGGTCGGCGAGATCTCCGCGCCGTCCCAGGCGATCCAGATGGCCGTCGTCGTCATCAGCGTCATCCCGATCCTGCTCGTCTACCCCTTCCTGCAGAAGTACTTCACCAAGGGCGTCCTCACCGGCGCCGTCAAGGGCTGAGGCCCGCTCCACCCGATCGATCCACCTCCCTCTACAGAAAGGAGCCCAACGTGGCTCTCGAAACGAACCGGCGGACCTTCCTGTCCTTCGCCGCCCTCAGCGTCCTCGGCGTCGTCACCGCGGGCTCCCTCGCCGGCTGCGGCACCAAGGGCGCACTGAACGCCTCCGCGGCCTCGGCGTCGGTGCTGCCGAAGTACATCCCGCTGAAGGGGGCCACGCCCGACCTCGCGGGAACCGCCGAGGGCGTTCCAGCGGCCTTCTTCAACTACCCGGCCAAGCCGTTCCGCGCGGTGCCGGCGCCCTTCCTCAAGGGACAGAAGATCACGGCGATCACGAACATCTTCGGCCCGCCGCCGACGCCTGCCGCCTCCAACCCGGCCTGGCAGGAGATCAACAAGCGTCTCGGCGGCACGGTCGACATCACCGCGGTCTCGAGTGACGACTACGACACCAAGCTCAACACCGTGATCGCCGGTGGGGACATGCCGGACCTGATGCTCAATGACGGCGCGGCCATCGCCGACATCATCGGCTTCCTGGAATCCGCGTGTCAGGACCTTACCCCGTTCCTCGCGGGCGACAAGTCCAAGGACTATCCGAACCTCGCCAACATCCCGCAGGCGTTCTGGAAGCCGGCGGTGCAGAACGGCAAGCTCTACGGCATCCCGATCCCGCGCGGCATGACCGGCGGATCCGGTTTCATCAACCAGACCTTCTTCGAGGCCGCGGGCGTCACCGACACCTCGACCATCAAGAACGCGGACGACTACCTCGCCCTCGCCAAGCAGCTCACCGGTGGCAGCCGCTGGGCGCTGGGCAGCACCAAGTTCGGGCTCATCCCGTTCGAGCACATCTTCCACGTCCCGTACAACTGGACGATGAAGAGCGGCAAGCTCGTGAAGGACATCGAGACGCCGGAGTACCTGGAGATGGTCTCCTTCGTGCAGAAGCTCTACGCCGCGGGATGCTTCGCGCCCGGCAGTGAGGGCTGGACCAAGTCGCAGATGTCGAACGCGTTCATCTCCGGCCAGGTCGCGCAGATCTACGACGGACTGCCGGCATTCGGCAAGCCGGGCGGATACCAGCAGACCGTCCCCGCGGCGAACCCCGCGAACAAGGTCGCCCCGTTCATCCCGTTCAGCGCCACGGGCGGCAAGGCCACGGTGTGGCTCGACAACATCGACTTCGCCTGGACGATGGTGAAGAAGGGCAGCGCCGATCACATCAAGCAGGTGCTGCAGGTCGCGAACTTCCTCGCGGCGCCGTTCGGCAGCGAGGAGTATCTCCTCATGAACTACGGCGCGGAGGGCACCGACTACACGCGCGACGGCAAGGGCAACCCGATCCCCACGTCCGCCGCGCCCCTGAACACGGCCGTGCCGTGGAAGTACCTGGCGGCCGGCCCCAACACGCTGTACTCGCCGCAGTTCCCCGACGCCATCAAGGTGCTTCACGACGCGTACTCGAAGCTCGTCCCGATCGGCGTCCCGGATCCGACCGTCGGCCTGTTCAGTCCCACCAACGCGAAGCAGGGGCTCACGATCGCCAAGCCCGTCTCGGACGCGGTGACCAACTTCATCGCCGGGCGTGGTTCCCTGAACGACGTGAAGAGCGCGATCTCGACATGGAAGAGCGCGGGCGGAGACACGATCCGCGCTGAGTTCCAGAAGGCGCTGAGCGGCGCGACGGCCAGTCCGTCCCCGAGCGCCTGAGAGGCAGCGGATCCGTGAACGTGGGAGAGGGCAGCGGGGGAGAGGGAACCGTGAGGGAAGACATCTCGACGAGAATCGCGATGGAACCTGTCCTCTCCCCGTTCACGGGCTGGGGCAGGGCGCAGTGGGAGGCGGTGGCGGACGACTGGCTTAGCCAGGTGCGCCGCCATGCCAGCCCGGAGGGCGCCCTGCCGCGCCTGCCAGGAAGGATCACCGGCGACGGAGTGCGGCGGGAGGGGATGGAGACCGTGGGCCGGTCGTTCCTGCTCGCGGCGCCGCGGATCGCGGGCGCCTCCGACGCCGCGGATCCGGCCGTCCAGGCGCACCTGGACTACTACTCCCGGGCCTTGCTGGCCGGCACCCGGGCGGGTGGTGAGGAGGAGTGGCCCCGCGGAGTCAGCTGCCGGCTGCCGCTGACGGGGATCACGAACTCGATCGTGGAGGCCGCGAACATCGCGTTCTCCCTGCACATCAGCCGCGATCGGCTGTGGTCGGGCCTCACCCGGCCGGAGCAGCTCCAGATCGGGAACTGGCTGCGTCATCACGCCCGCTGCGAGGTGTGGCAGAACAACTGGCAGCTGTTCCCCGCCATGGCGGAAGGCTTCCTGCGTGCGGTCGGCGAAGACGTGCGCGGTCTGCACGCGACGCGCAACGTGGCGCGGGTGGAGAGCTGGTACCTCGGCGACGGGTGGTACACGGACGGGCCGGAGCATGCGGTCGACTACTACAACGCCTGGGCCATCCATCCCTACCTGTGGGCCTGGTACCGCATGACGGACACCGTGCACACCGCAGAGGGGCAGCGGTATCTCGAGCGACTGCACGACTTCACCGCGTCGCAGGCCCACATGGTCGCCGCCGACGGCTCGCTCCTGCATCAGGGCCGCTCGCTGACCTACCGCACGGCGGCGCTGGCCGCTCTCTGGTGCGCCGAGGCGTCGGGCGTGAGCGCGCTCAGCCCCGGCCAGACCCGCCGCATCGCATCGGGAGTGCTCTCGCGCTTCACCGCGCAGGGAGTCGGTGCCGACGGCCCGCTCACGCTCGGGTGGTACGGCGAGTTCGAGCCGATGTGCCAGGACTACAGCGGCTTCGGATCCCCGTATCTGGCAGGCATCGGATTCCTCGGGCTGGCCCAGCCCGAGACGGCTCCCGTCTGGACTGCGATCGAGGAGGCCCAGCCCTCCGATCACGGCTCCTTCACCGCCCCGATCGAGCCCGTGGGGTGGGTGCTCAGCGGAGCCTCGGACGGCATCGTGCGGATGGCGAACCACGGCTCGGATCACGCCACGCTGCCCGTCGGCGAGGACGAGGACCGCGACGACCCGCACTACGCGAAGTTCGCGTACTCGACGCACACCGCACCGGGCACGGGGCCGGCTTGGGTCGACGCGATCGACTCGCACTTCGCGCTGCTCGACGACGAGGGCGCCGGCAGCAGGCGCAGTTCCCTGCGGGCCACGCGAGTCGAGGGGGATCTCGCCGGATCCGTGCACGTACCGCAATTGCATCGCCGTGCGCTGCCCGGGACCGCAGTGACCACGGTGACCGCGGGCGACGGCACCGCCGAGGTGCGTGCGCATCTCGTTCAGACGGATCGGCCGTGGCCGATGCGCGAGGGCGGCTGGGCGGTCGCCGACGACGCCGAGCTGGCCACCGGCGTCTTCGAGGACGGCGCCTGGGCGCAGGGCCGCGACGGCCTGCTCTCCGCGGTGATCGGGTTGCACGGGTGGGACGCTCCTCGGCCCGCCGTCGCCGACGATGCAAGCCGTCGCCCCGAGCGGGCGCGCGTGTTCGCCTACCGCGATGCCAACGCGATGGGCTCGCACTCCGCGACTCCCGCCCTGCAGGGCCGCACCAGCACGAGGAACACGGTCGTGGTCACCCTGCACGTGCTCGAACGCGGCGGCGCGGTCGACCCGCAGGAGTGGCGCGATCGGGTGCGGGTGGATGTCGATGGCACCCTCGTGCGCCTGACGTGGGCCTCGGGCGCGACCTCCGAGTTCGACCTGGCGACGTTCGTCCCATGGGACGAGCACCCGGGCCTCACCGGTCCTCGGGGGGAGGCCCGATGATCGAGCTGCGCTACGGCGCGGGACCGGAGGGGCGCCGACAGGACCCGACGATGCGGGCGTTCCGTGCCGATCGGTTCGGGCAGTTCGTGCACTGGGGGTTGTATGCGATCCCCGCGGGGACGTGGCAGGGGCGCACGATCGAGTTCGCCGCGGAGTTCCTCATGCACTCGGCGCACGTGAGCCGGGAGGAGTGGGGTGCGCTCGCCGCCGACTTCACGCTGGAGGGATTCGACCCGGCGGAGTGGGCCCGCACGGCGAAGCGCATGGGCGCGCGCTATGTCACGATCACCACGAAGCACCACGACGGCTTCTGCCTGTGGCCGAGCGCGTACACCGACTTCAGCGTCGCCGCCACGCCCTCGGGGCGCGACGTGCTCGGCGAGATCCTCGACGCGTATCGCGCCGAAGGTCTCGCCACGCACCTCTACTACTCGGTGCTGGACTGGCATCACCCGGACTGGCGATACGCCATCGAGTCCGATGACGATCGCGTGGCGTTCGACCGCTATCTCGACTTCGCGACGAACCAGCTGCTCGAGCTGGCGGAGAGATACCCGCAGGTGCGCGGATTCTGGTTCGACGGCACCTGGGACGAGTCCGTGAAGGCGAACGGGCGCTGGACCCACGAGATCGAGCAGCGGCTCAAGCAACGGATCCCCGGCGCGATCGTGAACAGCCGTCTCCGCGCCGATGACAGGGGCGCACGGCATTTCGACTCCAACGGCTCCCTGATGGGCGACTACGAGAGCGGTTACGAGCGCCGGCTCCCCGCGCCGTGGGACCGGTCGGTCGCCGTGCACGACTGGGAGGCCTGCGCCACCCTCACCCAGGCGAGCTGGGGCTTCCATGACTCCGCCTGGGCGGAGCGAGGGCGCAAGACGCCGGCGCAGGTCGTGGAGCAGCTCGCGCAGACCGTGAGCCTGGGAGGCAACCTCCTGCTGAACTTCGGGCCGCGCGGCGACGGCTCGCTCGCCCCCGTCGAGGTCGCCCTGGCCGACGAGGTCGGCGCCTGGATGGCCATGAACGGGGCAGCCGTGCACGGCAGCGGGCCGGCTGAAGGGTGGGATTACCCCGGATGGGGCTTTTACACGATGCCCCTGCAGGCGGAGGAGTCAGCCGAACGATCCGCCCTTGTGCACGCGATCGTCACCCGGATCCCGGTCTCCGGCATCCTCACGATCGCGCTGCCGCCCGGCGTCGCGTTGCGCGGGGTGCGCGCACTCGATGACGACACCGCCGTGTCGTTCACCGAACTGGACGCCCACACCGCCCAGCTCGCGGCCCCCGCCGCCACGGGCATGCCGACCGTGCTCGCCCTCGAGATCGCGCCTGCGGACCCGGAGAGCGGCCTGCGCGAGCCCAACCCCGACGTCGCGCTCGTGTGAACGCATGAGCGGGCGCCTTCCCGTTCCGCGCTTGCGACGTGGGAACGGGAAGGACACACCCAAACCCTCCGCTTCGAAGAGGAACAGGAAAGGGCACCACCATGAAACAACACCGCACCGCGCAAAGCAAAGCGCGCTGGCGACGGCTGACCCCGGCGCTCGCCGCAGGGGCCGTCCTCGCTCTCGCGCTGCCCGCCACCGCGCAGGCCGGCACCACCCCGGCTCCGCCGCAGTACGTCGCGGCCGGCACCACCACCATGAAGGGCGGTCTGACCAGCGACATCGCCGGCTCGGCGTATCTCGGCAAGGACGGCCAATTCCACTGGAGCAATGCGCTCACGTCCTACAACACGAACCCTGGCAACGCCTGGGCGCGCACGTTCACGAACACCGACATGGGCGCGGTGTCCGCAGGGATGGGCACCACGACGCAGAAGGTTCAGGCGCCCGCGTACTATGCCGACGCGGGCACCATCTGCTACCAGCTCGACAAGGATCCGACCTTCCCGATCCCGTCGCCTCAGCAGGACGACCACTGCGACGTCATCGGCGTCTGGGTGGATCCGCAGGGCACGTGGCACGCGCTGCTCAACGACGAGTTCCAGTTCGATCCCTGGCAGACCAAGGGTGCAGACGCGACGGTCGATCAGAAGATCTCGACCGGGCACCACAACAACCGGATCCTGCTCGCGACCTCGAAGGACGAAGGCGCCTCCTGGCAGTACCAGGGGCCGGCGCTCACCTCGGCGTGGGATGACGATCAGGTGATCGACAGCGCCGCCTCACCCGGTCAGTCGTATCCGTTCGGCAACTCCGGCTGCCGGCTGTTCATCGATTACTCGACGGGCTATTTCTACATCACGTACAACGTGAAGATCTACAAGAAGCCGGCTTCCTCGACCCTCGCCAGCTGGACCGAGATGGCCCGCGCGCCGATCAGCGGCGGCATGGCCAGCGGCACCTGGCAGAAGTGGTACAACGGCTCGTGGTCGCAGCCGGGCATCGGCGGCATCGACGGCAACGTCAACTCCGTCGGCGGGCTGAACGTCGTGTACGACCCGGCGACCGACCTCATCGCCTGGCAGGGATCCGGCGACAACGCCACCGCGTCGTACCAGGCCGCGAAGGTCGCCGCCGATCACCTCATCGTGTTCTCCGACGCGTCCGGAAACACCTACACGGCGAACACGCTGACGCACACGATCGTGAACAACGCGACAGCGGAGTCTGCGCCGGACCGGACCGTGTCGTACCACGACGACGTGACCGGCCAGGACCTGACGCTCAAGGCGGTCGACGACAAGTACGAGAACGGCGTCAAGGTCGTCACGGGCGGCATCTACGTGACGCAGACGGATCCGGCCACCGGTGCCTCCCAGACCGTGGATCTCATCACGAACAGTGCGTATTACAAGGATCCGAACACCGGTCATCTGTACCTGCCGTCGGCGAACAACGAGTCGGCTATCTCGTACAACGCGTTCTCCGGGCTGTACCGCATCGTCGGCTACGACGGGAACGTCTATGAGACGGCTGATCTCGGCGACCCGAACTCCTGGAAGGTCGTGGGCCTCATGCCCGCCGGATCCAATGGCGGTTACCTCACCTCTCTGGACAACGGCAGCCTGACGAACCAGAACGTCACCGGACGTTCGTTCCTGACGATCTCGGATCTGACCGCCAAGGTGTTCGACATCGCGCAGACCGCCGGCGACGGATCCGCGGCGGTGAGCACCGAGTACACCCCGCGGGACACGGCCGGCAAAGCGGTGTCCGGAGATTCCGCCTACGTGCTGCGGGTCGGCGGCAAGGCCGTGACGGCGAACCGCGGACCCGGCCTGGACGGCGGGGACGGAGCGGCCACGGGCGTGTCCACCTGGAAGCTCCAGCCGGTGAAGGACGTGCGCGACGGCAGCCAGAACAGCGGCTTCTACCGCATCGTCGACGCCGCGACCGGCAAGGACCTCCGGGTTTCCGGATCCGCGCCGGCCGAGCAGCGCGCCGTCGACGCGGTCGTCACGGTCGGGGCGCCGCAGGCCGACGCCCAGCCTCTGACCTCGGCCGGCCTCGGGACGCCGGGTGGCAGCGATCAGTGGTACCTGCAGCGCGTCGCGACCGACGGCACATCGCTGGACGGATCCACCACCTACCGCCTGGTCAACCGCAACAGCGGCTTGACCCTGCAGTACGTGAACGAGAGGATGCGCCTCGAGCAGCAGGCTCCGGGCAACGCCTCGCAGTACGTGACGCTGACCGTGCGGTAGGGGGATATGGCGAGTGACGGCGCAGCGGCCGGCGTGACGCCGGGCCAAGAGCCCGCCTTCCCGTGAGGGCGGTCACATGAGGATCATGTCGCCGTCGGCCGCCCGGTACTCCTCGACGGAAGGGGGGACAGGGATGCTCTCGCTCCCGGTCCGGAAGCCGCGCACGGACAGGAGCACGGGATCGGGGCCGATCGCCTCGATCTCGACCGCGCCCAGGGTGCGCCCGGGGAAGGCGTGCAATCGGCCGGCGCCGATGGTCTGACCCGAGCAGACCTCCACTCCGGACGCCAGGATGCGATGCGCGGCGACGCGCTGACCGTTCTCGAGCTCCTCGACGAGCTCGAGGTGATCGATGTGGACGTCGGAGCCGAAGTCGGCCCTCCAGCGACCGGGGGAGAGAGGCGTGAGCGCGGCGGGCAGCGGCGTTCCGAAGCGGCGTTCCCGCTCTTGCGAATACTCCCGCAGCCGAACCAGGTCCGTATCGTCGATGAGTCCGTCACGATTCGGGGGGACGTTCAGCAGCAGGTTGGCGCCCAGCCCGACCGAGCGGTAGTAGATCGCCAGGAGGTGCTCCACGCTCTTCGGGGCGTCGTCGGGATGCCAGAACCAGCCGTGGCGCAGCGAGACGTCGCATTCCGGGGGCAGATAGCGCTCGCCGAAGTCGAGCACTTCGTCGGTGTGCACATCGTTGCGCGTGACGTCGACCACGTACTCGACGGGATCAGCGGCGAGGCCGTCCTCATTGCCGACCCAGCGGATGTCGGGATCGCCCATGTTGAAGATCACGGCCTCGGGCTGGTGGGTGCGCACGACCTCGACGATCCGCTCCCAGTCGTAGCTCCGGCCGGCCGACCCCGCGCCGTCGAACCAGACCTCGACGAGGTCGCCGTACCGGGTGCACAGTTCGGTGAGCTGAGCGCAATAGAAGTCGTCGTACGCCGCAGGATCCGAGTAACGCGGCTCGTGACGGTCCCACGGCGAGAGGTAAAGTCCGAGGCCCATCCCGGCTTCGGCGCAGGCATCGGCGAGTTCCCGGACCACGTCGCCCTTGCCGTTCCGCCACGGGCTGGAAGCCACGGAGTAGTCGGTGGTCGATGTGGGCCACAGGCAGAAGCCGTCGTGATGCTTGGCCGTCAGCACGACGTACGTCGCACCCGCCAGCTGCGCTGCGGCCACCCACTGCCGTGCATCGAGGAGCCGCGGGTCGAAACTCGCGGCCGGCAGTGTTCCGTCACCCCATTCGACGCCGGCGAACGTGTTCAGGCCGAAATGCAGGAAGACCCCGATACCGCCGCGCTGCCAGCGCAACTGTGCGGGGGTCGGGTGGTGCGCAGCAGTATCTGCGGAGATCGACATCGTGCTCCAGAACGTGTGCCTGCGGGCAGCGGGCGCGCATGCGAGCGCCCTCTCACAGCCGCGGGCGGATGGTGGTGGGACAGGTGGCGGGACGGATGGGTTCCTGTCGTTCCCATCCGTCCCATGGACTACTTCGAGGTGCCCTGCGAGACGGATCCCTGCAGTTGACGCTGGAAGAAGATGTAGATGAGCAGCACCGGGATGATCGTGATCATCACCGCCGCGAACATCGCACCGAAGTCGAGCGAGTAGCCCGCCGACGAGGCGAAAGCGGCCATGCCTTGGCTCAGCACGTAGTTGTCCTGGTTCGGGTTCAGGGCAATCGGCAGCAGGAACTGGTTCCACAGGCCGAGGAAGTTCATGATCGCGATCGCGGCGAGGCCCGGCTTGGCCATCGGCAGCATCACCTGGAAGAACGTGCGCCATTCACTGGCGCCGTCCATGTAGGCCGCCTCCTGGATCTCGTACGGCAGCGACTTGAAGAACGAGTACAGGAAGAAGACCGTGAACGGCAAGGCGTATGCCACGTAGGTGAGGATGAGGCCCGGCAGCGTTCCCAGGAGACCGATCTTCTGCAGGATGCCGAACAGCGGCACGATCGCGAGGAACACGGGGAAGGTGAGCCCCGCCAGCATCAGGTAGTAGATCACCCTGCTGCCGGGAACGGAGAACCGTGCCAGCACGTAGGCGCACATCGCGCCCAGCAGCATCACCAGGAACAGCGAGAACCCGACCACGATGATCGTGTTCAGGAACATGCGACCGAAGTTGTTGCCGACCCATGCCGTGACGTAGTTATCGAAGTTCCAGTTCGCCGGGAGCCCGAAGGGCGACTTGAAGATCTCCTTCGTGGTCTTGAACGAGCCGATGATCGTCCACACCAGGGGGAGGATCACGATGATCGCCCAGATGACCAGCATGACGTGCGAGACCCCGCCGACCACCTTGTCGCTCGCGGTGGACTTCGTCTTGTGCTCGACCTGCCGGGCGCCCGGATCGATCGTGATCGCTGCGCGGGTCTCGACGCTCATGAGCGTCCTCCTTCATCCTTGCCGCCCGTGAGGCGGAACACACCCATCACGAGACCGGCGAACACCAGGGTGAGAACGGCGAGCACCACGCCCATGGCGCTGGCCAGACCGAACTGCCCCTTCTCGAAGGCGGTGCGGAACAGGTACTGGCTCATCACCAGGGTGCTGTTGCCCGGGCCGCCGGTCGAGTTCAGGCCTGCCATGTAGACGAAGGCGTCGAGCGCCGCGATCCCCAGATAGATGTATGCGGTCTGCACGTTGTCGCGGATCTGCGGAAGCATGATCGAGGTCACCGTGCGGAATCGACCGGCGCCGTCGATGCGGGCCGCTTCCAGCGTCTCCGCCGGGATCCCCTTGATGGCGGCGATGAACAGCACCATGTAGAAGCCGACCATGCCCCAGACCATCACGAAGATCGACGCGGGCATCGCCGTGCGCTGGTCGCCGAGCCAGGCGAACTGGTTGTTGTCGATGCCGAAGAGGCCCAGGATGCCGTTGAGCAGGCCGCTCGGCGCGTAGATCATGTTCCACAGGATCGCGATGACGATCGCCGGGATCACGTAGGGGAAGAACGACACCACCCGGTAGAAGCTCGAGGCCTTGAGACCGCGTACCTGACCATGGCTGGGTCCGCCGACGGTGATCAGGCTCGCGAACACCAGGGCGATGATGATCGTGATCAGCGGAACGACGATCGCCAGCAGGATGTTGTTCCCCATCGCCTGCATGAAGGCGCCGTCCTGGAACAGCCTCACGAAGTTGTCCAGGCCGACGAAGCCCATCTGCGGGGAGAACCCGGTCCAGTTCGTCAGCGAGAAGTAGACCGCCTGGATGAACGGCCAGATCACGAAGATCAGGAAGATCGCGACCGGAAGCACCAGGAAGACCGCAAGGAACGACGCATAGTCCAGAGTCATCTTGCGCGGGAGCCCCGCTCGGGGCGGCTTGCGCCGCCCCGAGCGTGCTGTAACCACAGCGGCGGTCTGCAGTGCAGACCCGCCGCTGACTGTTGAATTGCTCATTTGATCTCGATCTTCTTCACCGAGCTGTCGTTGCGGACCTTGTCGACGAGCGCCTGCAGCTGCTTGGTGATCTCATCGACCGTCATCTTGCCGTCGAGGAACGAGTTCCAGATCGGCAACTGGTCCGAGTTCATGCCGTACAGGTTCGTCGACTTGATGGTGAACACGTTGTCGCCGGCCGCGTCCAGCATCTTGATCTGCGATGCGAGCGCGGTCGAGCCGAAGGCGTCGTCCGGCACCGTGCCCTTCACGATGGTCGGCGCGAACTTCTGCTGCGCCGTCCAGGTCGCCGCATCCTTCGACAGCATGGTGCGCAGCAGCTCCTTGCCACCGGCCGCGTTCTTCGCCTTGGTCGGGACGATGAACGGCTCGCCGGCCTCGGCGCGCATGGTGCCCTTCGGCGTGGTCTGCTTGTCGTCCAGCGGGAGCTCCGGGATGCCCATCATCTTGAAGCCGTCCGCGGTCTGCTTCTTCATCTCGTTCTCGATCCACGAGCCCGAGGGGTAGAGCAGAGCGGCCTCATCCAGGCTCCACTGCGACTGCGCCTGGGTGAACTGGGTGCCCGACCCGCCCGGCTTCATGTAGCCGGCCTGGATCAGGTCGTACAGGATCGTCAGGATCGCCTGCAGGGTCGGGTGCGACCAGCAGTTCTCCTTCAGGTTCTCCAGGGGCAGGCGCACGTCGTCGCCCGACTGGATCACCGCGGAGTCGATGACGAGCGTCTGGTAGTACGTCGCCGCCTCCTTGCCCCAGACGAACAGGTACTTGCCCTTGGCCTTGGCCGCCGCGCCGAGGTCCTTCAGGTCCTGCCAGCTGGTCGGGACCTTGTAACCGTCCTTCTCGAACAGGCTCGACGAGTACCACAGGCCGAACACCGTCATGAAGTAGTTGATCGCGACGAACTTGCCGTCGAACGTGCCGGGATCCTTGACGCCGCCGTAGAGCGTGTCGCTGATCTTGGTGCCCTCGAGGTTGTTCGACTCGAGCACATCGGACAGATCCTCGAGCTGGTCGAGGATCGTGTTCCAGCCGATCGAGTTCGCACCCGAGTTGTCGATCAGGTCCGGCGGGTTGCCGCCGACGAACCGCGGCTGCAGCTCCTGCGCGATCTTGGTGGACGGGGAGATCTTGGCGGTCGCGCCGCCGAGCTTCTTGTTCCCGCCCATGATCTTCGCCGCGTTCTCGACGTAGTCCACGCCGTAGCCGCCGTCGAAGATCACCGCGTCGACCTTGGAGTTCGCTGCGACGCCGAACGGGTTGTCGGCGGACTTCGTGCCGCCACCGGCGTTGCCGCCGCCGGAGCCGCTCGGACCAGCGCAGGACGCCAGGCTGACGCCGAGCGGCACCATGACCGCTGCGAGAGCAGCCCCGCGCAGCAGCGAGCGACGGCTGATGGAAGCATCTCTGGTTTCCATGTGATTCTTGCCTTCCTAGTGGGTGGTGAGGGTGAGGGAGAGGATGAGTCTGTGGGCGCCCTCAGGCGCCGCGGCGGAGCCGCTCGAGGTAGCGCGCTTCGAGCGCGGAATTGTGCTCGTCACCGCCGGGGATGTTCGCGGAGATGTACATCGGCGCAACCTCGCCGGCGTCGGTGAGCGCGCGGGCGACGCCCAGGGTGAGCAGCTGAGCGATGAACGCGGCGGTGATCGACGAGATCGCGCCGGCCGAGATGGTCTCGGTGACGTTCAGGGTCGAATCGCCGTAGGGGGCGAGGTTGTCGATCACGACATCGGCGATCTCGCTGAGACGCTTGCCGCTCGGGTGCTTGGGCTCGACCCGGGCGGTGTGCTCGAGGCTGGTCACGGCGATGACCTTGTGACCGTGCTCCTTGGCCCACAGTGCGACGCCGACGATGGATCCGTTCACGCCGGAGTTCGAGGCGATCACGAAGACGTCGTTCTCAGCCACGGGGGAGACCGCCATGAGCTCGTCGACCACCCAGGGCTCGCGCTCGAGGGAGCCGGTCAGCACGTCGGCGGTGCGTTCGCCGTGCAGCACGATGTCGCGCAGCGCGATGCGGTTGGTCGGGATGAGTCCGCCCGCGCGCCCCGCGATCTCCATCGCGAACGCCTCGGAGTGCCCGGTGCCGAACGCCTGGATGACTCCGCCGTCGCGCAATGCGGTGACGAGCAGGTCGATGGCCGGATCCAGCGCGCCGCGCTCCGCATCGGCGGCGAGGCGCTCGAGGCGCGTCTCGGCTTCGCGGAGCAGATCCAGGGGAGAGGCGCTCATCGGGTGGACTCCTTCGTGCGGGGGGTTCGGCGGGCTTCGTGCGGAGCGGAGGAACGTCGGTGCGCGGAGACGGCCATCGCGCTGGCCGCGAGACGTGTCGCGGCCTCGCCGAGTGTGCGCTGCGCGACGAGGACGTAGAGCAGATCGACCACGAGAAGCTGCGCGTGCTTGATGGAGAGGTCATCGGGGCGCTGGGCCGGGTTCTCCGAGGCGGTGATCAGGGCCACGTCGGCGCTGGCGGCGAGCCAGGAGTCGGCATCGGTCGTGATCGCGACAGTGAGGGCTCCGGCGGCGCGCGCATGCGAGAGCATCTCGATGGTCTCTTCGGTTCTGCCGGTGTTGGAGATCCCGACCGCGACCGAGGAACCGTCCTGCAGCACCGCGCTGGTGAGGCCGTCGTGCACATCGGACCAGGAATGCGCGTTCACGCCGATCCGATAGAGCCGGCCGCGGAACTCGTCGGCGATGACGCCGCTGCCGCCGACGCCGTAGATGTCGACGTGCCGCGCCTCGGCGATGGCGCGTGCGACGAGCTGGACATCGTCGAGATCCAGCAGGCGGGTCGTGACCTCCATGCTGCGCGTGTGCAGTCCGAGCAGCGTGAGCAGCACCCGGTCGGCCGGGTCGTCCTGCCCGATGTCGTCCGCGATGTCGGTGCGCCACGTGGTGCCGGCATCGCCTCGTCCCGACTCGGCCGCGACGCCGACGCGGAACTGCGTGTACCCCTCGAAGCCGATCGCGCGGCAGAAGCGGGTGACGGTGGCGGCCGAGGTGCCGGCCTGGTCGGCGAGTTCGGTGATGGTCAGCTCGACCGGGGCTGTGGGGTGGGCGGCGATCACGGCCGCGATCTTCGCCATGGCCTTGGGCATCGCAGGACGCCGCAGCGAGATGCGCTGCGTGATCGACAACTCGTTGCCGACATCCTGCATGAGTGGCACCATAGCCTCCGGTGAAAACGCGTCGTGCTACGACGGGGTTCGGGTGAAAAACATTCTCATCAGGTCCCGGGTGAAAAATCAAGTAGGGCAGATAACAAATTGGGGTGCAAGATGCTCGTGATCGGTGTGGATGCAGGAGGCACCTCCACGAGAGCGGTGCTCGCGACCGGCGAAGGACGCGTCGTCGGCTTCGGTCGCGGCGGCAGCGGGAATCCCACTTCATCGGGTATTCCTGCGGCCCTTGCCGAGGTCCGCGGCGCGATCGCCGGCGCCCTGGCCGCAGGTGGTGCCAGCCTGTCCGAGGTGTCCGAGATCGTCGTCGCCATGGCCGGTCATGATGCGCGCGGCGGTGCATCCGACTGGATCCTCGAGCCGTTGAAGGAAAACGGGTTCGCGGGCGCGCTGTGGTTCGAATCGGATCTGCTGGCCATGTACGCGAGTGGCGCCGTCGCGCCGGTCGGGTACGGCGTGGTGTGCGGAACGGGTGCGAGCGCCGTGCGCGTGGAGGGCGGGCGCATCGTTGCGACGGCGGACGGGCTGGGCTGGCTGCTGGGCGACCGGGGCAGCGGCTTCTGGATCGGGCGTGCGGGGGCCGCCGCCGCCGTGGCGGAGCTGGACGGACTCGGCCCCGCGACCGTCCTCACCCCGCGGGTGCTGCAGGCGGCGGGCATCGCCGGAGAGGGCGCTCTGAGCCGGGGGAGCGATGGGCGACCGGTCGGCCTGGAGCAGCTGATCCGCGTGCTGTATGCGCAGCGGCCCGTGCAGCTTGCGGCCTTCGCTCCGCTCGTGTTCGATGCGGCCGAGGAGCAGGATCCGGTTGCGGAGCGGATCCTGCAGGAGGCGGGCGAGCAGCTGGCGCAGACGATCGAGCTCGTGCAGGCAGCACCGGGGCCGGTCGTGGTCGGCGGCAGCATCGTGTCGAGGCCGGGCGCGCCGCAGCGGGTGCTGCGCGCGCATGTGACCGCAGCCTTCGGCGACCAGCCGTTCGTGCTGGTCGACAGCGGCGCCGCGGGTGCGACGATGCTCGCCCTCCGCCACGCGGGACTCCGGGTGGATGAGAGGACGCTGGCGCGCGTGCGCGCGGGGATCGGCGAGGCGATGCGGGCTCGGGTTCCGCTGGCGGATCCCGCCCCGCACACGACGATTCCGCAAGGGGACACGCCCTAGAATCGATACCCTATGAATCCCGAAGCTCTCGCCACAGCGATCCTGTCCGTCCTCGCGCCGATCGCGGACGAGCGACGAGGTGGCGAGCCCCTTCCGCTCACCGCGGGCGACATCGTGCTGGAGCGTCCGCGCAACCGTGAGCACGGCGACTGGGCCACCAACATCGCGATGCGCCTCGCGAAGCAGCTCGGCACGAATCCGCGCGAGCTCGCGCAGCAGATCGCCGACGGACTCGGCGCCGTGGACGGCATCGCCGAGGCCTCAGTCGCAGGGCCGGGGTTCCTCAACGTGCGCCTCGAAGCGGGCGCGGCCGGCGCCCTCGCCAAGGTGATCGTGGATGCGGGCGAGGCATACGGCCGTAACGACTCGCAGGCGGGCCGGTCGATCAACGTCGAGTTCGTGTCCGCGAACCCGACCGGGCCGCTGCACATCGGGCACACCCGCTGGGCCGCTCTCGGCGACGCGATCGCGCGTCTGCTCGACGCCAGCGGGGCCACCGTGGCGCGCGAGTTCTACATCAACGACGCGGGTGCGCAGATGGAACGGTTCGCCGGATCCATCGTGGCCGCAGCGCAGGGCGAGCCGACCCCCGAGGGCGGTTACGCGGGCAGTTACATCACCGACATCGCGCAGCGCGTTCTCACCGATCGCCCCGATTTCCTCGCCCTCGACCCCGAGGTGCAGCTCGACGTCGCCCGCGAGCTCGGCTACCGGTACCAGCTCGCCGAGCAGCAGGAATCACTGGCCAAGTTCAATGTCGTCTTCGATGTCTGGTTCTCCGAGCGGATCCTGCATGCGAAGGGCGAGGACGGCGGCCCGAGCCTTGTCGACGAGGCCGTGGACCGCTTGCGCGCGCAGGGGCACGTGTTCGATCAGGACGATGCGGTGTGGGTGCGCACCACCGACTTCGGCGACGACAAGGACCGCGTGATCCGCCGCTCCAACGGCGAGTACACGTATTTCGCCGCCGACGCCGCGTACTACCTGAACAAGGGCGACCGCGGCTTCGAGCACAAGATCTACCTGCTCGGCGCCGACCACCACGGCTATGTGCACCGCCTCAAGGCGCTCGCCGGCGCTGCCGGCGACGACCCGGAGAAGGATGTCGAGGTGCTCATCGGGCAGCTGGTCTCGGTGGGCGGCGCCCGGCTCAGCAAGCGGGCCGGCAACATCATCGAGATGGACGACCTGCGCGAATGGCTCGGCACGGACGCGCTGCGGTATTCGCTCGAGCGCTCGCCGGCCGACTCCCCGCTCTCGCTGGACCCGGAGCTGCTGCAGAAGCGCACGAATGACAACCCGGTGTTCTACGTCCAGTACGCGCACGCGCGCACGCACAACGTCGCCCGCAACGCGGCTGACTCCGGCGTGGACCGGTCGGCGTTCGCGCCCGAGCTGCTGACGCACGAGACCGAGTCGGCGCTGCTGGGCGCGCTGCAGGAGTTCCCGCGGATCGTGGCCTTCGCCGCCGAGGTGCGCGAGCCGCACCGCGTCGCCCGCTACCTGGAGGAGCTCGCGGGGCTGTACCACCGCTGGTACGACAACTGCCGCGTGATCCCGCAGGGCGACGACCCGATCGAAGACGTGCACCGCACCCGCCTGTGGCTGAACGACGCCACGGGCCAGGTGCTGCGCAACGGCCTCGACCTGCTCGGGGTGTCCGCGCCGGAGCGGATGTGACGTGAGCGGCGCGGAGGAGGGTACGCACCCGACGGAACCGTATCCGCGGGACCTCGGTTCCGAGCACCCGACGGTGCCGCTGCCGCCGACCGGCGGGTCGCAGACGACCGCGGCTTTCGGGAGCGCGGCGCCTGGCGCCGCGCTCGATGCGGGGCTCCCACCTCGACCCTCGCTGCCGTCGGCACCGGTCGCCGTGCCACCGCCGCGCCGGCGTGCGCGCTGGCCGTGGGTGCTGGGGATCGTCGTGGTCGTGCTCGCGGCCCTCGTCGTGGGCGGCGAGTTCGTGGCGCGCGCCGTCGTCGCGCAGCAGATCCGCTCGCAGGTGATCACGGCGCTGAAACTCCCCGCCGACCAGCAGATGGACGTGAACGTGGGCGGGATCGTACTGCCGCAGCTCGTGGCGGGTCGGCTGGACGACGTCCGCATCTCCTCGAAGAGCGTCGCGATCGGTCCGATCACGAGCGCCGTCCAGGTCGATGCGACCGGTGTGCCGATCCGCGGCGGCGCGCTCGGCGCCGCGAAGGGCACCTTCCGCATCACAGGCGATCAGCTCGAGAAGGCGATCACGGCGGCTGCCGGATCCACGCCGATCGAGTCCGTGACGCTGGACGGAGAGGACCTCGAGGCGACCGGATCCGTCAAGCTCTTCGGCGCCACCGTGCCGCTCGCGCTCGCGCTGACCCCGGGGGCTGCGGGCGGCGAGCTCACCTTCACGCCGACCTCGGCGACGATCGGCGCGCTCACCGTCGATCCCGACACCATCGCATCGACCCCGTTCGGGGCGGCACTGAAGCCCTTGTTCGCGACGCAGAAGCTCTGCATCGCCGACCGGCTGCCGGCGGGCGTGCACCTGAGCGGACTTCGCGTGGTTGCCGGCGCGCTGGTGGCGACGTTCTCCGCGGACAGCGCGATCACGACGGATCCGACACTGCTCGAGAACGGCACCTGCCCCGCGTCGTAGCCGTCAGGATCCGGCGTGCTCCGTCGTGACCTGCTCGCGCGCTGCGTCGCGCTCGGCCGTGGTCGCGGTCAGCAGCCGCTCGGCCCGGTCCAGGCGCCGCTCGGCGAACGAACGAGGCCTGCCGGTCGCCCTGTCCTCCGCGTCCTCGACGCCGGTGATGATCCACGCGCTCGCGAACAGCACGACCTGCGCGGACAGGTTCAGCCACAGCAGCAGCGCGATCAGCGCCGCGAAGGAGGCGAGCAGCGGGTTCGACGCGGCTCCGCCGACGAAGAGCGTGGACAACTGCTGCAGTACGAGAAGACCGAGGCCGCCGAGCGCGGACCCCGCCCAGAGAGTGCGGGCGCCCGCGCGCACTCCGGAGAGCACCGCGAACAGCGCGGCGATGAGCGCGGTGTCGAGCGCGAACACGACGACAAGCGACAGGATCCGCTCGATCCACGCGGTCGCGGGCGAGTGCCGGAGGCCCAGCAGCTCCGCGATCTGGTCCAGGCCGACCGAGCCGACCACCGTGGCGGCCGCGCTCAGCGCGAAGCCGACTCCGATGCCGAGCGCAAGCCCGAGGTTGCGAGCGATCACCCAGTACCACTGCACGTCGTCGGCGAGCGCGCCGGCGAGCATGCGCAGCGCGATGCGTAGCGACCCGATCGCGCCGAGTGCCGCGCCGACGAGTCCCGCGAGCGAGACGACACCCGCGACCGACAGTCCGGCGGGTGCGGCGATCCTGTTCGGATCGATGAGGCCGCCGTGGCCGACCAGCCCCGGGACAGCGGAGTCCACGGTCCGGACGAGAGCGGCGAGGGCCTCGGGATTGCCCGTGAGCCACAGCCCTGCGGCCGAGAACCCCAGCAGAACGGCGGCGAACAGGCTGAACAGCGCGCGGTAGGTGATGCCGTCGGCCAGGGACGGCCCGTGCTTCTCGGAGTACAGCAGCCAGGTGCGTGTGACGCGCCAGCGGAGCACGCGGCCCAGCAGCGCGTCGATCGTGCGCGGCAGCCAGGGCTTCTGTGCCGGAGTGCGCTCGGAGGCGGTCATGGTGCCCATCCTCCGAGCGTAGCGAGACGCGGATGCCGGTTCGAAAGCCCGTGACGAGGCGGCCGTTCCGTGTCGCCTCACCTCGCAGAAGCGCGCTGAACGGGCCGAGGTCGCGGGACGGAGAGCGCGGACAGTCGTACGCCTCGCACGGAGTCGTACCTCTTCGTCGGAGGGAGTCGTCGAATTCCTCCGATCGAAGCGCACATCTCCGACGGAAGGGCACCGCGGGCGCCGACGGATCTCAGGATTCCGCGACGACCTCGACCTTGAATCCCTCACTGTTCTCAAGCCATCCCGCGTAGTGATCCGGACCGCCGGCATGCGGGTACCGGTCGACGTACAAGGCGCTCCAGCCGTGCTGCGGTGCCGCGGCCATCAGTCGGTCGACGTCGCTCCGGGACCCGCCGTGGAAGGCCAGGTGGTTCAGGCCGGGCAGCCGGCGGTCGTGGCCGGTTCCGTGCAGGGCAGGGGCCGAGCAGATCGTGAGGTACGCGTCTCCGTTCCGCCACGAGCGGCCCTCAGTCCAGGCCTCCGCCGACGCGAAGCCGATCCGTCCGAGCAGCCAGTCCCATCCGGGGGCGGAACGTGTGACGTCCTGCACCCAGAGTTCGACGTGATGGAATCCGCGCATCCGCTCATCCAACCAGACTCGCCACCGTGCCGCGCGGCCCCGTCCCGGGACGTCACACCCGTCGGGGCGGACCGATGCGGTGCCTTAGAATTCTCAGAACTCGGCACGCTCTGGGCCGGGCTCGAACACCCGAGACACACACGACGATTGGTGCCCTGTGCTTCCCGCATCGCCCGACGCGCTCGCCCCGGACTGGCTGAAGGAACCGGCTGATCCGAACGATCTCGCCCCGGGGGTGTGGCCGGCTTCCGCACGGCGCGACGCCGACGGAGAGCTGCAGCTCGGCGGCGTCGGCGTCGCTGAGCTGCGCGCACGTTTCGGCACCCCGCTCTACGTGCTGGACGAGGGCGAGGTGCGTGCCCACGCGGCCAGGATCAAGGCTGCCTTCGACGTCGCGGCGGCCGCTCACGGCACCAAGGCGCGCGTGTATTACGCGGGCAAGGCGTTCCTCAGCACGGAGGTCGCGCGTTGGGTCTCCCAGGAGGGCCTGCGCGTCGACGTCTGCAGCCGCGGCGAGCTCGAGATCGCGCTGGCCGCCGGCATCAAGCCGTCGCGGATCGGCTTCCACGGCAACAACAAGACCGTCACCGAACTGGAGCGCGCCGTCCAGGTCGGTGTCGGCACGATCATCGTCGACTCCGCTATCGAGATCGAGCGCCTCGGCGCGATCGCCGAGCGTCGCAGCGCCGGCACGGGATCCGACGGATATGTGCAGCGTGTGCTGCTGCGGGTCAACAGTGGCGTGCACGCGGAGACGCACGACTTCCTCGCCACGGCGCACGAGGACCAGAAGTTCGGCATCCCGCTGGAAGCCGCGCCCGCCCTCGTCGAGCGGATCCGTGAGATCCCCAGCCTGAAGCTGCGCGGTCTGCACTGCCACATCGGATCCCAGATCTTCGGATCCGCCGGCTTCGCAGAGTCCGCCTCGCGCGTCGTCGAACTGCACGCCGAGCTACGCGCGGGCGGGGAGCTGCCCCTGCTCAACCTCGGCGGCGGCTTCGGTATCGCCTACACGGCCGCCGACGATCCGACGCCGATCGAGGAGCTCGCCACCGCCATCGTCGAGGCGGTCGCCCGCGAGTGCGAGGTGCGCGGGATCCCGCTCCCGACCCTCGCGTTCGAGCCGGGACGCGCCGTCGTCGGTCAGGCCGGTGTGACCCTGTACCAGGTCGGAACCACCAAGGAGGTCTCGCTCGGCGAACGAGGGGGGCGCCTCTACGTGAGCGTGGACGGCGGTATGAGCGACAACGCCCGCCCTGCGCTGTACGGATCCGAGTACTCGGCGCGCATCGCCTCACGGGAGGGCACCGGCGCACCGGTGCTCGCGCGGGTCGTGGGCTCACACTGCGAATCGGGGGACATCGTCGTCGATCACGAGTACCTCCCCTCCGACGTCACTCCGGGCGACCTGCTCGCGGTGCCGGCGACCGGCGCGTACTGTCACGCGCTGTCCAGCAACTACAACCACACCCCGCGTCCCGCGGTCGTCGCCGTGCGCGACGGTCACGCGCGGGTGATCGTCCGGGGGGAGACCCTCGACGACCTCCTCTCCAGGGATGCCGGCATCGCCGCTCCGCGGACGAAGGAGCGCACCGGTGCCCGCACCGGAGAAGGAGAAGCATGACGGAACTCGACGGCACCCGCCGCACCCTCCGCGTCGCCCTGCTCGGGGCTGGATCCGTGGGATCCCAGGTCGCGCGCCTGCTCCTCGAGCATCAGGGCGACCTCGCCGAGCGCAGCGGCGCCCGGCTGGAACTCGCCGGGATCCTCGTCCGGGACGTCGATGCGCCGCGCGACGCGGAGCTGCCGCGCGAGCTGCTCACGACCGATGCCGAGGTGCTGATCCAGAGTGCGGATATCGTGATCGAGCTCATGGGCGGCATCGAGCCGGCGCGCGGCTACGTGCTCCAGGCGCTGCGCAGCGGGGCCGACGTCGTCACCGGCAACAAGGCGCTGCTGGCCACGCACGGCGCGGAGATCTTCGAGGCTGCGGATCAGGTCGGCGCATCGGTGTCGTACGAGGCGGCGGTCGCCGCCGCGATACCGATCATCCGCCCGCTGCGGGACTCGCTCGCCGGCGACCGCATCAAGCGGATCTTCGGAATCGTCAACGGCAGTACGAACTACATCCTCGACTCCATGGACCGCCAGGGCCTGAGCGCCCAGGAGGCGCAGCAGATCGCCACCGACCTCGGGTACCTCGAGGCCGACCCCACGCTCGATCTCGAGGGCTACGACGCGGCCCAGAAGGCTGCGATCCTCGCCAGCCTCGCGTTCCACACGCAGGTCTCGATCGATGACGTGCATCGCCAGGGCATCGAGTCCGTCACCGCCGACATGATCGCCGACGCCCGTCGAGCGGGCTATGTGATCAAGCTTCTCGCCGTGTGCGAGCGTCTGACCGAGGACGGCGGCGACGCCGTCTCGGTGCGCGTGTACCCGGCGTTGATCGACCGGGAGCACCCGATGGCCAGCGTGCACGGCGGCAACAACGCCGTCTTCGTGGAGGCCGAGGCCGCCGGCCCGCTCATGTTCTACGGTGCAGGTGCGGGCGGCGTGCAGACCGCGTCCGCCGTTCTGGGCGACGTCGTCTCGGCCGCACGCCGGCACATCGCCGGCGGTGTCGGCGTGGGGGAGTCGGCTCGGCAGAATCTGCCGATCGCGCCGTTCGGACACATCACCACGCGTTACCAGATCACGATCGAAGTCGCCGACGTCACGGGAGTGCTCGCCACGGTGGCCGGGATCCTCAGCGACCACGGCGTCTCCATCGCCACCGCGCTGCAGACCATCGAGCGGGGCGAGCAGAGCAGCACAGCCCGCCTCGTGATCGGCACCCACCGCGCCACCGAACAGGCTCTCAGCGAGACGGTCGCCCGCCTCGCCGACAGCGACGCCGTCACCCGCGTGGTATCGGTGCTGCGGGTCGAGGGGGAGTGACGGTGAACGCTGCGACCGGCCCGATGCCGGGGCGCACCGTCGAGGTGCGCGTCCCCGCCACGAGCGCCAACCTCGGCCCCGGGTTCGACACCCTGGGCCTCGCGCTGAGCATGTACGACGAGCTCGAGGTCACGGCACTCGAGCCGGGACGGATCGAGGTCGAGGTCTCCGGATCCGGCGCCGATGAGATCGCCCGTGACGCTTCCAACCTCGTCGTCCGATCGATCGCCCACGTTTTCGCGGATGTCGGCGTCACGATGCCGGGGATCCGTCTCGTGGCCCGCAACGGCGTGCCGCACGGTCGCGGGCTCGGCTCGTCCGGCGCCGCGGTCGCGGCCGGCGTGCTGGCCGCGAAGGGCCTGCTGAACGGGATCGTCGAGCTCGACGACGACGCGCTGCTGCGTCTTGCGACGGAGCTCGAGGGGCATCCAGACAACGTGGCTCCCGCGCTGTTCGGCGGGCTGACCATCGCATGGACGGCTACGCGCGGACCGCAGCACAAGAAGCTGCTCGTGCACCGCGGCGTCTCGCCGCTGGTGCTGGTGCCCGGCTACACGATGTCGACCAAGGCGGCGCGCAGCCTGCAGCCCGAACAGGTACCGAGCGAGGACGCGGTGTTCAACGTCTCCCGTTCCGCGCTGCTCATCGCCGCGCTCACGCAGAGCCCGGACGTGCTGCTGGACGCCACCGACGACCGTCTGCACCAGGACTACCGCGCTCCCGCGATGCCCGAGACGAACCGG
Organism: Microbacterium sp. 22303; assembly: GCF_052045265.1. Lineage (NCBI taxonomy): Bacteria > Bacillati > Actinomycetota > Actinomycetes > Micrococcales > Microbacteriaceae > Microbacterium > Microbacterium sp. 22303. Next base: position 962,614 of record NZ_JBQEOQ010000001.1, on the reverse strand, counting down.
CTCGTGCGCGCGCTGCGCGCCGAGGGATTCGCGGCGGTGGTCTCCGGCGCCGGCCCCAGCGTGCTGGTGCTGTGCGACGGACCCGGCAGCCGCCTCGACGCGGTGCGGATCGCCGAGGCTGCCACGGACACTCCGTGGATCCCGCAGATGGTCGCCGTCGATGTGCGAGGTGGTACAGTGAGGGAACGAGCGGAGGGTTCTTCGTCACAATCGTGATCCCGACCCGCGACGCACTTCATGCGTCAGCCGCACAGCACCCGAAACCGCACCACGAGCCGGTCACCGAGCTCTCTGCGAGCGTGTTCTCCGGGTGGCATGCAGGGGACAGCCTGTTCTCGGCATGATCGTGCGGTCGCGCCCCGGCATCTGCCGTGTGCGCGTCGAATTTCCCACGACTTACAAGAGGAGTACTCGTGGAGACTATCTCCGAGACCCAGATCGAGACCTCGGCTCCGGCCGGGCAGGCGTCCGCCGAAGACGCACCCAAGGCCCCGCGCAAGCGCGCTCCGCGCCGCGCGACCACGGCCACCGCTGCCGCGAAGGCCGCGGAGGCTGCGGAGTCCGCGCCCGCAGGCGGGGAGGCATCGCCCGCCGCCGAGACACCGGCCGAGGACGCTCCGAAGGCCAAGGCCCCGCGCCGCAGCCGTGCGAAGAAGACCGAGGAGGCTCCCGCCGAGACGGCCGCCGCCGACGCTGCCCCTGCCGCCGACGCTGGCCCTGCTGCTGACGCCGCCCTCGCGGCCGACGCGTCGGCCGAAGAGGCCCCGAAGGCGCGGGCCCCGCGCCGCAGCCGTGCGAAGAAGACCGACGACGCCCCGGCGGAGTCCGGCGAGGCGGCGCCGGCTGAGGCCGCAGCCGAGCCGGTCACGAAGGAGGCGCCCGCGGACGCGGCGCCTGCCGACGCGCAGCCTGCCGACAATTCCGCCGACGGCGGCGAGGAGACGAGCGGCCGCAGCCGCAGCCGGTCCCGCTCGCGCAGCCGCAACCGCAACGGAGGCCAGGACGGCCAGAGCAACGGTGGCCAGAACAACAACGGCCAGAGCAACAACAACGGCCAGAACAACAACCAGGGCGGCCGTGGCGGCGCTCAGGACATCGACGAGGACGGCGGCACTGGCCGCGGCCGCCAGCGCAACAAGCGCCGGGGCGGTCAGAACCAGAACGTCGACGAGTTCGAGACCGAGATCGGCGAGGACGACGTCCTCATCCCGATCGCGGGCATCCTCGACGTGCTCGACAACTACGCCTTCGTGCGCACCACCGGCTACCTCTCCGGCCCCAGCGACGTGTACGTCTCGCTCGGCCAGGTGAAGAAGTACAACCTGCGCAAGGGCGACGCCGTCATCGGTGCGATCAAGCAGCCCCGCGAGGGCGAGCAGCAGGGCCGCCAGAAGTACAACGCGCTGGTGAAGGTCGACTCGGTCAACGGCCTGAGCACGGAGGACGCCGCGAACCGCGTCGAGTTCTCCGCCCTCACCCCGCTCTACCCGCAGGAACGCCTGCGCCTGGAGACGGCGCCGGAGAAGCTCACGCAGCGCATCATCGATCTCGTCGCCCCGATCGGCAAGGGCCAGCGCGGCCTCATCGTCGCGCCCCCGAAGGCCGGCAAGACGATCGTGCTGCAGCAGATCGCCAACGCGATCGCGCAGAACAACCCCGAGGTGCACCTCATGGTCGTGCTCGTCGACGAGCGCCCCGAAGAGGTCACCGACATGCAGCGCACGGTGAAGGGCGAGGTCATCGCCTCGACCTTCGACCGTCCGGCAGAGGATCACACCACCGTCGCCGAGCTCGCGATCGAGCGTGCCAAGCGCCTGGTGGAGCTGGGGCGCGACGTCGTCGTGCTGCTCGACTCGATCACCCGCCTCGGCCGCGCGTACAACATCGCCGCTCCGGCCTCCGGCCGCGTGCTCACCGGCGGCGTGGACGCATCGGCGCTCTACCCGCCGAAGCGCTTCTTCGGCGCCGCGCGCAACATCGAGAACGGCGGATCCCTCACGATCCTCGCGACCGCACTGGTGGAGACCGGATCCAAGATGGACGAGGTCATCTTCGAGGAGTTCAAGGGCACCGGCAACAGCGAGCTGCGCCTGAGCCGCGCGCTGGCCGACAAGCGGATCTTCCCGGCCGTGGACGTCAACGCGTCCTCGACCCGCCGCGAGGAGATGCTGCTGAGCCCCGACGAGGTCAAGATCACCTGGAAGCTGCGCCGTGCCCTCGCCGGGCTCGACCCGCAGCAGGCGCTCGAGGTCGTCCTCGGCAAGCTCAAGGAGACCGACTCGAACGTCGAGTTCCTGCTGCAGATGCAGAACGCGCAGCTGGGGAAGCCCTCCGCGGGCACCGGCCACAGCCACGCGTCCGAGAACAGCATCCGCTGATCCGCGCAGCCTGAACGCTGCCTCATCCGGGAGGGATCCGGTCGTCATGTTCGAGCAGGTCGAGTCGCTGCGCGACGAGCACCGCAGGGTGGAGAGAGAGCTCTCCGACCCTGAGGTGCACGCCGACGCGGCGCGGGCGAAGCGGGTCAACCGCCGCTACGCCGAGCTCAGCCGCATCGTGAAGGCGCATGACGACTGGATCGCCGCCGGCGAGGATCTCGAGACCGCGCGCGAGTTCGCCCGCGAGGACGATTCGATCGCGGCGGAGATCCCCGGCATGGAGGAGGGGCTACAGGCCGCCCAGGAGAAGCTCCGGCGCCTGCTGATCCCTCGGGATCCGGATGACGCCCGTGACGTGATCATGGAGATCAAGGCGGGGGAGGGCGGAGCCGAATCCGCCCTCTTCGCCGCCGACCTGCTGCGCATGTACGTGCAGTACGCGGCGTCCAAGGGCTGGAAGACCGAGCTGCTCGATCGCACCGAATCGGATCTCGGCGGTTACAAGGACGTGCAGGTCGCGATCAAGGGATCCTCCACGGACCCCTCCCAGGGCGTCTGGGCCCACCTCAAGTACGAGGGCGGCGTGCACCGGGTGCAGCGCGTACCGGCGACCGAGTCGCAGGGCCGGATCCACACGTCCACCACCGGGGTGCTGGTGTTCCCCGAGGTGGATGAGCCCGACGAGATCGCGATCAACCAGAACGACCTCAAGATCGACGTGTTCCGTTCCTCAGGGCCTGGCGGCCAGTCCGTGAACACGACGGACTCCGCGGTGCGCATCACGCACGTGCCGAGCGGGATCGTCGTGTCCATGCAGAACGAGAAGTCGCAGCTGCAGAACCGTGAGGCGGCCATGCGGGTGCTGCGCGCCCGTCTGCTGGCCAAGCAGCAGGAGGAGCTCGACGCCGCGGCCTCCGATGCGCGTCGCTCGCAGATCCGCGGCATGGACCGCTCCGAGCGGATCCGCACCTACAACTTCCCCGAGAACCGGATCGCGGATCACCGCACCGGGTTCAAGGCCTACAACCTCGATGCTGTGATGGACGGGGCGCTCGAGCCGCTCATCGAGTCCGCGATCCACGCGGACGAGGAGGCCAGGCTCGCCGCCCTCGGCACCGAGGACTGACCGCCCGACACCCTGGAGAGCGTTCCGTCACCACGCTCCGCGCGTGGGTGTGCGTCCTTCGCGCGCGTCGTCCGGCAGCGCCATTTCGGCACGCATCCCCAGCAGCCGCACCGGCCGGTCGGGCTCTATCCGGGCGATGAGCTCCCGTGCCTTCGCGATGACGAGATCGCGGTCGACGGTCTCCTGGATCCGCTTGGTGAACGTCTTCGTCGTGAACGGGGCGTAGCGCACCTTCAGCCCGAGGCCGATGACGGGCCGTCCGTCCTCGGCGACGCCGTCCAGAACCTGTTCGAGCAGCGTCAGTGCGGCCTGCTCGATCTCCGCGCGGTCGGCGAGATCGGTCTGGTAGGTCGTCTCACGGCTGTGCCCGCGCGCGACCCAGGGGGTGTCGTCGACGACGGCGGATCCGCCGCCCTGTCCGAGTTCGCGGTACCAGAGCCCCATCCGCGGGCCGAACTCGGCGACGAGCCCGTCCTCCGGCGCGGTCGAGAGTTCGGCGACCGTGCGGATCCCGAGCGCCACGAGGCGCTTCGACACCTTCGGGCCGACGCCCCAGAGCTCGATCACGGGGCGTTCGCCCATCACGTCGTCCCAGTTCTCGGCCGTGAGGCGGAACACGCCCCGGGGCTTGCCGAACCCGGTCGCGATCTTCGCCCGTACGAGCGTGTCCCCGATGCCTACGCTGCAGTGCAGTCCGGTGCACTCCAGGACGGCATGCTGCAGGCGCCGCGCGTACGCCTCAGGATCGTCCGTGTCGACGCCGACGAACGCCTCGTCCCAGCCCAGCACCTGCACCACGGCGCCCGGCTGGGCCCGCACCGCCGCCATCACTTCGGCGGAGGCGGCCAGATACGCGGGCGCGTCCACCGGCAGGATCACCGCATCCGGAGCCTTGCGAGCCGCGATCCGCAGCGGCATCCCCGAGCCCACGCCGAACGCGCGCGCCTCGTAGGACGCCGTCGACACCACCGCGCGCTCGGTCGGATCGCCGCGACCGCCCACGATGAGCGCAAGCCCGGCCAGCTCGGGACGGCGCAGCACCTCGACGGCCGCGATGAACTGGTCGAGGTCCACATGGAGCACCCAGCGCATGCCCCGACAGTACGCGTCGCGAGCGGGGCGCGCACCCGTGCCCCGCTATGCTCCGGCCATGAGCCTCTTCCTCACGCGCACCCTGATCTTCGTGGCATCCTCCGCGATCGGCCTCATCGTGGCCGATCTGCTGCTGACGGGTTTCACCATCGAGTGGAGCAAGTGGTGGGGCTTCGTGCTGTGCGTGCTCATCTTCACGGTGCTGCAGAGCCTGCTCGCGCCCTGGATCACGTCCATGGCCAACCGCTACGCGCCGGCGCTGCTGGGCGGGATCGGCATCATCTCCACCTTCGTGGCGCTGCTCATCGTCGTGCTGCTGCCCATCGGCGGCCTGCGGATCACCGATGCGCTCGGCTGGGTGCTCGGACCGGTCGTGGTCTGGATCATCACGGCGGTTTGCACCGTCGTCCTGCCGCTGCTGCTGATCAAGCGGGAGGTGCGCGAAGCGGCGGCGCTCAAGGCCGCGGCCAAGAAGCGCTGACGAGGAGGCCCCGCGGGGGCGAGGTCAGATCGAGTAGTCGGGCACCGACAGGATCCTCGCCGTGTTCTCTCCCTCGACACGAGGTCTGGCCCTGGCGGGAACCCCGGTGAGCACGGAGTCGGCGGGCGCGTCCTTCGTGACGACGGCGTTGGCGCCGATGGCGGAGCGCGCACCGATGACGACGGGGCCGAGGATCTTCGCTCCTGCGCCGACCACGACGCCGTCCTGGAGCGTGGGGTGGCGCTTGCCCGCGTCGCGGGTGCGGCCGCCGAGGGTGACCCCGTGGTAGAGCATCACATCGTCGCCGACCTCGGCGGTCTCACCGATCACGACGCCCATGCCGTGGTCGATGAAGAAGCGACGGCCGATCGTGGCGCCGGGGTGGATCTCGACGCCGGTCAGCCAGCGGGCGACCTGCGAGCCCATCCGTGCCGGGAAGCGCAGTCCGCGCGTCCACAGCGCATGGTTCACGCGATGCGCCCAGATGGCGTGCAGACCCGGGTAGAGCAGGGCGATCTCGATCCCGCCACGTGCGGCGGGGTCGCGGAGACGGGCGGATGCGATGTCTTCGCGCATCCGCCCGGCCCACGACATGCCAGAGTGCGGCATCAGTCCTCGCGCAGGTCCTCGAACAGGGCGGTGGACAGGTAGCGCTCGCCGGTGTCCGGCGCGATCACGACGATGGTCTTGCCCGTGTTCTCGGGGCGTGCGGCGACCTTCAGCGCCTGTGCGACGGCTGCGCCGGCGGAGATGCCGACCAGCAGCCCCTCCTTCGCCGCCAGGTCCCGGGCGGTGCTGAGGGATTCCTCGAAGCCGGCGGTGATGATCTCGTCGATGACGTCGCGGTCCAGGATCGCGGGGACGAAGTTCGGGCCGATGCCCTGGATCTTCGCCGGGCCGGGGTGCCCCTCGCTGAGCAGGGGGGAGTCGGTCGGCTCGACGGCGATGACCTTCACCTCGGGGTTGGCCGCCTTGAGGGCCTGACCGGTGCCGGTGATGGTGCCACCGGTGCCGATGCCCGCGACGAAGAAGTCGACGTCGCCGTCGGTGTCGCGCAGGATCTCCTGCGCCGTGGTCTCGCGGTGGATCTGCGGGTTCGCGGCGTTCTCGAACTGTCGGGCCCAGACGGCCCCCGGGGTCTCCGCGATGATCTCCTGCAGCTTCTCGATCGCGCCCTTCATGCCCAGGGTCGGGTCGGTCAGCACGAGCTCTGCGCCGAACGCCTTCAGCAGCACGCGGCGCTCCTTCGACATGGAGGAGGGCATCGTCAGGATCACGCGGTAGCCACGCGCGGCGCCCACCATGGCCAGGGCGATGCCGGTGTTGCCGCTCGTCGCCTCGACGATCGTGCCACCGGGCTTCAGCTCGCCGGAGGCCTCCGCGGCGTCGACGATCGCGATGCCGATGCGGTCCTTGACGCTCGAGGCCGGGTTGAACGACTCGAGCTTGACCAGCACCGTGGCGCCGAGGCCCTCGGTCACGTGGTTCAGCTTGACGAGCGGGGTGTTGCCGAACGTGCTGGTGATGTCGGAGTGGATGCCTGCCATGAGGGACCTTTCGATGGACGCACTTCTTCGGGGTTGCCACGATCCCATCCCGCTTCCGACGGGGACACGATCGAGCACAGCCTAGGACGATGGCGTGTGGGCCCGGTGAATGTGACGCCCGCATTACGCTGGACGTCTATGTCCGTGCCCCTTGCCGATGCCCTCCGCCGCGCCGCCACGACCCTCGGCGACGGCGGCGTCCCGGATCCCGTCGTCGACGCCGAGCTCCTGGCCGGGCACGTCCTCGGGCTCGGTCGCGGCGCCGTCCAGGCGGCGATGATCCGCGGAGACGTGCTGACCGATGCGGACGAGGCTGCCCTGGACGCGCTCGTCGCACGCCGTGCCGCGCGGGAGCCGCTTCAGCATCTCACCGGCATGGCGCCGTTCCGCCACCTCGAGCTGGCGGTGGGGCCCGGTGTGTTCGTGCCGCGCCCGGAGACCGAGATCGTCGCGCAGTTCGCCATCGACGCGCTGCTCGCGACCGCCTCGCCGGTTCCAGTCGGCGTGGATCTGTGCACCGGATCCGGAGCCATCGCCCTCGCTCTCGCGACGGAGGTGCCGCACGCACAGGTGCATGCCGTCGAGCTCTCGCCCGAGGCGCACGCCTGGGCGCTGCGGAACACGGCGGGGCAGGAGAACCTCGCCCTGGTGCTCGGCGACCTCCGCTCGGAGCTGGGGGAGTTGGACGGCACGGTCGACGTGGTCATCTCCAATCCTCCGTATGTGCCGGACGATGCCATCCCGCGCGATCCGGAGGTGCGCCTTCACGACCCTGCGCTCGCGCTGTACGGCGGCCCCGACGGACTCGACGTGGTGCGCGCGATCAGCCGCCGCGCCTGGGCGCTGCTGCATCCCGGCGGGACGCTCGTGCTCGAGCACGCGGAGGTGCAGGGCGACGCGATCCGTGAGCTCCTCGCTGCGGACGGCTGGCGCGCGACGGCGACGCACCGCGACCTGACCCAGCGCGACCGCGCGACGACGGCGATCCGCCCGTAGCCGGATCCGCCGGCGCGGAGAGATCCGCACGCCCGCTCAGGGCGCACGGCGCCGCGCCCCGTAGACTGGGCCGGTCATGTCCTCAGTCTTCGATAGCCGCGACGCGGATCAGATCCTCACCGGTATGCGCCAGGCCCGTCTTGCCATCGGCCGCGGCGAGCTGGTCGTGCTGCCCACCGATACCGTCTACGGCGTGGGCGCCGATGCCTTCAGCCCCGCCGCCGTGCAGCGCCTGCTCGATGCGAAGGGGCGAGGGCGCCAGCAGCCGCCGCCCGTCCTCGTCGGCAGCACTGCCACTCTCGCCGCCCTCGTGGAGACCGTGCCGGAGCCGGTGCAGCGTCTGGTCGACGAGTTCTGGCCCGGCGGGCTCACGATCGTGCTGCCCGCGCAGCAGTCCCTGGTCTGGGATCTGGGCGAGACCCACGGCACGGTCGCCGTGCGGATGCCCGACCACCGGGTCGCGCTCGCCCTGCTCGAGGAGACCGGCCCGCTCGCAGTCTCCAGTGCGAACCTGACCGGGGAGCCGGCCGCCGTCGAGGTCGATCAGGCCAAGGGCATGCTCGGCGACAGCATCGAGGTCTACCTCGACGCAGGTCCCGCGACCCGTGGCGTCGCCTCCACGATCGTCGACGCCACGTCGCTCGTGCGCCCGGGGGGCGAGGACGCGAAGGTGCGCGTGCTCCGCGAGGGTGCGGTCTCCCGCGACGAGCTCGCCCGCGTGCTCGGGGACCTGCTCGACGAGCAGCCCTGATCCCGGCCGGAGGAGAGCGACCCCGTGAAGCAGTACCTGTTCACCGTGATCCTCACGGCAGCCGTGACCCTGGCCTGCTCGTGGGCGGTGTGGCAGCTGAGTCTGCGCTTCAAGTTGTACCCGGGCATCCGTGAGCGCGATGTGCACACGACGCCGACGCCGCGGCTCGGGGGAGTGGCGATGCTGCTCGGCATCCTGGCGGCGTTCGCCGCGAGCGCGGCCAGTCCGTTCTTCCACATCATCTGGGCGCAGCCGCAGACGATGTGGTCGGTGGTCGGCGCGGTCCTGCTCATCGCGATCGTCGGCGTCATCGATGATCTGTGGGATCTGGACTGGATGATCAAGCTGGGAGCGCAGTTCCTGGCCGCGGGGCTGGTGACGATCGTCGGCGGGCTGCAGATTGCCTCGCTCCCGCTCGCCGAGCCCGTGATCGGATCCAACTGGCTGAGCATCGTGATCACGATGTTCGCGATCGTCATCGTCATGAACGCGGTGAACTTCATCGACGGGCTCGACGGCCTGGTCGCCGGCGTCTGCCTCATCGCCAACGGCGTCTTCTTCGCCTACTCCTACATCATCGCCCGCGACATCGGCCAGTCCAGTTACTTCAGCCTCGCCCCGTTCATCGCGGCCGTGCTGATCGGCGCATGCATCGGATTCCTGCCGATGAACTGGAGCCCCGCGAAGCTGTTCATGGGCGACTCCGGCGCCCTCGTGATCGGCCTGCTCATGGCGACCAGCGCCGTCGCCATCACCGGGCAGCTGAATCCCGCTGTGCTCACCAACGCGCAGATCGGGCGCTCCCAGCTGCTCGGCGCGTTCATCCCGATCCTGCTGCCGGTCGTCGTGGTGCTGCTGCCGCTGCTCGATTTCGGACTGGCCGTGCTGCGACGCATGGGCGCGGGCAAGTCGCCGTTCTCGCCCGATCGTAAGCACCTGCACCACCGCATGCTCGACCTCGGCCACCGCGGCCGCGATGCCGTGCTCATCTTCTACGCGTGGACGGCCATCATCTCGATCGCCGTGCTGCTGATGTACATCGGCTCGCGCGAGGGCTGGTACGGCGAATACGCCGCCGGCATCATCTTCGGCGTCGTCGGGGCCGCGGCCTGCCTCGTCGTCACCCTCATCCCGTCGCGTCCGCGCGCATCCCAGAAGGAATCGAAATGAGCTCCGCGAGCGACCGCCCCTCCGCCGGCCAGAGCCCCGTCACCAGCACCCCGGTCCTGCGCACGGCGCTGATCGCCTCCGGCATCGCCGCCGTCGTACTCGCGATCGTGGCCGGGATCATCGGGGGAGTGCTCAAGGGCGCCCCGGGCGTGTGGAGCGGCCTGATCGGCGCCCTCATCGCGGTGCTCTTCGGGGCGATCACAGCCGGCAGCATCCTCATCGCCAACCGCTGGTTCGGGCAGGAGCTGTACGTGCAGCTGTTCTTCGCGATCGTGATGGGCGGCTGGTTCCTCAAGCTGGGGCTGTTCTTCGTGCTCATCCTCGTTCTGCGCGGGCAGCCCTGGCTGGAGCCGCTCGTCTTCTTCTGGGCGCTGCTGGCAGGCGTGCTGGTCTCGCTCGCGATCGACGCGGTGGTGTTCCTGAAGATGCGGCTGCCCGTCGTCAGCGACGCATCCCTGCCGACCGTCGCCCCCGAAGACGTCGCTCCGGGCGCGGGAACCGGCTCACAGCAGGCTCCGGACGCGGATTCAGGCAACTCACTGGTCTGATAGGCTGGAACCCGAGCCCGCTCGTCACGCGAGCGTTGCGCTGTGAAGCATATCGACCGACGCCCCGGTAGCCCCCGGTGCCCCGACGCTGGAGCCCGCGCTGTTTAATCTTGCTGCGACCATGATCCCTCGACTGGCCGACAACGGCGGGTTCCACGGACCGTCCATCGACGACTTCTTTCCCGCGCCGTTGTTCTACATCGCCGGCATCGGCGTGACACGCATCAACCTGGTGCAGGCGTTCTCGGTGCTCGTCCTGGTGCTCTTCCTCGTGCTCGGCACCCGACGCATGAAGATCGTCCCCGGGCGGTTCCAGAGCGTCGTGGAGATGGGCCTGGACTTCGTCCGTGGCGGCATCGCGCACGACCTGCTCGGACGCAAGGACGGCGACCGCTTCCTGCCGCTTCTGACGACGATCTTCTTCATGACGCTGTTCTTCAACCTGACGGGCATCATCCCGTTCCTGAACATCGCCGGATCCAGCGTCGCGGCTGTTCCGCTCATGCTGGCGGTCATCAGCTACGTGACCTTCATCTACGCGGGCCTCAAGAAGAGCCCGAAGAACTTCGTGAAGAACGCACTGTTCCCCTCGGGCGTGCCGTGGCCGGTCTACTTCATCGTGACGCCGATCGAGATCATCTCGACGTTCGTGATCCGCCCGGTCACCCTCATGCTGCGACTGCTGATGAACATGGTCGTCGGGCACATGCTGCTCGTGCTGTGCTTCTCGGCCACCTGGTTCTTCTTCTTCACGGCGGGTGGCGGCTGGGCCGTCCTCGGCATCCCGACCCTCGCCTTCGGAGGCGCCTTCACGGCCCTCGAGATCCTGGTCGCTGTCCTCCAGGCCTACGTCTTCACCGTCCTCACCGCGGTCTACATCCAGCTCGCGGTCGCAGAAGAGCACTGACAACCCCTGCGGGCGGCGAACCTGCCGCCCACAACGAAAGGAAAAATCCGTGGACGCTACTACGGTTCTCGCAGCAGTCAACGGCAACCTCGCGGCAATCGGCTACGGCCTCGCCGCCATCGGCCCGGCCATCGGCGTGGGCATCGTCGTCGGCAAGACGATCGAGGGTGTCGCCCGCCAGCCCGAGCTGGCCGGTCGCCTGCAGGTCCTGATGTGGATCGGCATCGCCTTCACCGAGGCGCTCGCATTCATCGGCATCGCCGTCGGCTTCATCCCCTTCCCGTAACCCGCACTCGAATCCCGAAGGAGACAGGATGCTGAACGCTCTTGTCACGCACCTCGCGGCCGAGGGTGAGACGAAGAACCCGATTCTTCCCGAGACCTACGATCTCGTCTGGTCGGGTCTGTTCTTCCTGATCATCTTGTTCGTGGTGTGGAAGTTCGCTCTTCCCCGGTTCACGAAGATGCTCGACGAGCGCTCCGCGGCCATCGAGGGCAACATCGCCAAGGCCGATGAGGCGCAGAAGCAGGCCGAGGCCGCGCTGGAGGAGTACACCCGCCAGCTCGCCGAGGCCCGCACCGAGGCCGGCGCGATCCGCGAGACCGCCCGTGAGGACGGCAAGAAGATCGTCGCCGAGGCCAAGGAGACCGCTGCCGCAGAGGCCGCTCGCACGACCGCAGCCGCACACGCGCAGATCGAGGCCGAGCGCCAGACGGCGTTCGTCTCGCTGCGCAACGAGGTCGGCGGCCTCGCCCTCGACCTCGCCGGTGGCGTGGTCGGCGAGACCCTCTCCGACGACGCACGCGCGACGGCCGTCGTGGACCGCTTCCTGGCGGACCTCGAGGCCTCCGAGGCGGCGAAGTAATGGGCAGCGCGACCGCTCAGGCCCTTGAGGCGTCGAGCAGCGCTCTGACCGCCGCGCAGGGCATCACCCTCGACGTCGCCGGAGACCTGTTCTCCGCTACGCGCCTGATCGGTGAGTCCTCCGCGCTGAGCGGCGCGCTCGCCGATCCGTCTGCTCCGGTTGAGGCCCGCGCGGCACTCGTGTCGCGCGTCTTCGCCGGCGCGTCGGCGCCTGCGCAGCAGGTGCTGACCGTCGCGGTCTCGCAGCGCTGGTCCTCCGCCGCCGACCTGGTCGACGGTGTGGAGGAGCTGGCGGTGCGCGCTGCGGCGATCGCCGCGCCCGACGCCGACATCGAGGGCGAACTGTTCTCGGTGTCGCGCCTGGTGGCCGACAACGCCGATCTCGAACTCGCCCTGGGCAGCCGCCTGGGCGGCGGTGAGGGCAAGGCCGCGCTCGTGCAGAAGCTGGTCGGTGCGAGCCTGCACCCGGCCACGTCGCTGATCCTCACCTCGCTGGTGCGCCAGCAGCGTGGGCGCCGCGTGCGCCGGCTGCTGAGCAGGGCGATGCGCATCGTGTCCACGCAGCGCGACCGGATCGTCGCGACGGTGCACACCGCCGCTCCGCTGAGCGCGCCGCAGCGCGACCGTCTCCGCGCGGTTCTGGCCGGTCGCTACGGCCGCCAGATCGCGCTGAACGAGGTGCTCGACTCCTCCGTCGTCGGAGGCCTGCGCGTGCAGGTCGCGGACGATGTCATCGACGGCAGCATCTCCGCCCGCCTCGCCGATCTCCGGCACAAGCTCGCGGGCTGAAACACGACTTCGCGCGGGAAGCCGCGCACCCATACACAAAGGGAAGACAATGGCAGAACTTTCGATCAGCCCCGACGTCATCCGTGACGCGCTGAAGGACTTCGTCGCCGCGTACGAGCCCACGGGCGGCGTGGCGACCGAGGTCGGCACCGTCATCGACGCAGCGGATGGCATCGCGCACGTCGAGGGCCTGCCCGGCGTCATGGCGAACGAGCTCGTGACCTTCGCCGACGGCACCAAGGGACTCGCACTGAACCTGGACGAGCACGAGATCGGTGTCGTCGTCCTCGGCGAGTTCTCCGGTGTCGAGGCCGGCCAGGAGGTCACCCGCACCGGTGAGGTGCTCTCCGTCCCGGTCGGCGACGGCTACCTCGGCCGGGTGGTCGACCCGCTCGGCAACCCGATCGACGGCCTCGGTGAGATCGCGACGGAGGGCGTCCGTGCTCTCGAGCTGCAGGCGCCTGGCGTCATGCAGCGCAAGAGCGTGCACGAGCCGATGCAGACCGGAATCAAGGCCATCGACGCGATGATCCCGGTCGGCCGCGGCCAGCGCCAGCTCATCATCGGCGACCGCCAGACCGGCAAGACCGCGATCGCGATCGACACGATCATCAACCAGAAGGCCAACTGGGACTCCGGCGACGTCAACAAGCAGGTCCGCTGCATCTACGTCGCGATCGGCCAGAAGGGCTCGACCATCGCCTCCGTCAAGGGCGCGCTGGAAGAGGCCGGCGCCCTGGAGTACACGACCATCGTCGCCGCCCCGGCGTCCGACCCGGCCGGCTTCAAGTACCTCGCCCCCTACACCGGATCGGCCATCGGCCAGCACTGGATGTACGGTGGCAAGCACGTCCTGATCATCTTCGACGACCTGTCGAAGCAGGCCGAGGCCTACCGCGCCGTGTCGCTGCTGCTGCGCCGTCCGCCGGGCCGCGAGGCCTACCCGGGTGACGTCTTCTACCTGCACTCCCGTCTGCTGGAGCGCTGCGCGAAGCTGTCCGACGAACTCGGCGCCGGTTCGATGACGGGCCTGCCCATCATCGAGACCAAGGCGAACGACGTCTCGGCGTACATCCCGACCAACGTGATCTCGATCACCGACGGCCAGATCTTCCTGCAGTCCGACCTGTTCAACGCCAACCAGCGTCCGGCTGTCGACGTGGGCATCTCGGTGTCCCGCGTCGGTGGTGACGCCCAGGTCAAGTCGATCAAGAAGGTCTCCGGCACGCTGAAGCTCGAGCTGGCGCAATACCGCTCGCTCGAGGCCTTCGCGATGTTCGCGTCCGACCTCGACCAGGCTTCCCGCCGTCAGCTGGCTCGCGGCGCGCGCCTCACCGAGCTGCTCAAGCAGCCGCAGTACTCGCCGTACCCCGTCGAGGAGCAGGTCGTCTCGATCTGGGCCGGTACCAAGGGCAAGCTCGACTCGATCGAGGTCGAGGACGTGCTGCGCTTCGAGCGCGAGCTGCTGGATCACCTGCGTCGCAACACCACCGTGCTCGACACCCTCCGTGAGACCAACGTCCTCGACGACGACACGGTCGCAGAGCTGGAGAAGGCCACCGACGCCTTCCTCCTCGAGTTCCAGGGCGGCAAGGGCCACGGCATCGGCGCTCCCGGACACGAGGAGCACAGCGCCGCGGACGTCGACGACGTGAACCAGGAGAAGATCGTCAAGGGCCGCCGCGCGTAATCGCGGGGATTCTCAGCTATGGGCGCACAACTCCGGGTCTACAAGCAGAAGATCTCTTCTGCTCAGACGACCAAGAAGATCACGAAGGCGATGGAACTCATCGCGGCTTCGCGCATCCAGAAGGCGATGGCGCGTGTCAACGCGTCCTCGCCCTTCGCGCGGGCCGTGACGAGGGCCGTGTCCGCCGTCGCGACGCATTCCAACGTCGACCACCCGCTCACCCGTGAGCCCGAGACGATCCGCCGCTCCGCGGTCGTGATCTTCTCGAGCGATCGGGGTCTGGCCGGCGCGTTCAACTCGCAGATCCTGCGCGAGGCCATGGAGCTCGCCGAGCTCCTGCGCTCGGAGGGTCGCGAGCCGGTGTTCTACCTGGTCGGTCGCAAGGCCGTCGGGTACTTCCAGTTCCGGCGCCTCGAGGCCGCCGCGGAGTGGACGGGTGACACCGACACGCCGTCCTTCCACACGGCAGAGGCCATCGCTGCCTCGCTGCTGGAGGCTTTCGAGCGCGGTGGCCAGCAGGGCGGCGTGGACGAGATCCACCTCGTGTACAACCGCTTCGTCAGCATGATGACCCAGTCGCCCGAGACGGTGCGCCTGCTTCCGCTGGAGATCGCGGAGGCCGACGCGGCCGACACCTCGAGTGCCGTGTACCCGTTGTACGAGTTCGAGCCGGATGCGGCGACGGTGCTCGACGCGATCCTGCCGGTGTACATCCAGAGCCGGGTCTTCAACGCCCTCCTGCAGTCGTCCGCCGCCAAGCAGGCCGCGACGCAGAAGGCGATGAAGTCGGCCAGCGACAACGCCGACAAGCTCATCACCGACTACACCCGCCTGCGCAACAACGCGCGTCAGGCGGAGATCACGCAGCAGATCGCCGAGATCGTCGGCGGCGCCGACGCATTGTCGTCGAGCAAGTAAGACCCCTCAGGAGAGAGACGAATTATGACTGCCACCGCTACGACGGTCGTCGGCCGCGTTGCTCGCGTCACCGGCCCGGTCGTCGACATCGAGTTCCCGCACGACTCGATCCCCGACATCTACAACGCACTGAAGACGACGATCACCATCGGCGAGGAGTCGACGGAGATCACCCTCGAGGTCGCCCAGCACCTCGGCGATGACCTCGTCCGCGCCATCTCGCTCAAGCCCACCGACGGCATGGTCCGCGGCCAGGAGGTGCGCGACACCGGCGAGGCCATCTCGGTGCCCGTCGGCGACGTCACCAAGGGCAAGGTCTTCAACGTGATCGGCGAGGTCCTGAACGCCGAGCCCGGCGAGCAGATCGAGATCACCGAGCGCTGGCCGATCCACCGCAAGGCCCCGAACTTCGACCAGCTCGAGTCGAAGACCACGATGTTCGAGACCGGCATCAAGTCGATCGACCTGCTCACCCCGTACGTGCAGGGTGGAAAGATCGGCCTGTTCGGCGGTGCGGGCGTCGGCAAGACGGTCCTCATCCAGGAGATGATCCAGCGCGTCGCGCAGGACCATGGTGGTGTGTCGGTGTTCGCCGGTGTCGGCGAGC
Organism: Microbacterium sp. 22303; assembly: GCF_052045265.1. NCBI lineage: Bacteria > Bacillati > Actinomycetota > Actinomycetes > Micrococcales > Microbacteriaceae > Microbacterium > Microbacterium sp. 22303. The sequence goes on along the minus strand of NZ_JBQEOQ010000001.1, from coordinate 946,749 downwards.
GCACCCGTGAGGGCAACGACCTCATCGCCGAGATGGAGGAGGCGGGCGTCTTCGACAAGACCGCCCTCGTCTTCGGTCAGATGGACGAGCCGCCGGGGACGCGCCTGCGCGTCGCCCTGTCGGCGCTGACCATGGCGGAGTACTTCCGCGATGTGCAGAAGCAGGACGTGCTGCTCTTCATCGACAACATCTTCCGCTTCACGCAGGCCGGATCCGAGGTCTCCACGCTGCTCGGCCGTATGCCGTCCGCGGTGGGCTACCAGCCGAACCTCGCCGACGAGATGGGCGTGCTCCAGGAGCGCATCACCTCGACGCGCGGCCACTCGATCACCTCGCTGCAGGCGATCTACGTGCCGGCCGATGACTACACCGACCCGGCTCCCGCCACGACGTTCGCGCACCTCGACGCGACCACCGAGCTCTCGCGTGAGATCGCCTCGAAGGGTCTGTACCCGGCGATCGACCCGCTGACGTCGACCTCGCGGATCATGGACCCCCGCTACCTGGGTGAGGACCACTACCGCGTGGCCACCACGGTCAAGCAGATCCTGCAGAAGAACAAGGAGCTGCAGGAGATCATCGCGATCCTCGGTGTCGACGAGCTCTCCGAAGAGGACAAGATCGTCGTGGCGCGCGCGCGTCGCATCCAGCAGTTCCTGTCCCAGAACACCTACATGGCGAAGAAGTTCACCGGTGTCGAGGGCTCCACGGTCCCGCTCAAGGACACGATCGAGTCGTTCGACGCGATCTGCCGCGGTGACTTCGACCACGTCGCGGAGCAGGCCTTCTTCAACGTCGGCCCGATCTCGGACGTCGAGGAGAACTGGGCTCGCATCCAGAAGGAGAACGCCTGATCATGGCGCCCGGTGCTGCATCACTGCACGTCAGCCTCGTCTCCGCCGACGCGGAGGTCTGGACCGGCGAGGCCAGCCTCGTCGTCGCGAAGACCGTCGAGGGCGAGCTGGGCTTCATGGCCGGTCACGAGCCCGTGCTGGCCATCCTCGCCGAGGGCCAGGTCCGTATCACTCAGCTGGATGGCACCAAGGTGCTCGCCAGCGCGCGTGACGGCTTCGTCTCGATGGAGGGCAACGCCCTGACGATCGTCGCGGGCAACGCGGCGCTCGTCGCCTGATCCACAGCATCCTGCACGTCCGCCCCGGTTCCCCGCCTCTTGCGGGGAACCGGGGCGGACGTCTGTCCGGGGGAGTGACATGAAGATCCTGCTGCCGCCATCGGAGACCAAGCGCCCGGGCGGGACATCGGAGGCGCCCGAGCCTTCGGCATGGGCGTTGCCAGGGTTGCTGCCGCAGCGCGAGCAGCTGCGCGACGCCCTCATGGCACTGGCCGCCGACGCGGACGCGACACGCCGGGTGCTCAAGCTCAGCGACAAGCAGCTCGCCGAAGCCCTGTACGACAACGCCCGGCTGCGGACGGCCGAGGTCATGCCCGCCGTGGACCGCTACACGGGCGTGCTCTACGACGCGCTCGATGCCGCAACGCTCGACGGCTACGCGCGGCGCTGGCTGGGAGCTCATGTGCTCGTGCACAGCGCGCCCTTCGGTCCGGTCGGCGCCCTCGACGCGATCCCGTCGTATCGGCTCGGCGCCGGGGCATCGGTGCCGGGACTGCCCCCGTTACGACGACTGTGGGCGGACGCCGTGTCGGCCGAGCTCGCCGCCTCGGCGCCGTCCTTCGTGCTGGACCTGCGCTCCGAGGCGTACGTGGATCTGGGACCCGTTCCCGAGGGTCTGCCGTCGGCGTACGTGCGTGTGGTGACGGAGCAGGGCAAGGCGCTGAACCACTTCAACAAGCACGCCAAGGGCGACTTCGTGCGTCGTCTGGTGCAGCAGCGTCCGAAGATCGGATCGCGCCGTACCCTCCTGAACTGGGCGGAGCGTTCGGGCGTGCCGCTGAGGGAGACGAGTGAGCACGGCGTCCTCGAGCTGGTGACGGATCAGCCGACGACCCGCAAATAGTTCGTGAGTGCGACGCCAGGACGCGGTAGGGTGTTTCGCGTCGAGGCACCCAGCTGATTCTCAGCTGAGGCTGCTCGATGCGAATGCATCATGAACCGATTCCCGGAGGGAAACATGGACTCTTACGGAGACAGCGGCGCTTACGCGGCTGTGTACCTGATCGCCGCGTTGACGTGGTTTATCTTCGCCATCGTCTTCTACGTACTCGGCTCGCTCTTCCTGATGAAGATCTTCGACAAGGCAGGCGTTCAGGGCAAGTGGCGCGCCTGGGTTCCGGTCTACTCCTCGATGGTGTTCCTGAAGCTGGGTGACCTCAGCCCCTGGCTGGTCCTCTACGCGTTCGGCGGAGCGATCGTGCTGGGCTGGATCCCCGTCATCGGGCAGATCATCGGCCTCGCCGCCTTTGCGCTGACATGCCTCGCAGCCTGGCGCGTCGGTCTGAAGCTGCAGAAGGGCGCGGGCTGGGTGGTGCTCTACGTCTTCCTCAGCCTGGTCTGGCTCGGCATCAACGCCTTCGACAAGTCGCGCTGGAACCCGAACATCGCTCCCGCCTCGTGGGCCGGCAATGGCTTCTTCGCAGACCGCACGGTCTGGCAGGGCATCCCGGTGCAGCCGTCCGCGCAGGCCGCGGCCCCGAGTTACGGAGCGCCGCAGGGCTACCAGCCGCCGGCCGCCCAGGGCTACGCGCCGCCGCAGCAGCCCGGCTACGGCCAGCCCGCCGCGCCCCAGGCTCCGCAGCAGGGCTTCCAGCCGCCGGCGCCGCAGGCCACGCCGCCGACGTTCCAGCCGCCGGCAGCTCCGCCGGCTTCTGCCCCGGACGTGCCGGTCACTCCGCCGGCTCCGCCCGCGCCTCCGGCTCCGCCGGCAGCCGCTCCGGAGAACGGCGAGCAGCCCCCGGCGTGACGCTCCGATAGTGCCCCGGTCCTCGGATCGCGGACGACGTGGGAAGCCTCGGTCTTTCGACCGGGGCTTCCCGCATGCCCGCCGACCGCATCCCGGGTCGGCCTGTAGTTTGGAGGCATGAGCGCTGAACGTCGTGTCGGATCGTCCGGGCTCCTGGTCTCCGCGGTGGGACTCGGATGCAACAACTTCGGACGGGCGGGCACGGCGACCGAGACGCTGCAGGGCACCATCCAGGTGCTGGACGCGGCGATCGACCACGGCGTGACGTTCCTCGACACCGCGGACATGTACGGCAAGGATCCCGGCCTCAGCGAGAGCCTGATGGGTGAGGCGCTCGACGGCCGCCGTGATCGCGTGGTGCTCGCCACCAAGTTCGGCTACGCGTCCGTCGACATGGGTTACGACTTCCCCGCGGGTCTCGGATCCCGCCGTTACGTGCGCAAGGCCGTCGAGGAGTCGCTGCGTCGTCTGCGCACCGACTGGATCGACCTGTACCAGTTGCACTGGCCGGATCCGCTCACCCCGATCGATGAGACGCTGGACGCCCTGGACGAACTCGTCCGCGAAGGAAAGATCCGCTACTTCGGCCACTCCAACTTCAGCGGCTGGCAGATCGCCGAGGCGGAGCTGAGCGCGACGAGGAGCGCGCGCTTCATCTCCTCGCAGAACCAGTACTCGCTGCTGTCCCGGGCGGCCGAGCGGGAGGTGCTGCCGGCGGTCAACAGGTTCGGCCTCGGCTTCTTCCCGTTCTTCCCGCTGCACAACGGCCTGCTCACGGGCAAGTTCACTCGCGACGGCGGACCCTCCCAGAGCCGGATCATGCGCACCAGGGCCCATCTCTGGGAGAACGCGCCCTGGGACGCGCTGGACGCCTATCGCGCGTTCTGCGACGAGCGTGGCATCACCATGCTCGAGGCGACGTTCGGCTGGCTGCTGGCGCAACCCGGCGTGGCCTCCGTGATCGCCGGCGCGACCTCCGCCGAGCAGATCGAGGCGAACGCGCGCGCGGGCGCGGCGTGGAGCCCGACCTCGGAGGACCTCGCCACGATCGACGCCCTCTTTCCGCTCCCGGCGGATCCGGCCGTCTGAGCCGTGTGTCGAGGCCGGGGATCCATTACGATGTGTGAGATTTCAGCGGTCGTTCCGATCGCACGAGGATGCGGAGGACCGCGATGAGCCAGGTTTCGCACGAGCGCGAGGTCGCGCTGGCGTCCGGCGACACGGTCGTCCTGACGTGGGCCGGCGCGACGGACACCGGCCGTCGCCGGGAGAACAACCAGGACTCCCTCCTCGCCGAGTTCCCGTTGTTCGTGGTGGCGGACGGCATGGGCGGCCACGCGGGAGGTGAGATCGCGAGTCAGCGCACGATCGTGCGCCTCGAGGAGGCGGTCGCCGCGGGGGAGATCACGACGGAGACGATCGAGACCGCCCTGGTCAGCGCCGTGCACGACATCACCGCGCACCCGGACACCACGGACGAGGGCACGGGGACGACGCTCACCGGCGTCTTCTTCACCCTCGTCGGCGACGACGCGCGCTGGGTCTCGCTGAACATCGGCGATTCCCGGGTGTATCTGCTGCGCGACGGAGTCCTCAGCCAGGTCACGACGGACCACTCCGTCGTCCAGGAGCTGATCACGGCCGGGCGGCTCAGCCCCGAGGAGGCGGAGGGGCATCCGTACAGCAACGTGATCACCCGCGCGGTCGGAGTCAGCGAGGCGCTGCCGCCCGACTACCGCGAGTTCAGCGTGCAGGACGGCGATCGGTTCGTGATCTGCTCGGACGGGCTCACCAAGGAACTCACCGACTACGGGATCCAGCACTTCCTCGGACTCAATCCGACGGCGGGCGCCGCGGTCGACGCGATGCTCGCCGCTGCCCTGGAGAACGGCGGGCGGGACAACGTGACCGTCATCGTGGTGGACGTGCACCGCACATCGGCCGACGAGGGGTCCTCCTCCACAGCGCCGATCGCCGTCGAGTAGTGCACCGGTTGCGCTGAGCGCGCCCCGCGTCGGGGCGGTTCACGGTGGGATGGCGGAATGGATCCCGCTGAGACGATCATCCTCCCCGCTGTCGCCGCCGCCCCGCAGCGCGGCTCGCTCCCACTGCTCGCCGCGGCAGTGCCCGTGGTCTCGGGGATCGTGCTCTTCGCCGTCACGGGCTCGCCCCTGTCCCTGTGCTTCGCGGCCCTCGGGCCGGTCATGATCCTCGGCTCCTTCCTGGACGGCGTGCGCCAGCGTCGCCGCGCGGCACGTGTCGCACGGGCCGAGGAGACGCAGGCCTGGTCGCGAGTCGAACAGATCGTGGATGACCGGGAGTCGGAGGAGAGAGCCCGCCGTTTGCGGGCCGTCCCCGATATCGCCGCCTGCCTCGTGGACCCGCCGACGCGTCCGATCGCTCTCGCGGACACGGTCGAGATCGCAGCCGGCCGCGGAGACGGGCCTTCGCCGCTGCGGTTCAGCGGCACCGGGGGAAGAGCCGAAGCGTTCCGCGTCCAGCACAGCGCCGTGACGGGGGTGCCGGTCCTGGTGCGCCTGTCCGATGGCGTGTGCGTGCGAGGGCCCGCGCCGATCGCCGCCGCCGTGGCCAGGGCGATGGTGCTGCAGCTGTGCCTTCGGCACGCGAACGGCGCCGTCCGTCTCGAGGGAGACGCCGTGGCCGCGCTCGGGCTTGACGGTCTGCCCCAGGCCCGCCTTGCCCGGCATGACGCCGGTGTCGTGCATCTCGGCGTGCAGCGGAGCGCGCCGTCCGGCCCCAGGCTCTGTCTGCTCGAGCCGGGAACGCCACCGCCGGTGGGCTACCACGCGGTGCTCGACGTCACGGAGCCCGCATCGGCCCGGCTGCGCACCCCGCAGGGGACGCACGACTGTGCGGCGGAGGGGATCTCCCGCGAGCAGGCGGAGGCGATCGTGCAGGTTCTGATCCGGGAGCAGGACGATGAGGCGGCGATTCCCGCGGCGGTGACGCTGCAGGAGGTGCTGCCGCCTCCGCCGGGCCAGTGGCACATGGGGAACGTCGGGCCGGAGTCCGTGGCGCGCGAGGGCCTGAGGGCGGCGATCGGGCGGGATGCGGAAGGGGCGGTGGTGCCGGACCTCGTCGCGGACGGGCCGCACGCGCTCGTGACCGGTGTCACCGGCGCGGGCAAGAGCGAGCTCCTGGTGAGCTGGGTCGCCGCGCTGGCTGCCACGCACTCGGCAGACCAGGTGACCTTCGTGCTCGCCGACTTCAAAGGCGGCACGGCCTTCGAGCCGCTGCGCGCCCTGCCGCACGTCGCCGCCGTCATCACGGACCTCGACGCCGATGGTGCGGAGCGCGGGGTGCGGAGCCTGCGTGCCGAGCTGCGGCGCAGAGAGGGCGTCCTCGCGGAGACGGGCGCCCGCAGCGTCGCGGAGACCGGGGGAGCGCTGGGCCGCTTGGTGATCGTCGTCGACGAGTTCGCGGCGCTGCTGCAGGAGCATCCTGATCTGGCGGCGGTGTTCACCGACATCGCCGCCCGCGGTCGCGCTCTCGGCATGCACCTCATCCTGGGCACCCAGCGCGCCACCGGGGTCATCCGCGACGCGCTGGCGGCGAACTGCCCTCTGCGGATCGCCCTGCGCGTCACGGATCCCGCCGACAGCAGGATCATGATCGGCAGCGACGCGGCAGCGGCTCTGCCCGGAGACCTCGCAGGACGCGGTCTCGCCTACGTCCGCCGCCCTCAGGACGCGGCGCCCGCCGTGTTCCGCGTCGCGCGGACCAGCGCCGATGAGCTCGCCACGATCGCGGCCCACTGGCGCGGTGTCCCGCGGGCGCGGAGCCCGTGGCAGGCGGCACTGCCCGCGCAGCTGCAGCGGGCCGATCTCCCCGCCGCTGCGCCCGGGGAGATCACGCTCGGCCTCGCGGACGAACCGGAGCAGCAGCGGCAGACGGTGCGCACGCTGCGCATCGGCGAGGACCGCGGCCTCGTGGTGTTCGGGGGCCCGGGGGCCGGCAAGAGCAGCGTGCTGAGGGCCGCGGTGGCGCAGGTGCCGGGAGGCGTGCTGCTGAGGCCGGATCCCGAGCAGGCGTGGTCTCTGATCGACGAGATCGCGGACGGCGGCCGCCCGGTGCCGCCGCTGCTGGCCGTCGACGATGTCGATCGGCACCTCGCCGCGTTCCCGCTCGAGTACGCCTCCGCGTGGGTGGAGCGGCTGCAGCGCGTCGTCCGCCTCGCCGCCGAGCACGGAGGGACCGTGCTGCTCAGCGCGTCACGATGCAGCGGGCAGATCTCCGCGGTCGCGGATCTGCTGCCGGAGCGCGCCCTGCTGCGCACCGTGAGCCGCACGGAGCACCTCACCGCCGGCGGTGAGCCCGGCACCTTTGACCCCGACCGGCCCCCGGGCCGGGCGCGGCTGGGCGGCGCCGAGGTGCAGTTCGTGCTGCCGGAGGCCGAGGCCGAGGCGGGAGCACCGGGCTCCTCGCCCCTGGAGCGGACGGCGGCGCACCCGGAGACGCCGCAGTGGGAGCCGCGGGCGATGCTCGTCGGCGTGGTGAGCACGGCACCGGCGCGGACGGCGGAGAGGCTCGGCGGGCGCTTCGGCCGCGCCGCGGTGCAAGTGCTCGTGGATGGCGTGCCCGTGATCCTTCCGGATGGCGCAGGGCGGTTCGATGAGTCCGCCGCACCGGCACGGATTCGCGCGGACGATGCGATCGCTCGTTCGGCGGAACGCGCGGCCTCCGCAGAGCGGGAGGCCGCGGGCCTCATCGTGCTGGTCGGCGACGGGGAGGCATGGCAACGGCAATACGCGCTGTGGCAGCGGATCGTCCGCGGTGGCGAGGTCGTCGTGCTCGCCGAGGCAACCAGAGAACTGCGCATGCTCACCGGCGTGCGCGAGCTGCCGCCGTACGCCGTGCCGCACGCGGGGCGGGCATGGACCATCGATCGGGACGGGCGTCCGTCCCGGGTGATCCTTCCCACCCCGCGGGGCGATGTCAGCCCAGCAGCTCGTCCAGCGGCGTGAGGGGCAGCTCGTGCGCGGTCGCGACGCCGGCGTTGGCGATCTTCCCGCCGGTCACGTTGAGACCGCCGGCGAGAGCGGCATCGGCACGCAGCGCCGCCTGCCAGCCGCGGCCCGCGATCTGCCGCACATAGGGCAGCGTCGCGTTCGTCAGGGCCGAGGTCGAGGTGTTCGGCACCGCGCCGGGCATGTTCGCCACGCAGTAGAACACGGTGTCGTGCACGCGGAACGTGGGGTCGTCATGCGTGGTCGGGTGGGTGTCCTCGAAGCAGCCGCCCTGGTCCACCGCGATGTCCACGAGCACGCTGCCGGGGCGCATCTCGGCGACCATGTCGTTCGTGACGAGCTTCGGCGCCTTGGCCCCGGGGATCAGCACCGATCCGATGACGAGGTCCGAGTTCACGACGGCGCGGCGCAGATCCAACGGGTTCGACGCCGCGGTCTTCACCCGGCCGCCGAAGAAGTCGTCCAGATAGCGCAGCCGCGCGATGTTCGTGTCGAAGATCGTCACGTCCGCGCCCATGCCTGCGGCGATCACGGCCGCGTTCGCGCCGGCGACGCCGCCGCCGATCACCGTCACGGTGGCGGGGCGGGTTCCGGGAACGCCCGACATCAGCAGACCGAGGCCGCCGTTCGAGCGCATCAGCGTGTTCGCGCCGACCAACGGGGCAAGGCGACCCGCGACCTCGCTCATCGGCGCGAGCAGCGGCAGTGCACCCGAGGCCAGCTGCACCGTCTCGTAGGCGATCGCCGTCATGCCCGACTCTGCGAGCTTGTCGGTGAGCGGGCGATCGGCGGCGAGGTGCAGATACGTGAACAGCACCAGGTCGCTGCGGAAGCGGTGGTACTCGCTGGCGATCGGCTCCTTCACCTTCAGCACCAGCTCGGCGCGAGCCCACACCTCGTCGGCGTCATCGAGCAGCGTCGCTCCCGCCTCCAGATAGTCGGCATCCGACATCGAGGATCCGGCACCGGCGCCGGACTGCACGACGACCTCATGACCGGCCTGCACGAGGTCGTGCACTCCGGCGGGCGTGAGCGCGACGCGGAATTCGTTGTTCTTCACCTCGCTGGGGACAGAGATCCTCATCGTGGCTCCTTTCCTTTTCCCTGATGGGCTTTTCCCGCCCGCGGGTTCTGGCCCTTTCTGGGGGCGTTCAGATTCCGGCGCCGGGGCGGATGGCCCCCACGCCGCTGCCGCCTCCGAGGACGGCAAGTGGAAGGGCCGAGGCGAGGCTGTCCACCTGCGCGTCGGTCAGCGCGCCCGCGCGGGCGAGCAGGGTGGCGGCCACGATCGCGGCCGCACGGCCGGATCCGTCCAGCATCTTCAGGGCGACGGTGGCACCGTTCGGGGCGACCATCACCATCACGCCCTCCGCGCCGTGCTTGGCGAACACGCCCAGTTTCTCGATCGCGATGGTGTCGGGGCGCCCTGGGCCTTCGATCGTCCACGGGTTCTCCCGCACCGTGCGCACCAGGGCGCCGGCCACCCGGTGCAACGCGAACGGCGACCGCTCCGAGGCGCTGCCGATGCGATGCACGGCCCGTGCGAGCCCGGTGAGGGTGATGGCGTGCACCGGGGCGCCGCAGCCGTCGATCGCCGTGGCGGCGACGCGCTCGCCGCTGAGCCGCTCGACGACGTCTTTGATGTGCACCTGCAGCGGGTGGTCCACGTCGAGGTACCCGGCGGTGGGCCAGCCGTTCGCGACGCAGGCGCGCAGCATGGTCGCGTGCTTGCCGGAGCAGTTCATCCGGATGCGCGCCTTGCCGGCGTGATCGCGCACGAGCTCGTCCCTGGTCGCCGAGTCGCCGGGCCAATCCGCGGGGCAGCCGAGGTCGTCCTCGGTGAGCCCGCCTGCCGTGAGAATCTCGCGCACCACGGCCACGTGCCGGTCGGTGCCGATGTGGCTCGCCGTGGCGAGACCGAGCTGCTCGCCCTCCAGCGGAGCGCCGGCGGTGAGGCAGCCGATCGCCTGCAGCGGCTTCAGGCTGGAGCGGGGCAGCACCAGCGCGTCGGCGTTGCCGTGGCGGGCGAGGACCTCGCCTTCCGGGGAGAGCACGACGGCCGCTCCGATGTGGCGGGATTCGACGAATCCGTTCCGTTCGACGACGGCGAGTTCCACGGCATCCTGGACGGTCAGAGTCTGCACCACGACAGCCAGCCTAGTGGGCGCAGACGCCGTCGACAGGCGGCATTCGGGCCGGCGCCGGCCGGATCCTGGCACCATGGATGTATGAGCCTCGGCACGCACCGCTACGCCCTCACGACGACCTGGACCGGCAACCGGGGAACGGGCACCTCGGGCTATCGCGACTATGACCGCGCGAGCACTTTGAGCGTCGCGGGCAAGCCGGACGTGCTGGCCTCGTCGGACAAGCCGTTCCGGGGCGATCCCACCCGCTGGAACCCCGAGGATCTGCTTCTCGCGGCGCTCAGCGAGTGCCATCTGCTGAGCTATCTGCACGCCTGCGTGACGGCAGGCGTCGTGGTCGTCGACTACCGTGACGAGGCCACCGGCACGATGCAGGAGGACGGGCGCGGCGGCGGGGCGTTCACCGAGGTGACACTGCACCCCGTGGTCACGATCGCCGAGCAGTCCATGCGCGAAGCCGCGGAGTCCGCGCATGCGCAGGCCAACGCGTGGTGCTTCATCGCGAACTCGGTGTCGTTCCCGGTGCATCACGAGGCCACGATCCTGGTCGCGGATGCGTCGACAGTCCCGTCCGTCGATCCGGCGTGACCCGCCCGGTCAGCGCCGCTCGTGGGGCAGCGCCTGCTTGATCTTCTCGATCGCGCCTTGCGCCGGCACCTCGTTGTAGACGCCGGCGAGCTCCTGCTCGCTGAGCGCGTGGATCGCGGCCATGATCTCGTCGGTCGCGCCGCGGCGGGCACGGCCGGAGTTCGCCGCGCCGTGGTGCGAGAGATCCAGTGGTTCGCCGAAGCGGATCGTGACCTTGGAGCCGATCTTGGGCATGCTCGCCCCGACCGGCATGGCCTTGTCGGTGCCGATCACTCCGACGGGCACCACTCTTGCCCCCGTCTGCAGCGCGAGGAAGGCGACGCCCGTGCGTCCCTTGTACAGGCGCCCGTCGGTCGAACGCGTGCCTTCCGGGTACAGCGCGACGGCGAGCCCCGCGTCCAGTAGCTTGCGCTGTTCGTCCAGGGCGTCCAGCGCGGCCTGGCCCGCGCCGCGGCGCACCGGGATCGCGCCGACCGCGCGCATGAAGTTCGCCACGAAGCGACCCTTCAGACTCGTGCCCTCGAAGTAGCTCGACTTCGCCAGGAAGTGCACGCGCCGGGGAGCTGCGACCGGGATCGCGATCGAGTCGATGAAGGAGAGGTGATTCGACGCGATGATGATCGGGCCGTCTTTCGGCACGTTCGCGCGCCCCTCGATGCGAGGGCGGTAGATGAGCCGGGTGAGCGGGATGAGGATCATCCGGCCGAGCAGATAGGTGGCACCGGCGCGATGCACCTCGTCTTCGAGATGCTCCAGCTCTGCGACGGCCTCGTCGCGGTCCGCAGACGCTGCGGGTTCGTGTTGCGGGGTCACCAGACAAGGCTAGATCAGGATCCATTCCGCGATCGGAATGGGCGCGCGAGGCGGATCGGGAGCGGATTCACACCACCTCCCAGCGGCGGCAAAGCCCGATAGGGCAGGATGGGCGGGTTCGTCTCTACGTCTCGAGGTCTTCCGTGCGCATCCGCCTTGCCGCTGCTCTGTCCGCCGTCGCAGCGACGGCTCTCCTGCTGTCCGGCTGTGCCGGTGCCGCGAACCCCTCGGCCTCGCCGTCTCCGTCGGCGTCGTCGTCGTGCCTCCTCGACGCGAAGCCGGGCAAGGCCTCCGACGCCGTCAAGGTCGAGGGCGAGGGCAAGGACCTGAAGGTCACGGTGCCCTCCGGCACCGACGTTGACGCGGCCACCGCCGTCGAGCGCACGGTGGTGAAGAAGGGCGACGGGAAGAACGTGGTCGCCGGGGATCTGGTCTCCGTGCAGTACCGCATCGTGAACGCCACGGACGGCACGGTCCTCGACTCCAGCGCCCGCGGGGTGGACGACCAGTTGCCCGTGCTGCTCGACCCGAACCAGCAGTCGCTGTTCGTCGCCGCGCTGGAATGCAAGCCGCTCGGCTCGGCGGTCGTGGTGGCAGTCCCGGGCAAGATGTTCGGTGAGGGCGGCAAGCCCGTCGTCGTCTACGCGCAGTCCACGAAGGCCCTCCCGACCGTTGCGAAGGGCAAGGAAGTGGCTCCGGTCGAGGGCATGCCGACCGTCAAGCTCGACAAGGACGGCGCTCCGGAGATCACCATCCCGAAGGCCGACCCGCCTGCGACGACCACCATCGCGAACCTCAAGCAGGGCGATGGCCCGACGGTGCAGAGCGGCGACTACGTGATCGTGCAGTACCGCGGCGTGACCTGGGCGGATGGCAAGGAGTTCGACTCCAGCTGGAAGCGGAAGGCTCCGGCGCAGTTCCAGACCACGGGCGTGGTGACCGGCTTCAAGAAGGCGCTCGAAGGCCAGAAGGTCGGCTCGCAGGTGCTGGTCGTCATCCCGCCGGCCGAAGGGTATGGCGACAAGGCCAGCGGCTCGATCCCCGCGAACTCGTCGCTGGTGTTCGTGATCGACATCCTCGGCACGGTCCCCACGGCGGCCCCCGCGCAGTGACCCGCCGCTGATCGAACGAGGGCCCGTGAGCATCGCCGATGCCACGGGCCCTCATCCGTCGGCGGAGCACGGCCTAGGCTGAGGCCATGCGTCGCGTCCTCATCCTCGGCTCCACCGGCTCCATCGGCACTCAGGCTCTCGACGTCATCAAGGCGAATCCGGATCGGTTCGAGCTGGTCGGCCTCGCCGCGGGTACGCAGGCCGACCTGCTGCAGCAGCAGGCCGAGGAGTTCGGCGTGGACGACACGGCACTCGGCGCCGCCGAGGCGGAGCAGCTGGTCCGCGACGTCGAGGCCGATGTCGTGCTCAACGCGATCACCGGATCCATCGGCCTCGGTTCGACGCTCGCGGCCCTCAAGGCCGGCCGCACGCTGGCTCTGGCGAACAAGGAGTCGCTCATCGTCGGCGGCGCCCTCGTCACCGCACTCGCGCAGCCGGGTCAGATCGTGCCCGTCGACTCCGAGCATTCCGCCATCGCGCAGGCGCTGCGCTCAGGCACCAAGCAGGAGGTGCGCCGCCTCGTCGTCACGGCCTCCGGCGGTCCCTTCCGTGGCCGGACCCGCGAGCAGATGGCCGCCGTCACACCGGCCGAGGCGTTGGCGCACCCCACCTGGGACATGGGACGGATGGTCACGACCAACTCGGCGACGCTCGTGAACAAGGGGCTCGAGGTCATCGAGGCGCATCTGCTCTTCGACGTGGACTACGAGCGGATCGAGGTGGTGGTGCACCCGCAGTCGATCGTGCACTCGATGGTGGAGTTCGTGGACGGATCCACGATCGCCCAGGCCTCTCCGCCCGACATGCGCCTGCCGATCTCGCTGGGGCTCGACTGGCCGAACCGCGTGGGCGGTGCGGGGCGGCCGATCGATTGGACGAAGGCGGCGAGCTGGACGTTCGAGCCGCTCGACAACGCGGCCTTCCCATCCGTGGTCCTGGCCAAGCAGGTCGGACGAGCGGGGCGCACCTACCCCGCCGTGTACAACGCCGCGAACGAGCAGGCCGTGAACGCCTTCCACGAGGGGCGGCTGGGCTTCCTCGCCATCGTCGACACCATCGAGCGGGTGGTCGACGCGCATGATCCGCCGGACGAGCTCACCGTCGAGAGCCTCGCCGCCGCGGAGCAGTGGGCGAGGGCGACGGCCGACCGGATGATCGCCGCTCAGGCGTGAGCTTTCGGATCCCGCGGATCCTGGCGACTGCACAGCCTCAGCACGGGCGTTTCCTAGCCCGGCACCGGTAGCGTGGCGGGGTGGAGATCCTGCTGTACGTCGCCGGCCTGCTGTTCGTGCTGGTCGGACTCGGGGTGTCGATCGCCCTGCACGAGCTGGGGCACCTCGTGCCCGCCAAGCTGTTCGGCGTGCACGTCGGCCAGTACATGATCGGCTTCGGTCCCCGGCTGTTCTCGAAGAAGATCGGCGAGACCGAGTACGGCGTCAAGGCGCTGCCGATCGGCGGCTTCATCTCGATGTCGGGCATGTACCCGCCCTCGCCCGGCGACGAGGGTGACGAGGGCGGGCGGAGCCGGTCGCGCGGCGCCTTCCGCACCCTCATCCAGGACGCCAGGGCCGCCAACGACGAGACCATCGACCCCGAGCGCGCGAGCCGCGTCTTCTACCTGCTCCCGGTCTGGAAGCGCGTCATCGTCATGTTCGGCGGACCGTTCATGAACCTCGTGCTGGCGGTCGTGATCTTCACCGTGCTGCTGAGCGGGATCGGTCTTCAGCAGGGTACGACCACCATCGCCTCGGTCTCGGAATGCGTGCTGCCGGCCGGATCCACGCAGACCTCGTGCTCCGCCTCGGATCCGGTGGCCCCTGCGGCGCAGGCCGGGGTCAAGCCGGGGGACAGGATCGTCTCGGTCGACGGGAAGGACGTCCGCACGTTCGCCGAGGCCAGCGCGATCATCCAGGCATCACCCGGAAAGGCAATCCCGCTCGTCGTCGAGCGCGCCGGATCACGGCTCACTCTGCAGCTGACCCCGGTCGCCGCGCAGCGCCAGGAGGCGGACGCCAACGGGCGCGCCGTCGTCGACGACAAGGGCAACGCCGTCATGCACACGGTCGGCTATGCCGGAGTCGGCGCCCAGCTCGCCTACGTGCAGCAGCCGCTGTCCGCGGGCTTCGAGCAGGCGATGGCGAACACCGGATCCGTCGTGCAGCTCATCGGCAACCTGCCGGTGCGGCTGTGGGATGTGGGCGTCTCCCTGGTCACCGGCACGCCGCGCGATCCGAATGGTCCGCTCAGCGTGATCGGGGTCGGCCGCATCGCCGGCGAGGTGGCGGCAGCGGATGCGCCGCTTCTGAACCGGTTCGCCGTGCTGCTGAGCCTCATGGGGTCGCTGAACATCGCGCTGTTCGTGTTCAATCTCATCCCGCTGCTGCCCCTGGACGGCGGGCACATCGTGGTCGCGCTGTGGGACGGCCTGAAGCGAGCGTGGGCGAAGCTCTTCCAGCGTCCGAAGCCCAAGCCCGTGGACGCCACGCGGCTCGTGCCGCTCACGATCGTCGTGGCGGCGCTGCTGGTCGGCATGGGCGGCCTGCTGCTCGTGGCCGACCTGTTCCACCCGGTGTCGATCGGCTGAATCACCGGGGGCGCCGCAGATCCTGATCGTGACCGTGTATCAGGGGGACAGGCGCCGACTCTCTAGGGACGTACGCTGCGGGCACCCGTAGCCGTCCCTCTAGGAAAGGCCCCCGATGAACACCGTCGCAAAGACGCGGCGTGCCGTGATCACAGGTCTTGCGATCGCCCTCGCCACCGCCCTCCTCACACCGGCTCCCGCCTTCGCGAGTCCGGTCGGCCAGAACCAGACCGTCGCCTTCAGCCAGGCGATGGATCTGCCCGCCGCCGACTACACCGTCACCGGTGCCCTGAACGGCACCGCGACCCTCACCACCCACCTGGCGCTCGCGCAGTCGGACGTCGTCTCCGCCGGATGGGACGACAGCACGGTCCGCCAGGGAGGAGCGGTCGATCCGGTTCTCACCCGGCAGCCCGGCGCCGGCACGCTCACCGTGGAGCACACCGTCGGCTTCTCCGGGTCGGTGGACGTCAGCGGCAGCTCCGTCCCCATCGCGTTCGCGCCCACGGTCATGAACGCCAGCACGCCGTGCACCCTCGGCGCGGATGGCGACACCGCCACGTGCATCGCAGAGTCCAGCGACGTGACCGTGGTCCCGCCGCCGTGCCCTGACATCCCCGGATCGGTCCCCGACGCCAACACATGCCCGCTCAACCCGCAGGTCTCGGCAAAGCTGCGCACGACCGCGACGTTCTCGGTGTCCGCGGTTGCGGCGACGAGGTCGCTGAACGGACAGATCGGCCCTCTGGACCTCGGCACCGGCCAGCCGGTGACGGATCAGGTGTCGGTGCCCTGCACGACGCCGGTGGGCTCCCCGGTGACGTACGGACTGTCCGGCCTCGGGCTGCAGGGCACCGTGCACACGGTGACCGAGCTGGTCTGGACGGTCGAGGTCTCGGCTCCGGCGGTCATCCCGATCGTGGTGCCGTACCCGCCGTTCACTCTCCCGGGCGCACCGAACATCACGGTGTACGACACGACCGATACGCTCGCCACCAACGACAGCGGGTTCGCCGAGACGGCACCCGACGTGACCTACGCGCTCGGCAGCGCGATGGCGAACAACGTGCCGCCCACCGTGACGGCCGCTCCGACCTTCACCGGAGACGAGGGGAGTGCGATCCCGTTCAGCGCGGTCGCGACAGGACCGTGCGCCGCGGGAGCCACGTTCGTGTGGAGCTTCTCCGACGGAGGCACCGCATACGGCAGCCCCACGACGCACGTGTTCGCGGAGTCCGGTCCGTTCTCGGGCATGGTCGCCGCGACCGACGTGACGGGCCTGTCCGGCACGACGACGTTCGGCGTCGGGGTGAACAACCTTCCGCCGGCCGTGATCGTGACGCCGGCCGACCCGACCGTCGCATGGGGGCGTCCGCTGACGCTGCAGGCGCAGGCAACGGATCCGGGCGCCGCCGAGCAGTCCACGCTGACGTACGCGTGGGACTTCCACGACGGCTCGGCGATCGTGACGGGCGGACCCTCGGAGACGCACCAGTGGGCGGATCCGGGAACCGCGCAGGTCACCGTGACGGTGTGCGATCGCCACGGCGCCTGCACCGCCAAGGACGTCTCGGTCACGGTGCGCGCCCGCAGTACGAGCACGTCGTTCACGGGCGATCTGACGGCGACCTACTCGGCCCCTGTCGCCTACCGGGGCGCGGTGATCGACGAGTTCGGGCGGCCCGTCAACGGCGCGGCGGTGGCCTTCACCACGGCCGGCGGTGCGACGCAGCTCGCCACGGCGACCGCGGACGGCTCCGGGACAGCCGCGGCGACCGTGACGGAGACGCTCCCGAGCGGCTCCTATCCGATCACCGCGGCGTTCGCGGGCGATGCCCGGTACGTCGCGAGCAGCTCCGCGGCCGTCTCGCAGACGGTGACGTCGATGGCCTCGGCGATCGCCTACACGGGCACGCTGTCCAGCAAGCCGAACGCGAAGATCCCGCTGTCCGCGACCGTGACCGACGTGCTCGGCCGTCCGATCGCGAACCAGACCGTGACGTTCGTGATCGGCAGCCAGACCGTGACCGCCCAGACGGGCGCGAACGGGGTGGCCTCCACCGCACTGAAGCTGACGCTGAAGCCGGGCACCTACCCGGTCTCCGTGTCCTGGGCCGGGATCGCCGGACGGTATGCCGGGGCGAGCTGGAGCGGAAGTTTCAAGCTGAACACCAAATAGGCGATGCCTGCCGAGGAGGCGCCGTCGGGATCGGCGGCGCCTCCTCGTGCGCCAAGGGGAGGCCGGGCTCAGCGCCCGTCGAGCGCGTGCCCGACGAGGCGCTGCAGCGTCGTCATCCCGTCCCGGGACAGGATCGACTCCAGGTGGCCCTGCACCGACGCGAACCCCGGCCCGCGCAGCGCGTACACATCGCCGGAGATCGGATCCGCCGACACCTCGGCCACGCCGGCTGCCGTCGTGCCCGGCGCCACGCGTGCCGTGAACGTGTTGTAGAAGCCGATCGAGGCGTCCTGGCCGAACACCGGCACCGACTTCTGCAGCCCCTGGTGCGGGCTGGCGAGCGGTGCGAGCGCGATCCCGAGGGAGTCCGCGAGGATCTGGTGGCTGAGGCACACGGCGAGCAGCGGGCGTCCGTTCTCGCGGCGCCGTGCGACGAGCGCACGCATCCGGGCGATGCGGGTCGAGGAGTCGTCTCGCGGATCGCCCGGGCCCGGGCCCGCGATGAGCAGATCCGCGGCGTCGATCTCCGCGTCGTCGGCGTCGGCCCACGGCTGGATCCGCACGTCGAGTCCGAGGTGGCGCAGCTGGTGCGCGAGCATCGTCGTGAACCGGTCCTCGGCGTCGACCACCACGGCCGTGCGGCCGGCGAAGGGCGCGGTGGCCGTCGCCCCGGTGCCGCCATCCTGCGGGTTGATCCAGAACTCCGCGAGGCGGGCGTTGCGGGAGGCGAGCAGCGCCTGGATCCCGGGATCCTCGGCCGGGGTCGAGCCGGATCCGGGGGCGTCGGCGTCCTCGCGCGCCTCGGCGGCGGTGTCCCGCGACACGGCGCCGATCGCGCCCAGCACGCCGGCGGCCTTGCCGTGGGTCTCGCCGACCTCGCCGGCGGGGTCGGAGTGGCGCACGAGCGTGGCGCCGACCGGGACGCTCACCTCGCCGTCCTTCAGATAGACGGTGCGGATGAGGATCGGCGCGTCCAGGTCGTGTCCGCCGGCATCGTTCGGGGTGAAGAGCGCTGCCACGCCCGAGTAGTAGCCGCGGGGCTTGCGCTCGTGCCGGCGGATCACCGTGCACGCGTTCTGCATCGGGGATCCGGTCACGGTCGGCGCGAACATCGTCTCGCGCAGGATGTCGCGCGGGTCCAGTCGGCTGCTGCCGCGCAGCATGTACTCGGTGTGGGTGAGGCGCGACATCTGCTTGAGGTGCGGACCGGTGATCCGGCCGCCGTCGGAGCAGACGGCGCTCATCATCTTGAGCTCCTCATCGACCACCATGAAAAGCTCCTCCGTCTCCTTCGTGGAGGAGAGGAATTCGCCGAGCGCGGCCGTCGTCGAGCCGCCGGCAGGATGGCGGAACGTGCCGGAGATCGGATTCATCGTCACAACGCCGCCCTGCGCGACGACGTGCGCCTCCGGGCTCGCGCCGACGGCGACCACGCCCGGGGTGACGACCGCGAACGTCCAGTATGCGCCGCGCTCGTGCTCGAGCAGCGCCCGGAACCAGGTGAGCGCCGCCGTGCGCTCCGCGTCGGGGATCGCCGTGTCGATGCGGGCCGTGTAGTCGCGGCGGATCACGAAGTTGGCGCCCTCACCGCGGCCGATCTCGTCGGCGATCACGCGCTCGACGATGGCCGCATACTCCTCGTCGCTGAGGTCGAAGCCACCGTCGTGCAGCGGGATCGGATCGGCGGGCAGCGCCGCCCGCACCTCGTCGGCCGGCAGGTACTGGTGCTCGTCCACGATCAGGCAGCGCAGCGGGGCGCCGTCGTCCTGCGCCTCGAAGCCACGCTCGCGCACCTGGCGATAGGGGACGAGTGAGAACACCTCCCGGCGTTCGTCACCGGAGCCGAGGGGGATGTCGGCGAGGTTGGTCACATCGACGATCTCGCCGGTGAGCAGCTCGACGCTGTCCGAGCCCTCGCGGGCAAGCAGGACGAACGACGAGTCGAGAGCGTGGATCCGGTCGGCGGTGGTCATGAAGGTGCTCCTGAGAGAGGGATCCGACGCGGCAGAAACGACAAGACCGCCCCGGAAGGCGGTCTGGATCGTGGGTCGCGAACTCTCCGCCTAAGAGGCGGGCCACCAAGAGCGGTTCGCGGACATGCGCCGAAACTACCACAACGGTGCAGCGGGGCAGCACGTCATGACGTTCGCGGCGCGCGCTCAGCTCGCGCGCGGATCCCGTCCAGCCGCGCACGGGTAACCTGGGAGACGTGCCAGCCGTGAACCTGGGGATGCCCAAGATCCCCGACGTCCTCGCCCCGCGACGCAAGAGCCGCCAGATCAAGGTGGGCAAGGTGCTCGTCGGTGGCGGTGCTCCTGTCAGCGTGCAGTCGATGACGACCACCAAGACCACCGATATCAACGGGACGCTGCAGCAGATCGCCGAGCTCACGGCCTCCGGCTGCGAGATCGTGCGCGTCGCCGTGCCGTCGCAGGACGACGCGGATGTGCTGCACATCATCGCGAAGAAGAGCCAGATCCCGGTCATCGCCGACATCCACTTCCAGCCGAAGTACGTGTTCCAGGCGATCGACGCCGGCTGCGCGGCGGTGCGTGTGAACCCGGGCAACATCCGCAAGTTCGACGACCAGGTCGGCGCCATCGCCGCAGCGGCGAAGGCCGCGGGCGTGTCGCTGCGCATCGGCGTGAACGCCGGCTCTCTCGACCCGCGCCTGCTCGAGAAGTACGGCAAGGCCACTCCGGAGGCGCTCGCCGAGAGCGCGCGCTGGGAGGCGTCGCTGTTCGAGGAGCACGACTTCCACGACTTCAAGATCTCCGTCAAGCACAACGACCCGGTCGTGATGGTGAAGGCCTACCGCCTTCTCGCCGCGATGGGCGACTGGCCGCTGCACCTCGGCGTCACCGAGGCGGGCCCCGCGTTCCAGGGCACCATCAAGTCGGCGACCGCGTTCGGGATCCTGCTCGGCGAGGGCATCGGCGACACGATCCGCGTGTCCCTGTCGGCGCCCCCCGCCGAAGAGGTCAAGGTCGGGCACCAGATCCTGCAGTCCCTGAACCTGCGCGAGCGCAAGCTCGAGATCGTGTCCTGCCCGTCCTGCGGGCGCGCCCAGGTCGACGTCTACACGCTCGCCGAGAACGTGACCGAGGGTCTCAAGGACATGACCGTGCCGCTGCGCGTGGCCGTCATGGGCTGCGTCGTGAACGGCCCGGGCGAGGCCCGCGAGGCCGACCTCGGCGTCGCCTCCGGCAACGGCAAGGGACAGATCTTCGTCAAGGGCGAGGTCATCAAGACCGTGCCCGAGGAGGACATCGTGGCCACGCTCATCGAGGAGGCGAACCGCATCGCCGAGGAGATGGGCCCGGGCGCGCCGCTCGGCACCGCGCAGGTCGTCACCTCGTGACCAGCGCCACGATCGTCACCTTCCCTTCGGGGTCCCTCGTCGAGTCCGCGCGTGTCGTGGGTGTGCATCCGGCGGACGACGGCGCCGTCGTCGTCCTGGACCGCACCCCGTTCCACCCGGTCGACCACACCTGGCCGGACCAGCCGGGGGACCGGGGTTCGCTACGCGTGGACGACGTCGAGGTCGCGGTGACCGAGGCGGTCATGGCGGCGGTGAGCGACGAGGGCGAGGTCGCGGTCGGAGCGGACATCCCGGTCAAGCGCGGCGCGGAGGGCTGGACCTGGCTCGTCGGGCACCGCATCGAGGTGGTTCCGTCGGCGCTCGCCGCCGGGGCTGCGGCCGAGGCCACCGTCGATGCGGCGTACCGCGCGGGGCTGAGCCGCGGGCACACCGCCTGTCACCTCGCTTCGCTGGCCCTGGACCTCGCGGTCGCCGACCTGTGGCGCAAGGACGCCGGATCCGACGCGCTGGGGAACCCCGACTTCGAGGGGCGCGCGAATCAGACCAGTTTCATCCATGAGGACGGCGCGGTCGATGAGTACCGCCTCGGCAAGAGCCTGCGCAAGGCCGGCTTCGACACCGAGGGCTTCGCCGCCTCGCTGGGGGAGCGCGAGGAGCGCATCAACGCGCAGCTCGCCGCGTGGGTCGCGTCCGGGGCACCGAGCCGGGTCGAGGTCGAGGGCGAGACCATCGTCGATCGCCGCCGCTGGGTGTGCGAGCTGCCCGAGGGCACCGCGTCGATCCTGTGCGGAGGCACGCATGCCTCGTCCCTCGCGGAGTTCGTGTCGATCACGGTGACGCTGGATCTTTCCGATCCGCAGCTGCTGGTGATGACGACGTCGGCGGGCCCCGTACAGGCTTAGCGCCGCTCCAACCCCCGATCGTCGATCCAGGTCCGCCACGGCGACACCGTCCGGACGAATGCCACGGCATCGAACGCGTCCCGTGCATGGCCGGGCTGGATCACGTCGCCGTTGTGCCAGCCGGTGGTCGCGTCGAGCGCGGAGGCGGGGCCCGGGGGGAGCGTGCGCAGGTCCACCACGGCGTCACCGATGCCCGAGCGTGCCAGCACCGCGTCCAGGCTGGACTCCTCGAGTGGTGCGAGCGGGGCGATGAACGGACGGGAGTGTCCGGGCGGATCCGCGGGGTCCGGCCGGTGCAGCCATTGCTCGCCGCCGCCGAACGCGGTGCCGATCACCACGAGGTCGTCGCCGAGCCGATCGGCGAGATGCCCGCCCAAGGTCGTCATCTCCTCCAGTACGAACGGGGGAGCGGAGAACGGGGTGCGCTGCACGTGCCCGTTGGCCGCGGCGACGAGGATGCGGGGCTCGCGCTGCAGGATCCACTCGACGGTGTCGGCCATCCATTCGTCACGGATGTTCGCGGCAGGCCAGGTCCGGGTAGGGCCGGCGGTCATCGCCTGCAGGAATGCGTCGGCTGCGCGGGCGGCCTCCGCCGCACGGATCGCGAAGTCCACGCGCGCCTCGGCGTCCGCGTCGCCGCCGAGCCCGGCGATTTCCTCGCGTCGGCGGGCGCGGATCCGTGCGGCGAGGTCGGCGATGCCGACCGTGATCGCGGCGCGATCCGGGTCGGGCAATGTCAGATACGCCTGGATCGACGGCGCCGCCTGTGCCAGGCCGGCGCGGTCGTCGGGAAGATACGCGAACCGGGGCAGCACTGCGGCGCGCACGTGTGCGGCGTAGAGCGGATCCGCTTCGTCGAGCACCTCGAGCGCGGCCATGATGCCCGGCAGTGCGCTCGCCGAGGAGTCGGGCAAGTCCATCCCGTACCACCGCGGAGCCGATCGTCCGGTCGCGGTGCGCTCGCGCATCCAGGTGAGCTGATCGAGCATCTCCTGGCACGCGCCGAACCGGTACGAGACCCCGTCGCGCAGGGCGTTGCGCAGGCCGTCACTGCCGGTGCGGATCCATCCGTCGACGTGCCGACCTTCAGGCAGGCCGCTCTCCGCTACCAGCGCCGTGAACCCGGCGCGACGATGGAGGAATCGGAACAGGCGATGGCGCAGTGCGAAGAACTCGTGCACGCGGTGCATCGACTCGCCGATCGCGACGACACGGGCATCGCCCACGATGTCCAGAAGCGGCTCGAGGTCCGCGTCGTCCTCCTCGTCGGGGTTGAGCGTGCGCAGACGATGCGCGTGGGTGCGCAGCCACGCCGAGAGCGCCTCCGCAGAGTCGTCAGACGACGGCAAAGGAGACCTGCCCCTTCGCGACGTCGACCGAGTCCAGCCTCACCCGGATCGTCGACCCTGCCACTGCCGAATCCGGCAGCCCCAGCGATGCGGTCACGGGCGGATCCGTGATCTGCACCGTTCCACGCGTACCGCCCCGGCGGATCACGACCGCATCGAAGGTCTCGCCGACGCGCGGTGCCAGCAGAGCCGCCTCCACGAGGTCGAGGGTGCGCGAGTTCAGCGTCGACGAGCGCTGAGCGGACGCGCGCATGAGGTCCGGAACCTGCGCCAGGCTCTCGTGCACCCATGCCGGGATCACCTCGCCGCGGCTCACGGCCAGCGAGATCGTGAGCGACCAGCGGTCGACGAGGCGCCGCAGCGGTGCGGTGGCATGGGCGTACGGCGCAGCGATCGCCGCCTGCGTCGTCTCCGCCGGCGCCTCGCCGTCGAACGCGACGTACCCCGCACCGCGGAACAGCGCCGACGCCGCCTCCAGGATCGGCAGGGTGCGCGGGTCGTCCTTGCCGAGTCCTCGCAGGTAGTCGCCGTACCGTCCGCCGGTCCACGGCACGCCGAGCGCCTCGGTCTGCCGCCGGAACGTCTCGAACGCGGCGTCGTCGGGCTGAGGCATGGTGCGCAGGATCCCCACTTTGGCCTGCAGCATCAGCTGCGCCGCCGCCATGCCCGTCATGAGCGACAGCTGCGCGTTCCAATCCTCGATCGGCAGTGGCGAGCGACGGTCGATCGCGTACGAGCCGTCGTCGCGGCGCACCACTTCTTCGTCGGGCAGATTCAGGCTCGCGCCGCCGCGCTGCGCCTCCTGGTCCAGGCGCAGCCGGCCGACCTCGGGCAGGAGCGCAGCCGGTGTGTCCCGTCCGGCGTCGAGGTCGGCCTGGGTCGTGACGTAGTCCAGCTTCGCGCGGGACCGGATCAGCGCCCGCTCGAGACGGGTATCGGTGACGGATCCGGCAGCGTCGAGTGCGAAGGTCCAGACCAGAGCCGGACGGTCCTGATCCGGCAGCAGCGAGGCGCGGTCCTCGCTGAGCACCGGCGGATGCAGTGGGATCGTGCCGTCCGCGGCATACAGCGTCTCGCCGCGGGCGCGAGCCGCCTCGTCGAGCGCGCCACCCGGCGTCACGAACGACGGGACGTCCGCGATCGCGTACCGCACGGTGTAGCCGGATCCGCTCCGCTCGATCTGGAAGGCCTGGTCGAGATCCATGGATCCGGCCGGGTCCAGCGTCGCGAACGCGATGTCGCGCAGGTCCAGGTCCGGCGTCGGAGCCGTGGCGGACGCCGCCTCGGCGAGCGCCTCGGGCGAGAACTCGGTGGGCGCGTCGATCTCGGTGCGCAGGGCCGCGAGCGCGGTGGCGAGCTCTGACTGCGCGGCGGACGGGGCGACGTGCGATCGGCGCTGAGGCATGGGTTCAGCCTAAGCCGGGCCCCCTGTCGAGGGCGGGCATTAGCGTGGTGTCATGACCAGCACCGCCGACAAGGCCCGCACCCTCGCCGCGCTCTACGCGGCCCCCGAGATCCTCCGCGTCGTCAACGTGTGGGACGTCGTCTCCGCAAAGGCGATCGCCGCCCTTCCGGAGACCACGGCCATCGCCACGGCCGGCCATTCGATCGCCTCGTCCTTCGGCTACGCCGACGGCGCGATCCCGCGCGAGCTCATGCTCGACATGGTCGGGCGCATCGCCGCCGCCGTGGAGCTGCCCGTGACCGCTGATCTCGACGACGGCTACGACGACGCGGGGGAGACGGTTCGTCTCGCGATCGGCGCGGGCGTGGTCGGCGCCAACGTCGAGGACCGGCTGCGCCCCCTCGCCGAGGCGGCGGCGAATGTCGAGGCGATGATCCGCGCAGGTTCGGCCGAGGGCGTCCCGTTCGTGCTGAACGCGCGCACCGACGCCTTCGTCCGCGGTGGCGGACGCCCGGCCTCCGAGTCGCTCGCCGACGCGATCGAGCGCGGCCGCGCCTACCTGGACGCCGGAGCCACCTGCGTGTTCGTGCCGGGCATCCTCGACGCCGACACCACCCGCGCCCTCGTCGACGGGATCGGGCACGGCAAGGTCAGCGTGATCGGTCTGCCCGGCGCGCTCACCTCGACCGAGTACGAGGCGCTCGGCGCCGCCCGCATCTCCTTCGGTCCGCTGCCGCAGCGGGTCGCCCTCACCGCGCTGCAGGACAACGCCGCCGAGATCTACGCCGGGGGCATCATCCCGGCGAACACCCGCGCGCTGAACTGACGAGCGTCGGCCCCTGAGCCGATCCGTCCGATCGATCGCCCCGCCTGCGCACCCGCACAGGCGGGGCGATCGCCGTCACTAGACTTGTGCCGTGGTGACTCGTCTCTCGAACTTCTTCCTCCGTACGCTCCGCGAAGACCCGGCCGGCGCCGAGGTTGCGAGCCACAAGCTGTTGATCCGCGCCGGATACATCCGACCGCAGGCCGCCGGCATCTTCGCCTGGCTCCCACTGGGTCTGCGCGTCAAGGCGCGGATCGAGAAGGTCGTCCGTGAGGAGATGGCTGCCGCGGGCGCTCAGGAGGTGCATTTCCCCGCCCTCATGCCGCGCGAGGCATACGAAGCGACAGGGCGCTGGGAGGAATACGGCGACCTGCTCTTCCGCCTGAACGATCGCAAGGGCGGCGACTACCTCCTCGCGCCCACACACGAAGAGGCGTTCACTCTGCTCGTGAAGGACCTGTACTCCTCGTACAAGGACCTGCCGCTGACGATCTACCAGATCCAGGACAAGTACCGGGACGAGGCACGGCCCCGGGCCGGGCTCCTGCGCGGCCGTGAGTTCACGATGAAGGACGCGTACTCCTTCGACGCCAGTGACGCCGGCCTCGACGCCAGCTATCAGGCACAGCGTGACGCCTACGAGCGGATCTTCCAGCGCCTCGGGCTGGAATACGTCATCGTGCAGGCCGATGCCGGGGCGATGGGCGGCTCCCGCAGCGAGGAGTTCCTGCACCCGACCCCCGTCGGCGAGGACACCTTCGTGCGTTCCGGTGGCGGCTACGCGGCCAACGTCGAGGCATACACGACGGCCGTCCCCGACGCGGTCCCGTTCGACGCCGACGGCGCTCCCGTGATCTTCGACTCGCCGAACACGCCCACGATCGAGACGCTCGTGGCGCACGCGAACGCGAACCTCGAGGGGGAGTTCACCGCGGCCGACACGCTCAAGAACGTCGTGCTCGCGCTCACTCACCTCGACGGCACCCGCGAACTGGTCGTCGTCGGGATCCCGGGCGACCGCGAGGTCGATGAGAAACGAGCCGAGGTCGCCTTCGCTCCCGCCGAAGTCGAAGCCGCGACGGCGGACGACTTCGAGAACAACCCGCTGCTCGTCAAGGGCTACATCGGCCCATGGTCGCCCACGGGGGCGATCCTCGGCGAGGAGTCCGCGACCGGGATCCGTTACCTCCTCGATCCCCGCATCGTCGAGGGCACGAGCTGGATCACCGGCGCCAACATCGACCAGAAGCACGCGCACTCCGTGATCGCCGGCCGTGACTTCGCCGCAGACGGCGTCGTGGAGATCGCGAACGTGCGCGAGGGCGACCCCGCGCCCGACGGATCCGGCCCGGTGCATCTCGCGCGCGGCATGGAGATCGGCCACGTCTTCCAACTCGGCCGCAAGTACGCCGAGGCGCTCGGGCTGAAGGTGCTCGACGAGAACGGCAAGCTGGTGACCGTCACGATGGGCTCCTACGGCATCGGCGTGACCCGGATCCTCGCGATCATCGCCGAGCTCAACAACGACGAGAAGGGACTGATCTGGCCCGCCGCGGTCGCGCCGTTCGACGTTCACGTGGTGGCGGCCGGTCGCGATCAGCTCGCCTTCGATGTCGCGGCTGACGTGTCCGCGCAGCTCGAGGCAGCCGGGCTCGACGTGCTGTACGACGACCGCCCCAAGGTCTCGCCCGGTGTGAAGTTCGGCGACGCCGAGCTGGTCGGCGTGCCGCGTGTGCTCGTCGTCGGCCGCGGTGCCGCCGACGGCCAGGTCGAGCTGTGGGACCGCCGCACCGGCGAACGTGACACCGTCTCCATCGAGAAGGCAGTGCAGTCGCTCACTGCGCGCTGAGCGACGACACCTTGCGAAGCCCCGTGCATCCGACGAGGATGCGCGGGGCTTCGTCGTGAGATCCGTGCGGGGCAGCCCGGTTCGCGGCGCGCTGGGCCGGCCGCCGGCGCGCGTCCTGCAGGATGGAGACATGGAGACCACGCCTGCCGCCTGGCTGCGAGCACGCCCCGCGCTCACCGGATCCGCACCGGCGCTGCACCCCGGATCGGTGCCGGACGATCCGCTCGCCCTCTTTCTGAACTGGATCACCACCGCGGCCGAGGCGGGAGTCGCCGAACCGCATGCGGCGACCCTGGCGACGGTCGATGCCGATGGCGTTCCGGACGCGCGCACGCTCATCCTCAAGGATGTCGATGAGCGCGGCTGGGCGTTCGCCGGACCGCGCTCATCCGCCAAGGGGCAGCAGCTCGCGGCGAACCCCGCGGCCGCCCTGAACTTCTGGTGGCAGCCGGTGCTGCGCGCCGTGAGGGTGCGCGGCCCTGTGCGCGAAGCCGCGTCCGACGAGAGCGCGGCCGACCTCGCGGCGCGATCGGCCGCGGCGCGGGCCGGTGTGGCTGAGGGGGACTGGGTGCTCTGGCGGATCGTGCCGAGCCGGATCGAGTTCTGGCAGGGCTCGACCGATCGTCGGCATACCCGCATCGTGTACACGCGCGACGGATCAGGATGGCTCCGGACATGGCGTGATGGTGAGGAAGCGCGCGAGAGCGCAGAGGAGGAGAGTGCATGAGCGGCTACGAGGTGATGAGCATCGGCAGCCCGGACGAATGGCGGGACTTCCACGGCGGGTTCGACGAGTCTCGCTCCCGCGACGGACGACGCGTCGTCGATCATGAGCTGACCATGCAGTACATCGGCATGACCGCCAACGCCCTGATTCCCGGCGAGGAGGCGGGCTACTGGCACACCCACTCCCGGATCGAGGAGCTCTACGTCTTCCTCGCCGGGCACGGTCAGATGGGTGTCGGCGACGATGTCGTGGAAGTCGGGCCCGGCACGGTCGTGCGCGTCGGCCAGGGTGTGCCGCGCACCTGGCGCGCGCGACCGGACAGCACCGGCGAACTGCGCTGGCTGTGCATCCGCGCCGGTGGCGAGGCGCTGCCGCACTTCCCCGACGACAGTGCGCGGCTGCCGGAGCGGCCGATGCCCTGGACTGCGCTGGGCTGAAAGAGCCCACGGGGCGACGACCGCTCCGCGCGGCGGCACCCGCCCTTCATCGCGGCGTGACACGCTGGAGGCATGACCGACGAGATCCTGCCTCCGACCCTCCGGGCCGAGATCAACACGGTGCTCGACGGCGCCGGAGTGCGCGCCGACCGGCGTCTCATCCTGCGTATGCTGCAGACCGCAGTGCTGCTCGGCGAGGACGGCGCGGACCGTCTCGACCTGAAGATCGCCTCCGCCGCGCTCAGCGAGATGCGTGATGCGTTCCGGCTGTTCGCGCCGTTCCACGGGGTTCCGAAGGTAACGGTTTTCGGATCCGCCCGCACCGCCCAGGACGACCCGCTGTACCGGCAGGCGCGCGACGTGGCGGCCGCGCTCGCCGCGGAGGGCTGGATGGTGGTCACGGGCGCGGGCCCGGGGATCATGCAGGCCGCTGCTGAGGGCGCGGGCCCCGAGCGCTCTCTCGGGGTGTCCATCCGACTCCCGTTCGAGGAGAAGGCGAACACGATCGTCGGCGAGCAGGAGCACGTCGTGGCGATGAAGTACTTCTTCACGCGCAAGCTCATGCTGATGAAGGAGTCCCGCGGCTTCATCTGCCTCCCCGGCGGCTTCGGCACCCTGGACGAGATGTTCGAGCTGCTCACCCTGCAGCAGACCGGCAAGGCCGAACCCATGCCGATCGTGCTGCTGGACGAGCCCGGCGGGACGTTCTGGCGCGGCCTGGAGCGCTTCGTGCAGGAGGACCTCGCACCGACCGGGGTGATCTCTCCCGGCGACTTCGACCGCGTCCAGATCACGGACTCGGTGTCGGAGGCGACGGCCGTCATCACCGGGTTCTGGCGCAACTACGACTCGCTGCGGTGGGTGGGCGATCTGCTGGTGCTGCGGCTGCGCGCCGCTGCGACCTCCGACGAGATCGCCCAGCTGAACGAGCAGTTCGGATCCCTGCTCTCATCCGGCCGCATCGAAGCATCCGGCCCGCACCCGGCCGAACTGGCCGACAAGGACCGGG
Source organism: Microbacterium sp. 22303 (assembly GCF_052045265.1). NCBI lineage: Bacteria > Bacillati > Actinomycetota > Actinomycetes > Micrococcales > Microbacteriaceae > Microbacterium > Microbacterium sp. 22303. The sequence goes on along the minus strand of NZ_JBQEOQ010000001.1, from coordinate 917,633 downwards.
TCGAGCTGCCGCGGCTGTCGATGCACCTGGACCAGCGCGCGGTCGGCGGCCTGTTCCGCATCATCGGTGCGATCAACCGATTCGGATCCGCGCCGCGCCGTTGACCCGGCCCGCGACTCAGGCTTCGGAGCGCAGGATCCCCGCGGCGAAGGCGTCGAGATCGACGGCGTGGCCGAGGACGCGCTCTGCGGCGCGCACCCCCGAGGCATAGGCGCCGCCGACCGTCGCCGGCTCTGCGCCCCAGGTGGCCTCTCCGGCGAAGTGCAGCATCCCGTCGACCGGGCCTGCGAGGGCGTCGTGGTCCTCGTGCGAGGATCCGGTCGCGAGGTGCGAGTAGGAGCCCTGCGAGAACGGATCCTGTCCCCAGCGCGTGATCCAGCGCGCGACCGGCGTGGGGATGTCCTCGCCGTAGAGCCGGCGCAGCGCCGCCATGGCATCGGCGGAGATCACGTCGTCGGTCAGCGTCTGCACATGCCTCCCGAACGGCCCGGCGGCGAAGGTCAGCAGCGTGGGCCGGCCGCTGATCGCGGACACGTCGTACCAGGAGTGCCAGTGCTCGCCGGGCTCGCCGAGAGCGCGGATCGCGTACACCCCCTCCTCCCAGAAGCGCTCGGGGAACTGCAGGAAGATCTTGTTGAACACGCCCATCCCGAGCCGCGCGATCGGATCCGCGATCTCTGCCGGCAGCGCGGGCTCGAACGCGATCGCGCCGGCCTTCAGCACGCCGAGGGGCACGGTGACGACCGCCCGTGCGGCCGTGAAGACGCCGCGATCGGTCTCGACCCGCACTCCCTCCGTGCTGCGCACGATGCGCCGCACCACGTGCTCGAGCCGGACGTCGAGCCCGGCGGCGATGCGGGCGGGCAACTCGTCATAACCGCGCGGGAAGACGACCTCGTCGCCGTCGATCGCGTCCTCGTCGAGCCCGTGCGCGTCGAGGTCGCCGATCCAGGCGCCGCACTGCTCCTCGACGCGGTGCCGGAAGAACTCGCGGATCTCGTCGACGCGCTCCGGATCCATCGCATCCCGGTGCCGCTCCAGGGCGTCCAAGGCGCGCTCCGTCACCTCGCGGTAGGTGTCGCCGGGGGAGGACCGGGAGATCTCCTGCTCCACCGCGAGGTCGGCCGCGGCGACGTCGGTGACCCACTGCGCACTCTCTGCGGCGGACAGGCGCCGCGCCTCGCCGTCGAAGTCGGCGATGGGGCGGCCGCCGGCCTGGAAGCTGCCCACGGTGAACTCGATGGTCGGCACGTTCAGGGCCCGCACGAGCTCCCACAGCGGGGAATCCTCGATGCCATGGATCCAGGACGCGCCGAGATCCACGGAGAAGCCCGCGCCGCGGTCCGTGTGCATGCGCCCGCCGACCCGGTCCCGCGCCTCCAGCACGGCCACGCGCTGACCGGCCGCGGTGAGCAGCCGCGCTGCGGTCGTACCGGACATGCCGGCGCCGATCACGATCGTGTCGAACTCGGGCACGCGTTCTCCTCGGGGGTCTTCGTCGGTGAGATCTCGGACCCGGAGGCCACCAGCCTTCGCCGAGACGGGTCTCGCCAGGGTATCGTTGTACGGATGTCGTGCGTGCGGGTGCGCGCCGACGAGAGCTGAACAGGGAGGCCGTCATGGATATCGATCTCGGGTTGCTGCGCACGATCGAGCGGGAGAAGGAGATCCCCTTCGACGAGCTGATCGCGATCATCGAACAGGCCGTCCTGACCGCCTACGCCAAGCATGACTCTGCGGAGGGCGTGCTGACCGAAGGCGCCCGCGTCGAGCTCGACCGCAAGACCGGCCACGTCGCCGTGCTGATCCCCGTGCGCGATGAGGAGGGTGCGGTCATCGGCGAGGAGGACTCCACTCCCGATGACTTCGGCCGCATCGCCGCCTTCGCCGCGAAGCAGGTCATCGGCCAGCGCCTGCGCGACATCGCCGACGACGCCGTTCTCGGCGAGTTCCGCGGCAAGGAGGGCGACATCGTCGCCGGTGTCATCCAGCAGGGCCCGAACCCGCGCATGATCCACGTCGACCTCGGATCCGTCGAGGCGATCCTCCCGCCCGAGGAGCAGGTCCCAGGTGAGGAGTACACGCACGGAACCCGCATCCGGGTCTACGTGACGTCGGTCGCCAAGGGGATGAAGGGTCCCGCGATCACCGTGTCCCGCACGCACCCGGGTCTCGTGCGCAAGCTCTTCGCACTCGAAGTGCCGGAGATCGCCGCGGGCCTCGTCGAGATCGTCGCGCTGGCCCGTGAGGCCGGGCACCGCAGCAAGATCGCGGTGAAGGCGAACGACCCCGCCATCAACGCCAAGGGCGCGTGCATCGGCGAGATGGGCCGCCGTGTCCGCGCGGTCACCGAGGAGCTCGCGGGGGAGAAGATCGACATCGTCGACTATCACCAGGATCTCGCGACGTTCGTCGCGCATGCGCTGTCGCCCGCCAAGGTCACCAGCGCGTTCGTGCTCGACGCCGGCACGAAGGCCGTGCGGGCCCTGGTGCCCGACTACCAGCTGTCGCTCGCGATCGGCAAGGAGGGGCAGAACGCCCGCCTCGCCGCGAAGCTCACCGGCGCCAAGATCGACATCCAGCCGGACTCGATCCTCGACGGGGCCTGAGCGGCCGCGTTCGCCTGCCGCGCCCGAGGTGTAAGATGGATCCTGTACGAACGTGTGTCGGTTGCCGCGCTCGTGCATCTCGCACCGCCCTGCTCAGGGTGGCAATCCGGAATGGTGAGCTCGTCTTCGACGAGCAGGCCGTGCTGCCGGGGCGGGGTGCGTGGGTGCATCCGACTCCGGAGTGCGTGGACACCGCCCTGCGGCGACGCGCCTTCGCCCGTGCACTCCGTGTGTCCACTGCGATGGAATTCCCGGAAGCAGAGAACATGCAGACCCTCGAGAAACGGCTGAACGGCTATGGAAACAAAGTGAACGGCTCGAAATGAGACCCGTCCGCGACTAGTGGTCTGCCCTGCCAGGGCGGACCGACCCTGACAGGAGAATTGTGGCTGGTAAACCACGCGTGCACGAGATCGCCGCCGAACTCGGCGTCGACAGCAAGTTTGCACTCGCGAAGCTCAAGGAGCTCGGCGAGTTCGTGAAGTCCCCCTCATCCACGATCGAGCCCCCGGTCGCGCGCAAGCTGCGTGCTGCCATCGAGGCCGACAAGCCGGCCGGCGCCGCTTCCGCGACCGCCCCGGCCGCCAAGCCTGCTGCGGCCACCCCCGCAGCAGCGTCTTCCGGCGCGCCCAAGCCCGGCCCGAAGGCGCCGACTCCCGGCCCGAAGCCGGGACCGGCCAAGCCCGCAGAGCCGACCCCGGCACCGGCGGCCGAGGCTCCCGCGGCTCCGGCTGCGCCCTCTCCGGCCCAGACCGCTGCGGAGAAGCCGTCTGCGGACAAGCCCGGCGGATCCGGCGCTCCGCGCCCCGGCGCACCTCGCCCCGGCAACAACCCGTTCGCCTCGCAGCAGGGTATGGGCTCGCGTCCCGCGGGTCCGCGTCCGGGTAACAACCCGTTCGCCTCCGCGCAGGGCATGGGCCAGCGCCCGACGCCGGGCAACATCCCGCGTCCGCAGGCTCCGCGCCCCGGCTCGCCGCGCGTCGGCGGACCCCGTCCCGGCCCCGGCGGCCGTGCCGGTGGTCCCGGTCGTCCCGGCGGTGCCGGTCGTCCCGGCGCTCCGTTCCAGCAGCGCACCGGCGGCCCCGGCCGTCCCGGTGGTGCCGGTGCCGGTGGGTTCCAGCGCCCTGGTGGCGCTCCTGGTGCCCCGGCCGGCGGTTTCGCCGGTCGTCCCGGCGGTGGTGGCGGCCGCGGCCGCGGCCCCGGCGGCGGTACGGCCGGCGCGTTCGGCAAGGGCGGCGGCAAGAGCAAGCAGCGCAAGTCGCGGCGGGCGAAGCGGCAGGAATTCGAGATGCGGTCGGCGCCGGTCGTCGGCGGCGTCAACGTCTCGAAGGGCAACGGCGAGATCATCCGTCTGCGTCGCGGTGCTTCGATCGCCGACTTCGCGGACAAGCTCGAGGCATTGCGCGGCTACACCGTGCAGCCCGGCACGCTCGTGACGATCCTGTTCAACCTCGGCGAGATGGCCACGGCCACCGAGTCGCTGGACGAGGCGACGTTCGAGGTGCTCGGCGCCGAGCTCGGTTACACGATTCAGATGGTCTCGCCCGAGGACGAGGACAAGGAGCTCCTCGAGGGCTTCGGTCTCGACCTCGAGGCCGAGCTGGAGGCGGAGAGCGAGGAGGACCTCGAGATCCGTCCCCCGGTGGTCACCGTCATGGGTCACGTCGATCACGGTAAGACCCGACTGCTCGACGCGATCCGGCAGACCAACGTCATCGAGGGCGAGGCCGGTGGCATCACCCAGCACATCGGTGCCTACCAGGTGTGGACCGAGCACGAGGGCATCGAGCGCGCGATCACCTTCATCGACACTCCGGGTCACGAGGCGTTCACCGCCATGCGTGCCCGTGGTGCGCAGGTGACCGACATCGCGATCCTCGTGGTCGCGGCCGACGACGGCATCATGCCGCAGACGGTGGAAGCGCTCAACCACGCCCAGGCGGCCGGGGTGCCGATCGTGGTCGCGGTCAACAAGGTCGACAAGCCCGAGGCCAACCCGGCCAAGGTCCGTCAGCAGCTCACCGAGTACGGCCTGGTCGCAGAGGAGTACGGCGGCGACGTCATCTTCGTGGACGTCTCCGCACGTGCCAACACCGGAATCCAGGAGCTCCTGGACGCCGTTCTGCTCACCGCGGACGCCGGTCTGGACCTCACCGCGAACCCGAACAAGGCCGCGCGAGGCATCGCCATCGAGGCGAAGCTCGACAAGGGCCGCGGTTCGGTCGCCACGGTGCTGATCCAGTCCGGAACCCTCCGGATCGGTGACGCGATCGTCGCGGGCACCGCATACGGACGCGTCCGCGCCATGATCGACGAGAACGGTGACGCGGTCGAGGCCGCAGCTCCCTCCCGCCCGGTCCAGGTGCAGGGTCTGAACTCGGTCCCGCGTGCCGGTGACGTCTTCATCGTGACCGACGAGGACCGCATGGCCCGTCAGATCGCCGAGAAGCGTGAAGCCGTCGAGCGCAACGCGCAGCTGGCGAAGGCCCGCAAGCGCATCTCGCTCGAGGACTTCACCCGTGCTCTCGAAGAGGGCAAGGTCGAGACGCTCAACCTCATCATCAAGGGCGACGTGTCCGGTGCCGTCGAGGCGCTGGAGGAGTCGCTGCTCAAGATCGAGGTCGACGACTCGGTGCAGCTGCGCATCATCCACCGCGGTGTCGGCGCGGTCACCGAGTCGGACGTGAACCTGGCGACGATCGACAACGCGATCATCGTGGGCTTCAACGTCCGCCCCGACCCGAAGGCCCGTGAGGCGGCGTCCCGCGAGGGCGTCGACGTGCGGTTCTACTCGGTCATCTACAACGCGATCGACGAGATCGAGAACTCCCTCAAGGGCATGCTCAAGCCGGAGTTCGAAGAGGTCCAGTCGGGTGTCGCCGAGATCCGCGAGGTGTTCCGCTCCTCGAAGTTCGGCAACATCGCCGGTGTCATCGTGCGGTCGGGAACGATCACGCGCAACGCCAAGGCGCGCGTCATCCGCGACGGCATCGTCCTCGCCGATGGCCTGGCCATCGAGTCGCTGCGCCGCTTCAAGGACGACGTCACCGAGGTCCGCACGGACTTCGAGGCGGGTATCGGCCTGGGCAAGTACAACGACATCCAGGTCGGCGACGAGATCGAGACGACCGAGATGGTGGAGAAGCCGCGCGGCTAAGCACGTGGTTGCGCAGGATGGCATCCTGTGCCGACCTTACGGGGCCCCGGTCCGCTTCGCGGACGCCCCGACGGTCGTCACAGGGTGCCTTCCTGCTCCGCGCTTGCGTTCCACGCGGGCGAAAGAGTGAGAGGGTAAGGACATGGCCGGAGAACGACAGGCACGACTCGCGGATCGGATCCGCGTCATCCTCGCTGAGCGGCTGGAGAAGGGGCTGCGGGATCCGCGCCTCGGCTTCGTGACGATCACCGACGTGCGCGTCACCGGTGATCTGCAGCACGCGTCCGCGTTCTACACCGTGCTCGGCACGGAGGAGGAGCGCGTGGCCTCGGGTGCGGCGCTCACGTCAGCGACCGGGCTCCTGCGCAAGGAGGTCGGACGTCAGCTCGGCATCCGGCTCGTGCCCACGCTCGAGTTCATCCCCGACGCGCTGCCCGAGAACGCCGACCACATCAGTGATCTGCTCCGGCAGGCGCGCGAACGTGACGAGCAGGTCGCCGGCATCGCCGCGTCCGCCGCGTTCGCGGGCGAGGAAGATCCGTATGTGAAGCCCCGCGAGGGCGACGAGGACTGATCGATTCAGGGCGGTGCCATGGCACCGTGACATCGCTGCGAGAGGCCCTGGGACACTGTGTCCCAGGGCCTCTCGTCGTTGCTTGCGCGCATGTCTCCTGCGTTGGGCGATTATTCCACCGGGTCTAAGAAGTTGGGGTCCGCGCTCGTCTCTTGTTAGCATCCAACCCACGTGCGCGAAGTGGCGCACGATGGCGGCGGGGGGGCTGCGCAGCGATGAACGGCGCGACGACAGGCAGGACCGAAGAGCGGGCGAGGATCCGGGCGCCCGGTGCGCCGTCGGAGGATAAGTCCGACCGTCTGGCCTGCGGTACCCGCGATGTCGCGCCGCACGTGCGCTCCGCGATCGATCGCATCTGCGGTGGTGACGCCGTCGCGGCCGCTGAGATGCTGGCCGCGCTGGATCCTGAACATCGCCGGGGATGGCGGGTGCTGCCCGACGCCCTTCCGGCAGTCCCCGCGCTGGAGGCGCATGCTCAGCGCGTGCTGCCGCGCGACGCGGATCGGGAGCGCGCATTCGCGCTCGCGCTGTGCGGCTCAGGATCGGTGCAGGCGCTGGGCGCGATCGTGGGGTGTGATCCGGACGGCGTTGCTCGGTCGCAGCTCGCCGGTCTCGCCGAGCTGCGCGGCGGGAGGTTCCATTTCGCCGATCCGACACTGCGTGCGCATCTGCTGGCGACGGCGACATCGCAGGATCGGTTGCGTGCACACCGACGGCTGGCCGTGGTGCTCGCCGAGGCAGGGGATGAGCACGCGGCGTTGTGGCACCGCGCCCGTGGCGCCGTGGCGGCCGATCCCGGCCTGGTCGAACCGCTCATCGAGCTGGCGTACGCGGCGCTGCGCGAAGGAGCTGCCGGGCGTGCCTGGTCCTGCGCCGCAGAGGCCGTGGAGCATGCCGGACCGGGATCGTCCGCGCACGCGAGCGCGTTGCTGTGCAGCGGACGTGCGGCGCTGGCCGGAGGCTGGGTAGCGGACGCCGTGGAACGCATCGAGCAGGCGCTGCGCATCGATGGCGGACATCGCGGTGGGGCGACGGCGGCCTTCGTGCTCGCGCACACGCTGCGACAGGGCGCGGTGCCGGCGCCCGATCTGCTGGTCCCGCCTGATGCGTCCGGCCCGGGATACCGGCTCGCCGCGGTGCTGGGCGCGTCCCTCGGCGCTGAGCGCGGTGACCGCGAACGCAGCACAGCGTGGCTCGCCATCGCAGCACGACTCGGTGAGGACACGGAGGTGCGGGCGACGCTGCTGGCCTGGTGCGATGCGCTGGCGGGCCACGCGGATGCGGGGGCGATCGACGACGGCGATGCCGTCCAGCGCGTGGCGCACGCGCTGTGCGCCGGCCTCGACGGCGACCCGGATGCCGGGGTGCGCGCACTGGCCGAGCCTGTCGCGATCTGCGGCGACGCTCCCGTGACCGGTCTGCAGGAGCATGGTCCGCTGCTGCGCGCCCGCCGTGCTGTCGCCGAAGTGCTGCTGCACGTCTGGGCGGGACGCATCGGCACCGCCCATGAGCTTCTCGCGGCGTCCGCGGCGGAGCTCCCCGTGGCGCTGCCGTTCGCCGGTCTCGCCGTGGCGTTGTCCCGGCGACTGGATCTCGCCGTGGACGGCCGCATCGGAGCGTTGTCGCGGGAGCTCGCCGCATCCGTTCCGTGGCCGCAGGAGCCCGATGGCTTCGTGGACCGCGCCATCGACGCCTATCTGCAGGGACGCAGCGATGAGGCCGCCGTGCACATGGGCCTGTGGACGGACCGCGGCAGACCCTCCGAGCCCCTCGGTCTGCCCGGGCTGGACGAGATCGGTCCGCTGGGTGCGGCGACGGCGCCGGAGCCTCCCGAGGCGACGGCGGCACGGACCTTGCGCGAGCGCGTCAGGGCCGCGCGCGAGTCGTCCTGGCGTACCGACCTCGATGCGGTCGCCGAGGAGAGCCGGGGGATCCGTTCGCCTTTCGAACGGGCAAGGGTCGAGGCGCTGCTGGGCTCCACGTGCGCGGCACGGGGCGACCGCGGCCGAGGCGTGCGGCACCTGCGCGCCGCGCGGAGCCTGTTCGAGGAGTCCGGGGCGCGGGCATGGCGCGGCATGGTCGATCGACGACTGCGGATGATGGCCGAGCGCCGGCAGCGCGCGGCGGAAGCCGCCGGAGAGACGGGTGCCGTGCCGTCATCGCTGGAGGTCTGCCGCGCGGCCTGGGAGCCGGTCCTCACCGCCCGTGAGCTCGAGGTCGCTCTGCTCATGGCCGAGGGGCGCGCGAATCGCGAGATCGCGCTCGCGCTGCACGTCTCGGTGCGGACCGTCGAGGTGCACGGCGGCCGGATCTTCGCGAAGCTCGACGTGCGCACCCGTCACGAGCTGACGGTGCTCGCACACCGCACCGACCAGCACCTCTGAGGGGCGCGCGGACAGCGGCGGTGCGTGGCCGGTCAGCGCGGCAGCATCAGCTCGCCATCGGTGGCCTCGAGCAGCCCGTCCGCGACGAGCGAGTCGATCGCACGGTCGCGCTGCACCGGATCCGGCCAGTCGGCGAGGACGGCATCGGCGGGCAGACGGTGGCCCTCGGCGTGCCGCAACGCGCGGAGCACGCCGCCGCGCGCCTGCCGGTCCGAACCCTCGTACTTCGCCTGCCGTCGCCGCCGGTCCTCGCCGTCGGGGAAGTCCGCGGCGCGCCACGCGCAGAGCTCGGCGAGCGGGCACCGTGCGCAGTCCGCGCTGCGGGCGGTGCACACGGTCGCACCGAGCTCCATGGTCGCGGCGTTCACGACGGCGGCGTCCTCCGCCTCGTCGGGCAGCAGCGCGAGCATGTCGTCCAGATCGCGGCGTGAAGGAGGATCCGGCTGGGCCCGCCCGTGCACGGCGCGGGCGATGACCCGGCGCGTGTTGGTGTCCACGACGGGATGGCGGTCGCCGAACGCGAACACCGACACGGCGCGAGCCGTGTAGTCGCCGATGCCGGGGAGCGCCAGCAGTGCGGGGACGTCGCGCGGCGTCACCCCGCCATGCTCATCGCGGACGGCGATCGCGGCCCGGTGCAGCCACAGCGCGCGTCGGGGATATCCGAGGTTCGCCCATTGCTGCAGCACCTCGGCCGGAGTCGCCGCAGCGAGCGAGATCGGATCGGGCCAACGTGCCAGCCACGCCTCCAGATGCGGGATCACCCGGTTGACCGGTGTCTGCTGCAGCATGAACTCGCTCACCAGCACGCCCCACGCTCCGTACGCGGCGAGGTACTCCGCCCGTCTCCAGGGCAGGTCCCGCGCGTGCTCGCGGAACCAGGCGATCAGCGCGGACGCGATCGGCGCGGAGGCGGGGGAGTCGGGCACGGGAGACCACGCTACCGCTCCCGCGGAACCGCGTCGCATCGCCGGCGGACCGGTCGGATCCGGACTGTCGCGGCCTCTAGGCTGGGAGCATGGCAACCAGCGGCATCCTGCTCGTCGACAAGCCGGGCGGGATGACGAGTCACGACGTCGTCGCCCGCACCCGCCGGGTGTTCGGCACCCGCAAGGTCGGGCACGCCGGTACGCTCGATCCGATGGCCACCGGGCTTCTCGTCATCGGCGTCGAAGCGGCCACGCGTCTGCTCACCTTCGTGGTGGGTGCCGACAAGACCTACCACGCCACGATCCGCCTCGGTCAGAGCACGAGCACGGACGACGCGGACGGCGAGATCACCGCCTCGGCCGACCCCGAGCGTGTTTCCGCGATCGCTGCGGATGAGATCGCCGCCGGCATCGCCGCGCTCACCGGCGCCATCTCGCAGGTGCCGAGCGCCGTCTCCGCGATCAAGGTCGACGGACGCAGGGCGTACGACCGCGTGCGCGCGGGGGAGGACGTCGTCCTCGCTGCCCGCGATGTGGTGGTGTCGCGCTTCGACGTGCTCGGTGACAGCCCCGCCGACGACGGCATGCGCGACCTCGACGTCGTCGTGGACTGCTCGTCCGGAACCTACATCCGTGCCCTCGCTCGCGATCTCGGGGCGGCCCTGGGCGTCGGCGCCCACCTCACGGCGCTGCGCCGCACGCGTGTCGGGCCGTTCGACGTGGCCGATGCCTCGACGCTGGAAACTCTCGCAGAGGCGCGGCCGCTCACCGCTGCCGCTGCGGCGGCCCGGATCCTTCCCGTCCTCGCGGTCAGCGCGAAGGAGGCGGTCGATCTGCGTCACGGCAAGCGCCTTGTCGCCCAGCGTGCCAGGCTCGAGGGTCCGCGCGCCGCGGCGATCGATCCCGACGGTGTGCTGATCGGGATCGTGGAGCGTCGCGGTGATGACCTGAAGAGCGCCATGAACATGCCGGAGGGGGCGTCATGATCCTGTGGTTCACCGTCATCCAGATCGTGGTCGCGGTCGCGGCGGGCCTGTTCTGCCTGATCATGGGCTTCGCAGGCAAGCGTCCGAGTGACTGGACCGTGGGGTCGCTGGCCCTGATCGAGCTGCTGCTGATCGTGCAGGTCGTCCTGGCCATCGTGCTGCCGTTCACGGGGAATCCCGCTCTCGGCGACCCGCTGGAGTACGGCGTGTATCTGGTCTCCGCCGTGCTGCTGCCGATCGGCGGAGCGGTCTGGGCGCTGCTCGAGCGCTCCCGTTGGAGCACGGTGATCATGGGCGTGGTCGCACTGTCGATCGCGGTCATGATCTGGCGGATGCAGGTGATCTGGACGACGCCGATCGGCGGCTGAGCAGCACCGGCTGTGCGGACCCGGTGTCATCGGGTTCCGTAGAATGGACCCTGCCATGAGCACCGCGCGATCCTCGACCCCGTCCGATTCCCCTGCGTCCCCATCGGGGACCTCCTCGGTCGTGCCGTCTCGCCCTCGGATGCGCGGCGTGGGCCGCGTGCTCGTGATCGTGTACGCCGTGATGGCGCTGGGAGCCACCGGCCGATCCTTCGTGCAGATCGTGCGCGCGTTCGACCAGGCTCCGCTGGCGTACTCGCTGTCGGCGGTCGCCGCGGTCGTCTACATCGTCGCGACGCTCGCTCTGATCGGATCCGGCCGCCCGGGCTGGTACCGCGTCGCCTGGGTCGCGATCGTGTTCGAGCTCGTCGGCGTGCTGGTCGTGGGCACGCTGAGTCTCACCCACCCCGCACTCTTCCAGCACCAGACCGTGTGGTCGCAGTTCGGCCTCGGCTACGTGCTGATCCCGCTGTTCCTGCCGATGGTCGGGCTGTGGTGGCTCATCACGCATCGCCCGTCCCGCACCGTTGCCGCCGTCTCCGGCGCCGGCTCGTCGGAGGGATCCGCCGCATGATCGTCTTCCGCGATCCGTCCGAGGTCCCCGCGGACTTCGGACGCACCGTCGCCGCGATCGGCAAGTTCGACGGCGTGCACGCCGGCCACCGCGCGGTGTTCCGCCGCGCGCAGCAGGACGCGGCGCGCATCGGGGCGAAGACGGTGGCCGTGACCTTCGACCGCAACCCGCTGAGCGTGCTGCGTCCGGATCGGTGCCCGGACGATCTGGTGTCCGTCGAGCGCAAGGTCGAGCTGCTCTCGGCGTGCGGTCTGGATGCGGTTCTCGTGCTCACCTTCGACGAGCGGCTGGCCTCGCGCACGGCGGAGGACTTCGCCCAGGCGATCCTCGTCGACGCGCTGCATGTCGCCACCGTCCTCGTCGGCCGCGACTTCCGCTTCGGCAGTGGCGGCAGGGGAACCCCGGCGCTGCTGGCCGAGCTGGGCGAGCGGAGCGACTTCACGGTCGACGTGATCGAGGACGTCTTCCTCGAGGGCACCGACCGACGGGTCTCCTCGTCGTGGGTGCGCGAGCTGCTCTCCGCGGGTGACGTCGCGCTCGCGGGCGCCGTGCTGGGGCGCCCGGTGTCGGTGCGAGGGGAGGTCGTGCACGGTCTGAAGCGCGGCCGCGAACTCGGATTCCCGACCGCGAACCTTCCTGCCCTCCTCGACGAGATGGTGCCCGCCGACGGCGTCTACGCAGGCAGGCTGGTGGACCACACCACCGGCGTCGTGCACCCCGCGGCGATCTCCGTCGGAACCAACCCCACGTTCGACGACGTGCTGCAGCGCCAGGTCGAGGCGCATGCGATCGACAGTCCCGGGCTGGACCTCTACGGCCATGACGTGACGGTGGAGTTCACCCATCGGCTGCGGGGGATGACGGCCTTCGACAGCATGGATGCGCTCGTCGCAGGCATCGCCTCGGACGTGGAGCAGGCGCGGCTCCTGCTGGGCGTGAGCGAACCGGATCGCGCGAACTCGCCCGCTGAGTGACCGCACGGCGGCTCGCGTGGCGTAAACTGACCGCGAACCCGTTGTGATCGACGTGCGCGATGCACGCCTGCGGGGTTCTCGTCCGCTCGGTCTGCGATGCCTCTCGGCAGCCGCCCGTCCGCGGATACGCATCGTCGGGACGCAGCATCATCCCGACGGTCATTGTTCGGATCAGTCGCCGTCCTCTGGAGACGGCATCCACGCTCAGGAGGAGCATGCCGACCACGGCGACCGCCACTCGGCGGAAGAAGACGTCGCGTCGAGACGAAGACGCGCCGCTGATCCCGATTCTCGCGCGCAAGGTGCGCGAGATCGAGGCCAAGGCCCAGCACGGGAAGCTCGGCCCCACCAACCGCGTCAAGTTCCAGGTGATCGCGTTCCTGGTGCGCGAGGAGCGTGCCAGGGCCAAGGGCGACGCGGCGCTCGGCGACGCCGCCCGCGCGGAGCAGCTCAAGCGTCTGGACGGTGTGGCCACCATCCTCGCGAAGACCGCCGCGCGTGACACGTCGCTGATCCAGCTGCTCGAGGCGGACCAGGCCACGAGCCCCGTCGCGAAGCGCATGCGCCGCGACTGGCTGCTGGAGTCCGGCGCCGAGCTCGCGCCGGAGGAGCTCGTCATCGCCGATGTCATCCGGGTGCAGCAGGCGCCGGTGGTGCCGGCAGCGCTCGCCGAACGCCAGGTGACCCCGCCGTCCGTGGAGTCGCGGATGCTGGCGAACCCGTTCCTGGCGCCGGATCTCACCCCGCGGCCCGCGTCCACCCCGCGACGCCGCCTGGACGGCTGGGACCTCATGGGGCCGCTGTACAAGGCGTTCGAGTCAGGGGCGGGCGGGGGGATGGCCTCGATGGAGCTGCCGCCGCTGCCCGAGTACGACCACCTCTCGCCGAAGGGCCTCGAGGTGATGGTGCATCAGTCGCGCTTCCTCGAGTCGGTGCGTGCCGGGCATCGTTCGTTCCTGCTCGCCGACGAGCCGGGTCTCGGCAAGACCGCGCAGTCGGTGCTCGCCGCTTCCATCGCCGACGCGTATCCGCTTCTGGTCGTCGTCCCGAACGTGGTGAAGATGAACTGGGCGCGCGAAGTCGAGCGGTGGACTCCGCAGCGCCGCGCCGCCGTGATCCAGGGCGATGGCCAGGACGTGGACGCGTTCGCCGACATCTTCATCGTCAACTACGAGATCCTCGATCGGCATCTGTCCTGGCTGGGCGAGATCGGCCTGCGCGGCATGGTCGTCGACGAGGCGCACTTCATCAAGAACCTGTCCTCGCAGCGCTCGCAGAACGTGCTGGCGCTGGCCTCCCGCATTCGGGAGCAGGCCGCCGGTGCGCATCCCCTGTTCATGGCCCTCACGGGAACCCCGCTGATCAACGACGTCGAGGACTTCGACGCGATCTGGCGCTTCCTCGGCTGGACGAACGGCGAGCGCCCCTCCGCGGAGCTCGCGGACAAGCTCGACGCCACGGGGCTGACACCCGCGGACAAGTCGTTCTATGGCGAGGCCAGGGACGCGGTCATCTCGATGGGCATCGTGCGCCGCAAGAAGAAGGACGTGGCGGCCGACCTGCCCGACAAGCTCATCGCGGATCTGCCGGTGCAGCTGGACGACGAGTTCGGGCGCGGGATCCGGCAGGCCGAGGCCGAACTCGGCGCGCGGATGGCGGCGAAGTACCGCCGGATCATCGAGGCGCGCGGAGATCGGGGCCTCGCCCACGGCGAGATCGACGAGGACATCGTCCGGCTCGTCGCGCACGGCGAGCTGGAGGAGTCGAAGGCCGCCGGCACCGGCGGGGACAACGTCTTCACCATGGTGCGCAAGATCGGCCAGGCCAAGGCGCTGCTGGCTGCGGACTATGCCGCGCAGCTGCAGCGCTCCGTTGGCAAAGTGGTGTTCTTCGCCAAGCACGTCGACGTGATGGATCAGGCGGAGGCGCATTTCGCGGCTGCGGGGATCCGTTCGGTGTCGCTGCGGGGCGACCAGACTGCGATCGCGCGGCAGCAGGCGGTCGACGCGTTCAACAGCGACCCCGACGTCGGGATCGCGGTGTGCTCGCTCACTGCGGCCGGCGTCGGCGTGAACCTGCAGACCGCGTCGAACGTCGTGCTCGCCGAGCTCAGCTGGACCGCGGCGGAGCAGACCCAGGCGATCGACCGCGTGCACCGCATCGGCCAGGACGAGCCGGTCACTGCATGGCGCATCATCGCGGCGCACACCCTCGACACGAAGATCGCCGAGCTCATCGACCAGAAGCAGGGCCTCGCGGCTCGGGCGCTCGACGGCGAGGTCGTGGAGGAGGGTGCGAGCGAGCCTGTGCAGCTGGCGGCGCTCATGCACCTGCTTCGTCAGGCGCTCGGCGGCGACTGACCGCATCCCAACGGCGAACGTCAAGAACGGCGCTTCTTCTCCTGGTTTATGGAGGCGGAGCGCCGTTTTTCTTCAAGAAGACGAGAAGTCCGTGATGGGGTGCGTAAGAACGCCGCTTTT
Organism: Microbacterium sp. 22303; assembly: GCF_052045265.1. Classification (NCBI taxonomy): domain Bacteria; kingdom Bacillati; phylum Actinomycetota; class Actinomycetes; order Micrococcales; family Microbacteriaceae; genus Microbacterium; species Microbacterium sp. 22303. The sequence goes on along the minus strand of NZ_JBQEOQ010000001.1, from coordinate 902,601 downwards.
CGGTGCTGTCGAATGGCGCCGGAGAGCCGATCGGCACTAGGGTCGAACGAGGCAACGGCGCCGCGCTTCCATCCCCTTCCCCTCCCGAGGACGACCCATGAAGATCGGCATCCTGACCAGCGGCGGCGACTGCCCCGGCCTGAACGCGGTCATCCGCGGCGTCGTGCTCAAGGGCACCGAGGCGTACGGCCTCGAATTCGTCGGCATCCGCGACGGCTGGCGCGGCGTCGTCGACGGCGACTTCTTCCCCCTGACGCGGCACGAGGTCAAGGGACTCTCGAAGGTCGGCGGCACCATTCTCGGCACCAGCCGCACCAACCCGTACGAGGGCCCGCGCGGCGGCGCGGAGAACATCGCCAAGACGCTGTACGGGCACAAGATCGACGGCATCATCGCGATCGGCGGCGAGGGCACGCTGGCGGCCGCGGATCGTCTGTTCAAGGAGGGGATCAACGTCCTCGGGGTGCCGAAGACCATCGACAACGACCTGCGCGCCACCGACTACTCGTTCGGCTTCGACACGGCCGTCAACATCGCCACCGAGGCGATGGATCGTCTTCGCACCACGGGTGACTCCCACCGGCGCTGCATGGTGGCCGAGGTCATGGGCCGTCACGTGGGCTGGATCGCCCTGCACGCGGGCATGGCAGCCGGAGCGCACGTGATCTGCATCCCGGAGGTGCCGATGTCGCTCGAGGAGATCGCCGCCCTCGTGTCCAGCGCGAACGATCGCGGGCGAGCACCGCTCGTCGTGGTCTCCGAGGGCTTCAAGCTCAAGGACATGGACGAGGCGTACAGCGACAAGGGCCTGGACGCGTTCAACCGCCCGCGGCTCGGCGGCATCGGCGATCTGCTCGCCCCGGAGATCGAGCGGCTCACGGGCATCGAGACCCGTGCGACGATCCTCGGTCACATCCAGCGCGGAGGCGCCCCGTCCGCCTTCGACCGCGTCCTCGCGACGCGGCTCGGCATGCACGCCGCGGATGCGGTCGTCGATGGGGCATGGGGGCAGATGGTGGCCCTTCACGGCACCGAGATCGTCCGCGTGCCGTTCGAGGACGCCCTCGGCGAGCTCAACACGGTGCCGCGCAACCGCTACGACGCAGCGGCGACCCTCTTCGGCTGAGTGCCGCGAGGCGTTCCGCGCCGTGTCGCCGGCCGAATCCGGTCCACGTCCTGAGATCAGGAACATTCACCCCGATCAGGACGATTTGCCTCGGATCCGCCTGATCTCGGTCATTCGTCCTGGTCTCGGGGTGGGGCTCCGGGGACGTGGGTCCGGATACACAACAGGGACGTCGATCCAGGTCACGGTCCGGAGCCCGGGTGCGGGTGCCGGATCAGCGCGTACCGAGGTGGCGTCCCTGTGCCATCGCCGCGCGGACCATGTCCTGGACATAGCGCGGCTCGAACATGAGCTGGGCGTAGTCGAAGCGCAGCACCACGAAGCCCCGTAGCGCCAGCCGGGCATCTGCCCGCAGATCGCGGCGGCGATCCTTGGCCGTGCTGTGGAACTGGAAGCCGTCGAGCTGCACGATCAGGCGGTCGCCGATGAGCGCATCGACGGGGTGCCCGTCGATGATGATCTGCTGACGCACGACGACCCCGATCTCGCGCATGAGTGCGACGAAGTGCGTCTCGAGCCCGGAGTCGGACAGGATGTCGGCCGCTTTCATGAGCCGCCGCGCACTTTCGGAGCGCCACCGCACGCTGCGCAGCACATCGACGCTGACCTTCTTCTTCCGGATCGCGGATTCCCACACGGCCAGCGCGTCGGCTGCACTCAAACAGTGCGCGACGTGGAAGAGCACGTTGATGAGCGGATCCACGACCTCGTGAGCGGAAGCGGGCGCCGGGCCGGATCCCCAATGCAAACGGACCCCGTCGCTGTCGTGCCGGGAGGCGTTGGCGGCCACGGCGATGTGCGCGGCCGGATCCTGCGGCGCCCAGAGGCCCTGCGCCGCGGCCTGTGTCACGCACGTCACGCGTCCGCCCAACTGCGCCGCGCGAACGCGCTCGGGTGGGGCGTCGGGCAGCACGATCCAGGACCTGCGCGCCCGGCCGACCGCGCCGACCGAGGCTGCCGCGGCGAGCGAATGCTTGCTGAATCCCGCCTGGTACAGCGCAGAGGTGTGCGAGACGCCACCGTGTGCGGCGAGCCAGGGAAGCAGGTCCATCCATCCAGACTGGACGCAAAGGGGGCCGGATCACGGGTTGTCCACAAGGGAACCGAGGATTGCCGGTTGTGGAGGACGACCGCCTCGCGCCGAGATCAGGACGAACGACCGAGATCAGGACGATTTCGCCCGGATCCTCCTGATTCGGGTCATTCGTCCTGATCTCGGGACGCGGATCCAGCGGAACGGATGCCGGCCGGCCGCTCCCAGGACCCTCGTCGGGCTCAGGCGGCGGCCGCTCCCAGGCGGTCCAGGATCCAGGCCAGTTCGAAGGCCCGCTCGCGCCAGGAGTTGTACCGGCCGCTGACGCCGCCGTGGCCGGCCACCATCTCGCACTTGAGCAGGACGTCTTCCGCCCCGGCGTCGCGCAGGCGGGACACCCACTTGGCGGGCTCCACGTACAGCACGCGCGTGTCGTTGAGCGAGGTGACAGCGAGGATCGACGGGTAGGCGACGCCGTCGCGCACGTTCTCGTACGGCGAGTACGACTTCATGTAGGCGTACACCTCGGCGTCATGCAGCGGGTCGCCCCACTCGTCCCACTCGATCACGGTCAGGGGGAGGGACGGATCCAGGATCGTCGTCAGGGCGTCCACGAAGGGCACCGAGGCGAGGATCCCGTGGAACAGCTCCGGGGCGAGGTTCGCGACCGCGCCCATGAGCAGTCCGCCGGCGCTCCCGCCCTCGGCGACCATCCGGTCCGGGACGGTGATGCCGGCGTCGATGAGATGGCGCGCGCACGCGACGAAGTCGGTGAACGAGTTCGCCTTCTGGCCGAGCTTGCCGTCCTCGTACCACTGCCGGCCCAGCTCGCCGCCGCCGCGGACGTGCGCCACCGCGAAGACCACGCCGCGATCCAGCTCCGACAGGCGCATGACCGAGAAACCAGGGTCGATGGAGTGCTCGTAGGAGCCGTAGCCGTACAGGTGCACGGCGCGGGGCTCCGCTCCGGGCTCGCCGAACGAGCGCTTCCACACCAGTGAGACGGGAATGCGGGCGCCGTCCGCAGCGACCGCCCAATCGCGGCGCTGACCGTAGTCCGCCGGGTCGTAGCCGCCCAGCACCGGCTGGCGCTTGCGCAGGTGCAGCGTGCGGGTCGCCAGTTCCAGGTCATAGACGGTCGAGGGCGTGACGAACGAACCGTAGCCGAGGCGCAGGAACGGCGCGGCCCACTCGGGGTTGCCGCCGAAGCCCGCCGAGAACAGCGGCTCGTCGAACCCGAGCTCGTCGAGCGCCCCCGTCGCCGGATCCATCAGCGCGATACGCTCGAGGCCCTCGAACCGGTAGGCGACGACGGTGACGTCGCGGAATGCGTCCACATCCAGCAACCGGCGGCCCGGGGTGTGCGGCAGAATCGCGCGGCGCTCACCCTGCGGGTCCGACGCGGAGACCGCGACCAGCTCGAAGTCCAGCGCGCCGTCGTTGTGCAGGATGAGCAGCTCATCGCGGCCGTCGACCACGGCGTGCTCGACCGAGTACTCCACGCCCTCGCGCCGCGGCCACACCACGCGCGGCGGAGCGGTGAGATCGTCGAGGTCGACGAGGTGCTCCTCGCTCGTGATGCTGGAGCCGACGCCGATCACGAGGTACTTCCGGCTGCGGGTGATCCCCGCGCCGAGCCAGAACCGCTCGTCCGGCTCGTGGAACAGCTGCACGTCGTCGGCCACAGGGGTGCCGATGCGGTGCAGCCACAGGGTGTCCGGACGCCAGGAGTCGTCGACGGTGGTGTAGACGACGGCGGTGCCGTCGGGCGTGAAGAACGCGCCGGACGTACCGGGGATCTCATCGGGCAGCGTCTCGCCCGAGAGCAGGTCGCGGACATGCACCGTGTAGCGTTCGTCGCCCTCGAAATCCGTCGACCACAGCAGGCGAGTGGCGTCGTCGGAGACATCGAACGCGCCCATCGCGAAGAACTCGTGGCCCTCCGCCTCGGCGTTGCCGTCGAGCAGGATCTGCTCGCCCGGTACGGGCACCGAGGCGTCCAGGACCGGCGGGGTCCAGTCGTCGGGGGAGGAGACCGCGGCGCGGCACTGCAGGCCGTACTGCTGCCCCTCGACCGTGCGGCCGTAGTACCACCAGTCGCCGCGACGGGTGGGCACGGACAGATCCGACTCCTGCACGCGCGCCTTGATCTCCTGGAACAGCGTCTCGCGGAGCGGCTCGAGATGTCCGAGGCGTGCATCGGTGTATGCGTTCTCGGCCTCGAGGTGCGCGATCACCTCGGGATCGTCCTTCGCGCGCAGCCAGTCGTAAGGGTCGTCGAACACGTCGCCGTGGTGGGTGCGGATCAGCGAACGGCGGGCCGCGCGCGGCGGAACGGGGGAAGGAGCAGGAGCGGTCTCGGAGACGGAGGTCACGCATCAACGCTAGCCGAGGCCGCCAGGGCGCGGGCGGAGCCTGCAGCGGGGGGCGTCGAGTTGACCGGCTTGGGCCGGGGTGGGAGGATGCAACCGGCCCGTTAACGGATGCTGAACCCCCGGTGAACTCTTCGTTCGTCACGTCCCTCCACTTCACGAAAGCGAACGGTGGAAACCGCAGCCCTCATCGTCGTGCTGGTGATCCTGCTGGCACTCTTCTTCGACTTCACCAACGGGTTCCATGACACGGCGAACGCCATGGCCACCCCCATCGCGACCGGCGCGCTCAAACCGCGGACCGCGGTCATGCTCGCCGCCGGATTGAACCTCGTCGGAGCGTTCCTGTCCACCGAGGTCGCCGCGACGGTGTCCGGCGGCATCATCCAGGAGGATTCGAGCACCGCGCACCTCATGCCGTCGCTCATCTTCGCGGGCCTCATCGGCGCGATCACCTGGAACATGCTGACCTGGCTGCTCGGACTGCCGTCCAGCTCGTCGCATGCGCTCTTCGGCGGGCTCATCGGGGCCACGCTGGTCGGCGTCGGGCTCAGCGGCATCAACTTCGGCGTCGTGCTGTCCAAGGTCGTCCTCCCGGCGCTCATCGCACCTCTCACCGCCGGGCTGATCGCCTACCTCGCCACCAAGCTCGCGTATCTGATCACGCGCCGCTACGACGGCAAACCCGACGGCCGCAGCGGCTTCCGCTGGGGACAGATCTTCACGTCGTCGCTCGTCGCGCTCGCCCACGGCACGAACGACGCGCAGAAGACGATGGGCGTGATCACGCTGGCGCTGATCTCGGTCGGCTGGCAGGCGCAGGGTGACCACCAGCCGCACATCTACGTGATCGTGGCCTGCGCGTTCACGATCGCGCTGGGCACATACCTGGGCGGCTGGCGCATCATCCGCACCCTCGGCAAGGGTCTCACCGACGTCAAGCCCGCGCAGGGCTTCGCCGCCGAGACGTCCACCGCGGCCACCATCCTCGCCTCCAGCGCGCTCGGGTTCGCGCTGTCCACCACGCAGGTCGCCTCCGGATCCGTGATCGGATCCGGCCTCGGCCGGCGCGGATCGGCCGTGCGCTGGCGCACCGTCGGCCGTATCGCGGTCGGGTGGGTGCTCACGCTTCCCGCGGCCGGGCTCGTCGGGGCCCTGGCGGCATTCATCGTGGTCGTCGGTGGCGGCTGGGGCGTTCTGATCGATGCGGTCCTCGCGCTCGCCGTGATCGTCGCCCTGTTCCTGCGTTCGCGTCGCAACGCCGTCACGGCGAACAACGCGTTCAGTGAGGTCGCCGACTCCGGGCGCGCCATCGAGGTGCCGGAGGAGCCGCCGCTCACCCCGCGGCAGGCCAGGGCGCAGCGCGCCCGCGAACGTGCGAAGGCCAAGGAGAAGGGGACGGGACGATGACCGTGGTCATCCACTGGGAGGCGTTCTTCCAGGTGCTCGGCGCCGCACTCGTCGGCACTCTCGTCGTCGTGGGCTTCTACGCGCTCGGCCTGCGGATGCTCGTGCGGGCGGGCAGGGTTCCGGTGGTGACGCCCGCCGAATTCACCGACGCGATCACGGTGATCAGCGAGAAGGAGGCCAAGCGCGCGGCGAAGGCCGCCGCGAAGGCCGCCCGCAAGAGCCCGCTCAGCGACGGGCAGAAGACGCTCGCCCAGATCGCGGCCTACGCGTGCTTCGCCGTCTGCGCGGCGGCGGTGCTCGGCGGCATCGTGCTCATCGTCGTGAAGTAGCAGGCCCGCGCGGCGCCGTCCGAGAAGGCCGTCGTCGCGGGGCTAGCCTGAGGACCATGACTGTGCAGTTCGGCCGTTACGCCCCGCCCACGCACACCCTGGTGCACGTGAGCGACCCGCACCTCTTGGCCGGAGGGGCGGCGCTGGGCGGACGCTTCGACGTGGACACCATGCTGGCGCGCACGCTCGCGGCGATCGAGAGCGCGACGGACGCGCCCGACGCGATCGTCGTGACCGGCGACTTGGCCGACCTCGGCGAACCCGACGCCTACCGTCGGCTGCGCGCCGTCGTCGAGCCCGTGTCCGAGCGCCTCGGCGCCCCCGTGATCTGGGTGGCCGGCAACCACGACGAGCGCCCCGCGATGCGAGAGCATCTGCTCGACGTCGCGCCCAGCGAGGATCCGGTCACGGGCGTGTGGGATCTGGACGGTCTGCGCGTGATCGCGCTGGACTCCACCATCCCCGGTTGGCACCATGGAGACATCGACGCGGAGCAGCGCGACTGGCTGGCCGATCAGCTGCGCACGCCCGCACCGCACGGCACTCTGCTCGCGATGCATCATCCGCCGGTGCCGAGCCACATCCCGTTCTTCGACATCCTCGAGCTGCGCCATCAGGACGAGCTCGCCGAGGTGCTGCGCGGATCCGATGTTCGCGGAATTCTCGCGGGGCACCTGCACTATTCGCTGCATGCGACGTTCGCGGGCATCCCCGTGAGCGTGGCATCCGCCACCTGCTACACCATGGACGTCGCCAGCCCGGGGGACCGGGTCAACGGCATGGACGCCGCGCAGTCCTTCCAGCTCGTGCACGTGCGCCCGGAGACCATCACGCACACCGTGGTCCCGGTTGTCGAGGCGACGCCGGTCGACACGTTCAGCACCGCGTGGGTCGAGCGGATGGCGCAGCTGGAGCCCGAGCAGAGGCTCGAGGCGTTCTCGCGCAAGCCGGGGCGGTGATCGGCGACGGGTAGGATGGATACATCCCCCTTCCCTGTTCGCCATCACTCACGAGGATGTGTCCATGGCCGCCGTTGCGCCTGCCACCCGTACCGAAACCGACTCCCTGGGAAGCAAGGAGATCCCTGCCGACGCGTATTGGGGGATCCATACGCTCCGCGCCGCCGAGAACTTCCCGATCACGAAGCGCCCCATCTCCGTCTACCCGGAACTGATCGAGGCGCTCGCGATGGTCAAGCAGGCCAGCGCCCGCGCCAACAAGGAGATCGGCACGCTCGACGCGGAAAAGGCGGACCTCATCGACGCCGCCGCGCAGAAGGTGATCAACGGCGAGTTCCACGATCAGTTCATCGTCGGCGTCATCCAGGGCGGGGCCGGCACCTCGACGAACATGAACGCGAACGAGGTCATCACCAACATCGCGCTCGAGCTGGCCGGACGCGAGAAGGGCGACTACGCCTTCCTCTCGCCGATCGATCACACCAACCGCAGCCAGTCGACGAACGACGTCTACCCGACGGCGGTCAAGATCGGGCTGTCGCTGAACCTGCGCTCGCTGCTCGACGAGCTCGACCTGCTGCGCGTGTCGTTCCTGAACAAGGCGCGCGAATTCCACGACGTGCTCAAGGTCGGTCGCACCCAGCTGCAGGATGCCGTCCCGATGACCCTCGGCCAGGAATTCCACGGCTTCGCGTCGACGCTCGGCTACGACCACACGCGCCTCACCGAGAACGCCTGGCTCATGTACGAGATCAACATGGGCGCCACCGCGATCGGCACGGGAATCACCACGCACCCCGCCTACGCGGCCTCCGTGCTGAAGCACCTGCGTGAGATCTCGGGTCTGGATCTGGCCACCGCGACCGACCTCGTCGAGGCGACCAGCGACACCGGATCCTTCATGTCCTTCTCCTCGTCGCTCAAGCGCAACGCGATGAAGCTCTCCAAGATCTGCAACGACCTGCGTCTGCTCTCCTCGGGTCCGCAGGCCGGTCTCGGCGAGATCAACCTGCCCGCGATGCAGGCCGGCTCCAGCATCATGCCGGGCAAGGTCAACCCGGTCATCCCGGAGGTCGTGAACCAGGTGGCGTTCGCCGTCGCCGGATCCGACGTCACGGTGACCATGGCGTCCGAGGCCGGTCAGCTGCAGCTGAACGCGTTCGAGCCCGTCATCGCGCACTCGATCTTCCAGTCCATCACTTGGATGCGTCAGGCGATGTGGACCCTGCGCGTGAACTGCGTCGACGGCATCACCGCCAACCGCGACCGTCTGGGCGCCATGGTCGGTTCCTCGGTCGGCGTGATCACGGCGCTCACGCCGTTCATCGGCTACGCCGCCTCGGCAGCCCTCGCCAAGACCGCCCTGCTGACCAACCGCAACGTCGCCGACCTCGTGGTCGAGGCCGGTCTGATGTCGCGTGAGGACGTCACCAAGCAGCTGTCGCCGGCCCGCCTGTCGGGTCTCGAGACCATCACCGCGGCGATCCCCGTCATCCCGTCGAAGGACGTCAACGCCGGAGTCTGAACTCCGCCGCACGTGGAAACGGCCCGCCACTCCTCCGAGTGGCGGGCCGTTCGCCGTTGTCGTGCGTTCTTTGCGGACGACGACGGAGACGGATCAGTCCAGGATCCGGCAATGCGTGGTGAGCTCGCCGATCCCGTCGATGCCGACCGTCACGGTCGAACGGTCGCGGAGGAAGATCTGCGGGTCGCGCGAGTAGCCGGCGCCGCCAGGGCTGCCGGTCGAGATCAGGGTTCCGGGACGCAACGTGAGCGAGCGGGAGAGGTGCGCGATGAGCGCCGAGACCGGGCGCACCATCTGTCCGGTCGACGCGTCCTGCACCCGGTGGCCGTCGACGACGGTCCAGATGTGCAGATCCTGCGGATCCGGGATCTCATCGGCCGTGACGACGACCGGCCCGGTGGGGGAGAAGCCGTCGAAGGACTTGCAGCGCGACCACTGCGCCTCGGCGAACTGGATGTCGCGTGCGGTGATGTCGTTGACCACGGTGTAGCCCCAGACATGGTCGAGGGCATCCTCGGCGGACACGTCCTTCGCGGCGGCGCCGATCACCACGCCGAGTTCGGCCTCGTAGTCCACCGACTCCGACAGGGCGCGCGGCCACGACGTGGTCTGCTCGTGGCCGGTCAGGGAGTTCGGCCACAACGTGAACACGGTCGGCGCCGTATCGGTCTTCAGCCCGAGCTCACTCGAGTGCGCGGCGTAGTTCAGCCCCACGGCCAGCACGACCGGCGGAGCGAGTACCGCGGCGCTGTAGGCGAATCCGTCGAGTGCGTGCACGGGAGCCTCGCCGCGCGCGTGCGCGTCGCGGACGGCGTCGAGAAGGACGTCGCCGCCTTCGATGAGCTGCTGGAGGGTGGCAGGGGCCGGATCCACGAGATCGGAGACGAGCGTCGCCCCGGCACCGTCGATGACGGCGAGGGCGGGAAGGTCGGATTCGGGACGGCGCAGATGAGCGAACCGCATGCCTCCACGCTACCGGGCGTATCCGCTGCTCCGTGGCGGTGAGCCTCTAGGCTTTGGGCATGAGCTTTGGAGGACACGGCGATCCCGCCGCGCAGCGCCCTGCCCCGCGCCCGTCGCCCGCCGCGTCGTCGCCGTACCAGCCGCCTGCGGCCGCGCAGCCCTCGCCGCTGACGGGCCAGTCGCCGCAGTCGTATGCGACGCAGCTCGCTCAGCCCTCGCCAGCCCAGCCCTCACTCGCCCAGCCCCAGTACGCCCAGCAGCCGCAGTACGTGCAGCCGCAGAACTACCCGCAGACGGCATCGACGCCGATCTCGCCGGTGTACGGCTCGGTGCTCGCTCAGCGCCCGGAGCACCACGGCGCCGTCGCCTATGACGCGTACACACCGCCCGCTCCCGTCCAGGCGGTGCCGGCGCTGCCGGTGCCGTCCGCGAAAGGCCGGCACGCCTCGGTCTGGGCGTTCGGCGCGCTCGGATTCGTGCTCCTGGGCCTCATCGCCTACTTCGTGTGGGCGCTCGGCCCTGCCGCGTCGATGATCGGCATGGTGCTCGCGCTCGTGCCCCTGACGATCGTGTTCTTCGGTGTGTTCTTCATCGACCGGTGGGAGCCGGAGCCGAAGTCGCTGGTCGCGTTCGCGATCGCGTGGGGTGCGATCGCATCGGTGGGCCTCGCGCTCGTGGTCGATCTCCTGCTGACGCTGCTGCTCGGCCAGCGCAGCGACGACCTGACCGCGGTGCTCCAGGCACCGATGGTCGAGGAGACGGCGAAGGGCCTCGGCGTCTTCCTGATCTTCGTGATGGCTCGTCGCAGTTTCGATGGCCCGATCGATGGCATCGTGTACGGCGCGCTGGTCGGCGCGGGTTTCGCCTTCACCGAGAACATCCAGTACTTCGCGATCAGTCTCATCGAGGGCGGGGCGCCGGATCTGACCGTCACCTTCGTGCTGCGCGGACTCATGTCGCCTTTCGCTCACGCGATGTTCACCTCGGTGACCGGGTTCGCGATCGGGCTTGCCGCGCGTCGCGGCGCCTCGGCAGCGCGCGCGCTCGGCTTCGGCGCGGTAGGCGTGCTGGGGGCGATGGCGCTGCACGCGCTCTGGAACGGCTCCTCGATGATCGGCAACTTCTTCGTGCTGTACCTCGTGCTGCAGGTTCCGCTGTTCGTCGGCTTCATCGTCGTGATCATCCTGCTGCGCAAGGAGGAGGCGCGCCTCACTTACGCCCGGCTCAGCGACTATGCGACTGCAGGCTGGTTCACGCCGCAGGAGGTGTCGATGCTCGCGACGCCTGCGGGCCGGCGCGTCGGTCTGCGGTGGGCGTCGGGACTACGCGGCGACCGTCGCCCGATCATGCGCGGGTTCATCAAGGACGCGACCACGCTCGCCTCCGTGCGGCAGCGCATCATCACGGGAAGGGATCCGCTGGCGACCCAGGATGAGCAGGTTCTACTGCAGCGCACCCACGCGGCGCGCGACGCCCTGCTCGCGGTCTGAGACAGACTCAGCGCCCGGTGCTGCGGCGATGCCTGCAAGTCCTCCGGGCGCTGAGTTGATCTGAAAACAGGTTGCACCCGTGGGGCGGGGATGTCAAGGATCGGGCGCCGCGACTCTCCGCGACACGTGCCGAGCGCTGTTCGCCGTCGGCGCAGGGCCTCGCGTTGACCGAGCCGCACCCGTCGGGTTGTATGGAGGCATGACTGAGCGCACCAAGCCCGAGTTCGACGCCCCCACCGGACCCGCTCCCACGGAGCTCGTGATCCGCGACATCATCGAGGGAACCGGCGACGAGGCGAAGCCCGGCGACACCGTGACCGTGCACTATGCGGGTGTCGAGCACGACACCGGCGAGGAGTTCGACTCCTCCTGGGGCCGTGGCGAGACCATCCAGTTCCCGCTCCGCGGCCTGATCCAGGGCTGGCAGGAAGGCATTCCCGGCATGAAGGTCGGTGGACGCCGCGAGTTGATCATCCCCCCGCAGCTCGCCTACGGACCTGCCGGATCCGGTCACTTCCTCGGCGGCAAGACCCTCATTTTCATCATCGATCTCATCGCCGTCGGCTGACGAGCACGATCGCGAAGGCCCCGTCTTGAACGGGGCCTTCGTCGTGTCGGAGGTGATCTCGAAAAAGTTCGGCGAATCGGGAATGCATTCAGTTGAATGTAAGTTGTACGGTGATGTCGCCGCAGGAGCGGTGGCCCAGAACTTCGCACGAGGAGCAGCAATGAGCATCGACATCCCCGGTTACCGCAGCGGCACCTGGACCCTGGACCCCGCCCACAGCGAGGTGACCTTCAGTGTCCGCCACATGATGATCTCGAAGGTGCGCGGCACGTTCGGCGTCAAGAGCGCCACGCTCGTCGCCCCGGAGAACCCGCTCGAGGCCCGCGTCGAGGCGAGCGTCGACGTCACCTCGCTGAGCACCGGTGACGCCGGCCGCGACGGTCACCTGATGTCGGGCGACTTCTTCGACGCGGAGAAGTACCCCACGATGGACTTCGTCTCCACCGGCGCGCGTGCCGAGGGCGGCGACCTGTTCGTCGACGGTGACCTGACCATCCACGGCGTGACCAAGCCGGTCACCTTCGAGCTCGACTTCGGTGGCTTCGGCTCCGACCCGTACGGCAACTACAAGGCCGGCGCGTCTGCCAAGGCCGTCATCAACCGCGAGGACTTCGGCCTCACCTGGAACGCGGCGCTGGAGACCGGCGGCGTGCTCGTCGGCAAGGACGTCACGATCACGCTCGACCTGCAGGGCGCCCTCGAGGCGTAATCCGGGTTCATCCCTTGGGCGGGTGCCGCATCGCGCGGCCCCGCCCTTTCGCGTCTCGAGAGGCTCTCCCGGTGCTGGTCAGGCCGCGGGCTGATCGATGAGCCGGGTCCCGACCGCTCGCAGCGACACGGCCGCCCAGGTGCGGAACGGACGCCAGGCCTCGGCGATCCGCTCCAGCTCGGCATCGCCCGGCCTGTGATCGAGGCCGTATAGCGCCTGGACCGCGGCTCGGGTGTGATCCTCCTGGGTGGACAGCACGTCGGCGAGTCCGCACGCGCGGATCACGATGAGCGCAGCGTAGAACGGGCCGATGCCGGGCAGGCGCTGCACGTCGAGCATCGCCTCGGCGGGCGTCATGCGAGCCAGCCGCTCCACGTCGAGCTGCCCGTCCAGTGCGGCGCGCGCGATGGCGTGCAGTCGGGGCATCCGGTCCGCGGGCAGTCCGGGAATCGCGTCGAGGCCGAGAAGCTGCCCAGGTAGCGGCAGCGCCGCCTCGGGGCGTCCGGCGAGCGCGAACACGGCGCCGTGCTGCTCGGACAGACGTCGGCGCAGCGCGATGCCCTGCCGGCGTGCGCGGCGGGCCGAGAGGACCGCCCAGACCGCGGCTTCGTACGGGCTGTAGAAGTTCGAAGGACGGAACCCCGGCGCTTCGGCGTGCACGCGCGCGAGCACGGGATCCGCAGCGCACACCGCCGCCCACGCCAAACCGTCGTGATCGGCGGAGACGACACGGGCGACCTGCGCGGTGATCGCGGTCAGGTCGCCCTCCCCGTGCACGGTCAGGGCGAGCTCGCCGTCGTGCTGTCGCACCTCGACCCCGACCTGGGCGTCGAGCGCGTCGGTGCAGAAGGCCAGGCGCATGACTCCGTCGAAGGCCGCCTCGTCGCGGTGGCCGAATCCCATGAGTGCGACCTCGCGGAGGTCGTACGGCCCGGTCAGGGGCAGCGTGGTCGTGCGGCTCGTGGTGCTCATGCCGTCAGTGTGCACCCGGGCGGGGACATCGCCCGTCGTAGGGCCTGAGGATCCCGCTGGTGTCAACGCGGCAGCGACAGCTCGGCCACGCGCGCCGGACCCGCGAACGCATCGATCGCCGCGATCCGGTCTCCAGCGACGTCGAACGCCATCATCGACACCGCCTGTCCGCGGACGGTGACCACGACGCCGGGGAGACCGTCCACGAGCACGGGACGGAGCACGGCGTCCGGAATCGCGAACATGAGCGCCCGGCCCGCGACGGCCGCGCCGCCGCGCACGAGCGCCGTGACGGAGAGGCCCTGCTCGATCCGCAGCTCGACATCGGGGGCGAGCAACGACACCAGGCGGTCGAAGTCGCCCGCGCGCGCGGCCGCGAAGAACGCATCGACCACGGGACGTCGCTCCCTGGCAGAGCGGATGCCGGCGACGTCGGCCGAGCGCACTCGGCGGCGCGCGCGGCTGGCCAGCTGCCGTACCGCGTCGGGGGAGCGTTCGAGCAGGTCGGCGATCTGCTCGAAGGGCACATCGAAGGAGTCGTGCAGGACGAAGGCGACACGCTCGGCGGGGGAGAGGCGTTCGTGCACGACCGTGAGTGCGGCGCCGACGGCCTCCGCCTGCTGCGCCTCCTGCATGGGATCCGGTGCCCGCTCTTCCATCTCGACGACCGGGCCCGTCCTTTCGTCGTCGAGCGGGATCTCGCCCCGCGAGGCGCGAGAACGCAGCACGTTCAGGCAGGCGCGGGAAGCGATCGTGGTCAACCAGCCGCCGAAGTTCTTCACGTCGTCCGCGCCGGCCGCGGAAGCCCGCAGCCACACTTCCTGCACGATGTCGTCGGCCTCCGCGGTGGATCCGAGCATGCGCTGCGCGAGCCGGCGCAGCCGGGGACGATGCTCCTCGAAGCGCTCCACAAGAGAATTCTCGTCCGTCATGTCACATCTCCTCCGGCCCGCGTGTCATCAGAGTGACCGTCCGAATCGGGACGGCGTCTCATGAGAAGAACGGGAAGAGTCTGACATGACCATCGACCAGACCATCGACACCACCACCGCCGTCGCCATCAAGGCGCGGATGCCGCACCCCGCATTCCTGCTCGAGGGCGGCTTCGACGCGCTCACCGGGCTCAGCAAGGTGGCGGGCTCGACCGATCTGCCGGAGGAACTGCTGCATCTCGTGCATCTGCGGGCCAGCCAGATCAACGGATGCAGCTGGTGCACGATCGAGCACGCCAAGGAGATGCGCGCCGACGGCGCCGGCGAAGAGCGCGTATTCGGCGTCGCGGCGTGGCGCGAGGCTCCGCTGTTCACGGCAGGGGAGCGGGCGGCGCTCGCGCTCACCGAAGCTCTCACCAGGATCGCGGACAAGGCGGATCCGGTGCCCGACGAACTGTGGGCCGAGGTGTCGGCGCAGTTCGACAAGCGGCAGCTGTCCGCGCTGATCCTGGCGATCAGCGCGATCAACGTCTGGAACCGCATCAACGTGGCGATCCGCCAGCCCGCCGGACAGCACTGACGCGCATCAGGATCCGCAGTCTCCGCGCACGGGGCGTTCAGGGCTGCGGATCCTCGGCGTCGTAGGCGCGGAAGCGCGGACTCAGCCGCACGAACAGCGCCACGAGCCCGATCACGAGCATCCCGCCCAGGAGCGGCGGGAACCACAGCGCGGTGAGCGAGGCCAGCACTCCCGCATACAGGGCGCCGAGACGCGGCCCGCCCGCGACGACGATGATGAACACGCCCTGCAGGCGGCCGCGCATCGCGTCGGGCACGGCGGCCTGCATCATCGTGTTGCGGTAGATCGAGCTGACGTTGTCTGCTGCGCCCGAGAACGCCAGAGCGACGCACCCGAGCGCGATCAGCAGAACGTTCGGCGAGCTCGCGGTCGCCGGTGCGCCCGGAAGCAGGGCACCCACGAGCAGGACCACACCGAACAGCGCGATCATCGCGCCGTACGCCTGCACCGCCCTGGCGATGCCGCGGCCGTGCCAGCGGTAGTGCACGATGCGCCCCGAGAACAGACTCGACAGGAAGGTGCCCACGGCGACCGCCGCGGTGAGCAGGCCGGTGGTGACCGCGCCGCCGCCCAGGATCACCGTGCCGAGCGCCGGGAACAGGGCCAGGGGCTGGCCGAACGTCATCGCGCACACGTCGAGGACGTACTGCATCCGGATGTTTCCCGCGCGGCGCAGGAAGCGCCAGCCGTCGACGAGCGAGGCGAGTCCTGGGCGCACGATCTCGCCCTCGGGCTTGAGGGCGGGCAGCGTCCACAGGCCGAGGAACATCGACAGCATGAGGATCACGTCGATCGTGTAGGTCCAGCCATAGCCGGTGAGTGCGACGAGGAGACCGGCCAGGGCGGGGCCTGCCATGACGGTCATGCCGAAGGCCACGCCGTTCAGTGCCGAGGCGGGCGCCAGCATGTCCCGGGAGAGCAGGCGCGGGATGATCGCGGTGCGCGTGGCCATGCCGACCGAGTTCGACGCGGCGATGATCATGCTCAGGGCGTAGAGCCACCAGATCGTCTCCGCGTGCGTCCAGGTGAGCGTCGCGAGCAGTGCGGTCGCGACGAAGGTGATGACAGCCGCGATGAGCGCGACGCGTCGCCGGTCGAACGCGTCGGCGAGCATGCCGCCGTAGAGGCCGGCGAGGATCATCGGCACCAGCCCGGCGACCGCGATCATGGACACGGCGAAGGTGCTGTGCGTGAGCGCGAACACGTGCAGCATGACCGTGACGACCGTGAGCTGACCGCCGATCCCGCTGAGGGTGGATCCGATCCACATCCGGGCGAAGGCCGGGCTCTGCCGGAAGGGGCTCAGGTCGATCAGGTGACTCACTCATCGAGCGTATCGGCGTGACGAGCGGCCGGGATCCGGCTCGGCGCACGGAGCCGCCCGGTGCTGATAGACTTGTGCGGTTGCCGTTCGATCGGCCGCGGATAAAGAGAGCCCACGCATCAGGCGTCGGGCACCGCGCAGCAAAGAGGAAGGGGATCACCTATGGCACTGGAAGCAGACGTCAAGAAGGCGATCATCGAAGAGTACGCGACGCACCCCGGTGACACCGGATCCCCCGAGGTGCAGGTTGCCATGCTGACGCAGCGCATCAAGGACCTCACCGAGCACCTCAAGGAGCACAAGCACGACCACCACTCGCGTCGTGGCCTGTTCCTGCTCGTCGGTCAGCGCCGTCGTCTGCTCGGCTACCTCCAGGACGTCGACATCAACCGTTACCGGTCGTTGATCGAGCGTCTCGGACTCCGCCGCTAAGCAGCAGCGCAGCCAGCGTACAATCGCGCTAAACATTCTTGCGAGGCCCGTCCCACGGTGTGGGGCGGGCCTCGACCTTTGTCCTTCTTGTCCGGGGGCCTGCTTTCCTGTAGGAAAGTGGAGTGAGCTTTCCTAGTGGAAAGCGACTGAACGGATCGAGGGGGAACTGTGGAGCAGGAGTCGATACCCGGGCAGGACCCGCTGGAGCCCCCGGATCCTCGCGTCGCGCAGGCCTATCTGGATGTGCTGCCCGGCCTGCAGTCCAGGCGTGAGATCGTGATCGACCGCCGTCGGCTGGCCCGACTCGCCATCATCGAGGGCGTCGCACTGGCCGCGTACTTCCTGGTGTTCCTCACTGCATGGATGCTGCAGCGTCGAGCAGGGACATCGACCACGACGCCCGTGAGCGCGATCGCGGTGTACCTCACCTGGGTGTCGCTGGTACCGGGGCTCCGCGAGCGCTATGGCGCGCGTCTGGCGCTGACGGCAAGACAGCGGACGGTGCAGGTGCTCCTGATCGTCGGCGCGCTGGTCGCGTTCCTGGGCATCATGATCGTGGACCTCGCGGTCGCCCCGCTGTCCCCGCTCTGGGCCGGTCTGCCGGCGCTGTTCGCGGCGGCGTCGGGACTCTGGGCATGGCGGATCCTGTCGCACGCGGCGCGGGATCAGCATGGGAGACCGGCGCCGCCGCATGCGGAGTTCACCAGGGCCGGGCGCATCACGACCGTCATCTGCGGGATCGTCCTCACCGCCTGCATCGTCGCGACAGGTCTGGATGCGCAGCCGCGTTTCGGGACGACGATCTCGGCCTTCACCTGTGTCGCGGCGACGGTGGTCGTGCTGATCGGTCAGTTCTCCGGCCGTGCCACCGCCGTCGGCGAGATGTGGCACGCGCCGCAATGGACGATGTTCGCCATCGGGGCCGCGGCCGCCGCAACAGTCGTGATGCTGTTGGCGATCGCCCCCGGCGCAGCATTCCCTGTGAGCATCATGCTGGGCGCACTGATCCTCGTGGTGAGCATCGTCGTGAGCGTGCGGCCGGAACCGACGGATGAGTGAGGGCGACATGAGCGAGAACGGACGCGGCAACGACGTCGGCCTGACCGGTTCCCCCCAAGAGGCCCGCGCGGCGCTCGATGCTCTATCCGGGATCTCCTCGCGACGCGACGAGCTGCTGGATCGGCGTCGGCTGGGCGGGATCCTGCTCGTCGATGCGATCATTCCCACGGCGGCGTTCACGTCATGGATTCTGGCGCAGGCGCTCCGGGATGACTCGGTCAGCATGCATTCCATCCCGGCTCTCGCGACACTGGTCGTCGTGCTCTTATGGGATCAGCTCGCCCGAGGGCTGCGCGAACGGTATCGCGCACGGGCAGCGCTTCACGGTGCCCGGCGTGCGGTGCAGAACGCGCTCTCGGCCGTCGGGGCCGGGATCCTTGTCGTCGCTGTCTTCCTCACGTTCTTACGAGGGGAAGCACCGGTCGTGCTCGCCGTGATCGGATCCATCCTCCTGATCAGCAGCGGTGTCTGGGCCGCCGGCGTGATGATGCGCGAGGCGAAGGGCACGCCGCGGATGCCACCGGCGGAGCACGCGGTGATGAACGTCGCAGGGCGGTTCGCCACGTTCTTCTTCGGTCTCGGGTTGGGGTCGATCGCGATGGTCGGGCCGTTGGCTGCCGCGCCCGGCGGAACGTCAGCGTTCGTCGTCATCCTCGCCGTGATCGCATTGGTCATCGCCGGCGCCGGGCGTTTCCTCAACGCGGTCCCGGAGCTCGGCGCGATGTGGCGCCCGCCGCAGTGGGTCGCGTTCGCGCTGTCGACCGCGATCGTGCTCATCGCGCCAGTGCTCGGCGCGGTCCGACCCGCAGAAGCGGTTCTGTTCGGCATGGTCGCCGGGGGAGCGGTTCTCCTCGTGTTCGGCGCTGCCGCGCTCTGGCCGGTGGGCTCCGATGCCTGAACCGCATCCGCGTACGCGGCTCGACGACACCTTCGCGGGAGCGATCCGCTTCTCGATGATGGCGGCGCTGCGCGATGGCGTGGAGATGGACTTCGCGACGCTCGCGCACGTGCTGCAGGCGAACGATTCCGCAGTGAGTAAGGCGATCGCGGCGCTGTCGGCCGTCGGCTATGTGGTCGTCCGCAAGGGGCAGGTTGGCGCGCGCCCACGCACCTGGGTGCGGGCGACTGCCCCGGGCTCGCGGGCGTTCGAGGCGCACGTGCAGGCGCTGCGCGATATCGTCGGCGGGGGCGGATCGGCGATCTGAATCCGCGTGCCCGTGCCGTCGGCGGATCCGCGGGCGCAGGCTGAGGCGGATCGGCGCGCGCAGGCGGAGGCGCGAGCGTGATCAGCGCCGGATCAGCGACACGGGGCGGCGGCGGATGACCAGCGTCACGGACACGGCCAGCAGGGCCGCGCACAGCGCCATGAGGAGCAGGCTGACGGTCCAGGTTCCGGTCGCGTCGTGCAGGATGCCGAGCACCAGGCTGCCGCTGCCGGCCACGGCGTAGCCGACCCCCTGCGCGATCGCGGAGAGGATGCCGGCGGAGGCCTCATCGGCGGACAGGCTCACGAGCAGACCCATGGCGAGCCCGAATCCGGCGTTCTGCGCGATGCCGAGCACCGTCACGACCGCCGGGTCGTGGCCGCCGTCCAGGCCGAACCACACGAAACCCACTGCCATGACGACGCCGAGGCCGGGACCGAACCAGGTGAGGATCCGCCGCCGACGGGCGATCACCGGTGCGACGAGCGTCGGGACCAGTCCTATCAGGCTGAACCAGCCCAGCAGCCCGCCCGCGGCACCCCGGGTCTCGCCGTGCGCCGACAGCATGAGCGGAAGCCAGGTGGTCACTGCGAAGTACAGCAGCGCCTGCAGCGAGAACACGGCCGTCATCAGGGCGACGGTCGTCCTCGCGTCAGCAGGGATCGACACTGGCTCGCCGATCGGCGCGGTGGCTGCCGATCCGCGGCCCACGGCGAGCATCGCCAGCGCGGCGAGCACCGCGAGGGCGGCCCAGGCGGCGAGCGCCGGACGCAGCCCGAACGCCTCGTCCAAGGGCACGGCCAGGCCGGCGCCGAGCGCGGCGCCGATGCCGAAGGACATGCTGCTGAGGCCTACCCAGAGCCCGCTCGCGCCGAGCGCCTTGAGGTAGGGCGGCAACAGGGTCGCGGCCACCATGATCGCCGCCCCCGCGAGGAACGTGCCGGGCAGCAGCATCCAGCCGCTGAGGACGCGCAGCACGAGGCCGGCGGCGAGCACCGACATCGCAGCGAGGATGGCACGGGTTGTGCCGATCCGCCGGGCCAGCAGCGGCCCGAGCATCGCGGTGAGCCCGAAGGCGATGACGGGCAGCGTCGCGAGCAGGCTGCGCTCCACGCCCCCCAACCCGAACTCGCTCGTCGCCTGATCCAGCAGGGCGGAGACCGACGTGATCGCCGGGCGCAGATTGACGCCGACCAGGAGCGCGGTACCGAGCGCGAGGGCTCGGGCGACGCTCCCGGTCGGTGCGAGCCGAGCGCGACCCCCCGCGCGTCCGGCCTGGACGGCGTCGCCGTCCGCCCGATCAGCTCGCGAGGACACGGAGCCCATCGGCGACGACGCGCCCGTCATGGAGGACGGTGCGATCGGTGCCGCGGTCCATCACGGTGCTGGTCGGGGTCTGACCGTCGACGAGCACCAGGTCGGCGCGATCGCCGACGGCCGTGCCAGGGCGGTCCCGCACTCCGTTCAGGCGGGGCAAATCGTGCGACATGATGCTGGCGCCACCCATGGTCGCGATCGCCAGGCACATCTCGATGTGCTCGTCGCGGCGGAAGTTGTTCGTGAACGCCAGCTGCCAGGTGCGATCGAGCAGGTCGCAGTTGCCGTACGGGCTCCAGTAGTCGCGCTGGCCGTCCTCGCCGAGCCCGAATCGCACGCCCGAGGAGACCAGGTCGACGAGCGACAGCTGGTTGCGGGCCGCGGGTGCGACACTCGCCATGGCGATGTCGAGTGCGGCGAACTCGTCGATCAGCCGGCGGCTGGTGGCCTCGTCCACTCCGCCCAGCTCGTAGGCGTGGGACATCGTGACCTTGCCCTGCATGCCGAGCGCGCGCACTCGCTCCAGCACGAGCTCAGCGCTGAACACGCCGAGGTGACCCGGTTCGTGCAGATGGATGTCGATCTCGACCTGGTACTTCTCGGCCAGACCGAACACGATGTCCAGGTGCTTCACCGGATCGCGGTCGAGCTGCGAAGGGTCGATGCCGCCCATGACGTCGGCGCCCTGCTTGAGCGACTCCTCGAGGTAGTCGACCGTGCCCTCTTCCAGGAGGATCCCGGCCTGCGGGAAGGTCATCACCTGCACGTCGGCCTGATCGGCGAACTTCTCCTTCGCCGCCATCACCGAGTCGAACTTCTCCAGCTTGCAGTCCACGTCGACCTGCGCGTAGGTGCGCACCCGCGTGGTGCCGCGAGCGATCATGCGCTCCAGCGTGCCGGCGACGATCTCCGCGTGCGGCACGTCGGTGTTGCGCCAGTTGCGGCGGTCGTTCATCATCATGGCCCACACGCCGGGTGCACCGGTGTGCTCGCGGAACGGCAGGCCGATGCGGGAGGAGTCCAGATGCACGTGCACGTCGCTGAACGAAGGCAGCAGCAGACGTCCGCGGCCGTCCACATCCCCAGCCCCGAGCGGGGCCGTCTCGTCGTGCGGGCGCACGGCCGCGATGCGACCGTCCTCGATGACGACGTCGGATGCGGAACCGCCCCAGGGGCGGACGTCACGAATCAGCAAGGATCTTCCTCTCTTCAGGGGTGCTCGCCGCGAACGCGGCGGCCTCGGCCAGGTGGTGGCAGGCGACCGCACCGGACGGCACCTGCTCGACGCACATCTTCTTCTTCTCCTCGTCCAGCAGCGCGAAGACCGGACAGCGCGTGCGGAACACGCAGCCGCTGGGCGGGTTCGACGGATGCGGCAGATCGCCGGTGAGACGGATCCGCCCGCTGCGATCCGCGTGCGGATCGGGGGAGGGGACCGAAGACAGCAGCGACTGCGTGTAGGGATGCCGCGGGGCGTCGAAGACCTCGTCCCTAGTGCCGAGCTCCATGACCTTGCCCAGGTACATCACGGCCACGTCATGGGCGAAGTGCTTGACGACCGAGAGGTCGTGCGCGATGAAGACGTAGGAGATGCCGGTGTCGGCCTGGATGTCCTGCAGCAGGTTGATCACCTGCGCCTGCACCGACACGTCGAGCGCGGACACGGGCTCGTCGCAGATCACCACGTCGGGTTCCAGTGCCAGCGCCCGGGCGATCCCGACGCGCTGCTTCTGGCCGCCGGAGAACTCGTGCGGGAAGCGGTTGTAGTGCTCCGGCCGCAGTCCCACCCGGTCCATGAGCGACTGCACGCGGGTCTTCATCCCCTCCTTGGGGCTGATGTGCTGGGCGCGCAGCGGTGCGGCGATCGCGGCCCCCACGGTCTGGCGCGGGTTCAGCGAGGACGCGGGGTTCTGGAACACCATCTGCACGCGGCGGCGGAAGTCCTGCAGCTCGGAGCCTTTCAGGCCCGCGACGTCGGCGCCGTCCAGGCGGATGCTCCCGGCGGTCGGCGTCAGCAGGCGCATGAGCAACCGGCCGGTCGTCGACTTGCCGCAGCCGGACTCACCCACCAGGCCCAGGGTCTTGCCGCGCTCGAGCGTGAAGGACACGCCGTCGACGGCCTTGACGATGCTCCTCGGCTTGAACATGCCCTGCGAGACGGGGAAGTGCTTGGCGAGGCCCTCGACCTGCAGCAGCGGGGCGGTCATCGTGCGGCCTCCATCGTGATCGGCTGGGACGTGCCGAGCCCCTCGGACAGGTGGCAGCGCGATCGGTGCGATCCCGCGCCGTGCAGCGCAGGTCGCTCGGTGCGGCAGCGGTTGCCCGGCACCAGGTGCGCCACCGGGCAGCGGTCGGCGAACAGGCAGCCCTGCGGCAGGTCGAGCAGAGACGGAGGGAAGCCGGGAATGGGCGTGAGGCGTCCGGCCTCATCCGCCATCGACGGCATCGAGGCGAGCAGGCCCTTCGTGTACGGGTGCGCGGTGCGCAGGAAGGCGTCCTCCATGTCGGCCTGCTCGACGCACTGCCCGCCGTACATGACGATCACGCGCTGACAGACCTCGGCGACGACGCCGAGGTCGTGTGTCACGTAGACGACGGCGGATCCGGTCTCCTGCTGCAGCGATGAGATCAGGTCGAGGATCTGCGCCTGCACCGTGACGTCGAGCGCGGTGGTCGGCTCGTCGGCGATGAGCAGCTCCGGCTCGCAGATGAGGGCCATCGCGATCATCGCGCGCTGGCGCATGCCGCCGGAGAACTCATGCGGGTAGGAGTCGTAGCGGGACACCGGATCCGGGATGCCGACGCGCGCCAGCATGTCGATGGCCTGCGCCTTGGCGGCTTTCGCGCTCACCCTGTTGTGCACCCGGTACGCTTCGGCGATCTGCGTGCCGACCGTGTAGAACGGATGCATCGCGGAGAGCGGGTCCTGGAAGATCATCCCGATCTTGCGACCGCGGAACGGACGCATCTCGTTCTCGCTGAGCGGCACGAGATCGGTGCCCTCGAACAGGATCTGCCCGGTGACACGGGCGCTCGTCTCCTTGAGCAGCCCCATCAGCGTCTGGCTGGTGACGGTCTTGCCGGATCCGGACTCGCCGACGATGCCGATCGTGTCGCCGCGCTCGAGGGTGAGGTCCATGCCGTTGACCGCGTGCACGACGCCGTCGTCGGTGGGGAAGTCGACCCGCAGATCGCGGATGTCGAGGAACGGGGTGGCCATCAGCTGACCCTCACTCTCGGGTCGATGCCGGCGTAGGCGAGGTCGACGACGACGTTGGCGGTGATGATGAAGAACGCGGCCAGCATGGTGATGGCCATGGTGACGGGAAGGTCTCCGGCGACCGCCGCGTGCACGGCCGTGAAGCCGAGGCCCGGGACCGAGAAGATCTGCTCGGTGAGCACGGCGCCGCCGAGCAGGGCGCCGATGTCGAGGCCCAGCATGGTCACGATCGGTGTGATACCGGCGCGCACGCCGTGCCGGAAGACGATCTCGCGGCGACCCAGGCCCTTGGCCCGGGCGGTGCGCATGAAGTCCTCGCCGAATGTCTCGATCATGTTGTTGCGTGTGATGCGGATGTACTGCGCGCTGAACAGCACCGCGATGGCGACCCAGGGCAGCAGATAGTTGAGGAACCAGCCGGCGGGGCCGGCCGGTCCGAACGGGCTGCTGATCTGATTGCTCGTGAACGGCAGCCAGTGCAGGGTGCTCACGAAGACCAGCAGCAGCAGCAGGCCGGTCACCGGGATCGGCAGCGAGACGCCGACCGAGGCGGCGCCGACGATGAGCTTGTCGGTCGCCCTGCCCTTGCGGATCGCGGCGAGCAGGCCGAGGCCGACGCCGACGATCGTCCACAGCACGACCGCGCCGACGGCGATCGACAGCGTGTACGGGAGGGCGCGGGCGAGAACGTCGGTGACGCTCTCGTTGGTCTGGAAGGACTTGCCCAGGCACGGCCATGCGCAGAGCTGCTCCGCGCCCGGTGCGCCGATCATGCGCGGCCCGAAGAGGCCGGAGAGGTACGCGAAATACTGCACGAAGAAGGGCTTGTCCATGCCCAGCGCGACGCGCGCCTGCTCGATGCGCTCCGGCGTGCACTCCTGGCCGCACGCCGCGGCGGCGGGATCGGACGGGCCGATCTGGAAGAGCGCGAACGTGACGAAGCTCACGACGAGGAGGAGGAGGACGAGGCCCGCCACCCGGCGGACGAGGAATCCGATCATTGCTGTCCCGTGCGGGGCCGGCCGCGAAGGGCCGGCCCCGTCCTTTCAGGAGTGCGGAGGCGTCAGTTCTTGACGCCGACGGTGGACAGGTCGATGCTTCCGAAGAAGTAGCCGACCTGGGCGTTCTGGATCTTGGATCCGACGACGCTCGAGGTGTACGTGCGGAACAGCGGCACGATCGGGTACGTCTCCATGGCCTTGTTGTAGAGCTCGGTCCACTTGGTGTTGAGCTCCTCGGACGAGCCGTTGGTGTCGCGCAGCTTGTACATCTCGCCGGAGACCGTGGGGTCGAAGTAGCGCGAGATGTTGCTGAACCCGTAAGTCGTGCCGTCGAGGCTCGGACCGAGGTTCGGATCCACCGTCGTGCGGGTCGAGCCGGAGGCGGCGCCGCCGCACCAGCCCGCGCGGGCGATGTCGGGCATCTGGTCGCCGGCGAGCGTGGTGTAGTAGTTCGGCGCGGGGATCGCGACCATCTGCAGGTCGATGCCGAGCTCCTTGAAGTTCTGCTGCAACACCGTGCCGAGGTTCTTGAACCGCTCGGTGGCGTTCGAGTAGCCGTAGGTGAGCGTCGTGGGAACGGTCTTGCCCTGCAGCAGCTTCTTGGCCTCGTCCAGCTTCGGCTTGCCGGCCGGGTCGAGGTCGATCGTCGGCTTGATCCAGCCCACCTGGGCGTCGTTCAGGTAGGAGTTGGTGAGCTTGCCGAAGCGCGGCCCGCCGTACTGCACCTGGATCGACGCGCGGTCGATCGCGAGCGCCAGGGCGTGGCGCACGTCGGGGTCCGTGATCGTGGTGGTGTTGAAGTTCAGCACGTCGGTGCAGCCGAGCAGGCCCCCCGCGGTGCGCGGCTTGATCGTCTGGTCGCTGAGGCGCGCGGCATCGGAGGCCTGCAGGGCGCCGTTCGAGTCGAGCGTGATCGCGGTCGGGTCGGAGTCGCTCAGCAGCTGCTGGCTGATCGTCGCCTGGGCGGTCGACAGCGAGAAGGAGAACGAGTCGGGCAGCGCGGTGCGGTTCTCATCCGTCTTCGCGTCCCAGTTCGGGTTGCGCACGAGCTTGAGCTCGCGACCGCGGTCGTAGCTCGAGATCATGTACGGCCCCGAGGAGATCGGGTGGTTGGTGTAGTCGAGCTTGGTGTCCTTCGCCTGCGGCACCGGAGCGCTGTTGGAGCGCGAGGCGAGGGCAGGGAAGTCGGGGTACGGCTGCTTCAGGTGGAAGATGATCGTCTTCGCGTCCGGAGTCTCGATCGCGGCGAGGTCGCCACCGGAGTACGGCCCCTTGTAGGTGTCAGCGTCGAGCACGGCGTTGAGCTCCTGCGGAGCCTGCGTGTAGACGTCGCGGGCGAAGGTGCGCTCGATGCCGTACTTGATGTCGGCGGACGTGATCGGGGATCCGTCCTCGTACTTGACGCCGTCCTTGAGTGTGTAGGTCCACGTGAGGCCGTCGGAGGAGGCCTTGCCGAGGTCGGTGGCGAGGTCGGGCACGACCTTCGGCGGCTGGCCGGCGGTCTCCTTCGCCATGGTCAGGGTGCGGTAGTAGAGCTGACCGACGTTGGCGGTCTGCACGTAGTTGCTGTTGCCGGGGTCGAGGGTCTGGAAATCGCTGGACATCAGCACGTTGACGTTGCCGCCCTTGGTGCTGAAGCCCTCGTTCACGACATGCGGGGCGTAGGGGTTGTTCGCGGTCGCGCCGCCGGTGGCGGTGCCGCCGGAGGCGGATCCGGCCGAACAGCCCGTCACGGCGAGCGCGACGGCCACGACGGAGGCGGCGAACAGGGGACGGCTGTGTCTCATGGTTCTTCTCTTCTTGGGTGGATGGACAGGGAAGTGCGTGGGGTGCGGGCGATCCCGGCAGACACGGTCGCGCTCAGCTGCGCGATGCCTTGGGATCGAGGGCGTCGCGGACCGCGTCGCCGAGCAGGTTGAAGGCGAGGACGGTGATCACGAGCGCGGTGCCGGGAACGATCAGGAACCAGGGGTCGACGAGGTACCAGTTACCCGACTGGGCTGCGTTGAGCATCTGGCCCCAGGACGGTGTCGGATCCTTGACGCCGACGCCGAGGAAGGAGAGCGCGGCCTCGGCCGAGATGTTGGTCGGGATCATCATCGTCGCGTACACGAGCACGACGCCGGACACGTTCGGGATCACCTGCGTGAACAGGATGGTGCGCTTGGAGGCGCCGTAGGATCGCGCGGCCTCGATGTACTCCTGCTCGCGGATGCTGAGCACCTGCCCGCGCACGACGCGAGCGAGATACGCCCAGCCGAAGAAGCCGAGGATGATCACCAGCGAGGCGATCGGCACGAAGCTGCCCTGGCCGAGGGCGGTGCCGCGCAGCCGGGACTGCAGGATCGGGGTGAGCGAGAGCACCAGAAGCAGGTGCGGGAACGCGAGGAAGAGGTCGATCAGGCGGCTGATGACCATGTCCACCTTGCCGCCGAAGAAGCCGGCGGCGGCACCCATGATGGTGCCCAGGACGACGGAGACCAGCGTGGCCAGCAGCGCGATGGTGAGGGAGACCTGCGCGCCATACGCGAGGCGGGCGAAGAGGTCGCGGCCGAGACCCGGCTCCACGCCGAGCCAGTGCTCAGCCGAGGGGTACATGAACTGCGGCAGCGGCAGACCCGGGGTGTTGAAGTTGTCCAGCGTCTCCGGGCCGGTGTGCGTCGTGAACGGACTCTGTCCTTCGATCGCCGTGAGCAGCGGGGCCAGGAGCGCGAACAGCACGATCGCGATGACCACGCCGAATGACGCCAGCGCGATCCGGCTGCGGCGGATCCGCAACCAGGCGGTGCCCAGCAGGGAGCGGCCGGTCGCGATCTTCGGGGTGGTGAGGGCCTCGGTGGTCGGGACCGTCGTCAGCGTTTCCGTCACGATCTTCCTTGATGGTCGGGAAAGGGGGTCTTCGGAATTGTATACCAAGATGGACGAATTTGTATACCAACGATCGCGAGTGCACCGCCAACGGGCGACATGAGTTGTCTCCAGGAGAGCGAGTCGATAGGTTTTGGATACCAATTGCCCCGTTTCGAGGAAAGTAGAACTCGTGCGCACCCTGATCACCGCCGATCATGTCCTGGCCTTCGACGGCACCTCGCACACGGCGCTCCGCGACGGCGCCGTGCTGGTGGACGACGACCGCATCGCCTTCGTGGGGTCGCGGGACGAGGCGCCACGGGACGCCGAACGCACGCTGGAGCTCGGTGAGTGCCTGCTGATGCCGGGGCTGATCGACCTGGACGCGCTCACCGACATCGATCACCTCATCCTCGACTCCTGGTCGACGCCCGAGCACGCCCGTCGCCTGCAGTGGTCCGACGACTGGTTCGCACGTCGACAGCACGTGTTCAGCACCGCCCAGCGCCGGCGCATCAGGCAGATCGCGCTCGTGCAGCTCGCCCTGCACGGCATCACGAGCTACATGCCGATCGCCTCCGAGGTGCACTCCGCATGGGCGGAGAACGCAGATGACTTCCTCGCCATGGCGGATTTCTCCCGCACGCTCGGTTTGCGGGGCTTCCTCGGCCCCTCCTACCGCTCCGGGGTCAACGTGGTGCAGGACGGGCGGCGCGCGATCCTCTTCGACGAGACAGAGGGCGCGGCAGGGCTCGCCGACGCGATCCGATTCCATGACACGGTGCGATCCTGGGCGGATCCTCTTCTCACGCCGGTC
Source organism: Microbacterium sp. 22303 (assembly GCF_052045265.1). Lineage (NCBI taxonomy): Bacteria > Bacillati > Actinomycetota > Actinomycetes > Micrococcales > Microbacteriaceae > Microbacterium > Microbacterium sp. 22303. The sequence continues at coordinate 874,408 of NZ_JBQEOQ010000001.1, read as the reverse complement.
TTCCTGCCCTGCCGCATCGAGACGCTGACGCCCGAGCTGCTGTCGGCGACCGCGGATGCGGCCAGGGAGCGCGGCGCCCTGGTGCGCCTGCATGCCCTCCAGGGCGATTTCGAGCGCGACTGGATCCTCGAGCAGCACGGATGCACGCCGCTCGAGCTGATCCGCCGCCAGGGACTGCTCGACGACCGCCTGATCATCCCGCACGGTGTCTTCCTCGACGTCAACCCCCGGGTGTGGGGCGAGGACCGCGGAGATCTCGTGACCCTCGTCGAGGCAGGGGTCTCGATCGTGCACTGCCCGCTCACCAACGCGCGCTATGGATCCGAGCTGGAGACGTTCGGCCGCTACAAGGAGGCCGGACTGAACATCTCGCTCGGCACGGACTCGTTCCCGCCCGATCTGATCCGCGGCATCGACACCGGCGTCTCCGTCGCGAAGGTGCAGAACCGCTCGCTTGCTGCCGGCGACCTGGCCGGTTATGTGGAGGCGGCGACGCTCGGCGGCGCGCGCGCGCTGCACCGGCCCGATCTCGGCCGCATCACCGAAGGCACCGCCGCCGACCTCACCGCGTTCCGGCTCTCCGACGTGCGCTTCGGTCCGATCGAGGACCCGCTGCGCAACCTCGTGCTGGCCGGGAGCGCTCGAGACGCGTGCCTTACGATGGTCGCGGGCAAGGTCGTGATGCGCGACGGCGCGATCGACGGGATCGATCTGGACGCCGTCCGCGAGGACTCTCAGGTCCTGTTCGACATCATGCGCGCCGGCTACGACGAGCGCGACCACCTGGGTGGCGGCGGGCTGTTCCCGCCGGTGTTCCCGCTTGCGGGAGAGAAGAGGGCGGCTGATGGAGACCGGTCCTGAGTCGGAGGGCACCGCCCTCGCGCTCGCCGACCGCGTCTACCGCGATCTGCTCCGCGCGATCATCGACGGCGGGGTCGCGCCCGGTGCCTGGCTGAAGGAGCGCGAGCTCTCCGAGCGTTTCCAGGTGTCCCGTATCCCGGTGCGCCAGGCGCTGCAGCGGTTGGAAGCCGAGGGGTTCGTGATGACCTCGAGGCACCGCGGAGCCAACGTGACGCCGCTCACCCGCGCCGACATCCATGACCTGTTCGACACACGGCTCTGCTTCGAGCCGTTCGCCGCGCAGCGCGCCGCGGAGCGCGTGCACGCCGGGGTCGAGAGCATCGACCGGCTCCGAGCGCTGCACGAGGAGGCATCGGTCGGCGACGCGGCGGCGGCTCGCGCGGCGAGCCTCGAGTTCCATTCCGAGATCGTCCGGCTCAGCGGTAGTCGGCTGCTGCTGCGCAGCCTGGGTCCGCTCGTCGGCAGGATGGAGTGGGTGTTCCGGCTCACCCGCGAGGCGAGGGACAGCGAGCAGACGGACGAGCACGTCGAGCTCGTCGATTCGATCGCACACGGTCGCGGGCCCCTCGCGGCGGCGCAGATGTACGCGCACATCGAGATGAGCCGCGAGCCCGTCCTCGCGCAGCTGGACGGCGTGCTGGAGAACTGAGCGAGGGGCGTCGGGCCTGTGCGGTGCCGGCGCACCGCTGGGTCGTCGGCTGCGCTCAGGCGGGCGCTCCCACCAGATCCGCGTGGTGGATCGCCGCCACATCCGGATGTGCACGCAGGCGCGACTTCAACGCGTTCTCGCCGTAGAGGGCGTGGATCGGGTTGGACGGATCCTTGGTGACGCCTCGCGCCTGCGCGGCCAGCTCCGTCGGCAGATCGATCAGCGGCAGGCGCGCATCGAGTGCCGGGTTGAAGAAGAACGGGATCGAGATCCGCTCGTCCGGAGCCTGCGGCGACACCACCCGATGGTTGGTCGCCTTGAGGTAGCCGTCGGTCGCGTACTCGAGCAGCTCGCCGATGTTGACCACGAACGCTCCGTCGACCGGGGGAGCGTCGACCCAGGAGCCGTCGCGCTCGACCTGCAGACCTCCCTTGCCCGGCTCGACCCAGAGCAGCGTCAGCACACCCGAGTCCTTGTGGGCGCCGACACCCTGCTGGGGCTCGGGCTCGTGGGTGCCCGGGTAGCGGACGATCTTGATCAGCGTCGACGGATCCCCGAAGTTCTGCTCGAAGTACGTCTCCTCCGCGCCGAGCGCGAGCGCCCACGCCCGTAGCAGCTTGCGGGCCACGCCGGAGAGATGCTCATGCCATTCCGCGACGACCTCGCGCAGCTCGGGCTGGGCCTCGGGCCACAGGTTCGGCCCGATCAGGCGGTTGTAGCCGGGGCCGCCGTCGACGGCCTCGCGCTCCGGCCCGATGTCGATCTGCTCGCGCCAGTCCACGGCGCCCTGCGTGCGCTCGCCGCCGATCCTCGTGTACCCGCGGAAGTGCGGGCTCTTCACGTTCTCGATCGCGAGTTTTTCATCCTCCGGCAACGCGAAGAAGTCCTTCGCGGCCTGGTGCAGGCGACGTTCGAGCTCGGGGGTGACGCCCGTACCGGTCAGGTAGAAGAAGCCCACGTCGTGGGTCGCCGCGCGCAGGTCGTCACGGAATGCTGCGGCGGCCTCGGGACCCGCGTCGAGTCGGGACAGGTCAAGGATCGGGAGGTTCAGATCGGCCATGAGGCGAGGCTAGGACGGGCGCGGCGGGCGCTGGGCGATTGTTGCCGAGGATTACCGGGACGGATTTGTCACGGTTCTCGTGTCTGGAGACCGGAGAAGCGGATGCTAGAGTTTTTGAGGTAAGGCATCCCTTACTTCATGACTCTCCAGGAAACCGCCCCTCGTGCTCGCCACCTTCCTCATCGGCCTTCGTGAAGGCCTTGAAGCCGCGCTCGTCGTCGGCATCCTCGTCGCCTATCTGAAGCGCCTCGATCGCAAGGACGTGCTGCCGAGGATGTGGGCCGGTGTCGGGGCCGCGATCCTGCTCGCCCTCGTCATCGGCGCCGTGCTGACCTTCGGCGCCTACGCGCTGACGTTCCAAGGCCAGGAGATCATCGGCGGCACGCTGTCGCTGGTCACGGTCGGAATGGTCACGTGGATGATCTTCTGGATGCGCAAGGCGGGTCGCACCATGAAGGCCACGCTGCAGGGCGGCGTGGACCGCGCGCTCGAGGCGGGCACCGTGTGGGCGCTGGTGCTGGTCGGCTTCGTCTCCGTGGCTCGCGAGGGCGTGGAGACCACGTTGCTGCTGTGGTCCATGGTGCAGTCCTTCGGCGACGCCCCGTCGGCGATCCTCGGCGCAGTTCTCGGGCTCGTGGTCGCGATGCTCGCCGGCTGGCTGCTCGCCCGCGGCGCCGTGCGGCTCGACCTCGCTCGCTTCTTCACCTGGACCGGCGGCCTCCTGGTCATCATCGCGGCCGGCGTGCTCGCCTACGCGCTCAGCGACCTGCAGGAGGCCGGCGTCGTGCCCGGCCCGTTCACCGCGGCCGCGCCGCTCGACGCGGCCGGCGCGGTGCTCGTCGGCTGGGCGGGTGTGCCGTTCGGCTGGGCGTTCGACGTCACCGCCGCGATCCGCCCCGACAGCGCCCTCGCCGTGCTGCTGCAGGCCACGGTCGGCTTCATGCCGCGGATGAGCTGGCTCCAGGTCATCGCCTGGGTGCTGTACATCGCGATCGTCGGCACGCTGTTCGTGCGCGGGCTGCGCCGCACGGCGCCGGGCACGACCCGCTCCTCCTCCACGCCTGCCGTCGTCTCCGCCACGCCCGTCAAGACCGAGTCGGCGGCCACCCGTGCCGCAGCCACGACCGTCTCGCCCACTCCTGAAGGAGCCTCATGACCATCGCCCGCCGACCGATCGCCGTCCTCGGCGCCGTCGCCGCCCTCGGCCTCGCCCTCACCGGGTGCGTCGCCAAGTCCGACGTCGCCGCGAGCGGACGCCTGACCGTCGCGTCCACGGCGGACGCGTGCAGCGTCTCGGCCGGCACTGCGACCAGCGGAACGCTCGCCTTCGACGTGAGCAACAAGGGCGATGAGGTGACCGAGTTCTATCTGCTGGCCCATGACGGCGTGCGGATCGTCGGCGAGGTCGAGAACGTGGCGCCGGGCGCCTCGCGCACTCTCACCGTCGTCGCTCAGCCGGGCGAGTACTTCACGGTGTGCAAGCCGGGGATGATCGGTGCCGGTGTCGGCAAGACCGCGTTCTCCGTCAGCGGCGAGAAGGTCGCGGAGACCGGCGGCGACGCCGCGCAGAAGCAGAAGGCGCTCACGCAGTACGCCTCGTACGTGAAGGATCAGGTCGACCAGCTCCTGCCAGCGGCGAAGACCTTCGCCGACGCGTACCGCGGCGGTGACGACGCGGCAGCGAAGGCCCAGTTCTCGACCGTGCGCGCCTACTACGAGCGCATCGAGCCCATCGCGGAGCAGCTGGGCACGCTCGACCCGCGCCTGGACTTCCGCGAGCTCGACGCCAAGGCCGAGGGCATCGACTGGACCGGCTTCCACCGCATCGAGAAGGACCTGTGGGCTCCGGCCGCGGGCGCGATGAACTCTGACGGCACCACCCCGGCGAACCTCGACTGGGCGCCCTCGACGCCTGCCGAGCGCGCGACCTTCGCCGACAAGCTCCTCGCCGACCTGCAGGAGCTCTACGACCACGTCCACTCCGACGCCTTCGTGAAGGACCTCGAGTCCAAGGGCATCGCCGGCATCTCCAACGGCGCGATCTCGCTCCTTGACGAGGTCGCCAACGGCAAGATCACGGGCGAGGAGGACTGGTGGTCCGGCACGGACCTCTCCGACTTCGCCGCGAACGTCGAGGGATCCAAGATGGCCTTCTCCGTCGTGCGCGAGTTCGCCGAGAGCAAGGGCTCCGAGGGCAAGAAGCTCGTGGAGCAGATCGATCGCGGATTCTCCGCGCTGGAGGCCGAGCTCGCGGTGCACGGCTCGCTGAAGGACGGCTTCGCGGCGTACTCGACGGTCACCGAGACCCAGAAGCGCGACCTCACCGACCTGCTGAACGCGCTCGCCGAGCCGCTCTCCAAGCTCACCAGCACGATCCTCGGCTGACATGACGGTCCCTGAGTCCTCGGAAGGATCCGCTCGCCCCGCCGCCGCGGTGCCGGAAGGGTCGTCGACCACCGACGCGCGCACCGGCATCAGCCGCCGCGGGCTGATCGGCTGGGCGCTCGGCAGCGGCGTCGCCGGCATCGCCGTCGGTGCCGGCGGTGCGGCGGCTGTCGCCGCGACCGGGGTGCTCGGCGGATCCGCTCCCGTCGACGAGTACGCGTTCGAGGGGGCTCACCAGGCCGGGATCACCACCCGCGTGCAGGAGCATCTGCATTTCGCGAGCTTCGACATGATGCCGCGTGCGAGCCGCGACGATCTCATCTCACTGCTGCAGGACTGGAGCTACGCCGCGTCCCGGCTGGCGAAGGGTCTCGAGGTCAGCGCCTCGGGTGCCGTCGGGGGCTCCCCGGAGGCGCCGCCGGACGACACCGGCGAGGCGCAGGGGCTCACGGCGGCGGGCCTCACGATCACTTTCGGGCTCGGACCGTCCCTCTTCCTCGCGGAGGGGGACAGGTTCGGCATCGCCGATCGGCGTCCGTCCGTGCTCGCCGATCTGCCGGTTTTCGTCGGCGACGCCCTCGATGCCGGCTATACGGGTGGTGACCTCTGCATCCAAGCCTGTGCCGACGATCCTCAGGTCGCGGTGCACGCCGTGCGCAACCTCAGCCGGATCGCGTTCGGCCGCGCCAGGCTGCGCTGGTCGCAGCTCGGCTTCGGTCGCACCTCGCGCACCGCCGCGGACCAGCAGACCCCGCGCAACCTCTTCGGATACAAAGACGGCACCGCGAACATCCTCGCCGACGACACCGAGGCCCTCGCCGAGCACGTCTGGGTATCGGAGAAGGACGAGCCCGCCTGGATGGCCGGAGGCTCGTATCTCGTCGCACGCAAGATCGCGATGCTCATCGAGACCTGGGACCGTCTGCGCTTGGCCGAGCAGGACCGCACCATCGGCCGGGCGAAGGGCAGCGGTGCGCCGCTGTCGGGTGGAGGCGAGTTCGCCGAGCCGTCGTTCCATGGCGGTCGCATCGACGAGCATTCCCATGTGCGACTCGCGCACCCCACGGTCAACGACGGCATCCGCATCCTGCGCCGCGGCTACAACTACGTCGACGGCAACAACGAGCTGGGCCGTCTCGATGCCGGCCTGTTCTTCCTCTCCTACCAGCGCTCGCCGGAGCAGTTCGTCGCCCTCCAGAAGAGGCTGTCGACCGACCTCATGAGCGAGTACATCAAGCACATCGGATCCGGCATCTGGGCGATCCCGGCCGGGGCGCACAAGGGCTCGTACGTCGGGTCCGAGCTGTTCGCCTGACCTGCGCGCTGTTCGTACGGAGCGCTCGTCCTGCACCGGGCGGGCGCTCCTGCGTTCGTAGCCGCCCTGGCCGATCTCGTGGATCCCGGGAATACTTCTCGCAGGCGGGTGTTTCAACAGATATATTCAAGTGAATAGAAATCTGAAGGAGAACGCAGTGAGCGAGTCGAGCACCTGGTCGGGCATGCAGTTCGGCCTCATGTCGGTCAGCGACATCACCCGGAACCCGGTGACGGGCGAGACGCCGAGCGAGCGTGAGCGGATCCAGAACACGCTCACGATCGCCAAGCACGCGGAAGAGGTCGGCCTCGACGTCTTCGCGATCGGCGAGCACCACAACCCGCCGTTCTGGTCGTCGAGCCCGACGACCTTCCTCGCGGCGCTCGCCGCGCAGACCGAGCGTCTCATCGTCTCGACCTCCACGACGCTCATCACGACGAACGACCCGGTGAAGATCGCCGAGGACTACGCGATGCTGCAGCACGTCTCCGGCGGTCGTATGGACCTCATGATGGGCCGCGGCAACACCGGCCCGGTCTACCCCTGGTTCGGCAAGGACATCCGTCAGGGCCTGCCGCTCGCGATCGAGAACTACGCCCTGCTGCACGAGCTGTGGACCAAGGACGTCGTGGACTGGGAGGGCAAGTTCCGCACCTCGCTGCAGGGCTTCACCTCCACCCCGCGCCCGCTCGACGGCGTCGCGCCGTTCGTCTGGCACGGCTCCATCCGCACGCCGGAGATCGCCGAGCAGGCCGCCTACTACGGCGACGGCTTCTTCGCGAACAACATCTTCTGGCCCAAGGAGCACTACCAGCGCCTCATCGAGCTGTACCGCCAGCGCTACGCGCACTACGGTCACGGCACGCCGGAGCAGGCGATCGTCGGCCTCGGCGGACAGGTGTTCATGCGGGCGAATTCGCAGGACGCGGTGGACGAGTTCCGTCCCTACTTCGACAACGCGCCGGTGTACGGCCACGGCCCGTCGATGGAGGACTTCACCGAGATGACGCCGCTCACGGTCGGCTCTCCGCAGCAGGTCATCGACCGCTATGCCGCGATGCGCGAGCACTACGGCGACTACCAGCGCCAGCTCTTCCTCATGGACCACGCGGGGCTCCCGCTCAAGGTCGTGCTCGAGCAGCTCGACATCCTGGGCGGCGAGGTCGTGCCGGTGCTCCGCAAGGAGCTCGCGCAGAACCGCCCCGCCACCGTGCCGGACGCTCCGACCCACGCCGCCCGGGTCAAGGCCGTGTACGGCGACGGGCCGTCGCGCGAGGCGCGCCCCGGCGCGAACCGCGGTGACAACCTGACCGCCGGCTCGCCCTACCAGGACGGCGGCGCGGTTCCGGCCGCCGCCGGCTCCTCCTTCGGCGCAGCGGCCGCGAAGGGGGCGAACTGAGATGGGCGCGCGTCGCATCGCGGTGATCTCCGCGGGGCTCAGCAACCCGTCCTCCACGCGGATGCTCGCCGACCGCCTCGCGGCGGAGACCGCGCACCGGCTCACTGAGCTCGGCTCCGAGGTCAGCGTCGACGTGATCGAGCTGCGCGATCTCGCGCACGACATCACGAACAACCTGCTCACGGGGTTCGCGCCGCCGGCGCTGGACTCGGCGATCAACACGGTGATCTCGGCCGACGGCATCATCGCCGTGACGCCGATCTTCTCGACGAGTTACTCCGGTCTGTTCAAGTCGTTCATCGACGTGCTGGATCCGGATGCGCTCACCGGCAAGCCCGTCCTGATCGGCGCGAACGCGGGCACCGCACGGCACTCGCTCGCGATCGACTACGCGATCCGTCCGCTGTTCACCTACCTGCACGCCGAGCCGGTGCCCACCGGGGTGTTCGCGGCGTCGAGCGACTGGGGTGCGAAGGCCGACGAGGTCGCGCCGCTCAGCACGCGCGTCGAGCGCGGGGCGCGCGAGCTCGCCGAGGCGATGGCCCGCCGGGAGCCGGCGGCCGACAAGGATCCGTTCGACCCGGGCAACTACCTCGGCGAAGGCCGCTCCTTCGGTCATCTGCTCGGAGGCCTCGCGGGGGAGTAGGCCGGCTTCAGAGCATCGGGGCGTGACACCGCCGACGAATGTCCGTGGGACATCGTACGGTGGCGTCATGCCCCTTCTGACTGCGTTCGATGCCCTTCTCAGCGAGCTCGACGGCTCCCTCCTGCGCGCCGGAGACGATGGATTCGATGCGGCTCGTCGCCCATGGAACCTCTCGATAGACCAGCTTCCGGCCGCGGTGGCGACGCCTGCCGGTCTCGATGATCTGCGCAGGATCCTCGCCGCCGCGTGCGAGGCCGGAACGCCGATCGCCGTGCAGCCCAGCGGGCATGGCGCCTCCGGGGACCTGGCCGGGGCCGTGATCGTCCGGACGGCGGCGTTCGACCGGCTCGACATCGACCTCGAGGCCGGCGTCGTGGTGGTCGGCAGCGGCGTGCGCTGGGGTGCGGTGGTGGACGCCCTGGAAGGCACCGGCTGGGCGGCCCCCGCGGGCACGAGCCCCGTCGTCTCGGTCGCCGGGTACACGCTCGGCGGCGGACACTCCTGGTTCAGCCGCACCGCCGGACTCGGCTCCGACAACCTGCGCGCGGCGTGGGTGCTGCGGTCCGACGGCACGCACGAGCGCATCGACGACGACAGCGACCGCGAGGCCATGTGGGCGCTCCGCGGCGCCGGCGGCGTGGTCGGCATCGTGACCGCGCTCGAGATCGACCTCGTTCGTGCTCCGGAGCAGTGGGGCGCCTCTCTGACGTTCGATGCGGCGGACTCCGCTGCCGTGATCCGCGCCGTGCGGGACCTCGCCGCGTCCGCGGCGGCGACGCTCAACGTGTTCACGAACTCGATGCGGATGCCGGATGCGCCGATGCTGCCCGAGGAGATCCGCGGAAAGAGCTTCGTGACGGTGCAGGCCCTGTCCTCCCATGGTGCGGCAGACGCGTTCCTGGCGGGCGTGCGCCGGGCCGGCGCCGTCCAGCGCGAGACCTCAGGCCCCACCTCGCCCGCCGCGCTCGCGGCGGCATCGGGTGAGCCGACGGATCCGACCGCGGGCCGGGGCGCCTCCCTCGCCCTCGACCGGCTCGACGATGCCACGATCGACGCGCTGGTGCAGTTCCGCCAGGCGCCCGAGCAGTCGCCGATCGTCGGGATCGATCTGCGCATGCTGGGGGGCGCCCTCGACGCACCACGGCGGTCCGGCTTCGCCTCCCTGGCCTCGGCGTCATGGCTTCTGCATGCGCTCGTGCCGAACTTCCCGGGCGCGCCGGCCGAGCCCGGCGACGCGAGCATCGCGGGCCTCCTCGAACTACTCGCCCCGGTCGCGGCTGACCGGACGGTGCCGACCTTCCTCACGCCCGGTCAGACGCTCGAGCGGTGCGCCACGGCGGCCGACCTCGATCGGCTCCGGGCGATCCGAGCGAGCGCGGATCCTGACGGCGTGCTGCACGAGGGACGCCTGCCGCGCTGAGGTCCACTGTGCAGCGCAGCGGCGTCGGCCACGGCCGGGGCCTCGACGCGCACGCCGACCCGCGTCGGGCCCCGGTGCGGGCGTCGAGCGGTCGTCAGTCGATCGCGGCGAGGCTCTGCACCGTGGCCGAGACGGCCTCGGCGAGCTCACGACCCTTCACGGAGAAGTGGCGACGGAAGTAGTCCTGGTGCTCGTCGTGCTCGTGGAAATGGTGCGGCGTGAGCACAGCGGAGAACACCGGGACGTCCGTTTCCAGTTGCACGCGCATGAGGGCGTCGACGACGGATCCGGCGACGAAATCGTGCCGGTAGATCCCGCCGTCCACGACGAGAGCGCTCGCGGCGATGCCCTGGTAGCGCCCTGTGCGTGCGAGACGCTTCGCGTGCAGGGGGATCTCGAACGCGCCGGGGACACGGAACACGTCGACCTCGTCGAAGCCCAGCTCCGCGAGACGTTCGACGAATGCGGAAACCGTCTGCTCGACGATCTCGGCGTGCCACTGCGCGGCGACGATGGCGATTCTGGGCATGGTGGACTGCTCCTTCTGTCCTCTCTCATCCGGACTGTGACCGTCGGCTCCGGAATCGCACCGGATCGGCGGTCCCCGCCATGGGGACCGTTCGCGGGCTCGCGCGGACATGCCGCGACACCGCCGGTGGGGACTTGCACCCCGCCCTGAGGACACGACGACGCTATCACCGCGGGACGCGCCACCAGGACACCCGCATCTCCGCGGCGCGGACCTGGCGGCCGGGACCTGGCCGACCGCGGTCGCGGCTCGAATGCCGAGCGGCGATCCACCGGGCCTCAGCGCGGCGCGGTGGCGTCCCCAGCCAGGCGGTACGCCGTCTCGGGCCGGCCCGGCGTGCCGTAGCGCGGGGCGCGGATCGCGACCTGCTGCGCGACGAGGTGCTCCAGGTATCGGCGCGCAGTGACCCTGGAGACGCCGACGAGAGGCGCGGCCTCGCCGGCCGAGAGGTCGCCGTGCGCGCGCAGCACTGCGGTGACCGCGTGCAGCGTCTCGGCGGCGAGCCCCTTCGGCAGGGCGATGGTGCCGGTCGCCGGACCTCCGATGAGGGCGTCGATCTCCTCCTGGCTGGCGGCACCGGCGAGACCGGCCGCGCGTTCGTGACGATCGCGGAACTGCTGCAGACGCTCGCGGAAGACCGCGAACGGGAAGGGCTTGAGCAGGTACTGCGCCACACCGAGCGCCGACATCCGCCGCACAGCCTCGACATCACGCACGCTGGTCACCGCGATCACCTCGATCGCACTGCCGGCACCGCGGATGCGGCGCAGCACGTCGATGCCCGATCCGTCCGGCATCGTGAGATCCAGCAGGACCAGGTCGATCCGCCCCGCGTCCGCGGAGAGGGCGTTGAGCGCCGCCCGCACGCCGGTGCACTCTCCGACGACCTCGAACCCATCGAGCCGGGCGATGTAGGCCGCGTGGAGCTCGAGTGTGAGCGGGTCATCGTCGACGAGCAGCACTCCGATCATGCGGTTCTCCCTTCACGTCCGATGCCGGGCAGCGTCACACGGAACGCCGTGGGCTCGGTGGAGAGCTCGACGCTTCCGCCCGCGGCCGTCACGATGTCCCGGACGAGCGCGAGCCCCACTCCGCGCCCCGAGCGGTCGCTGGGCTTGGTGGAGAAGCCGTGCTCGAAGATCCGCTCCCGGAGCTCGACCGGGATGCCGGGACCTCCGTCCGAGACGGTGATCACGACGGCTCCGCCGTCGTCCGCGGCCACGTCGACACGCACCCAGCGGTCGGCGCCGGACTCCGCCTGAGACGCGGCGTCGAGGGCGTTGTCGATGAGATTGCCGACGAGGGCGACCGCGTCGACGGGGGTCAGATCCGCGCGCGGCGCCGCCGGATCCACGTGCACGTGCCAGCGCACGCCGCGCTCCTTCGCCTGCGAGGCCTTGCCCAGCAGGAGTGCGCCGAGCGTCGGATCCCCATCCCGCAGCGTCATCTGATCGATCACGGACTGGCTCTGCGCGGAGGTTTCCGACAGCAGGGCGATCGCCTCCTCGCGTCGGTCGAGTTCCAGGAGCGACAACGCCGTGTGCAGGCGGTTGCCGTGCTCGTGCGTCTGTGCGCGCAGCGCCTCGCCGAGTGTGCGCACCGACTCGTAGCCGGCCACCGCCTCTCGCACGTCGCGGGCGTCGAGATCGCCGGTGATGCGCCGTGTCGCGAGCCGCGCGAACACGGCGCCCAGCGCGCCGAGCGCGACGACGGCCAGGGTGAGGAGCAGGATCACCGGCAGGCGTCGCAGCAGGGCGCCGCCCAGCGACTCCACGGTCACCCCTGCCGACACCCAGCCGACGACCGTCCCTGCGGCGTCGCGGACGGGAGCGATGGTGCGCACGGACGGGCCGAGGGTTCCCGTGTACTGCTCGGTGAGGGCGCGGTCGTCGCGGGGGATCGTGCCGATGTAGTGCCCGCCGACCTGCGCCGGATCCGGGTGCGTGAGCCGCACGCCGTGTCCGTCCATGACGGTGATGAAGTCCAGCCCCGCGCCCGTGCGCACGGACTCGACGTAGCTGCGCAGGTCCGTCTCCGCGGCGGAACGGTCCGTCGCGGTCACGGCCGTTTCGATCTCCGGGGCGACGGAGAGCGCCCGCGCGATCGCGGCCGTGACGTGCTCGGCCTCCTGCCGTGCCGAGGTCTGCGCCTCCCAGGTGAGGAACGCGCCGATCGCCACGCCGATCAGCAGCACGGATCCGATCAGCAGCGCGAACACGCGCGAAGCCGCACTGCGCACGCCGCCGCGTCTTGTCGTCGCCATCGCCGATCCGGACCTCCTCAGACAGTATGCGCGAGTCGCGGCGCGCAGTGCGGCCTGCTCAGATTTCGCCCCGGTTTCAATACGAACAGAACTCGCCGCCGGGCGTCGTCGCTGCACACCATGGTCGACACGGCCCGCCCGACGTGGTGCGGGCGTCCTGTTCACTCAGCGGAGGCGATGATGGCTCTCACCGAAGGTTTCAGACTCCCGCGGCACGACTGGCGCCGCGGCAAGAACTCCTGGGACAAGCACACCTGGCTCTACTTGTCCGTACTCGTGGCGGTCGGCCTCGGAATAGCGGTGGGACTCCTGTTCCCGCAGTTCGCACAGGGCCTCGAGCCCATCGGCAAGGGGTTCGTGAGCCTCATCAAGATGATGATCGCGCCGATCATCTTCTGCACGATCGTGATCGGCGTCGGATCGATCGCCAAGGCGGCGACGGTCGGCAAGATCGGCGGACTCGCGCTGATCTACTTCATGGTCATGTCGACCTTCGCCCTCGCGATCGGCCTGATCGTCGGCAACATCATCCACCCGGGTGAGGGTCTGCACATGGCCGGCGCGACCTACGAGGCGGCCACGACCGAGGCCAAGACGACGCAGGACTTCATTCTCGGCATCATCCCCGCCACGTTCTTCGGCGCCTTCACCGGCGAGAGCGTGCTGCAGGTGCTCTTCATCGCGCTCCTCGTCGGTTTCGCGCTGCAGGGGCTCGGGGATCGAGGCGCGCCCATCATGGGAGCGATCAAGCACCTGCAGACGCTCGTGTTCCGCGTGCTCGGAATGATCCTGTGGCTCGCCCCCCTCGGTGCGTTCGGCGCGATCGCGGCAGTGGTCGGCAAGACCGGCGTCGCGGCGATCTGGAGCCTCGGGATCCTCCTCGGCGCGTTCTACCTGACCTGCATCGTGTTCATCGTCGTGGTGCTCGGCGGGATCCTGAAGCTCGTCGCCGGGGTGAACATCTTCCAGCTGATGAAGTACCTCGGGCGTGAGTACCTGCTGATCGTCGGGACGTCCTCGTCGGAGTCGGCACTGCCTCGGCTGATCGCGAAGATGGAGCATCTGGGTGTGGCCAAGCCCGTGGTGGGCATCACCGTGCCGACCGGCTACTCCTTCAACCTCGACGGCACCGCGATCTACCTGACCATGGCGTCACTGTTCATCGCGACCGGTCTGGGACAGCCGATGTCCATCCCGGAGCAGATCGGCCTGCTCGTGTTCATGATCATCGCGAGCAAGGGCGCGGCCGGCGTCACCGGCGCCGGACTCGCGACCCTCGCCGGTGGCCTGCAGGCCTACCGTCCCGATCTCGTGAACGGGGTCGGAGTGATCGTGGGGATCGACCGTTTCATGTCTGAAGGGCGCGCGCTGACCAACTTCACGGGGAACGCCGTCGCCACGATCCTCATCGGCACCTGGACGAAGCAGATCGATGCGGAGCAGGTGCGTCAGGTGCTCTCCGGCGCACGGCCGTTCGACGAGTCGCTGCTGGACGGCGTGGGGCACGACGGGCAGCCGGCCGTGCAGGACGGAGCCGAGCCTGTCAGCACCGAGACGCTCGGGCACGCGGCGGTCGAGGAGATGGCCGCGAAGCAGCAGCGGGCGCGGGCCCGCGCCGAGCGCGGCTGACCCGAATCGCCGGGATCGAGCCGGGGCAGGGAGCGCAGACGACGGCTCCCCGCCTCGGCTCGTCGGCCGTCGCAGCCTCTCGCCGCGACCAGGGGCGATAGCGTCGGAGCATGCCCGTCGTTCAGGCCGCCGTCGTCGTCCCCATCCCGCCCGTGCTCGCGTACGCGGTTTCGCAGACCACAGGAGAGGTGCGGCGCCGCTGGGATGGCTTCATCCGGGCGCAGCACTTCCTTGATGGCGCGACGACGCCGGCCAAGGGCGTGCGCACGTTCACCCGGCAGCGATTCGGGCTGTCGATGATCACCCACTACGTCTCGTACGCGCCGCCGACGAACGTCGGGATGGTGATGGAGAAGGGCCCGTGGTTCTTCCGCACGCTCGGTGCGGGGTGGCGCTTCGAACCCGTCGACGGGGGCACGCGCGCGGTCTGGAAATACAACTTCACCTGCCGCCCGACCTGGCTCGCACCGGTCGCGGAGCGGATCGGGACCGTCGTTCTCGGGTATGAGGTCCGCCGCAGGATCGCCGGCTTCGCGCGCGGCTGTGCGGATCCGGTCGTGCTCGAAGCCGCGGGTGCAACGCTCGCCGAGAGCTGAACCAGGCCGGTCAGTACCAGTTGTTCGACACCTCGTGCGCCCAGGCTCCGCAGGGGGATCCGTAGCGGTCCTGGATGTAGCTGAGGCCCCAGTCGATCTGGGTGTTCCCGTTGGTGCGCCAGTCGGCGCCGGCCGCCGCGAGCTTGTCAGCCGGAAGAGCCTGCGGGATCCCGTAGGCCCCGCTGTCCGGGTTCAGGGCATCCGCCCGCCAGCTCGACTCCTGCATCCACAGCCGGTACAGGCACGGGAACTGATCCTGGCCCCAGCCGTAATTGCCGAGCTGCCCGGCGGCATACGCCTGGGCTCCGGCCGGATCGACGTTCACGCCGTCACCGCCGAGCCCGTCCCAGCCTCCGCCGCTTCCGCCCCCGGACCCCGCGGCAGCGGCCGCTTCGGCGGCTGCCGCCTGCTCCCGTTCCTGCTCGGCGACCTGCTGGCCGATCCGATAGCGTCGCTCCACGTCGGCCGTGGTGTTCTTCAGGGCGGCCAGCTGCGAGTACAACGTGGTGACGTGGCCCTGCAGATCGGCGACGGCGGCGGCTTCCGCGTCGGCGGCGGCTTTCGCCTTCTGCGCCGCGTCCTCGGCAGAGGTCGCGAGGGCGTCCCTGGCCGCGCGGGCGACCTGCGCCTGATCCTGCAGCGACGTGGCGACGCCCTGCACGGCGATCGCGCGTTCGCCGAGCTTCGCCCAGGTCGCGTCGAGCTGCTGCAGTGCGCCGAGGCGCGTGAGCAGCTCGTCCGGATCCGCCGAGGTGAAGAGCCGCACGGTGAGGGGCGACGCGGTCTCGGCACGCGCGCGGGCGGCGATCAGCGAACCGACTTGCTCGTGCGTCTGCTGCACGGTCTGCTCGGCTGCCGCGGCCTGCACGCCCAGCTCGTCCGCCCGGTGCGCGGCAGCGTCCGCGTCGGCACGAGCCGCGTCCGCCGCCTGGGCCGCCTTCATCGCCGCCGTCGAGGCGTCGGCGGCCTTCTGCTGAGCGGTCGCGAGGGCGTCGTTGATGCGGGTGATCTGATCTTGCGTGGCCTGTTCGTTTCCCTGGGCGTTCTGCACGTCCTGCCACGAGGGGTAGTCGTCGGCATATGCCGGTGCGGCCACCGCGAGCGGCACCGTCAGCAGCACGCCGGCCACGAGCGCCAGGAGCGGGCGCGAGGCGCGTGCTCTGCGCCCAGGCGCAGGTGCGGCGGAGCCGGAGGGAAGGATCACCCTTCGACGCTAACCCCGCTCGCTGTGGATTCCCACCCCTGCCGGTGGATGCGCGGACGACGAAGGGCGCCGACGATCCCTCGTCGGCGCCCTTCGCGGTGGATACAGGATCAGCCGCTCTTGCGGCGGAACTCGCGCCTGGTCTGCGCCCCGTGCGCGGCGTGCACGGCGGAGTCGCCGTTCAGGTGCGCCTCGCCCTGATGCTGCTGGGCGTTCTTCTTTTCGAGCGCCTCCTTGAATTTGCGCTTCATGTCCGCGGCGGCGGTGTCGTCGGTACTCATGGCGCCAGCCTAGCGCCGGGGGCGTCCCGCAGTCCTGGAAGAACGAAGCGGGACGGGTAGGGGGCGCCCCGGCAGACACGCGGTGACCGATCGCGGTGCATCCGGTGAACACTCCGTGATCGCACCGGTTTCCGGCGCTGCGGGGCGGAAACGGGCGGGATCCTGATCGCGTGAGAGCAGCGATCGTGACCGAGTCCTTCCTCCCGCACATGAACGGCGTGACCGGATCCGTTCTGCAGATCCTCCGCCACCTCGAGCGCCACGGGCACGAGGCCCGGGTGTACGCCCCCGCTGCGGAGGGCATGCCGCGCATGATCGGGCACGCCAGGGTCGAGCCCATCCCGTCCGTGGCGCTGCCGGGCTACCGCACCGTGCGCGTCGGCACCTCCAGCGCGCATCGGCTGTCCGTGTCGCTGGCCCGCTTCGCGCCCGACGTGGTGCACCTCGCCTCGCCGTTCGCCCTCGGCTGGCGCGGGGCGCTCGCCGCGGAGCGGATCGGGGTGCCCGCGGTCGCTGCGTACCAGACCGATGTCGCCGCGTACGCCGCGCGTTACGGGGTCTCGCTCACGACGGCGCTCGCCGAGGCCCACATCGCGAGGTTGCACCGGCGCGCCACCCTCACCCTCGCCCCGTCGTCCGAATCGGAGGATCAGCTCGCCCGGCTCGGAGTCGATCGGGTGCGTCGCTGGGGCCGCGGCGTGGATGCGGAGCGCTTCCGCCCGGAGCGGCGAGACGGGGCATGGGAGCACCGTGCCGGCGTTGAGGCCGTGGTCGGCTACGTGGGCAGGCTGGCGCCGGAGAAACAGGTCGAGGACCTGCAGGTCCTCGCGGATCTGCCGGGAATCCGGCTCGTGATCGTCGGAGACGGACCCTCCCGAGCGCGGCTCGAGACGCTGCTCCCGCACGCGGTGTTCCTCGGCCACCTCAGCGGCCCGGAGCTCGCTCAGGCGATGGCGTCGTTCGACGTCTTCGTGCACCCGGGCGAGAGCGAGACGTTCGGGCAGACCCTTCAGGAGGCGCACGCGAGCGGGATCCCCGTGGTCGCGACCGGTCGGGGCGGCCCGCTGGACCTGGTGCGCCAGGGCATCGACGGCTGGCTGTACCGCCCGGGCGACCTGCAGGATCTGCGCGATCGGGTGCGGGATCTCGCCGGCGACGCGCGCAAGCGGCAGGCGTTCGGCCGGGCCGGCCGAGATGCGGTGGAGGGCCGCAGCTGGAGCGCGGTGTGCGATCAGCTCCTCGGACACTTCGTCGAGGCGCAGGAGCTGCACCGTGCGGACGCGGGCCTGCGGGCGCCCCGGGCTGTGCGGCCGGAGCCCACGCCAGCGGGGGAGCGCAAGCACTGGCGCCGCTATGTCGCGCTCGGCGACTCGCTCACCGAGGGCCTGTGCGACCCCGGCCCCGACGGCGCGCTGCGCGGGTGGGCAGACCGCCTCGCCCTGCTGCTGGCCGCCCGTGAGCCGTTGGACTACGCGAACCTCGCCATCCGCTCCAAGCGGGTCGAGGACGTATGCGGAACCCAGCTGCATCGTGCCCTGCAGCTGCGCCCCGACCTCGTGTCGATCCTGGTGGGGGCGAACGACCTCGTGAAGCAGCGGGTCGCGATACCGCTCCTCGCCGCACGCCTCGAGGACACGGTGCGACAGCTGCGCGAGACCGGCGCCGATGTGCTCCTGGTCACGGCGTTCCTGCCCGGAAACCCGGCGGCACGCATCTATGCCCGCCGGTTCTCCGCCTGGGCCACGGCACTGGCCGGCATCGCCCGCCGTCAGGGCGCGATCCTGCTCGACACGGATCTGCACCCGCAGCTCGCCGAGCGGCCGAACTGGGGGGAGGACCTCGTGCACCTCTCCAGTCGCGGGCACCGTTTCCTCGCGTATCGCGCGGGCGTCGCGCTCGGCGTGGCGCTGGCCGACGAGCTCGGCGCGCTCGATGAGGCGCTGCACGCGACCGAGCGCACCGGTGCCGGAGTGTGGTGGCGCCGGCACGCGCTGCCGTGGGTCTGGCGCCGGCTGCACGGGCGCGCCGCGGGTGACGGACGCAGCGCCAAGCACCACGACTACGTCCGCCTCGGTCGGGAGCGCGGGGTGCGCGAGCCCAGCGAGGTCTGACGGCGCGGTCTCAGGCGCGCCGCGCTGATAGGATCGAACAGGATGCCTCTGTGCGCATCCGTCCATGCTCGCGCTCCACACGGGAGAGCGAGCCTAAACAAAGAAGGAGAGACCTCTTGGAAGGTCCTGAAATCACCGCTACTGAGGCCGTTCTCGACAACGGCCGCTTCGGCACCCGCACCGTCCGCTTCGAGACGGGCCGTCTCGCGCAGCAGGCGCAGGGCGCGGTCGCCGCTTACCTGGACGAGGAGACGATGCTCCTCTCCGCCACGAGCGCGGGCAAGTCGCCGCGTGAGGGCTTCGACTTCTTCCCACTGACCGTCGACGTGGAGGAGCGCTCGTACGCTGCCGGCAAGATCCCGGGCTCGTTCTTCCGCCGCGAGGGCCGTCCCTCCACCGAGGCGATCCTCGTCTGCCGTCTGATCGACCGTCCGCTGCGTCCGTCGTTCGTCGACGGCCTGCGCAACGAGGTTCAGATCGTCATCACGGTGCTCTCGATCGCGCCCGGCGAGTACTACGACGCGCTCGCGATCAACGCCGCGTCCGCGTCGACCCAGATCTCGGGTCTGCCGTTCTCCGGCCCGGTCGCCGGTGTGCGCCTCGCGTTCATCCCCGGCCACGGTGAGCACGCCGACCAGTGGGTCGCGTTCCCGAACGCCGAGCAGGTCGAGCAGGCCGTCTTCGATCTCGTCGTCGCCGGCCGCGTCGTCACCAAGGGTGACGGCACCGAAGACGTCGCGATCATGATGGTCGAGGCCGAGGCCACCGAGGGCAGCTGGAACCTGATCAAGGCCGGCGCCACCAAGCCCAGCGAGGACATCGTCGCGCAGGGCCTCGAAGCTGCCAAGCCGTTCCTGAAGCAGCTCGTCGAGGCGCAGGCCCAGCTCGCCGCCACGGCGTCGAAGGAGCCGGGTGTGTACCCGGTCTTCCTGCCGTACAGCGAGGGCACGTACGACTTCGTGGCCGAGCGCGCCTACGCCGAGCTCGTCGATGTCTACCAGATCGCCGACAAGCAGGAGCGCCAGAACGCCGACGACGCGATCAAGGACCGTGTCAAGGGCGAGCTCGTCGCCGCCGTCGAGGCGGGCGAGCAGCCCGAGGTCGCGCTCAGCGAGTTCTCCGCCGCCTACAAGTCGGTCACGAAGAAGATCGTGCGCGGCCGCATCCTCACCGAGGGCGTGCGCATCGACGGTCGCGGTCTGGCGGACATCCGTCCGCTCGACGCCGAGGTGCAGGTCATCCCGCGCGTGCACGGCTCCGCGATCTTCCAGCGCGGCGAGACCCAGATCCTGGGCGTCACCACGCTGAACATGCTCAAGATGGAGCAGCAGATCGACTCGCTGTCCCCGACGACGAGCAAGCGCTACATGCACCACTACAACTTCCCGCCCTACTCGACTGGTGAGACCGGCCGCGTGGGTTCGCCGAAGCGTCGCGAGATCGGGCACGGCTTCCTCGCCGAGCGCGCGCTCGTGCCGGTGCTGCCGACCCGCGAGGAGTTCCCGTACGCGATCCGTCAGGTGTCCGAGGCGCTCAGCTCCAACGGATCCACCTCGATGGGCTCCGTCTGCGCCTCCACCCTGTCGCTGCTGAACGCGGGTGTGCCGCTGCGCGCACCGGTCGCCGGCATCGCGATGGGCCTCGTGTCCGACCAGGTCGACGGTGAGACCCGCTACGCGGCGCTCACCGACATCCTCGGCGCCGAGGACGCGCTGGGCGACATGGACTTCAAGGTCGCCGGAACGAGCGAGTTCGTCACGGCGATCCAGCTGGACACGAAGCTCGACGGCATCCCCTCCGAGGTGCTCGCCGGCGCGCTGACCCAGGCCAAGGAGGCGCGCCTCACGATCCTCAACGTGCTGAACGCCGCGATCGACAGCCCCGACGAGATGGCGCCGACCGCGCCGCGCGTGATCAGCGTGCAGATCCCGGTCGACAAGATCGGCGAGCTGATCGGCCCGAAGGGCAAGACGATCAACGCGATCCAGGACGAGACCGGCGCGCAGATCTCCATCGAGGAGGACGGCACCGTCTACATCGGCGCGACCGACGGCCCCTCGGCCGAGGCGGCCCGTGCGCAGGTCAACGCGATCGCCAACCCCACCAACCCTGAGGTCGGAGAGCAGTTCCTGGGCACGGTCGTGAAGATCGCGACCTTCGGCGCGTTCGTCTCCCTGCTCCCGGGCAAGGACGGCCTGCTGCACGTCACCGAGGTGCGCAAGCTCGCCGGTGGCAAGCGCGTGGAGAACGTCGACGACGTGCTCTCCGTCGGCCAGAAGATCCTCGTGAAGATCACGAAGATCGACGACCGCGGCAAGCTCTCGCTCGAGCCCGTGATCGACGAGGCTCCGGCAGAGGCGGCCGAGCCCGCCGCTGAGGTCGCCGAGGTCTGATCCTCCGCCGGAAGGCCCGTCGTGTCCGCCGAAAGGAGGACACGACGGGCCTTCCGTGGTTTTCGTGACCGAACCGTTACGCATTGTTCTCCTCCTGGCCGTCTCAATGAACGGAAGCGTCCGAGGCCTCCCTTACTCTCTAAGGGACGCACCGGGGGGTGCGTCTCAGAAATCAACGCAGCAGACACGGGGGTGATCGCATGCGTCTCTTCAGCGTCGGATCCGGAAACGGGTCCGCACTCGGCGGCGCCGTACCTGCGGTCACCAGCGCGCCCGCGGTCGTCACGCCGCACCCGTCCGCGCCGATCCCGGTGGTCGGACCCGGCATCGGAACCTCCCTGCGCGTTCCCCTCGCGGAGACCGGCATCCGTTCCTTCCCGCTCATCCTCGGCGGCGCCGAGTTCGGCTGGAACACCGATGCCGACACCGCGCTGCACATCCTCGATCGCTACGCCGAGTTCGGCGGCAACGCCGTGCACACGGCCGACAGCTTCGCCGCAGGACGCAGCGAGCACATCATCGGCCGGTGGCTCGCCACGCGGGGAAACCGCGACGACATCGTCCTGAGCGTGCGCGTCGGCGGTCACCCCGACAACCCGGGCATCGGACCGGTGAACCTGGTGCGCGCTGTGGAAGCGTCGCTGACCCGCCTCGGAGTCGAACGCATCGATGTGCTCTACCTCGACGGCACGATCGACGACGGCAGCGCCCTCGAAGACACGCTGGCCACGGCCGAATGGCTCGTCGAGGCCGGCAAGGTGCGGGCGCTCGGCGCCTTCGGCTTCACCGCAGAGCGTCTCGTCGAAGCACGGATCCTGTCCTCCGCGGGCTATCCGCGCATCGAAGTGCTGGACGTGCCGTACAACCTGATGCGCCGGGCCGGGTTCGAAGGCGATCTCCGCCTCGTCGCCGCGGCGCAAGGGCTGGCCGTCACACCGTCGCACGCCCTCGAGCACGGGTTCCTCTCCGGTCGGCACCGCACCAAGCAGTCGCTGCAGGGGGTGCGCGGCATGCAGCTGCGCGGCAACATCAACCGTCGCGGCATCAAGGTGCTGCGGGCGCTCGACATCGCCGCCTCGGAGCTGCAGGTTCCGGTCGCCGCCGTCGCGATCGCCTGGTTGCTCGCCCAGCGCACGATCACGGCGCCCATCGTGAATGCCTTCGCCACCGAGCAGGTCGACGAGCTGATGCAGGGCGCGGGCGTGGCCCTCGGCCGTGCGCAGCTGGCCGAGCTCACCCGCGCGGCGAGCTGACCCGGCCTGGTGGGTGGCCGTGTCCGATCTGTGACATAGGCTGGAAGCACCCCGGCCACGGAGCCGGCGACGAGGCGAGCGGTTGTGACGCATTACATCTATCTGGTCCGGCACGGCGAGCATCAGGACGCCGAGCACGGTCTGGCCGACGGACCCCTCTCACCGCGCGGACGTCGTCAGGCCGAGCACATCGCCGACCGCCTGTCCGGCCTCCCGCTGGACGCGATCTGGCATTCTCCGCTGCTGCGCGCCGCCGAGACGGCCCGTGCGATCTCGGAGCGGATCCCCTCGGTCGAAGCGGAGCCGTCGGCGCTGCTGTTCGACTGCGTGCCCACCGGCATGACGGAGGAGACTCCGGCCGTCTTCGAGCCTTTCTTCGGATCCATCACCGACGCGGAGATTGAAGCCGGTCGGGCGCAGATGGGCGACGCCGTGAACGAGTTCCTGGTGCGCAAGCCCGGAGACGTGCATGAGGTCCTCATCACGCACAACTTCGTCATCAGCTGGTTCGTGCGCGAAGTGCTGGAAGCCCCGGAGTGGCGCTGGATGACGCTGAACCAGGCCAACTGCGGCCTCACCGTCATCTCGCAGAAGCAGGGCCGCCCGTGGAGCCTGGTCGCGCACAACGACCTGAGCCACCTCCCGATGGAGCTGCGCACCGGTCTGCCGGATCCGCTCCTGGTCTGAAGGCTGCTCGGATCCGCCGTGCAGCGCCGGGACCGTGGTCGGAGCCGAAGGGCGTTCAGCCGACGCGCTCCCAGTCCGCGATCGGGCCCTCGACGACCGCGAACAGCGGATGCGGGTCCGGCAGCGAGGTCGTGCGCCACCGCTCCCAGAGCTCTGGGGTGCGCCCCTCGAGCTTGCGGAGCAGATGCCCCCATTCGTACTCGAGCTGACCACGGGCGACCGGGATGCGCTCGACCGGACCGGTCTTGAGGATCTTCTCGCGCGCGAACCGATATCCGCGGGCGTCGGCTTCGTCGACGATCGCCGCGAGGTAGTCGCCGATCGCGGCGAGGGAATCCCTCGTCTCCCGGAAACGCTGGAGCTGCGGGTGGTGCGCATAGCCGCGGCGGGTCGGATCCGCGATGACCGCCTGGGCGAGCAGGCCTTCGCGCCAGCACGCCGTCAGCGCCTGCCGATCGTAGTGGCGCGGGTGCACCGACCACAGCCTCATGCCTGCTCCAGATCCTTGCGGTACCACCGGGTCGCGTTCGGATTGTCGTTGTAGCGCGGGATCTCGGCGAAGCCGCTGTTGAGGTACAGGTGCCCCGCCGCCTCGAGCGTGTGGTGCGTGTCGAGCACGAGCGCGCGGGCGCCGAATCCGCGGGTGCGGTGCTCCAACTCGTCCAGCAGCAGCCGGCCCCAGCCGCGGCCCCGGGTCTCCGGGCGCAGGAACACGTGCTTGATCTCGAACACGTCGGTCTCGCCCTCGGGCATCGAGACGCGGCGGATTCCGCCGCAGCCGACGATCGCGTCTTCGTCTTCGAGCAGGAGGAAGACGCCGTCCGGGGCCTGGAACGCCGCCGCCGTCGGAAATGCGGGGGAGTAGGTGCCGCCGGGAAACTCCGCCGCGCGCAGGGTGAAGTAGTCGACGAGCACGGCGTGGGCGTCGTCGTCCTCGGGGGAGGCGATGCGGAACGTGGGCATGATCCGACGGTAATCGATGCCGCAGGTCGGGCGCCCCGGACGCGTCGAGGGGCTCGGAGACCTGCCGCCTCCGAAACCATGACGACCCCGAGGATCCGCGTCGGATGCGTGACGACCGGCGGGATCCGCGTCGGAAGCGCTGAATAGACTGTGGACATGACGACGCGCGTGGCCCTGGTGGGCGCCTCCGGCAAGCTCGGCACCATCATCGGCGATGTGATCTCGCACCTCGACGGGTTCGAACTCGGCGCGGTGCTCGGGTCGAACAGCGCCATGGACGAGCTCGACGGCGCGGACCTCGTCATCGACGCGACCACCCCCGCCTCCAGCGTCGAGATCGTGCGCGCCGCGACGGATCGGGGCATCAACCTTCTCGTCGCGACGTCCGGATGGTCCGCAGACCGCATCGCCCAGGTCCGCCCGGCCATCGATGACGCCGGCACCGGGGCGCTGTTCGTGCCCAACTTCTCGATGGGATCCGTGCTCGGCACGGCCCTGGCCGCTCTCGCCGCGCCGTTCTTCGGATCCGTGGAGATCATCGAAGCGCACCAGCACACCAAGATCGACTCGCCCAGCGGCACGGCCGTGCGCACCGCCGAGCTCATCGCGGCCGCACGGGCCGAGCAGGGCCCTGTGGACGCGCCGCACGTCGACCAGCGCGCCCGCGGGCAGCAGGTGGCGAGCGTGCCCGTGCACTCGCTGCGACGCCCGGGTGTGATCGCGAAGCAGGAGGTCATCCTCTCCGGCCCCGGCGAGTCGCTGTCGATCGTGCACGACACCGTGCAGTCCGCCGCGGCGTACGCGCCGGGGATCCGCCTCGCCCTGCCCTATGCGCGCGACCTGCGCGGTGTGGTCGTCGGCCTGGAGAACGTGATCGATCTGGGGATCCGGCCGCGGGCATGACCGCGCGCATCGGCGTGCTCGGCCCGGTGCGGATCGCGGATCGCGACGCCGGCGGAACGCCCATGCGCGCGCTGCTGGCGGCGCTCGTGCTCGCCGGCACCGGCACCACCCGCTCCGTGCCTGCGCTGGCGGCCGAGGTCTGGGGCGACGACCAGCCGCAGAATCCGAAGGCGGCGCTGCAGACCCTCGTCTCACGGGCCAGGGCGCTGGCCGGCTCCGACGCCATCGCGAGTGCGCCGGGAGGCTATGCGCTCGGCACCGACGACACCGACCTGCACACCGCACGCCGGTTGCGGGCCGAGGCGGAGACGCTCGGCGACGGCGATCCCGACCGCATCCGGCTGCTGGGAGAGGCGATCGGACTGTGGCGCGGCGAACCGGGCGTCGACCTGGGCGACGCGCCGATCGCGGAAGATCTCGCGGCCGAGTCCGCTGAGCTGCGCGATGCGCTGCAGCGCGACCTGGCGGCGTCCCTCGTGAGCGCGGGGCGCTCCCATGAGGCGGTTGCGATCCTGTCGGAGCTCGCGGCCGCACGTCCGTTCGACGAGACGGCTCAGGCGGAGCTGATGTCGGCGCTCGCGGCCGACGATCGTGCGGCGGAGGCCCTTGCGGTGTTCGCCCGGCTGCGCGCCGCACTGGCCGAGCACCTGGGTGCATCGCCGGGACCGGCCGTCACCGAGCTCAACGCGCAGCTGCTGCGTGACCAGGACAGTGGGCCACGCGTGCGTATCGGCGTACAGGCCGCGCCCAACGAGCTCATCGGCCGCGAGGACGCGATGCGCCAGGCGGGCGCGCTGCTCGCCATCGCCCGCGCCGTGACGATCGTCGGCCCTGGCGGGCTCGGCAAGACGCGGCTCGCGCACGCACTCGCCGCCGGATCGCGCGTCGACGTGGTCGCTGTGGTCCCGCTCGCCGGCGTCCGCGACGACGCCGGCGTTCCGATCGCGATCGCCGCGGCCCTCGGCATCAGCGAGGCGGCGCCGGGTGCTCGACTGTCCGAGACCCACGTGCGTCCCGACCTGCGGGCCAGGATCGTGGCCGTCCTGAACGAGCGGCCCGCCCTTCTCGTGCTGGACAACTGCGAGCAGGTCATCGACGGCGTCGCGGCATGGACGGCGGACCTGCTGCAGGCGGTGCCTGCGCTGCGCGTGCTGACCACGAGCCGCACCTCGCTGGCGATCGGTGCGGAGCGGATCCTCGTCCTGGATCCGCTCGGGATCGCGGCGGATCCGGACGCTCCGGCGGTGCGGCTGTTCGCCGAACGGGCCGAGGCGGTCCGACCGGGCGTCATGCTCGATGCCGACGCTGTGGCGCGGCTGTGCGCGCATCTGGACGGATTGCCGCTCGCGATCGAGCTCGCAGCCGCACGAGTGCGCACCATGTCGCTCGCCGAGCTCGAGGACCGCCTGGCGGACCGGTTCGCCCTGCTGACTTCGGGAGACCGCGCTGCTCCGGAGCGGCATCGCACCCTCGAGGCCGTGATCGGCTGGAGTTGGGATCTGCTCGATGCCGAGGCGCAGCGGGCGCTCGCGACGCTGTCGTTCCTGCCCGGCGGCTTCTCGGCGCACACCGCGACCGCGATCCTCGGCGCGCCTGCCGACGACGTGCTGGACCGCCTCGCCGCGCAGTCGCTGCTGGTCGTGACCGAGAGCGGTGCACGGGTGCGCTTCCGGATGTTGGAGACCGTGCGCGAGTTCGGGCTCGCCAGGCTCGCCGATGCCGGCGAGGAGGACGCAGCGTGGACCGCGGTGACACGGTGGGCGGCGGCGTTCGTGGGTGAACGGCTCACGTCCGGTGCGATTTTCCCCAGCGGCGTCACGGCAGAGGCACACGGCGACATCGGTCAGGAGCATGACAATCTCGTGTTCGTGCTGCACCGGCTGTTCGGCGAGGATCGGGAACAGGAGGCGCTGCGACTGTTCGCCCTCATCGGGCCCAGCTGGTTCATGCGCGGGGCGTTCAGCGAGGTCTTCGCGTTCCGGGTCGTGGTGATCGAGGCCGCGCAACGGCTGTGGAGCGCAGGACGGAACGACGAGGAGCTCGATTGCGACATCGTCGTGATCGCGCTCGTCATGGCCACGCTCGGCAGCCTGGCGATGGATGACCGGCGGGCCCTGCGCGCGCTCGCGCTGCTGCGCCTCTGGGAGCGCAGAGCGGGTGGTGCGATCAGCGCGGCGTGGCGAGCGCTCGTCGTCGTGATGACCGCGTCGCGGGATCAGCAGCACGTCGAGGAGCAGCTGAAGGCGATGCGGTCATCCGATGATCGCCGCTCCCGGCTGATGGCCGAGATGCTGTTGGCGCACTTCTCGGAGAACCAGGGCGATCCCGACGAGGCGCTGATCGCGGCGCAGGCGGCGTGGAGTCTCGCGAACGACAGCGGTGAGCGCTGGGCGGCGGCCACCGCCGCGGATGCAGCCGCGCAACTGGCGAGTCAGTCCGCACGCCCGGCGGAGGCGCTGATGTGGCTCGACCGCGCGGCGGCGATCTTCGCGGAGTTCGACGCGGTCGACGCGCTGCGGCAGCAGAAGTGGGTGCGTGGCGCGGCGTTGCTGGCACTCGGCCGGATCGAGGAGTCGGATGCGCTGTTCCGCAGTCTCGTGGCCAGCCGCGAGCTCAGCCAGGACGGGCTCGAGCTGGCGTCCATCGGCTGGTACGGGCTCGGTGCGGTCCACCTGCAGGCGGGCGAGCAGACCGAGGCCTTCGACGCCTTCGCACGGGGGCTCGCGCACTTCTCCTCGCCCTCGCAGCGGCGCTCGCCGTGGTTTCTCATGGCGATCGCGGGCTACGTCAGCGCGCGTTCCCGGGTGCCGGGCGCCGACCCCGCCGACCTCGCGCGATGGGTCCGCCGGATGCGCGGCCGGATGATCGCCGGCTGGCGGATGCGTCCGGAGCTCACCGACAGCCCCGTGCTCGGCACCGTGCTGGTCGGATGGGCGGCGTGGGCGCTGCAGGATCCGGCGTTGCGCGATCGCGCGGTCGAGGCGCTGGGCGTCGCCGAGACGCTCGGCGCGCGGCAGGATCTGCCGACCCTGCGCCTGGACGGGCATTTCGCCGAGGCGACGCGGATCTGCGGGCCGGCCACCGTCGTGGCCGCGCGCCATGCGGCCACGGAGCTGTCGCTCTCCGGCCGCGTCGATCGGGCGTTCGCCCTGCTGCGCGGGCGCTGAGCACGACGACGGGACGTCCTCTTCGGAGGACGCCCCGTCGTGCCGGACCCGGGATCAGGCCTTGCGCATGTACGCCTTGACGGTGAGCGGGGCGAACACGGCCACGATCACGGCGGCGCCGAGCAGCGACATCCACAGATCGACGCCCACCGTGCCGCTGTCGGCGAGGTTGCGCACCGCGGTGACCAGGTGGGAGACCGGGTTGATGTTCACGAACCACTGCAGCCAGCCCGGCATGGTGTCCACCGGCACGAACGCGTTGGAGAGGAACGTGAGCGGGAACAGGATGATCATCGAGATCCCCTGGACGCTCGACGCGGTGCGGGCGATGACGCCGGCGAAGGCGAAGATCCAGCTGATCGCCCAGGCGCACACGATCACGAGCACGGCCGCCGCGATCACGGCGCCGACCCCGCCGGCAGGACGGTAGCCCATCAGGAAGCCCATCACGAACGTCAGGACCGTGGCGATGCCGTAGCGGACCGTGTCCGCCAGCAGCGCTCCGGAGAGGGGCGCGATGCGCGCGATGGGCAGGGAGCGGAACCGGTCGAACACGCCCTTGTCCATGTCCTCGCGCAATTGGACTCCCGTCACGACCGACGTGGTGATCACGGTCTGCACGAGGATCCCGGGGATGATCACCGGGAGGTAGTTCGAGACGTTGCCGGAGATCGCGCCGCCGAAGATGTACGTGAACATCAGGGTGAACAGGATCGGCTGCACGGTCACGTCGAACAGCTGCTCCGGCGTCCGCCGGATCTTGATCAGACCGCGGGCGGCCATGGTGAGGGTGTTGCGCAGGGTCAGGGACAGGCTCGCGCGCGGGCTCAGCCGGCGCTCGGCTGCGGGGACGATACGGCCGGCGGTGGGGGCGAGGGTGGTCATGCGCGGACCTCCTGGAACGGTGCGGAGACGGGATCGGCGGCAGGCGCCTCGTCGGCCGTGTGGCCGGTGATCGTGAGGAACACCTCGTCGAGCGTGGGCTTCTGGACGCTCATCTCGGTGAGGCCGATGCCGGCCTCGCGGAACGTGATGAGCAGATCGGCGATGCGGTCGGGATCCGCCATCGGGGCGGTGATCCGGGACGCTTCAGGGGAGAGGACGCCGCGGACGCCGAGGGTCTGCTCGATCGCGCTCAGGGCGTCGTCGGTGTCGGCAGCATCCCGGACGCGCAGCTGCAGCGACGAGGTGCCGACCGAGGCCTTGAGATCGTCGGGGGTGCCCTCGGCGACGACCTTCCCGCGGTCGATCACGGCGATCCGGTCGGCGAGCTGATCGGCCTCGTCGAGGTACTGGGTGGTGAGCAGCACCGTGGATCCGGTGCTGACGAGCTCGCGGATCGTGTCCCACATCTGTCCGCGCGTGCGGGGATCGAGACCGGTGGTGGGCTCATCGAGGAAGATCAGCGGCGGCTGCGCGAGGAGGGATGCGGCGAGGTCGAGTCGGCGTCGCATGCCGCCCGAGAAGTTCTTCAGCGGTCGCTTCGCCGCCTCGGTCAGACCGAAGCGCTCGAGCAGATCGGCGGACTTGGCCCTCGCGGCGGTGCGGCTCAGCCCGAGCAGCCGGGCGAAGATCATGAGATTCTCGGTGGCGGACAGCGTCTCGTCGACCGAGGCGAACTGCCCGGTCACACCGATGAGCTGTCGCACGATGTGCGGCTCGCGTACGACGTCGTGCCCGAACACGCGGCCGGTGCCGCCGTCCGGACGCAGCAGCGTCGCGAGCATGTTGATGGTGGTCGTCTTGCCGGCGCCGTTGGGGCCGAGGACACCGTAGACGGCGCCGGTGCGCACCTGCAGGTCGACGCCGTCGACCGCGCGGTTCGCTCCGAACACCTTCACGAGTCCGTCGGCCTCGAGGGCCCAGTCGGTGGTGGGATTCGTCATGCTCCGAGCATCGGCGGCAGCGCTTTCGGAGCGCTGTCGCGGCGCTGTCGTCGGCTTTCCGGCACGGTCCTGCGGTGCGCGCCGATGCGGACCGCGCGCGGGAGGGCGAGGGCCGCAGCCGTCGGCCGGGACGGCCTGTCGGCTTAGGATGGAGGGATGGGATCCCGGATCGGCGTCGTGGTCATGGCCGCGCTTCTCGTGCTGTACATCGCGCTCGTCGGCTGGCGTGCGGTGGTGCTGCTGGGGTCCGGCCAGGCTCTCGGAATCACCATGGGCGTCGCTCTGCTCGTCATGCCGTTGATCGGGGCCTGGGCCCTGGTGCGCGAGCTGCAGTTCGGCCTTGCCGCCGATCGGCTCGGCCGCACGCTGGACGGCGAGGGCGGGATGCCCGAGGCGCCGGAGCACCTGCGCTCGAACGGACGACTCCTTCCCGACGACGCCGACCGGCTGCTCGCAGAGTACGGCTCGGCGGCTGCCGAGGAGCCGGGGGACTGGCGCGCACAGTACCGGCTCGGCGTGGTGCACGATGCGGCGGGGCACCGCAAGGATGCCCGCGCCGCGATCCGCGCGGCGATCCGCCTGGCCAAGTAGCTCCGGCACGCCCGGGGCCCGATATGCGAACGGCCGCATCCCTCGGGGGGACGCGGCCGCTCGGCGGGACGGCGAGCCTCAGGCCAGGGTCGCTTCGAGGGTGATCTCGATGCCGGAAAGCGCCGCGGAGACGGGGCAGCCGACCTTGGCCTCCTGCGCGAGGCGCTGGAAGGTCTCCGCGTCGAGGCCGGGCACCGAGGCGTTCACGTTGAGGTGGCTGCCGGTGATGCCGACGCCGGGCTTGAAGGTGACCGACGCGGTGGTGTTCACGCGCTCGGCGGGGGTGCCGTTGCCTGCCAGGGCGTGGGAGAGCGCCATGCTGAAGCAGGACGAGTGCGCGGCGGCGATGAGCTCCTCGGGAGTGGTCGTCGTGTCGGAGCCCTCCGAGCGCGCCTTCCAGTTGATGGGGAACGTGCCCAGGTGCGAGGAGGAGAAGGAGACGGATCCCTCACCCTCGATGAGACTTCCGGTCCACGTGGCTGCGGCTTCGCTGGTGACGGACATGGGGATCCTCCGATCGGGGTGGGTGAGGTGCCAGCCTATCGATCGGCCCGCAGCGGAACCTCGCTTTTCAGGGAAGTCTCGGCGTGCGGCCCAGGATCCCGGCGCGCTGCAGCAGCAGATAGAGCTGGCAGCCGAGGCACAGTCCGAACGCGGCGTTCAGGAAGGCGGCGACGAACGCCATCGCGGTGGCGATCGGCAGCGCCCACGGCACGCCGAGCAGGTGCAGGATCAGGCCGACCGTGACCACGAACAGGCCCACGCCCTGGGCGAATCGAGGCGGACGCGGGTCCTCGAGCGCGAACGGCGGGGCCAGGCGCGGACGCACGAGCGTGCGGAACAGCACGCCCCACGGCTGCGTGCGCGGTGAGAGCACACCCCACAGGAACAGGGCGGCGATCACGAGCGTGAGCAGGAACGCGGGCAGGTTGAACGGCGGGCTGGTGAGCCCGACCAGTGTCGCGATGAGCAGCAGGGCGGACGTGATCCACGCGGCGAAGCGCGGACCGCGCGGGTCGATACCGGCGGGAGCGGTCATGCGGAGGCCTCCTGGAGGTCGTCGGCGCCGTCGAGCGCCGAGAGCACGGCGGCCCGAGTGGGCACGCCGGTGAAGCGGGATCGGATCCGGCCCTCCGGATCGACGATGAAGGTCGTCGGGGTGGACAGCACCTTGTAGCGCGTGGCGAGGTCGGAGCGGGAGGTGAGGTCCACCTCGGCGTGCACGACACCCTCGCGTTCGGCGGCGACGGATCCGAGCATGCGCCGCACCTGCGGGCAGCGCGCGCAGAACTCGGTGCTGAACTGCACTAGTGTCGCCTGCGCGCCCAGGGGGCGCATGAGATCGGCGGGATCCACGTGCCGGTCGCCGCGCACGGTCACCGCGCGGCCGTCCCGCCCGCGCAGCAGGACGCCGGCGACCACGGTCGCCGCGAGCAGAGCGGCGACCACGACGAGCGCGATCGGCAGGGACATGGTACGAGGCTACGTCCAGGAAAGGTGCTGGGGTCGGATATGACGGTTCGAGTCAGCGCCCCGGCTCCCGGAGCCCGTCGGACGGCCCGGCTGTCCGCCGCCGCCGGTACGCTGAAAACCATGAGCGCCGCGATCCCCACGCCGTACGAAGACCTGCTCCGCGACGTGCTGGCCAGCGGCACGCACAAGGACGATCGCACCGGCACGGGCACGACGAGCGTGTTCGGCCGGCAGATCCGCTTCGACCTGTCGCAGGGCTTCCCGCTCATCACCACCAAGCGCGTGCACTTCAAGTCGATCGCGTACGAGCTGCTGTGGTTCCTCCGCGGCGACTCGAACGTGCGCTGGCTGCAGGAGAACGGCGTCACCATCTGGGACGAGTGGGCCGACGCCGACGGCGATCTCGGTCCGGTCTACGGCGTGCAGTGGCGCTCCTGGCCGACGCCGGACGGCGGGCACATCGACCAGCTGCAGCAGGTGATCGACCAGATCCGGAACTCCCCGGACTCCCGCCGCATCATCGTGTCGGCGTGGAACCCGGCCGACATCCCCGACATGGCGCTCGCGCCCTGCCATGCGCTGTTCCAGTTCTACGTGGCGGACGGGAAACTGTCCTGCCAGCTCTACCAGCGCAGCGCCGACCTGTTCCTCGGGGTGCCCTTCAACATAGCCTCGTACGCGCTGCTCACGCTCATGGTCGCGCAGCAGACCGGCCTCGAGCCGGGCGACTTCGTGTGGACCGGTGGAGACTGCCACATCTACGACAACCACGTCGCGCAGGTGCAGGAGCAGCTCACCCGCGAGCCGTATCCGTACCCGACCCTGCGGATCACGCGGAAGCCGGAGTCGATCTTCGACTACGCATACGAGGACTTCGTGGTCGAGGACTATCAGCACCACCCCGCTATCCGCGCGGCGGTCGCGGTATGACTCGGATCGGACTGATCTGGGCCGAGGCGCATGGCGGAGTGATCGGGGCCGGCGGCGCGATGCCGTGGCACGTTCCTGAGGACCTCGCGCACTTCAAGGAGATCACCCTGGGTGCGCCTGTCGTCATGGGGCGCCGCACCTGGGAGTCGTTGCCGGAGCGGTTCCGCCCGTTGCCCGGCCGCGAGAACATCGTGATCACCCGGCAGGCCGACTGGGCCGCCGACGGCGCCCGCCGCGCGGCGTCGATCGCCGACGCGCTCGCCGGACTCGAGGAGACCTGGGTGATCGGCGGGGGCGAGATCTTCCGCGAGGTGGTCGGCGAGGCCGATCGTCTGGAGGTGACCGAGCTCGATCTGGACGTGCCCGGAGACGCTTTCGCCCCTTCGCGCAAGGGCTTCCGCCTGGTCTCCGAGGGGGAGTGGCAGACCAGCAGGACCGGGATCCGCTTCCGCTTCCTCGGCTACCAGCGCTGACCGCATCGCCCGCTCCCGACAGGAGGATCCGCATGCCCACCGCCCTCATCACCGGCGCCAGCGCCGGAATCGGCGCGGAGTTCGCCCGCCAGCTCGCGGACCGCGGTGCGGACCTGGTGCTGGTCGCCCGTTCGAAGGACGCGCTGCAGGCGCTCGCCGCGGAGCTGGGTGCACGGCACGGCGTCACGGTCGAGGTGCTCGTCGCCGACCTTGCGGTGGAGCAGGACGTCGACCGCGTCGCGCGACGGATCGCGGATGCCGGACGCCCCATCGACGTGCTCGTGAACAACGCCGGGTTCGGGCTGCCGCTGCACTTCGCCGACAACGACGTCGCCGACGAGGTGCGCCATCTCCGGGTGCTGGTCGAGGCTCCGATGCGGCTCATGCATGCCGCGCTCGGGGTGATGCGCGGTCGCGGTGGGCGGATCATCAACGTCGCCTCGTCCGCGGGCTTCGTCTCACGGTCGACCTACTCCGCGTGCAAGGCGTGGATCATCGGGTTCAGCCGCTGGGCGAACGACGAATACGCCAGCGACGGCGTCACCGTGACCGCGCTCTGCCCCGGATTCGTGCACACCACCTTCCATGCCCGAATGGGCCTCGCCGCCGGCGAGGAGGGCGTGCCGTCATTCATGTGGCTGGACGCGCCTTATGTCGTGCGCCAGGGCCTTCGTGCTGCGGCCCGTGGCAGGTCGGTGGTGATCCCGTCGTTGCGTTACAAGGCGATGATCGCGGGCTCGAGGCTGGTCCCGCGCTCGCTCACCACGCGCATCGCCCGTCGCGGCCGGATGTGAGCTGGGGCAGGCTCAGGCGAACCGACCCAGCCGGATGCCGGCATAGGCGAGCGCGGCGACGGTCTCACCGTCGGTGATCCGCCCGTCGGCGATCATCGCGAGCGCCTCGGCGAACGGCACCCACGCGACGTCGTCGATGCCCTCCTCGGCCTGCGTGTGCGCACTGTCGACGGCCTGGCGCAGGTCCCGGGCGAGGAACACATGCTCGGGCGCCACGGTCACGCCGTTGAGTGCGTTCATCGTGCCGATCGGCGTCCACTCCTGCGCCTCGAGCCCGGTCTCCTCGCGCAGCTCGCGTCGTGCGGCGACGAGCGGATCCTCCCCGTCCGTGCCTCCCGCCGGCACCTCGACCGAACGCCCTGTCGTGTACCGGTCGATCGTGACCAGGCACACCCGCTCCTCCTCGTCGAGAGCCACGACGAACACCGCCGGGTTCTTCAGGGCCACCACGCCGTAGATCCCGTCACCGGCGGGGCCGGAGACCTGATCCTCGCGCACCGAGATCCAGCGGTTGTCGTAGACGATGCGCGATTCCCGCGTGTGCCAGGCCATGAGCGCGAGCCTAACGGCCGTCCCCGTAGGCTCGAAGTCATGGGCTGGTTCGGGAAGAAGAAGGATCCGCTGGACGCGAACGACATGCTCCGGCAGTACAACGCTCAGGAGGCGGAGCGTCTGGCCGCCGCCGGGATCGCGCCGGGCACGGGCATCGCCTCGGCCGCGCAACGCTCCACGAGCGGCGTGGGCGCCGCGGAGTTCGTCGTCGAGGACGTCTTCACGATCACCGGACGCGGCCAGGTCGCCACGGGCAAGACCACGACGGGCACGATGCGCGTCGGCGACCGGGTGGCGGTGCGCCGGGGCGCGGCCGAGGTCGGCGTCAGTACGATCACGGGCATCGAGATGTTCCGCAAGAAGGCGACCGAGGCGCCGGAGGGGACCATGGCCGGCCTGCTGCTCAAGCCCGGCGTCGATCTGGCCAGGGGCGACGTCATCCGCGTCTCCGCGACAGCGTGAGCCTCGCCCGAACCATTACGCTGGACGCATGACGCATACGGGCAATCCCTTCGGACAGGTGCTCGTCGCCCTCATCACCCCGATGACGGCCGACGGCGAGGTCGATTGGGCCTCGACCGAGAAGCACATCGACCGCGTCATCAGCGACGGTGCCGACGGCATCGTCGTCACGGGCACGACCGGAGAGACCTCGACGCTCACCGACGCCGAGAAGCTGCGTCTCGTCGAGGTCGGCAAGGACGTATCCGGAGGCCGGGCCAAGATCATCACGGGTGGCGGATCCAACGAGACCGCGCACGCGATCGAGCTGTACAAGGCCAGCGAGAAGCTCGGCGCCGACGGCATCATGATCGTCACGCCGTACTACAACAAGCCCACGCAGGCGGGCATCCTCACGCATTTCCGCCTGGTCGCCGACGCCACCGACCTCCCGGTGATCCTCTACGACATCCCCGGCCGCACCGGCGTGCCGATCAAGTACGAGACGATCCTGCGCCTCGCCAAGCACCCCAACATCCTCGCCGTGAAGGACGCCAAGGGCGACTTCTCCGAGGTCAGCCGCGTGCTCAACCAGACCGACCTCATGTACTTCTCCGGCGACGACTCGAACGTGCTCCCGCACCTCTCGATCGGTGCCACCGGCCTCATCGGCGTCACGGCGAACATCACCTCGGCGCCGTACCGGGCGATCGTCGACGCGGTGAACCGGGGCGACCTCGCCGCGGCTACTGCCGAGCACAAGCGCCTGGAGCCGCTCGTCCGGGCCGCCATGACGCACGTGCCCGGCACCGTGTCGGCGAAGTACATCCTGCACGGCCTCGGCCGCATCACGAGCCCCCGCGTCCGCCTGCCCCTGGTGGGGCCGGAGGAGTGGGAGGCCGCCCTCATCGAGGACGAGCTCGCTCTCGTCAAGGACATCCCGGGTGCGGACTTCTCCGACTTCCGCCCCGACCGCAATGCCGCCGCCGGCGGCGCCCTCCCCAAGGTGCACGGCACGACCCGATGAGGTCATGACCGATGGGCATCGGACCGGAGCGGGACGGATCCGCGCGAAAGGCGCGGGAGGATCCGCTCCGACCCGGCAGGGGAATCACGAACATCGGGCGCGCAGTGCGCCCCGCCTAGGAGGCACCACATGACCATTCCCCTCGCCGAGCCCGAAGCTCTCGCCCCCGACACCCTCCGTGTCACGCCCCTGGGCGGCCTGGGGGAGATCGGCCGCAACATGACCGTCTTCGAGTACGACGGCAAGCTCCTCGTCGTCGACTGCGGCGTGCTGTTCCCCGAAGAGCACCAGCCCGGCGTCGACCTGATCCTGCCCGACTTCGAGCCCATCAAGGACCGCCTCGACGACATCGTCGGCGTCGTGCTCACGCACGGGCATGAGGACCACATCGGCGCCGTGCCGTATCTGCTGCGGCTCAAGGGCGACATCCCGCTGATCGGCTCCGGACTCACCCTGGCGCTCGTCGAGGCAAAGCTCAAGGAGCACCGGATCCGGCCCTTCACCCTCACGGTGAAGGAGGGCCAGCACGAGAAGGTCGGCCCGTTCGACCTCGAGTTCGTCGCGGTCAACCACTCCATCCCCGACGCCCTGGCGGTGGCGATCCGCACGCCCGCAGGCATGGTGCTCGCCACCGGCGACTTCAAGATGGACCAGTTGCCTCTGGACGGGCGCATCACCGACCTGCGTGCGTTCTCGCGCCTCGGCGAGGAGGGTGTGGACCTGTTCCTCGTCGACTCGACCAACGCCGACGTGCCCGGGTTCACGCCGACCGAGCGCTCCATCGGGCCGGTGCTCGACCAGGTGATCGGCAAGGCGCCGCGCCGCGTCATCGTCGCGAGCTTCTCCAGCCACGTGCACCGCGTGCAGCAGGTCATCGACGCCGCGCACGCGAACGGCCGCCGGGTCGCGTTCCTCGGGCGCTCGATGGTCCGCAACATGACCATCGCGGAGCAGTTGGGCTACCTCAAGGTGCCGGACGGCGTGCTCATCGACTACAAGAAGGCGCGCGACCTTCCCGACGACCAGATCGTCTACATGTCGACCGGATCCCAGGGCGAGCCGATGGCCGTGCTCAGCCGCATGGCGAACCTCGACCACGCGATCGAGCCCGGCCCCGGCGACACGGTGATCCTCGCCTCGAGCCTCATCCCCGGCAACGAGAACGCCGTCTATCGCGTGATCGACGGGCTGACCAAGCTCGGCGCGAACGTCGTGCACAAGGCCAATGCCCGCGTGCACGTCTCGGGCCACGCGGCGGCGGGCGAGCTGATCTACTGCTACAACATCCTCAAGCCGAAGAACGTGCTGCCCGTGCACGGCGAGTACCGGCACCTGATCGCGAACGCGAAGCTCGCGCAGGACACCGGCATCGACGCGGAGCGCACGATCGTCGGCTCCAACGGCACCGTGATCGACCTGAAGGACGGCGTCGCGCGCGTCGCGGGGCAGCTCGACATCGGTTTCGTGTACGTCGACGGCTCCACGGTGGGCGAGATCACCGACGCGGATCTGAAGGACCGGCGCATCCTCGGCGAGGAGGGCTTCGTGTCCGTCATCGTCGTGGTCGACTCCACCACCGGGCGCATCATCTCGGGGCCGGAGATCCACGCGCGCGGCGTGGCGGAGGACGACTCGGTGTTCGAGGATGTCGCGCCGAAGATCGTCGCCGCGCTCAAGGAGGCCGCCGGCAACGGCGTGCGCGACAGCCACGCGCTCTCGCAGATCGTGCGCCGCACGATCGGCCGCTGGGTCAACCAGAAGCTGCGTCGTCGCCCGATGATCGTGCCGCTCGTCATCGAGGCGTGACCGACCCGCATCCTGCGCCTGAATGAGGCCGCAATCCCGCGGAAAGCCGCGTCATTGCGGGCCGATGTCGGTCTGCGGCCGTAGCGTGGACGCGTGCCCAGGAGTTCGAATGCGACCAAGAGCGCGGCGGAGAAGCCCTCGCCGCGCAGTCGCTCCACGTCCGGGGCGAAGCCGCGCAGTCAGCCCAAGGCCGCGCCCGCCCCGAGGAAGTATGTCGACGACCCCGACAAGCCGCCCGTGATGGTGCGCGCCTGGACGGGCCTCGCGCACGGCGTCGGCGGGCTCTTCCGCGCCTTCGGCCTGGAGACGCTGGAGAAGGACCAGCGCCGTGACGGCTTCCCGTTCCTGCTCGTGCTGCTCGCGGTCGCCGGCGCCGTGAACGAGTGGTTCTTCATCGGCAACACGGTCGCGACCAATATCAGCGCCTACTCCGTGGGCGCCCTGATCGGCCGCGCCGCGTTCATCATGCCGGTGCTGCTGCTCCTCCTGGCCGGCTGGCTGTTCCGTCATCCCTCCTCCGTGCACGACAACGGACGGATCGGGATCGGCTTCGGACTGTTCGTGATCACCCTGGCGGGGTTCTGCCATGTCGCCGGCGGCATGCCGCAGCCGCGACAGGGCATGGTCGCGCTCAGCGCCGCCGGAGGTCTGTTCGGCTGGCTGCTGGGCCAGCCGCTCAGCTACCTGACCTCGATCCCGGCGTACATCGTGCTGTCGCTGCTGGCGGCGCTCAGCGTGCTGATCCTCACGAAGACGCCGCCGAACCGCATCGGGCAGCGCCTGGG
The DNA here is from genome assembly GCF_052045265.1 of Microbacterium sp. 22303. Classification (NCBI taxonomy): domain Bacteria; kingdom Bacillati; phylum Actinomycetota; class Actinomycetes; order Micrococcales; family Microbacteriaceae; genus Microbacterium; species Microbacterium sp. 22303. The sequence goes on along the minus strand of NZ_JBQEOQ010000001.1, from coordinate 835,936 downwards.
CGACCTGTACGCGTGGATGTTCGACGCCGAGCGCCCCTCGAAGAGCGCCCCCGCCGATGACGCTGCGGCGGTCGACGAGGCGGACAAGGTCGACGACCCGGACGTGCTGCCCTGGTGGCGGCGGAACAAGACGGGCCGCGAAGAGGACCCCGATGGCGGGCTCGGCTCGCAGGATCTCACCGAGCTGCTCACCGCGCAGGACGACACCCCCACCGTCGTGGCGACGCCTGCCTACGATCAGGCCGTCATCAAGGACGACGATCCCTACGACGCGGCCACCGAGGTGCTGACCGACGTGCGCGCCGTCGCAGACTCCCTGGCGGAGCAGCAGAGCACTGCACTGCTCGACGACGGCGACACCGGCGAGCTGGAACTGGCCGGATTCGATGGCTTCGGCACCGATGGTCCCGGCAAGGACGGCCCGCAGGCTCCGGTGGCCCCGTACATCCTGCCCTCTCCCGGCGCGCTCAAGGCGGGCCCGCCGCCGGTGCTGCGCTCCGAGGCCACGGATCGCGTCATCGAGCAGCTCACCAACGTGCTCAGCCAGTTCAACGTGGACGCGAAGGTCACCGGCTTCTCGCGCGGTCCGACAGTGACCCAGTACGAGATCGAGGTAGGACACGGCGTCAAGGTCGAGAAGATCCTGCAGCTGAGCAACAACTTCGCCTACGCGGTCGCGTCGAACGACGTGCGGATCCTGTCGCCCATCCCCGGCAAGAGTGCGATCGGCATCGAGATCCCGAACGCCGACAAGGAGATGGTGGCGCTCGGAGACGTGCTGCGGTCGCCGGCCGCGCAGAAGAGCACGCATCCGATGACGATCGGCGTCGGAAAGGACGTGGGCGGCAGCATCGTCGTCGCCAACCTCGCCAAGATGCCGCATCTGCTCGTGGCCGGATCCACCGGATCCGGAAAGTCGAGCTTCATCAACTCGATGATCACGAGCCTGCTCATGCGCGCCCGCCCGGCCGACGTGCGCATGGTCCTGATCGATCCGAAGCGTGTGGAGCTCACCAGCTACGCCGGCGTCCCGCACCTCATCACGCCCATCATCACGAACCCCAAGAAGGCCGCAGAGGCGCTGCAGTGGGTCGTGAAGGAGATGGACATGCGGTACGACGACCTCGCGTCGTTCGGCTTCCGCCACATCGATGACTTCAACCGTGCCGTGCGCGCGGGCGAGGTCGTGGTGCCCCCGGGCAGCGAGCGCGTGCTCAAGCCTTACCCGTACCTGCTGGTCGTGGTCGACGAGCTCGCGGATCTGATGATGGTCGCACCGCGTGATGTGGAGGACTCGATCGTCCGCATCACCCAGCTCGCCCGCGCGAGCGGCATCCACCTGGTGCTCGCGACCCAGCGTCCGAGCGTCGACGTCGTCACCGGCCTCATCAAGGCCAACGTGCCGTCGCGCCTCGCGTTCGCCGTGACCAGCGTCACCGACAGCCGCGTGATCCTGGACAGCCCCGGTGCCGACAAGCTGATCGGCCAGGGCGACGCGCTGTTCTCGCCGATGGGCTCCTCCAAGCCTTTCCGGCTGCAGGGCGCCTGGGTCGACGAGAGCGAGATCGACGCGGTCGTCAAGCACGTCACGAGCCAGGCGCGTCCGGAGTACCGGCCCGACGTGGCCGAGGCCGTCGAGGGCAAGAAGAAGGAGGTCGATGAGGACATCGGCGACGACCTCGAACTTCTCCTCGCCGCCGCCGAGCTCATCGTCTCCTCGCAGTTCGGCTCGACGTCGATGCTGCAGCGCAAGCTGCGCGTCGGCTTCGCCAAGGCGGGGCGGCTCATGGACCTGCTCGAATCCCGTGAGATCGTCGGCCCTTCCGAGGGGTCCAAAGCCCGTGACGTCCTGGTCACCACCGAGCAGCTGCCCGGGGTGCTGGCCAAGCTGCGCGGCGAGGATCCGCCCTCCGCGCACCCCGCTCCGGCTGCCGCCGCGCCCATGCCTGCGGCTGGGGTGCCACCGCGTCCCGCCGCTCCGGCGCCCGCGGCGTCCTACGGCTCCGACGACCGCTACGGCGAGGATCCGCTCGAGGCGCAGTACCGCGGGCTTCCTGAGGTCGAGGCGGAGACCGATGAGGACGCCTGGGGTCTGACGGGGCGCGACTGATGGCGATCCCGCGGCAGCTGCCGAACGCGATCACCGTCGCGCGCATCCCTCTCGCCGTCGTCTTCTTCGTGCTCCTGCTGCTCGGCGGGACGAATGGAATCACGCAGCCCGTGCTGCGGTGGGTCGCCGCGGGGCTGTTCATCCTGGCGATCTCGACCGACTGGGTGGACGGCTACCTCGCCCGCAGATACGACCTGGTCAGCGATTTCGGCAAGCTCTGGGATCCGATCGCCGACAAGCTGCTCACCGGAGCGGGCTTCATCGGACTCGCGATCCTCGGCGAGGTGTGGTGGTGGCTGGTGCTCGTCATCCTGGTGCGGGAGTGGGGCATCACCGTGCACCGCTTCATGATCGTCAAGGAGCACGTCGTCGCCGCCGCATGGATGGGCAAGATCAAGACGACGGTGCAGGCCGTCGCGCTGTCCTGGGCGCTGCTGCCGCTGCATGTCTGGATCGGACTGCCGGCGTGGTCGATCACGACCACCGTGCTGATGGTTGTCGCGCTGATCCTGACGATCCTGAGCGGCATCGACTACGTCGTGGCGCAGGTGCGCGGATCCCGCACGGACCGGGGCTCGGTGTCCTGATGTCCGATGCGACGGGTCGCGCCGCGGCCGCCGTGCTCGATGCGCTGCGTGAGCGCGGGATGACGCTGGCCGTCGCCGAGTCGCTCACCGGCGGGGCTCTGTCCGCGGCGCTCGTGGCGATCCCGGGAGCATCGGACGTGCTCAACGGGGCGGTCGTCGCCTACGCCACGCCGATCAAGTCCTCCGTGCTGGGAGTGGATCCGGTCCTGCTCGCCGCACACGGTCCCGTGGATCCGGAGGTGGCTCAGCAGATGGCGGCGGGCGTTCGCAGGGCACTGGCGGTGGACGGGCGCGCCGCGGACGTGGGCGTCTCGACGACCGGTGTCGCCGGGCCCACGTCGCAGGGCGGAAAGCAGGTCGGCACCGTGCACGTCGGGGTGAGTGTGGCGGAGCGCGCGACCAGCCGGGCGTTCAGCTTCGGGGGAGACCGATCCGCGATCCGCGCGGCCGCGGTTCAGGCGGCTCTGGTGCTGCTCCTCGAGGCGGTGACCGGGACGGGAATCGATGCCGCCGCGCCCGGTCGGGATGACCGGGAATAGAGTGCTTCTCGACGAAGTTGAGTCGAGTGTGCTCACATTCAACGCACAGAACGAAACAGTAGTGTCGAACCTGACAGGTCGGGTTAGACTGACCATCCGATCCGGCGCTTGGGGCCGGGCGATGGGGGAGAGGAGGTCCCGATGATTCTCGTACGACAGGAGATCGGTGACGTGCTGCGGGACTTCCGTCTGCAGAAGGGGCGCACGCTCCGCCAGGTCGCGGGCAAGGCGTCCGTCGCGCTCGGATACCTCAGCGAGGTCGAGCGCGGACAGAAGGAGGCCTCCAGCGAGATCCTCGCCTCGGTGGCCGAAGCGCTCGACGTGCCCATCTCCACCATCATGCGCGAGGTCGGCGACAGGATCGCCGAGCTCGAGGGCCTGCAGGTCATCCCCGACGTCGTCCCCGACGAACTGGTGGCCTCGGTCGAGTCCGAGCTGTCGCTGCGCTGACGGGATGCGACGCAGCGAGTTCCTCCGGGCGGTCGATGCCGAGTTCGGATCCCGTGGCGGCGCCCTCGTCGAGGACCTCGTGCTGAGGGCCGTCGGCGGTCGTACCGCCGCTCAGGCTCTGGAAGCCGGCGTCCCCCCGCGGGATGTGTGGCTGGCGCTGTGCGCGGAGATGGACGTCCCTGAATCGCGCCGATACGGCGCGGGTCGGCTCGAGCCCCGGCGGCGCTGACTCCGGTCGGATCCGGCCGCGTGGTGTTCGATCCATTCCTCGTTCTCCTCGGCGTGTCGTCGAAGACATGTTCGAGATGCGCGTATCGTCCTGCACAGATGATCTCGTGAGCAGGTTCTGCACGGTTCCCGCGGACTCCGACTGAATGTCGGTGGCTCCTCCTAGCGTGTTGGACATGACCACGAGGTCATACGCCTTGTCGGAGAGCTCGCCCCACCCGGGGCGGCCGCGACAGCCTACAGGCGGCAGTTCACGACACGAAGGAGCACCCCATGCCCTCTCCCGCAGACCGCGAGAAGTCCCTCGAGACCGCCCTCGCCCAGATCGACAAGCAGTTCGGAAAGGGCTCGGTCATGCGGCTGGGCAGCGATGAGCGCGCTCCCGTGGCGGTCATCCCCACCGGATCCATCGCGCTCGACGTCGCGCTCGGCGTCGGCGGACTGCCGAGGGGGCGCATCGTCGAGATCTACGGCCCGGAGTCCTCGGGTAAGACCACGCTGACCCTGCACGCGATCGCCAACGCCCAGCGTGCCGGCGGCATCGCCGCTTTCGTGGACGCGGAGCACGCCCTCGACCCCGAGTACGCCAAGAAGCTCGGCGTCGACATCGACGCGCTGCTCGTCTCCCAGCCCGACACCGGTGAGCAGGCGCTCGAGATCGCGGACATGCTGGTGCGCTCGGGGGCCATCGATCTCATCGTCATCGACTCCGTGGCCGCTCTCGTGCCGCGTGCGGAGATCGAGGGCGAGATGGGCGACTCGCACGTCGGCCTGCAGGCGCGACTGATGTCCCAGGCGCTGCGCAAGCTCACGGGTGGCCTGAACCAGACCAACACCACGATGATCTTCATCAACCAGCTGCGCGAGAAGATCGGCGTGTTCTTCGGCTCGCCGGAGACCACCGCGGGCGGCAAGGCGCTGAAGTTCTACGCATCGGTCCGTCTCGACATCCGCCGCATCGAGACGCTGAAGGACGGCACCGAGGCGGTCGGAAACCGCACCAGGGTCAAGGTCGTGAAGAACAAGATGGCCCCGCCGTTCAAGCAGGCCGAGTTCGACATCCTCTACGGCGTCGGCATCTCCCGCGAGGGCAGCCTGATCGACTTCGGCGTGGACCACGGCATCGTGAAGAAGTCCGGCGCCTGGTACACCTACGACGGCGACCAGCTCGGCCAGGGCAAGGAGAACGCTCGCAACTTCCTGCTCAAGAACCCCGACATCGCCGAGACGATCGAGACGCAGATCAAGCAGAAGCTGGGCATCGGTGGTGCAGCGGCCGCTGCTCCGACGGCGTCCGACGAGCTGGCGCAGCGGCGTCCGGCCTGACCGCGAAGCTCGGCGACCGGGGTGATCCGTGAGCGATGAGAGGGGCGGGGCATCGTCCGAGGACGAGCGCCTCGCCCCCGTGATCCCGTTGTTCGGTGGGCGCGGTGCGGGGGCCGACGGAGCACGCTCGCGCCCGGCGAGCTCGACACCCGCCACTCCGCCCACGGCGGCGGAGTGGCGGTCGACCTGGGCGGAGGAATCCGCGGCGGAGCGTCGGGGGCCCAGCTCCCGGCATCCGGCCGCCGCGGCTCTGGCTCCAGGAGAGGCGAGGGCGTCCGAGCGCGCGGCGTTCTCGCCCGACCGACGAGGATTGCGTGCCGTCGGTCGGCACAGCACGGGGGACGCTTCGACCCCGAACGATCCGATCCCCGACGCGAGTGAGCTGCTGGTGCGCAAGCTCCGCTCCAAGCAGCTCTCCAGCAGGGAAGCGCGAGACGTGCTACGAGAGAACGGCGTCCCGGCCGACGAGCGCGAGCTCCTGGTCGAGCAGTTCGAGCAGCGCGGGTATCTCGATGACGCGTCCCTGGCCGAGCTCCTCGTGACCTCGGGGTCTGAGCGCAAGGGACAGGGACGCGTGGCGATCGCTCGCACGCTCAGTCAGCGCGGCATTCCGAGGGAGATCGCCGACGAGGCGCTGTCCGTCCTGGACGACGATGACGCCGAGCGGGCGCTCGACTACGCGCGGTCAAAGGTGGCGGGGCTGCGTCGCTACGACGAGGAGACCGCCGTCCGCCGGCTCGTCGGGCAGCTGTCCCGTCGCGGGTACGGCGGGAGCGTGGCATTGACGGCGGCGCGCACGGCCTGGCGTGAGACGCAGCGCGGTTCGGGCGTCGGGCGGGTGCGGTTCGAAGAGAGCTGAGCCCGGCGGCCGAGCCCCGGGTACGGTGTCGACGCGGGAATCTCCGCGCCGAACGGCGGGGCTCGTTCCCGCCAGGCGAAAGTAGAATGGCAGGCACTATGACCATTCCCCTCTCAGAGCCCACGCTCATCGCGCCCTCCGCCGCGGCGCTCGATGAGGCCGGGCAGCGGCGCACCTATGAGGTGCGCACCTTCGGATGCCAGATGAACGTGCACGACTCCGAGCGTCTGTCGGGCTCGCTGGAGAGTGCCGGCTACGTCCGCGCCGCCGTCGACGACGAGGCGGACATCGTCATCATCAACACCTGCGCGGTGCGCGACAACGCCGCGGGCAAGCTCTATGGCACCCTGGGGCATCTGAAGAGCCGCAAGGACAAGCACGCCGGCATGCAGATCGCCGTCGGTGGCTGTCTGGCGCAGATGGACAAGCAGGCCGTGCTCGACAAGGCGCCCTGGGTCGACGTGGTCTTCGGCACCCACAACATGGGGTCCCTTCCGGGGCTGCTCGAGCGCGCTCGCCACAACGGCGAGGCCGAGCTCGAGATCCTCGAGGCGCTCGAGGTCTTCCCGTCCACGCTGCCGACCCGCCGTGATTCGGCGCACAGCGGCTGGGTGTCGATCTCGGTGGGGTGCAACAACACCTGCACCTTCTGCATCGTGCCCAGCCTGCGCGGCAAGGAGAAGGACCGCCGCCCCGGCGACATCCTCAACGAGATCCGCCTGCTCGTCGAGGACGGCGCGATCGAGATCACCCTACTCGGGCAGAACGTGAACTCCTACGGCGTCGAGTTCGGCGACCGCGAGGCGTTCGGCAAACTGCTGCGCGCTGCCGGCGAGATCGAGGGCCTGGAGCGGATCCGCTTCACCAGCCCGCACCCGGCCGCCTTCACCGACGACGTGATCGACGCGATGGCCGAGACGCCGAGCGTCATGCCGCAGCTGCACATGCCGCTGCAGTCCGGCAGTGACCGCATTCTGCGCGCGATGCGCCGTTCCTACCGCAGCGAGAAGTTCCTCGGCATCCTCGACCGCGTCCGCGCCAAGATCCCGAACGCGGCGATCACGACCGACATCATCGTCGGCTTCCCCGGCGAGACCGAGGAGGACTTCGAGGACACGATGCGCGTGGTCGAGCAGGCCCGCTTCGCGAGCGCGTTCACGTTCCAGTACTCGATCCGCGAGGGCACACCCGCCGCGACCATGGCGGACCAGGTCCCCAAGGAGGTCGTGCAGGCCCGCTACGAGCGGCTGATCGCCCTGCAGGAGCGGATCTCGCTGGAGGAGAACCAGAAGCAGCTCGGCCGCGAGGTCGAGGTCGTGGTCTCCGTGGGCGAGGGCAAGAAGGATGCAGAGACGCACCGGCTCACCGGCCGTGCGCAGGACAACCGCCTGGTGCACTTCGAACTGCCGGAGGGCTCGGAGCGCCCGCGTCCGGGCGACGTCGTGACCGTGACGATCACGCACGCGGCACCGTTCCATCTGCTCGCGGATGCGGTCGACGGCGCGCCGCTGCGGATCCGCCGCACGCGCGGCGGCGATGCCTGGGACCGCGCGCAGTCGGAGTCGTGCGCGGTGCCGGCCGCGCCCGCAGCCGCCGGCGGGGCGCCGCGCGCGGTGTCGCTGGGGCTGCCGACGCTCCGCGCCGGAGTGTGAGCGCACCGGGCGGAGTGTCGGTCCCTGAGCCGGGCGAAGAGTCCGCCGACAGTGCTCCACGTCTGTGGGCGATCGTGGGTGCAACCGGCACGGGTAAGAGCGACCTGTCACTGGACCTCGCACACGCGCTGGAGGCGCGCGGACGGCGCGCGGAGATCGTCAACGCCGACGCGATGCAGCTCTACCGCGGTATGGACATCGGCACCGCAAAGCTCCCGGTCAGCGAGCGGCGGGGGATCCCGCATCACCTCTTCGACGTGCTCGAGGTCACCGAGGACGCGGCGGTGGCCTGGTATCAACCGCATGCGCGCAGCGCGATCGAACAGATCCATTCCGGCGGCGCGGATGCGATCCTCGTCGGCGGATCGGGTCTCTACGTCTCCAGCGTGCTGTACGACTTCCGCTTCCCGCCGCGGGATGACGCGCTGCGTGCGCGCCTCGAGGCGGAACTGGACCAGGACGGTCCTGGCCCGCTGCTCGCGCGGCTGCAGCAGCAGGATCCGGCGACCGCCGCACGGGTCGATCCGAAGAACGGCCGCCGCATCGTGCGGGCGCTCGAGGTGCTCGCACAGGGCGAGCGCAACCACGGCGCCGCGCTGCCCGAGCAGCCGCTGCTGTGGCGTCCGCGCACGCGCGTGCTGGCGCTGGGCGTCGAGCGGGCGTCGCTGGTCGAGCGCCTGGACCGCCGTGTGGAGCGGATGTGGGAGCAGGGCATGCTGGACGAGGTGGAGCGCCTGCGAGGCGATGGACTCGAGCAGGGCACGACGGCACGGCGTGCGATCGGCTACGCGCAGGCGCTGGCCCAGCTGACCGGCGTGCTCACGCAGGACGAGGCGATCGCCGAGACCCAGGCGCTGACCCGTCGGTACGCGCGGCGCCAGGTGTCCTGGTTCCGGCGATACGCCGAGGCGGAGTGGGTCGACGCGCTCGCGCCGATCGGCGTGCAGGCCATCGTGGAGGAACGAGCATGACCACTGGGTTCACGATCAGGACCTTCGACCGGCGCGACACCGATGCTGTCGTCGCCCTCTGGGAGGACGCGGGGCTGACCCGCCCGTGGAACGACCCCCGCGCCGACATCGAGCGCAAGCTCGCAGTGCAGCCCGAACTCTTCCTCGTCGCCGAGGAACCAGTCGCGGACGGTGCTGGAACGGGCACGGATGACACCAGACGGATCGTCGGATCCGTGATGGCGGGCTACGACGGGCACCGCGGCTGGCTGTACTACCTCGCCAGCGTCTCGGACCGGCGCGGTGCAGGCATCGGCCGCGCGCTCGTCGCCGAGGCCGAGCGGCTCCTGCTCGCCATGGGGTGCCCCAAGGTGCAGCTGATGGTGCGGGCCGGCAACGAGCAGGTGCTCGGCTTCTACGACGCGCTCGGCTATGAGCGCTTCGAGGTAGGCAACACGGGTAAGCGCCTCATCCACGACATCTGATCGGGCCGCGGACCGGATCCGGCTCGCGGCCGTCACACCGGCAGCAGTCCTCGCCGGGACGCCGCGGCGACCGCGCGCCCACGGGTGGGCTCGCCGAGTTTGCGGAGCACCGCGGCGATGTGGTGCTCCACGGTGCGCCGGGACAGGATGAGGCGCTCGGCGATCTCCGGGGTCGACAGGCCCTCACCGAGAAGACCGAGCACTTCGAGTTCGCGCGCCGTCAGCTGGGCGGGGTTGCCGCGAGCCTGCGCGCGGGGACGGCGCGGGAGCGCGAGCCCGTGTGCATGCCGGGTGCGCAGGATCGCCTCGATCGCTGCAACGGCGCCGAGCTGATCGAGTGCGCGCACAGCGTGGTCGACGACGGCGACGTCCGGATCGAGCATCGCCGCGTACGCGGCCCAGATGGGGCAGCCCCGGTCCGTCCAGGCCTGCACCGCCCGCGGATCGCCGGTCAGCATGAGCGCGAACGGCTCCGCCACGCGACCGGCGGCGGCGAAGGGCGCCCCACCGAGCATGCGCCACCATCCGAGCTCGCCCGTGGCCCATTCCTCGTCGTGGGCGAGAGCGAGCTCCCACGTCGATGCCGTCAGCGCGCCGATGGCCCTGCGTCGCCCGTGAGCCAGGCGTGCTCGGCGGCGGCGCACACCGCGGGTGCGAGGCGCTGCAGCTCGCCCGCCTCCGCCGCCAGACGCTGGGCGAGCGCCAGCCTCGGCGTCGCGTCGGATCCGCGTCGAGCAAGGACCCGGGCGGCCGCTCCGGCTGCGGGCATGAGGGAGACCGGCGCCGTTCCGGCGTGGTCCAGCAGCGGATCGGCGGAGGCCAGCGCTTCGTCGAAGCGGCCTTCGTCGGCGAGCGCGAGGCTGAGGCATGCCGTCATGTATCCGGCCCACGAGTCGAGGTCACGGTCCTCGCAGAACGCGATCCCGGCACTCAGGAACACATGCGCATCGGCGAGGCGCTTCTGCAGCACCGCTGAGGAGCCGAGATTGGTGTACGCCCTCGCCACATGCTCGGGAAGGTCGGCGGCTCGGGCGATGTCGAGACTGCGGGTCAGATCCCGCTGACCCTGCTCCACCCGGCCGGACTGGAGTTCGGCGGTGCCGAGGTTGTTGAGCGCGTGACTCTCGATGTCAGGACTGCCCAGAGCGCGAGCGAGTTCGAGCGCCTTGCGCCCCCAGTGCTCGACCTCCTCGGGTTCCTCGGCGAGCATGCGCAGCTGGGCGTAGTTGCTGTACGCCCAGGCCAGCTCCACACCCGGTGCCAGTTGCTCCAGGGTGGTGACGGCTCGCAGGCCGTAGCGTTGCGCATCGTTCCCGTGCCCGGAGAACCAGGAGAGGCGCGAGAGCCACCGCTCGTCGTCGCCGAGCCGCAGGGCGTCGCCGATGACCTCGTGCAGTTCGAGCGCCTGCTGTCGTGCGGTGAGCGCCTCCGGCAGCTGGTCGGTCAGATAGCACTCGTAGGAAAGCGCGACGAACAGTTCCGCCCGTTCGGTGGCGCTGATGCAGTGCCGCACGGCGAGGCGGTAATGCTCCGCCGCCTCCCGGTGCGCGCTGCCGCGTGCAGCCTTCTCCGCGGCGGCGACGGCATGCGCCATCGCGGCGGCCTCGTCGCCGCAGCCCGCCGCGTGGTGTGCGAGGGTGCGGTGGTCCTCGGGGGTCCGTTCGGCCAGGGCACGCAGCGCTCGTCCGTGCAGCTGCCGGCGGCGCACGGCCGACAGACTCTGCTCGACCGCCTCGCGTGCGAGTTCGTGACGGAACCCCAGGGATCCGCCGACCTCGATGAGTACGCCCGCATCTGTGCACTCGTCGACGGCGTCCAGCGCTTGCCCGCTGATGCGCGCGAGCAGCTCGGCATCGGCGCCCGCCCCCAGGATCGCCGCGGCCGCGGCCACGTCCTGGGCGGCAGGAGTCAGCCGGGAGACGCGAGCGAGGATCGCGTCGCTGACCGTGGCGGGAAGCGCAACGCCTCCGATCGCCAGGCTCTCGGTCACGAAGAACGCGTTCCCTCCGGTGCGCAGGTGGAGGGCGGTCGGATCCACCGCGTCGCCGGACTCCGAGATGAGTCGTGCCACGCCGTCGACGGTCAGCGGCGGTACGAGCAGCCGGCGCACCTCGGCGGTTGTGGCGAGATCGCCGAGCAGCGCGGTGAGCGGGTGACGGGCGGTGATCTCGTCGTGCCGATAGGTCGCCACCACGAGGACGGGAGACGTCTCGATGCGGCGAGCGAGATACCGGACCGCGTCCAAGGTCGCCTCATCCGCCCAATGCAGATCCTCGAGCACGAGCAGGGCGGGGGCCGCCGCGATCAGATCCCTGAGTTCGCGGAACAGTCGGATCCGGTCCCCGCCGGCGGTGACGGATGCGGCGATCTCCGGTATCGCGTCCTGGAAGGCACCGAGCGCGCCCGGTGTCGTGACGTTGTCCGCACCGCCGATCCGCACACGGCAGCGCGGGCGCGCCAACCGGGCGAGCGACCGCACCAATGCGGTCTTGCCGACTCCGGCCTCGCCGCCCAGGAAGATGACACGGCCGGTTCCCGCGAGCGCGTCGTCGAGATCGGTGACGAGCTCGGCCAGGAGGGCATCCCGTTCGACGAGCACGTCTCCATTCAACCGCTCAGACACCCTCGTTGACGAGATGGATCTCGTCGGCGACGAGACCGTGAGCCTCGCGGTGCACCGTGTTCGCGGCCTCCGCATCGGGGGCGTCGACGAGGCAGAAGATCTTGCCCGCGGACTCATCGACCCAGTACCGCAGGTAGTGCACGCCATGCTGATCCTGCGTGGCCAGATCCGCGGCATGCGCTGCGGCGACGTCGGCCATCGCCACCGGGCCGTCGAGCGTGTGAACATCCATGAAGAGCGCCATGAGCGTTTCCTTCCTTGAGGGCGCGGAGCTGTTCCGCTCTTCGATTCCATCGCTCGACGGCGCATCCGGAATCGGGGAACTCACCCATCTTCCGGCGGGCGATCGAGCGGGATTCTGCTCAGAGCGGATCCGGTCGCATCCGCGCAGGAGCCGTGCCTAGCATGGCGCCATGACCGCGACCACTGACCCCTTCCGCACTGATCGCACCACCGCGCACGGGCCACGCACCAGCCCGGGCGGCGAACCCGAGCGGCTCTGGCGGAGCGTTGTGGGGGAGCTGCTGCGCGACGCCCGCACGGATCGCGGCGAGACGCTCGCTGAGACGGCGCAGCGTGCGGGCGTCTCGCCGCAGTACCTGTCGGAGATGGAGCGCGGACGCAAGGAGGCATCCAGCGAGATGCTCGCCGCGGTGTCCGGTGCTCTCGATCTCACCCTCCTCGATCTCACCCTCGGCGTCGCCGAGCGGATCACGATCGGCTCGGCGGCGCCGATCCGGCAGCCCGCTCAGCCCGCGCGCGCCGCCTACGCGCTGGCCGCCTGAGCGTCTCCCGCTCCGGCGGGGAGCGCGCTCGGGGGAGCCTGCGTCACGACCTGATCCACGAGTCCGTACTCCCGAGCGGCCTCCGCGGTGAGCACGAGGTCCCGATCCGTGTCGGTGCGCAGTCGCTCGGCGCTCTGCCCCGAGTGCGCGACGAGGATCTGCTCCAGGCTGTCGCGCACGCGCACGACCTCGTCGGCCTGCAGGATGAGGTCGGGAATCGTGCCGCGGCCCTGCGCGGCGGGCTGATGCAGTATCACCCTGGCGTGCGGGAGCGCGGCGCGCTTGCCCGCGGCACCGGCCGCCAGCAGGACCGCACCGACCGAGACGGCCTGCCCGATGCAGAACGTCGCCACGTCCGAGCGGATGAAGCGCATGGTGTCGTAGACGGCGAGCATGGCGCTGGGATCGCCGCCCTCGCAGTTGATGTAGAGCTGGATGTCCCTGTCACTGCCCGTGGCGTCGAGATGCAGCAGCTGTGCCACGAGAACGTTGGCGACGTCGGCATCCAGCGGTGTCCCGAGATAGATCACCCGCTCGGCGAGCAGATGCGAGTAGACGTCCAGGACGCGATCGCCGCGGGACGAGGTCGCGATGACGTTGGGGACTAGGAACGAGGCCATGTCAGGCTCCTTCTGCGGTCAGGCCGATGCTCCGGCGAGTGGGACGAGGAAGTACTGCGGCGAAGTCCGTGGTGATCTCGTCGATGAATCCGTAGGCGAGCGCCTCCTCGGCGCTGTACCAGCGGTCGTGCAGCGAGTCCTCGAAGACGCGCTCGATGCTCTGCCCGGTGTCGTCGGCGACGAGACCGAGCACGGTGTCGCGCGTGTGCCGCAGATCCGCCGCCTGCAGCGCGACATCGACGGCGGTTCCGCCGATGCCCGCAGATCCCTGATGCAGCAGGATCCGGCTGTGCGGCAGCGCACGGCGCTTGCCCTTCGTCCCGGCCGAGAGCAGGAACTGACCGGCGCTGCAGGCGAGCCCGAAGGCGATCGTGGCGACGTCGCACGGCACGGTGCGCATGAGGTCGCGGATCGCGAGCATCGCGGGCACGGAGCCGCCGGGGGAGTGGATCCAGAGCGTGATGTCGGCGTCCGGATCCTCGGCGGCCAGGGCGAGCAATTGGGTCATCAGCAGCACGCCGTTGTCGTCGTCGAGCGCGCCGTCGAGTACGAGCACCCGGCGCGCGAACAGCATCCGCCGCGTGTCGGCGTCGAAGAGGTTGCGGGGCATGTCATCGGTCATGACCTCAGCGTGCGGCGACGTGCGAGGGCGGCGCCAGCAGATCTGCCGGGAGCGGATCTGCTCCCGGCAGAGCGGCGGAACCGCCGCGGGGAGGGTGCCGTCCGCGCAGCGGCCGCAGAAGCGCCGCCCCTAGAATCGAGGCATGGTCGCATTCACCAAGGGGCACGGCACGGGCAACGATTTCGTCATCATCGCCGACCCCGACGGTGCGCTGGAGTTCGGGGCCGACCAGGTCGCCGCCCTGTGCGACCGCCACTTCGGCATCGGCGCGGACGGCCTGCTGCGCGTGGTGCGCTCCGCGGCCCTTCCCGAGGGGACGGCGGCGCTCGCGGAGGACCCGGCCGCGGAGTGGTTCATGGACTACCGCAACGCCGATGGGTCCGTCGCCGAGATGTGCGGCAACGGAGTCAGGGTGTTCGCGCACTACCTTCTCCGCACCGGCCTCGCGGAGCTCGTCGAGGGCGGAGCGCTTTCCATCGGCACGCGCGCCGGTGTACGCGAGGTCACGCGCAGCGCGGAGGGCTACCGGGTCGACATCGGCGGGTGGCGGCTCTCCGGCCATGATCCGCTGGCGCGTGCGACGGGCTTGAGCGTTCCGCGTCCGGGCCTCGGCATCGACGTCGGCAACCCGCACGTGGTCGTGGCGATCGCCTCCGACGCGGAGCTGGACGGCCTCGAGCTCACGCACGGTCCGGAGCTCGCTCCGATGCCCGAGCACGGCGCGAACGTCGAGTTCGTCGTGCCGGCGGAACCGCTGGTGCAGGACGGCATCGGCCGGGTGCGCATGCGCGTGTTCGAACGCGGCGTGGGGGAGACCCTCAGCTGCGGCACCGGCGTGGTGGCGACCGCTCTCGCGGTGCGGCACTGGGCCGGCGCGGGCGCTCCCGACGAGTGGCTCGTGGAAGTCCCGGGCGGAACGCTCCGGGTGACGATGGCACCGCGAGCGGGGGACGAGCACGCGTTCCTGTCCGGACCCGCCCAGCTCGCCTTCTCCGGCGAGATCGAACTCGTCTGATCGAGCTAGTTCGCCGTCAGGGACCGCGTATCCGGTCCCTGAGCCCGTCGAAGGGCCCGGATCCATGGGCCGGACGCTTCGACAGGCGCAGCGGCCGGTGCCTGGGCTAGGGCAGCTCGATGGCTTCGGTGCGCGGCGTGCCGTGCCGGCGCACCTTCAGCACGCGGAAGCCGCGGCCGGTCGTCGCGCGGTAGACGCTGTAGCCGTCGGCGAACGTGGTCGCCAGCCAGCGCTGCAGCGAATCCGCTCCGAGGTTGCGGCTCACCACGAACCAGCCGTCGGCGCGCTCATCCAGACGCGGAATCCACCGCTCCAGCAGATCGTGCAACTCGCTCTTGCCGACCCGGATGGGCGGGTTGGAGCGGATGGTGCGGAAGCTCACGTCGGCGGGAACATCGTCGGGTGTGACGGCGTTGACATTGTCGAGGCCGAGTTCCGCCGCGTTGCGACGGACCAGGTCGAGCGCCCGCTCGTTCACGTCCACGGCCCACACGGTCGCGTGCGGCGCGGCGAGAGCGAGCGACAACGAGATCGGACCCCAGCCGCACCCGAGATCGAGCAGATGCCCGCCGGGAGGCGGAGGCGGAGTGTTCGCGAGGAGCACGGAGGTACCGACGTCCACGTGATCGGGGCTGAAGACTCCGGCCGCGGTGGTGAGTTCGATCTCCTTGCCCGCGAGGGTCACCCTGATCCTGCGGAGGTTCTCGGGGCTGGCGGGGGCCGCAGTGAAGTAGTGGTCCGAGCCCATGGAGCGAGCGTAGCGGACACTCACAGCTAAAGTTAAGGCGCCCGTCTGAATCGGCGGGCACGAGAAAGGTGCGGATGACGCAGTCCACGACACAAGACGAGCACGGCGACGCGGTCGAGCGCGTCCTGGCAGCAGCGGAGCGACGGGCGGAATCGCACGTCTTCGGATCCGCACAGGCGCTGCAGGACACGGCCACCGCCGGCTACACCTCCGCCGACGGCGAGCAGTGGGAGGTGGAGGACCGGCACGCGCTGCGGCGCGTGGCAGGCCTGAGCACCGAGCTCGAGGACGTCACCGAGGTCGAGTACCGCCAGCTCCGACTGGAGAACGTGGTGCTGGTCGGCGTGTATCCGCAGGGAGCGCAGGAGGACGCCGAGAACTCCCTGCGCGAGCTCGCCGCGCTCGCCGAGACTGCCGGTGCCGTCGTGCTGGACGGCCTGCTGCAGCGTCGGCCGCACCCGGATCCCGCCACCTACCTGGGTCGCGGCAAGGCCCAGGAGCTCAAGGACATCGTGGCCGCGGTGGGCGCGGACACGGTGATCGCCGACACGGAGCTCGCGTCCTCCCAGCGGCGTGCCCTCGAGGACGTCGTCAAGGTGAAGGTCATCGACCGCACCACGGTGATCCTCGATATCTTCAGCCAGCACGCCAAGAGCCGCGAAGGGCGCGCGCAGGTCGAACTCGCGCAGCTCGAGTACCTCCTGCCCCGGCTGCGCGGCTGGGGCGAGTCGATGAGCCGTCAGGCCGGTGGCCAGGTCGGCGCCGGCGGCGCGGGCATGGGCTCGCGCGGGCCTGGTGAGACGAAGATCGAACTCGACCGCCGCCGCATCCGCACCCGCATGGCGATGCTGCGCAAGCAGATCCGCGATTTCAAGCCTGCCCGCGAGGCCAAGCGCGCCGAGCGCAAGCGCCACACGATCCCCTCCGTGGCGATCGCGGGGTACACGAACGCCGGCAAGTCCAGCCTGCTCAACGCGCTCACCAGTGCGGGCGTGCTCGTCGAGAACGCCCTGTTCGCGACGCTGGACGCCACCGTGCGCCGCTCGGAGACGACGGACGGCCGCGTCTACACGCTCACCGACACCGTCGGCTTCGTGCGCAACCTGCCGCACCAGCTCGTGGAGGCGTTCCGCTCGACCCTCGAAGAGGTCGCCGACGCGGACGTCATCGTTCACGTCGTCGATGGATCCCACCCGGATCCGGCCGGGCAGATCAAGACGGTGCGCGACGTGATGGGCGACGTGGGAGCGCGCAGCATCCCCGAGATCATCGTGTTCAACAAGGCCGATCTGCTGAGCGACGATGAGCGGATGGTGCTGCGCGGGCTCGTTCCCGGGGCCCATTTCGTGTCATCGCGCAGCGGTGAGGGCATCGCCGAGCTGCGTGCCGCGATCGACGAAGTGCTGCCGAAGCCGGCCGTGGAGGTCCACGCCGTCGTACCGTACGACCGTGGCGATCTCGTCGCGGCCGTGCATGAGAGCGGACTGCTGATCGACGTCGCGCACGAGGAGGCGGGGACCCGCATCCATGCGCACGTCAACGAGAGGCTCGCGGCGGAACTCGCGCCGTTCGCGGTCTGAGGGCGGCGGCCGCGAGCGCTTCCGGGCGATCGAGGTCTTCTCGTCGGAGGGCGCCTTGGGCGGCGGCGGGCGCGGATCTCTGCCAACATATCGGTATGAGACGTACCGTCGCGTTCGCCGCCGCCGCTCTGACAGCGCTCACCGCCCTCGCCTTCGGCGTGCCCGCCTCCGCCGCGACCGGCACGCCCTGGGCCGACTGGGGTGATATGCAGGGGTCCAGCGGCGCGTACTCGGGGCACGTGCAGATCGCCTCGCTGCAGCTGCAGGCCGACTACACCAGCGATTCGCGCGGCGGATCCGTCGGTGTGATCTCCGGTGCCAGCGTCTGGCTGGCCGCATCGACCGACGTCGGGGCGAAGTACGGCAGCAGCCGCGACCAGCAGTATCTGAACCTGCGCCCGCGCGCCGACAACGCCACGTCTCCCTCCGAGACCACCTACACCTTCACTCGACCGACGCCGACAGTCAACTGGACGTTCGTGCTGGGCGACATCGACGCCGACAAGGTGCGGATCACGGCTCTCGGTCCTGACGGGCAGACGCTCACCGCCGCACAGCTCGGTTTCCGCGGCGGGTTCAACTACTGCGCCCCCGGCCTCGCCGGCAAGCCGTCCTGCACGGGCGATGCCGCGGACGTGCCGAGCTGGGACCCCGCCACGACGACGCTCACCGGCAACCCGACCGCCACGGACACGAGCGGGGCGTCCGCCTGGTTCGAACCGAACGCGCCGATCGCCTCCCTGACGTTCGCGTTCACCCGCCGCGCCGGGTTCCCGGTCTACCAGACGTGGTTCGCGGCCATCACGCGCACGATCTCGGGCACCGTGACAGACACGAGCGCCGGTGGGCCCTCGGACGGCACCGTCGTGCGTCTGATCGGATCCGACGGGTCCGTCCTGGGTGAGGCCACGACCTCGACCGATGGCACCTATTCGTTCCCCGATGTGCTGGCCACCGACGGCTATCGCGTGCAGATCACGCCGCCGACGGGCAAGATCTCCGACGACCCCTCCCGTACGGTCGACGTCTCGAACGCTGACGGGACGGCCGACTTCTCGGTGCGTGACATCGTTCCGGTTCCGGTGTCGGGAACCGCGCGCGACCAGCACGGCAATCCGGTCGCCGGTGCGACGGTGACGCTCGACGGCGGACGCACGGTCGTCACAGCCGCCGACGGCACCTATCTGCTCGACGACGTCCCCGTGGGGATCCACGCGGTCACCATCACCGCACCCGACGGCTATTCGGTGATCTCCTCGCCGAGCCCGTTCACCGTGCCGGGCAACGACGAGACGCCGATCACCGGGAAGGACTTCGTCCTGCAGGAGCTGCCGACGCTGTCGGGCACCGTGACCGCGGCAGGTCACGGAGTCGGCGGAGTGGTCGTCACGGCGGACGGTCCGGGCGGCACGGCGCAGACCCTGACCGCCGCCGACGGCACCTACTCCTTCCCACGGCTTCCCTCCGGCGACTACACGGTCGCCGTTCAGGCGCCCCAGGGCTATGCCGTCTCCGGCGCCGCGTCCCGCGCAGAGGCGGTCGGGGCGCTGGACGTCACCGACGTCGACTTCGCACTCGCCCGTCTCGGATCCGTCGCGGGTGCGGTCACCGCGCAGGACGGCGGTGCGATCGCGAACGCCACCGTCACGGTGACCGGGCCCGACGGCGCCGTCACGGTCACGACGGACGGCGACGGCGGTTACGCCCTCGGTGACCTTCCGCCGGGGGAATACACGATCGCAGTCACCGTGCCCGACGGATACACCGGCGCCACGCCGGTCAGCCGCTCCGTCACGCTCACGGATGCCGGGGAGCTCATCGAGGGCCAGGACTTCGTCCTGACGCCGGTGGCGGTCACACCGACCCCCACGCCGTCCCCGAGCATCACGCCGACGCCCGCGCCGACGACGGTCCCGGGCGGCACAGGGGCGGGGGCGCTGCCGGCGACCGGAGCGGATCCGTTCCCCGCGCTCGGCGCGGCGCTCGTGCTGCTGCTGGCCGGGGCGATCACCGTGATCGTCGCACGTCGCAGGCGGGCCTGAGTCCGAGACCGCCCGCGAGGCGCGGTCCGTCGCCGCTCAGGCCGCGACGAACCGCGCCTCGACGGTCGCGGAGACGGTGAGGTCATCGCCCTGCAGCTCGAGCCCGGCGCCCGAGGGGGGAGCGGCGAATGCGCGCATCGCCTTCGGGGCCATGTCCGCGGCGGTGTGGTTGGTGATCAGGCCGGCATCCGCGATCTCGATCGGCTCGACCCTCGTCAGGCCCAGCGCGGTCGCATAGGCGCCGGCCCGTGTGACCGCCGTTCGCACTGCCTCGGCGGCGACCTCCTGCTCGACGCGTGCTCGCGTCTCAGAAGTGAGGATCCAGGAGGTTCCGGACACGGAGACGCCGTCCCAGGCGGACACCTCGGCCACCCACGTGGAGAGCTCGGCGAAGTCGGTGAAGGTGGCCGCGAAGTCGACCGAGGCGTGGTGCACGAGCGCGAGCCGCGTGCCGTCATTGCTCCAGGGGCGCTCCGAGCGCACGGCGAGCCGGCGGCTCGACCACGACTCGACGGCGCCGGATCCCTCGCGCGCGACGATGCTCGCACGGACCGGGTCGGCCAGTGCCAGAGTCCGTGAGACGACCGCCTCGCGGTCGGGCCCGTCCAGTGCGACGGACAGGGTGACGATGGCGCGCTCGGGCGCGATCCGCACCTCATGCTCGCCGCGGACGGTGATGACGACCTCGCTCATGCCGCGACTCTACGGCACGGCCCCATCTCGCCGTCTTGGAGAGACCACCACGACGCTCCCCCCCCCGTGGCGGGTGTGATGCCCGCCTGCCCTTCACGCCACCTCGGTGCGCGCGTAGACTTCGGCCACCGCGGCGCAGTTCCGCGCCACGGCGAAGAGAACTGCGTGAAGGAGGAAGACCAGATGAAACGACTGGCGATCGCCTGTGCGATCGCGCTGGGGCTCGTTGCAGCGGGATCCAGCGCGGCATATGCAGGCGAGACCAACGGGAACGGAGATCCGACATCCGGACCGTCCCACGCCGCGTCCGAATGCGCCTACTCAGGGCTCGACAGGATGGACTCGGTGGAGAACAACCCTCCGGGCTTCGACGACGACGCCATCGCGGTGCGGGGCAATCAGAGCCCTGGCGGCGTCGACAGGTATCACGGCGTGCAGTCCTACGGGTCGCTCGTGAAAGCCGGCCTGAAGGAGTTCGTGCCGTCACCGGGGGTGGCGTGCAACGGCGGCGGCAAGTGATCACGCGACATCGTCGTCACTGATCGGCAAAGATGCCCCGGGGGCGACGCCGGGGCATCGTCGCGGTCGGCCCGGAATGGCGCGGCTTCCGGATCCGTTGTAGTCTGTGATGCTCGGGTGCTACGGCTCCCGCTGGTAATTCCACAGAGTGACAGCGGCTCCTTCGCAGGAAGGACCACGGGGCTGATCGGTTTCGACAGCGCCTGTGAATCCACGAGAAGCGGGCCGAGGATGCAGGGTTATCTCGTGAACGCTCCCTGCAAAACAATAAGTGCCAATGCAAAGCGCACTGACTTCGCCCTCGCTGCGTAAGCGAGCCCGATAGTCCGTCAGGCCGTATGTGATTCCGATACGGATCCTGGCGTCATCTAGGAATCTTGCTGCGTGACGGCGTCTGGACGTCACGTGGGACTCTTCCCAGGCTGGGCTTGTCGACTTAGGTGTCTGTGACAAAGGTCGGAGCCGAGCAGAACGTCTGCACAGACTGCGCCCGGAGAAGGCGTGGAGACTCAGCGTTGGACGGGGGTTCGATTCCCCCCAGCTCCACCACGAGCTCCGCTCGTCAGAACCAAGCCGCTGTCACTGCGAGAAGCCCCTGGGACCCGTGTCTTCGCCACGGACCGCAGGGGCTTCTTCGCGCGCGCCTCAGTTCCGGCGCAGTCGCGCCGCCACGAAACGGCCGCGCAGCGCGCAGGTCGTGCCTGGCCCGAGCAGGGCGGCGTCGAGGCGCGCGAGCGGTCGGTCATCGAGCGTGCTGCTGTCGTCGAGGGCGATCAGCGCCGTCGGACCTCCGGGCCCGGCACTCAACGTCGGGGCGTCGGTGACCTGCACGGTCGAATCCCAGGTGTCCCGGAGGGTCATGACGTTCAGGTCGAGGAATCCGGCCTCGCGCGGTGTCGCGGTGACCTCGTCCTCGCCGTCGAACTCGATGACCTCATCGACCGCCAGCACCGTGTTCCGGCCGTTGATCACCAGGTCGACGGCACCGGGACCGAGTGCGACCTGCCCTCGGTGCACTCCGGGGTAGGCGCTGTACGGCTGCGTGCCGGTGATCTCGGCGATGCTGATCCGCCAGGTCCATGCGTCCGTGGCGTCGGCGTCGTCGAACAGGATCCGGGTGACACCGCGGCCGTTCTTCCACGGGCGCGGAGGGAGGGCGGCGTACTCGACGATCACAACGGTCATGCAGCCGATCGTAGAGGGCGCCGGCGCTCAGTAGCCTGTCACTCAGGTCATCCGCGACACGATGACGTAGACGAGGATCGTGGCCACGATCACGCCGCCGATGATCGCCGAGCGGGTCTTCGAGGTCTGCTGGGCGGACGCCTTCTGCTTGCCGCGAGCGCGTCGCACAGCCGCGGAGTCGGCGCCGAGCACGCGCTCCATGGCGGGGATGTTGGTGCGGTAGATCCGCAGCGCCTCGCGATGCCGTCCGAGCGAGATCAGCGTCTCGGCACGATCGTCGATGGCGTCGAGCGTGATCGCGTGCTCCGCGCCGACCGTTCGGGCGCCGGTCTCGGCGGCATCGTCGTACGCCGCGAGCGCTTCCGGGAAGCGCTGGGCCTCGGCCAGGCGTCGACCGAGCCAGATGCGCAGCTGCACGGCCCGCCCGGGGTCGGAGCCGGCGCCGTCGGCGACCTGGATCGCCCGCCGCTGCACGTCGGCCATCTCGTCGACACGTCCCAGATGCGACAGAGCGAGGCTGCGGTCGTTCAGTGCGTCTGCCAGGGCCCACCGGTCGCCGGGCAGCAGCCGCTCGAGCTGCGGCACGATGCGCGCGTAGGCGTCGGCGGCCTCACGGTATGCGCCGAGCCGCTTCGAGCACTCGGCGGCGCCGCGTTCGGCCCGCAGCCAGTCGATGCCGGCGTTCGCGCTCAGCGCGTCGCGGGCGCGGCTGTATTCGACGAGGGCATCGCCGTAGCGACTCTGCCGGGCAAGGTGGTCGGCAAAGCGCAGCGCCGCGAGCCCGGGCGAGGAGGATCCGTCGTCGGACGCGCCCTCTCCCGATGCGAACCCGGCCCTGACCTGGTCGGCCAGCATGTCGCGATCCTGCTGGGCGTCGCCGAGACGGGCGAGGATCCCGTCCAGATCGCGGATGCGGTGCAGCGTCTGCGGATCCGTCTCGCCGAGGACCTCTCGCGTCTCTGCGACGACGCGCTCGGTCAGCTCCCTGGCGCGGGGCAGGTCACCGGCATCGGCGACCGTGCCGGCGAGCGCGGAGAGCGTGCTGAGAGTGTGCGGATCGCGGGCGCCGAGAGCGGCCGTGCGCCGTGCGAGGACCGATTCGAAGCGACGGACCGCCTCGCCGAAGCGGCCGAGGTGCCGTTCCTCCTGCGCACGGTTGTGCAGAGTGATGAGAGTGTCGCGGTGCTCCGTGCCGAGGATGCGCGACTGCAGCCCGTACAGCCGGTCGTAGGTCGCCGCGGCTTCGGCATCGCGGCCGAGCTGGCACGCGGCGAGGGCGAGATTGCCGATGACGCGGGAGGCCTGGGCGGTCTCGGCGGATCCCTCCGCCTCCAACTCGGCCAGGACGGGCCGCAGCAGCGCCTCCGCCTCGGCGGCACGGTCGCTGCGCAGATACACCGCGGCGAGGTCGATCGCGTGGCCGACGTCTCCCGACGCCTCGTAGAGCGCACGCATCTCGGCGGCGGCCTCGTCGCTGCGCCCCAGATCCTGCAGGGCGAGCGCGCGGGTGTCCCGGAGCTCGGAGATGATCCGCGGGGCGGCGCCATCGTGCTGCGCGATCTCGATGGCGTCGGCGAGCAGCGCCTCGCCCTCCGCATTGCGTCCGATACCGCGCAGCGTGGCGCCGAGCGCGTACCGGGACTGCGCCAGCCTGGTCGCGGCGGTGTGCCGGTCCCCGGCGGTCGAGGCCTCCGCGGCGAGACTCAGCTGCAGTTCCAGCGACCGCTCGAACTCGGCGAGAGCGTCGGATCCACGGCCGGCATCGCGGAGGGCTGAGCCGAGGTCGTCCCGCACGTCGATCTCGCTCCGGCGCCCGGCAGCGCCGAACCCGCGGAGTCGGTCGGCGCCTGCCCGAAGCGCGTCCAGGGCTTCGGGGGAGTGCGGTTCGTGCCATCGGGACAGATCGGTCCATGCGTGTGCGATGTCATTCGCGAGCTGCTGCGGCGTGGCGAGGGACGGATCCGGATCCGCGTCGGCCGTCCGATCCGTGTCTGACCCCGGATCGGCTTCCGCCGCGACGCCGGCGCGCGGCAGCCCCTCGACAGCACGGTCGAGATGCGCGCATCGGGCGACGGCTGTGGTGAGCGCGGTCTCGATGAGCGCAGGCGACGGCTCCTGCTCGCGGGCCTCGCGCAGCACGCGGGCCAGGAGGTCGCGCGAGCGCAGCGCGAGTGAGGCGCGGGGCGGGCGATCCGCGGTGTCGTCGACGATCTCACGGGCCTCCGCGATCAGCCCGGGCCACCCTCCTGGGCTGTCCGCGCGATCGAGTTGCACCTCGACCGCCATCATCCGGGAGGTGAGCACCTGGTCGGCGCCCGGGCCGAAGCGCGCGGTCTCCAGCACGGCGATCCGGCGCACCAGTGGCAGCGGATCCTCGGCGATCGCTCCGTCGTGGGCGAGCACTCGCAGTGTGGTGGTGCGGAACTTCATCGCGTCCAGGGTGAGCGCGTCGTCCTCACCGCGTTGCCGCTGCAGCGCCGGGATCAGCAGCGAGAGGTCGGCATCGGCTCCGGACGCGTCGCCCGACCAGTAGCGGGTCCTCGCGCGCCACCACCAGGCGTCGAGCGTGGCAGGCGCGTCCATTCCCAGCAACGCACGGCGCCCGTCCAGCACCTGGCCCCAGAGCAGGGCGGACTGCTCGTCCTCGTCCAGCCGGGAGAGTTCCGTGGCCTTCGCTGCGAGCGCCGTCAAGTGGTTCTCGCTCTGCTCGGCCGCGGCCGCGGCGCGGGCGATGAGCAGGTCGTAGGCATGCAGACCCTCCGCCGGGTTCATCCGGGTGAGCAGCTGGGCGCGCCGGTCCAGCAGCCACAGCACGCGGCCGTGCGCACCGCCGAGCTCGTGCTCGCCCTCGGCGATGAGGGCGTCCAGGGCCGCCACGACGGCGGCGGAGGCCGACGTCTGCCCGACCATCTGCTCGGCGGCGCGGGCGTAGAGGCGGTCGTCGAAGAGCTGCTGGCGGTGCTCGTCCAGAATCGCCTGATCCGCGAGAGCGGTCTCGCAGACCTCTGCGAGCGTGCGGTACAGCTCTCGGGCGTCGTCCTCGCGGCCGAGTTCGTCCAGGCCGTAGGCCAGTCCGCGCAGCGCGCTGCGGTGCGCATCGCCGCCTTCCCCTTCGGTCATCAGCGCTTGGGGGAGCAGTCCGCGGAAGGCGTCGAGGGCCTGGGCGATGCGCACCGGATCCTGGCTCGCGACGTCGGACCACGCGGACTGGAGCGCATCTGCCATCACGCTCTCGACAGTAGAAGGCCGCGGGGTGGCGGGCAACTCGCGATCATCCCCGGGGTTCGATCAGGACCAGGCCCTGCTTCGTATCGGAGACGGTCACCCAGCCCGGGCCGAAGAGATAGGTCATGCCGTAACCGTCTTCGTCCTTGCTGAGCGAGGCGCGCGGATCGGCCGTGATGTACACACCCCGGTCGCTGTCCTCACGGGTCCAGCCCGATGCGATGAGCTGCTCCTGGCGGGCTTTCGCCTCGGCGGAGGAGATCGGCGCCCACCCGTACAGCAGACCGCGGTCGGAGGCGGTGGCCGGATCCGACCACAGGCACTCGATGCCGCCGGGCAGCGCATCCGGCCCGAAGGCGAAGTCGCGCTTCATCGCGGCCCACCCCTGCTTGTGCAGGGCGGCGACGGTGTCCGACGGGATCAGGGTCTCGCAGCTCAGCGCGGCGGGAGGGGTCGCCGGCGCATCCGTCGACGGCTGCGCCGCCGGATCGGGGACGGTGCTCGTCGCGTCCGACGTGGGCTTGGCCGTGACGCCGGGGGAGGCACCGCCGCCGCACGCGGTGGCTGCCGTGAGCACGCCGACAGCGAGCCCCAGCGGCAGCACCACGCGTGCGAGGAGGCGCATCAGGGAGCGGCCGGGCTCTGCAGTCCCGCCGGGTCGGGCTGCGCCACCGACGTGCGCAGCTGCTCCAGGAACGCCGGGTGCAAGACGCCGTTCGTGGCGAGCGCCGAGCGCCCGGAGAGCGTGGGCGCGCCGTCGAACGCCGTGGCCGTGCCGCCCGCCTCGGCGACGATCGCGAAAGCCGCCGCGATGTCGTACTCCTTGACGCCGAACTCCGCGACCATGTCGATGCGGCCCTCGGCGAGCATCATGTACGAGAAAACGTCGCCGTAGGCGCGGTCGCGCCACACGCGCCGGCTCAGGGCGATGAGCGTGTCGAGATGCCCGGCCTCGTCCCACTGGGAGATGCTCTGGAAGCTCACACTCGCGTCATCCAGGTCCGCGACCTCCGACACCCGGATCCGGCGCGGCTCCGCATCGGTCGAAGCCCAGGCGCCCAGGCCGGGGGCGGCCCACCAGCGTCGGCCGAGCGCCGGCATGCTGACGACACCGACCCGGGCCACACCGTCGACGGCGAGGCTGATCATCGTTCCCCACAGGGGCACGCCGCGAAGGAAGTTCGCGGTGCCGTCGATCGGGTCGACGATCCACTGCCGGTGCGTGTCGCCCGAGGTGCCGTACTCCTCACCGAGGATCCCGTCCTCCGGGCGCTCGGCCTGCAGGATCTCCCGGATCACGCGCTCCGTCGCCAGATCCGCATCCGTGACGTGGGAGCGATCGGCCTTGAGCGACACGTTCAGATCTGCGGCGTCGAAGCGCGGCAGCGACTGCGCGTCGGCGGCATCGGCAAGGCGGAGAGCGAGGTCGAGGTCGCTCTGGAAATCGGCTTCGGCGCGGGTCTCAGACACGTCTTCAGGATACCGGCGGCGAGCGGAGGAACCCTGGGCGAACGCGGCCCAGAGCGCACTCCGGGCGGACGACACGCCAGGGATGCACGCGGACCCGGCCCCGATTTCGCTTCCGTCGGATCCGCTGGTAATGTGATTCCTCGGCCGGGGAACCGGCCAGATACGCACCTCTAGCTCAATCGGCAGAGCAACTGACTCTTAATCAGTGGGTTCTCGGTTCAAGTCCGAGGGGGTGCACGGATAAGCCCCGATTAGATCTCGCCATCTACCGGGGCTTTTCTGCGCTCCAGGGAGCTCGGGGCCCGCACCGAGACGGAGCGGGCTGATCACTCCTGCGGGTTGCCGGCGAGCTCAGGCCGTGAGTACGACACCGCGGCTCGATCCGAGAATGTGTTCTTCCGGGACGAGGATGCCGCCGGACGTGTTCGCGGAGTTCGCGTATGCCTGGATCCTCGCCGGATCGAGCGGCGGGGGAGTCGGTTCTTCGAACGCGAACCGCAGCTCGATGGACGGATGCAGCCAGATCGTGGACCGGCCGAGGGGCTGGCCGCTGTCGTGCATCCACGACAGCGTGAAGCTCTCGTTCCGTCGGAGCTTGGTCGCGATCACGACCTTGAGGTGTGCGAGAGCGACGTCGTCGATCTCGATCGCGTGCTCGGCACTGCCGTAGAAAAGTACGCCCATGAGGGGTCACCCGTTTCGCCTGTTCGTCGCCACGGAAACCCGTGCCAAGAGGCGCGATCCGAGTGATCGCATGTGGGGAACTCCTCTAGAGTCCCACAGATCCGGCGGTGAAGGGGGGGGGTTGACGAGTCGCCCCTTGGGCCGCTAAGCGTCGGTGAGGCGCCTCAGGCCGGGCCGGCTCAGGCTTCGGCGTTCAGCGCATCGACGGCGCGCTGTGCGGCCTCGACAGCCTTCTCGGTCGTCGTCGCACGGTCGGCGGCCTGCGTCCGGCGGTCTGCAGCAGCGGTGGCCTCGGTGCGCGCGGCTACCGCGGCGGAATGCGCGCGGACCAGGTCGGCCTCGAGGTCGGCGATCCGCGTGTCCAGCTGTGCCGCACGCGCCGAGGCGTCCTGAACGTCGCGGTCGGCCGCGCCGAGCTCCCGCGTGGCGCGCACATGAGCCTGCTCGGCATCGTGCAATGCGGCCTGGGCCTTCCGCAGCTCCCGCCGGGCTTTGACCTCGTCCACGGGCTCGGGCGGGGTGGGGCGGCCGGACGGTGCGCCGCCGCCCAGGATCGTGTCGAAGTCGAGGGGGAACTCGGCCGACGGCTCGAGCTCGTGCACGAGCCGGCCGGATGCGACGGCCGCGGCGGCGGCGGGATCGAAGAATGCGGCCGTGATCGTCTGGCGGACGGCGTCGCGGGTTGCCGTGGTGATGCGTTCGCCGCGCGCTGTCGCGAGGGCGGCGGCTTCGGCGGCGAGCTGTTCGGTCAGCGCACGGCGTTGGCGGGTGAGCTCGGCGAGCGTCACCGCGTCGATGTCAGCCTGCGCCTCCCGCAGCTCGTCGGCCAGCCGGAGGGCCTGGTCGAGCTGCTGCGCTCGTTCGCGGGCGAAGACGTTCACGACCCATGCGGCGACGCTCGGCTTCCGCAGGGCCCGGATCCGATCGGCGACGGCTGCGTCCTCCGCCTCCTTCGCGCGGGCGTTCCGCGCGGACACGAAGTCGCCGGGCGGACCCGCGTACAGGTCGGCCGCGATCGCCTCGAGGTCGGTCACGATCGGCTCCGGCGCTCAGACCACCCGCACCGAGAGCAGTTGATAGCCGCTCGGCACCTTCGCCTCGAGCGCCGGCATGTCGTCTGCCTCGATCTCCTGCACGCCGTCACGGCGCACGATGGTCCCCTCCGCGGTCAGCACGGTGTCCTTCTTGGCCATCGCGACGGGGGCCGAGGCGAGTTGCCATCCCTTCGGGGTCTCGGCGGCGAGCAGATCCTGGATCTCGTCCAGCTCCTCGGCCTGCACGGTGTGGGTCTTGGATTCGACAGGGCGGATGACACCGATCAGCATGGTTCCAGCGTAGAGCCCGGCACCGACGACGAAGCCCGTCCCGCGCAGCGTCGTGCGGGACGGGCCGTTCGCGGCATCCGTTCGGGTCGGGTGCGGATCCTCAGGCGGCGTCGCCGATGAGGATCGCCTCCGCATCCTCTGCGGCATCGTGCGAGCCACGGTCGATGTGCGCGAGTGCACGGCGCCCGAAGAGCACCACCAGTGCGGCGATGAGCACGGAGACCCCCGCGAACAGGTAGGGCACGGTGTCACCCCAGAGGTGGGACAGGAGCGCGGCGAGGGGAGGAGCGACGGCGCCGCCGATGAATCGCACCGCGGAGTAGGCCGATGATGCGACCGAGCGCGGCAGATCCGTCGCCTCCATGACGGCCTCGGTGAGCACGGTGTTCATGATGCCGAGCAGCAGACCGCCGACGATGATGCAGATCACCAGCGCGATCGGGGTCGCCACCAGGACTCCGGCGACGATCAGGTCGATCGCCAGCAGCGGCAGCACGAACAGGATGATCCGGGTGATCGGCATCCGGCGCAGCAGGATCGGCGCCACCCAGACGCTCGTGACCGCCAGCGCGATGCCCCAGCCGAAGAAGGTCAGGCCGATGCCGATAGCGCTGAACCCGAGGGGGAACGGCGAGAACGCCAGCAGCACGAAGAAGCCGATGTTGTAGAACAGGGCGGCGACGGCCAGCACGCTCAGGGCCGGACGGCCGAGAGCCTTGAACGGCGCGGAGAACGGCACCGGCTCGCGCTTCTCGAACGGTCCGCGCAGCAGTGTGAGCACCGCGATGAAGCCGATGGCCATGAGTGCCACGACGCCGAAGAACGGTCCCTGCCAGGCGACCTCGCCGAGGAGCCCGCCGAGCAGCGGTCCGATCGCGATGCCGAGACCGAGGGCGGCCTCATAGAGGATGATCGCGGCGCTGGATCCGCCGCTGGCGGCGCCGACGATCGTCGCGAGCGCCGTGGAGATGAACAGCGCGTTGCCGAGGCCCCAGCCGGCGCGGAAGCCGATGATCGCGTCGACGCTGCCGCTCAGCGCGCAGAACAGCGCGAAGGCCACGATGAGCGCGAGGCCGATCAGCAGGGTGGCCTTGGCCCCGATGCGGCTGGAGATCCAGCTCGTGAACAGCATCGCCACACCGGTGACGAGCAGGTAGCTGGTGAACAGCAGCTCGGTCTGAACGGGCGTCGCCTCGAGGGACTTGGCGATGGCGGGGAGGATCGGGTCGACCAATCCGATGCCCATGAACGCCACGACGCAGGCGAAGGCGACCGCCCACACCTGTGCGGGCTGTCTCCAGATCGATACCGAGGAACCGGTGGTACTCAACGTGCTGTCCTTTCCAGAAGCGAATGCGTGCGCAGGATCTCCGCGGCGCGGGCCAGGTGCTGCCAGTCCGTGTCGTCGAGGTCGCTGAATCGCGGCGCGAGGATCTGCTGCAACTCTTCGCGCCATGCCTGAAGGGCGCGACGCCCGTCGGCCGTGATCGTCACGACCGTCGCCCGGGAATCCTCGGGGTCGGGTGAGCGCAGTACAAGCCCCTCCTGCTCCAACTGGCCGAGCATCCGGGTCATCCCGGGCTGCGTGGTGCGGCTCGCCTTCGCGAGCTCTCCGACGCGTTGCCCGTCCTGCCCGTCGAGCAGGCTCAGCGCCCGCCACTGCGCGGCAGGAGCGTCGTTTCCGGCCTCCTGAGCGGCGATGCGGGTGAGCGTGTGCGTCGAGAACACGATCGACTGCAGGATCTCGCCGTGATTCATACCTGAAGTATATATCCAATGGTATGCATCTGGCAAGGGTCCGCACGCTCACTGGTCGCAGATTGCGGTTCTGGCGCAATCAGAACCGCATTACGCGACCAGTGAGCGGAGTGAATCGGCCGCGGCGCGGACCCGCCGCGGCCGATGGTCCCGGCGTCAGCGCGCGGCGCGGCCGGTGGCCCCGGCGGTCAGCGCGCGGCGCGGCCGGTGGCCCCGGCGGTCAGCGCGCGGCGCGGCCGGCGATCCGGGCGGAGAGTTGATGCGCGTGCGCGAGCAGCGTCCGTCCGAGCGCGGGCAGGCGATCGGGGCCAAAGCGGAACTCGACTCCGGTGAGACTCAGGGCCCACTCCGGACGACCGTCGCGGTCGAACACCGCGGCCCCCATGCCCCAGCTGCCCTCGACGATGAGCCCGGGATTCACCGCGTACCCGCGCGCCTTGGTCTCGGCCAGGCGACGGCGCAGCGGTCCGGGGGCGTGCGTGCGCCCCCATCGCTCGCCGAGCTCCGGGTGCCGCCCGAGATAGGCATCCACATCGTGGTCGGGCAGGAAGGACAGGATCGCGAGCCCGGCGCTGGCGACGCCGAGCGGGAAGCGCACCCCCTCGCTGAGCACGAAGGAGCGGATGGGGAATGCGCCCTCCTCGCGCAGAAGGCACACGGTCTCATCCGCTCTCCGTACCGAGAGGAACGCGCTCTCCTCGGTCTTCACCGCCAGGGAGCGCACGATGTCGCGGGCGAGCTCGGTGATGTCGTAGCGCGCCGCGGCCACTGTTCCCATGAGATAGAGCTCCGGTCCGGGCATCCAGAGAGCGGTCTGCGGATCCTGGTCCACGAGGCCCTCCGCGCGCAGTGCCGACAGCAGCCGATGCACGGTCGAGCGGCTGAGTCCCGAGGTCGCGGCGAGCCGCTGCAGCGCGGCGCCGTCGGGTGCGGCCGTGACGAGGCGGAGCAGCTCCGCGGCGCGCGCGATCGCCTGGGCGCCGGGTACCGAGCGCTTTGCGGGCGACGTGTGTTCCATGATGTGGACGCTAGCGACGTGGGTGACCACATCGCAAGCGCGGGCTTGAACGCCCCGGCGCACCGGCGCAGAGTGGAAGTCGTATCCCACACGAAGGAGTGGCGAGTGATCGACAAGCAATGGGCCTCCGCGGCGGACGCGGTGGCCGACATCCCGGACGGGGCCTCGCTCGCCGTCGGCGGGTTCGGGCTCTCCGGCAACCCGAGCGCGCTCATCCAGGCTCTGCTGGTGCAGGGCACTTCGGGGCTCAGCGTGGTGAGCAACAACTGCGGCGTCGACGACTGGGGGCTGGGTCTGCTGCTCGGCGCGCAGCGGATCCGCAAGATGACATCCTCGTACGTAGGCGAGAACAAGGAGTTCGAGCGCCAGTTCCTGTCCGGCGAGCTGGAGCTCGAGCTGACGCCGCAGGGCACCCTGGCTGAGAAGCTCCGTGCCGGGGGCTCCGGCATCGCGGCCTTCTACACGCAGACAGGCGTCGGCACCCAGGTCGCGGAGGGCGGTCTGCCGCGCCGCTACGCCGCCGACGGGTCGATCGCGATCGCGTCGCCCGCCAAGGACGTGCGCACCTTCGAGATGCACGGGCAGCCGCGCGAGTTCGTGCTCGAAGAGGCGATCACCACCGACTTCGCGCTCGTGCACGCGGCGCTCGGAGACCGGCACGGCAACCTGATCTTCAACAAGGCGGCCCGCAACTTCAACCCGCTCGCCGCGATGGCGGGCCGCATCTGCATCGCGCAGGTCGAGAGGCTGGTCGAGCCGGGGGAGCTGGACCCCGATCACGTCCACCTGCCCGGCGTGTTCGTGCACCGCGTGGTCGAGGTCGGATCCGACATCGAGAAGCGGATCGAGCGGCGCACCGTGCAGCCCTCGGCGTCCGCCGGAACAAGGGAGGCCTGACATGGCTCTGACCCGCGACGAGATGGCGGCGCGCGCCGCCCGCGAGCTGTCCGACGGCTCCTACGTGAACCTCGGCATCGGGCTGCCCACGCTCGTGCCCAACTACGTTCCCGAGGGCGTGACCCTCGTGCTGCAGTCCGAGAACGGCATCCTCGGCGTCGGCCCGTATCCCGCGGAGGACGCGGTCGACCCCGACCTCATCAACGCCGGCAAGGAGACCGTCACCACGCTGCCCGGAGCCGCGTTCTTCGACTCGGGCCTCAGCTTCGGGATGATCCGCGGCGGCAAGATCGACGCCGCGATCCTCGGCGCGATGCAGGTGAGCGCTTCGGGGGATCTGGCGAACTGGATGATCCCCGGCAAGATGGTCAAGGGTCCCGGCGGCGCGATGGATCTGGTGCACGGGGCGGGGCGCGTGATCGTGCTGATGGAGCACGTCGCCCGCGACGGCTCCGCGAAGATCGTCGACGAATGCTCACTGCCGCTCACCGGCCGCGCGGTGGTGCATCGGATCATCACGGATCTGGCCGTGATCGACGTCACGCCCGAGGGACTGCGGCTCGTCGAGCTCGCGCCCGGCGTGAGCGTGCAGGATGTGAAGGATGCGACCCAGCCGACGCTGCTGGTCGCGGAAGGACTGGAGTGACCATGAGTGCAGACGACATCGTCATCGTCGCGGCGGCGCGCACGCCGCAGGGGCGTCTCAAGGGTCAGCTGGCCCCGTTCACGGCGCCGCAGCTGGGGTCGTTCGCGATCCGCGGCGCGCTCGAGCAGGGCGGCGTGGATCCGGCCGAGATCGACGCAGTCATCGTCGGGCAGGTGCTCGCCGCCGGATCGGGGCAGAACGCCGCGCGGCAGGCCGCGATCGGGGCGGGCATCGGATGGGACGTGCCTGCGCACTCCGTGAACAAGGTATGCCTGTCGGGGCTCACGGCGATCATCGACGCGGCGCGGATGATCCGCACCGGTGACGCGCTCACGGTGGTCGCCGCCGGCATGGAGTCGATGACGCGGGCGCCCCACCTGCTGATGGGCTCCCGCGACGGCTGGACCTACGGATCCGTCGAGGTGCTCGACCACATGGCGTACGACGGCCTCACCGACGCCTACGACAAGGAGAGCATGGGGGCGTCGACCGAGCGGCACAACCCGCGCTTCGGGCTCACCCGCGAGGCGCAGGACGAGGTCGCGGCCCGGTCGCACCAGCGCGCTGCCGCCGCCAGGGACGGCGGCGTGTTCGAGGGCGAGATCGTGCCCGTCAGCGTGCCCCAGCGGCGCGGTGAGCCGGTGGTGCTGATGGCGGACGAGGGCATCAGGCCCGAGACGACCGTGGAGACGCTCGCGGGGCTGCGGCCGGCGTTCGCCGAGGGCGGGTCCATCACGGCGGGCAACTCCTCGCAGATCTCCGACGGTGCCTCGGCGGTCGTCGTCACCACGCGCGCCAACGCCGAGGCCCAGGGATGGCCTGTGCTCGTCACAGTCGGTGCCAGCGGACAGACCGCGGGTCCCGACAACTCCCTCCAGGAGCAGCCGGCGAACGCCATCCAGAAGGCGCTGCAGAAGCAGGGCATCACCGCCGCAGACCTGGATCTGGTCGAGATCAACGAGGCGTTCGGGGCCGTGGTCGCCCGCTCCGAGGCTGTGCTCGGCCTGGATCCGGCGATCGTCAACGTGCACGGCGGCGGCATCGCGATCGGACACCCGATCGGAGCGAGCGGCAACCGGCTGGCCGTGCACATGGCGCACGAGCTCGTGCGCCGCGGCTCCGGCACCGCGGTGGTGGCGCTGTGCGGCGGCGGCGGTCAGGGCGAGGCGCTCATCCTCACGCGCTGAGACGACGCGGCGGCGCCCGGTCCTGCGGCCGGAGCGCCGCCCCGTAGGATCGGCGCATGACCACGATCCAGGCTCTGACGGCGGCGGACCGCGACGACTGGCTGCCGCTCTGGCAGGCGTATCTGACGTTCTACGAGTCCGCGCTCGCCGATGACGTCACCGCATCGACCTTCGCCCGGATCACGGATCCGTCCGGCGAGATCCACGGGGCGATCGCGCGCGACGACGACGGCCGCGCGGTCGGGATCGTGCACTGGTTCGCGCACCCGGCCACCTGGTCGAAGACCGGCTACACGTACCTCGAGGACCTCTTCGTGGATCCCTCCGTCCGTGGCGGAGGAGTCGGCCGCGCCCTGATCGCTCACGTGACCGAGGCGGCGCGGGCCGCCGGAAGCGACAAGCTCTACTGGCTCACCGCGGAGAGCAACACCACGGCACGGCGCCTCTACGACCGCGTCGCCGAGCGCAGCGGCTTCATCCACTACCAGATCGATCTGGTCTGACGCAGCGGCTCGTCCGAGCCGGCGCGAGTATGCGCCGGGTCAGGCCTTGTCGGCCTTGCGCTGCGCCTTGAGCTCGGCCTTCAGCTCCTTCTTCGCGCGCTTGTACTGCACCGGCGCAACGGGGGAGTCGTAGGACACGGACTCACCGCGCTCGTCGCGGCGGAAGTCCACGATGGCTCCGACCGCGAGGGCGATCGTGATGCCCCAGCTCAGCCACGCCAGGACGGCGCGCCAGGTGATCGGCGCGTCCCGGGTGCCGCGCAGCAGCGCGATCCCACCGGTGATCGCGCTGAACAGGCCGCTCGCGAAGAGGTAGTTGCGCATGCGACCGAGTCTAACCAGCGCATCCGCGGCGGGAGGAGAAGCGGCGCGCTCCGTGGAGATGCGCTCTGCGCCGAACGATGGCGCTCCCGATACACTGGGCCGATCACCGTTGTGCATTACCGGCCGCCGGCTCTTCCGGCGGAAAGCGGCGGCACCTGACTGCGTCCCCCTCGTGCGGCGACGCCAGAGACCTGTTCCGCAATGACCTCTTCGCGCACCTCGCCCGTCCCCGCCGTTCCCAGCCTGTTCCGCAGGGTCGGGCTGTCCTACTTCGTCATCGCCTTCATCGCCCGCCTGCCGTTCGCGATGATGGTCGTCGGCGTGCTGACCGTCGTGGTCGCAGCCCGCGGCTCGGTGGCTCTCGGCGGGCTCACCTCGGCTGCGGTCGGCATCGGCAGCGCGTGCTTCGGTCCGCTGCTGGGCGCCGCTGCCGATCGCCGTGGTCAGCGGGTCGTGCTCGCCGTCGTCGCTGTCGCCAACGCCGCGGCCCTCGTGGTGTTCACGTTGGTCGTCTACTCGTCCGCCGCCGAGCCGTTCGTGCTGCTCAGCGCGTTCGCGATCGGCGCCACCGCTCCGCAGGTCTCTCCGATGTCGCGGTCGCGGCTGGTCACGATCATCGCCGAGCGCGTCCCGGCCGAGCGGAGAGCGCGTACGACATCGTCGACGATGTCGTACGAGTCCGCGGCCGACGAGACGGTGTTCGTGTTCGGGCCGTTCCTGGTCGGTGTGCTGGCCACCGCGATCGCTCCGTGGATGCCGCTCGTGCTCGCCGCCGCACTCATCCTCGTGTTCGTGGGAGCGTTCGCCCTGCACCCCACCGCCGCTCATGTGTCGACGCAGCGCGGCGCCGACGGCCGCGCCACGTCGCGGGTGTCGGAGCTGTTCCGGCCCCGGCTGCTCATCGTCGTGGCCGGCATGCTCGGCGTCGGCGTGTTCTTCGGGGCGATGCTCACCTCGCTCACGGCGTTCATGACCGAGCACGGGCGCCCGGAGGAGGCGGGGCTGCTCTACGGAGCGCTCGGGGTGGGATCCGCGATCCTGGCGCTCAGCGTGGCATTGCTGCCCGCCCGGTTCTCCCTGCCTGCTCGCTGGCTGCTGTTCGCGGGCATCTTGTTCGGGGGGAGCCTGATGCTGCTCTGGGTGCGGGACTCTCTGACCATGCTCGTCGCGCTGGCCGTGATGGGCTGCGGGATCGGTCCCACTCTGGTGACCCAGTTCAGCCTGGGCGCCGCATTCGGACCCGTCGATCGGTCGGCCACCGTCATGACGATGCTCGGATCCGCGATGATCGTCGGGCAGGCCGTCGGCGCCGTGGTCACGGGCCAGGTCGCCGACGCCTCGGGGGCGCAGGCGTCCCTGCTGCTGCCGGTGATCGCGGCGGGCCTGGTGCTGCTCACGGGCCTCGTGAACGCGGTGCTGGCGCGGGGCGGACGCAGCGCTTCCTGACGCGGGACGACGTCGGGGCGCATCGGGTGACTAGCCTGGAGGAGGCATCCGCCGCTGCCGTGAGGAGCGTTCCCATGACTTCGTCCACACCCACCGCCTCGTTCGTGATCGTCGCGAACCGACTGCCGGTCGACCGTGTTCCGGGCCCCGACGGCGAGGTGATCTGGCGCCGTTCGCCGGGCGGTCTCGTCGCCGCACTCGAGCCCGTCATGCAGTCCGTCGACGGCGCCTGGGTGGGCTGGGCCGGACAGCCGGACCTCGACCTCAAGCCGTTCACCGAGGGCGGCATCCGGCTGCTGCCCGTGGCGCTCTCGACGCAGGACGTCGAGGAGTACTACGAGGGGTTCTCGAACGACACGATCTGGCCGCTCTACCACGATGTGATCTCCTCGCCGCAGTACCACCGCGAGTGGTGGGACGCGTACGTGCGGGTGAACCGGCGGTTCGCGGAGCGGGCCGCGAGCGCGGTCGCCGAGGGCGGCACGGTATGGGTGCACGACTACCAGCTGCAGCTCGTTCCCGCGATGCTGCGCGAGCGCCGTCCCGACGTCACGATCGGCTACTTCCACCACATCCCGTTCCCCGCGCACGGGCTCTACGCCCAGCTGCCCTGGCGGGACCAGGTGCTGCAGGGTCTGCTGGGCGCCGACGTCGTCGGCTTCCAGCGCGCGCAGGACGCGACGAACTTCCTCGCCGCCGTGCGCCGCCGGCTGCGGCTGGACGTCAAGGGCTCCACCGTGTCCGTGCCGTACGGCGGCCCCCGCACCACCGTCGCCCGTGCCTTCCCGATCTCGATCGACACCACGCCCTACACCGAGCTCGCCGCGAGGCCCGATGTGCGCGCCCGTGCCGCCGAGATCCGCGAGGGCCTCGGCAGCCCGAAGAAGATCCTGCTCGGGGTCGATCGGCTCGACTACACCAAGGGGATCCGGCACCGGATCAAGGCGTTCGGGGAGCTGATGGACGCCGGGCGGATCTCCGTCGAGGACGTCACCCTCGTGCAGGTTGCCAGCCCCAGCCGCGAGCGGGTGGACGCGTACGTGCAGCTGCGCGACGAGATCGAGTTGGCCGTGGCGCGCATCAACGGCGACCACGACACCATGGACCACACGGCGATCCGCTACCTGCACCAGGGGTTCCCGCGGGAGGAGATGGTGGCGCTCTACCTCGCCGCGGACGCGATGCTCGTGACGGCGCTCCGAGACGGCATGAACCTCGTGGCGAAGGAGTACGTCGCCACCCGCGGGGATCACCGCGGCGTGCTGGTGCTCAGCGAGTTCACCGGTGCCGCCGATGAGCTGCGCCAGGCCGTGCTCGTGAACCCGCACGACATCGAGGGGCTCAAGGACGCGATCATGCAGGCTGTGGAGATGCCGCCGCGGGAGCAGTCCCGGCGCATGCGGGCCCTGCGCAAGCGGGTGCTCGAGAACGATGTGAACGCCTGGTCGCGGGAGTTCCTCGCGGCCCTCGAGAACGTACGGAGTGCACGATGACCCGCGACTGGACCGCTGCCGAGACCGATCCCGCGCTCGCCGCGATCGCCCGCACCCCGCGACTGCTGGTGGCGCTCGATTTCGACGGCACCGTCTCGCCGCATGTGGTCGATCCGATGGCGGCGCGAGCGTTGCCGGCGGCCGTGGCCGCGGTGAACCGGCTCGCCGCCCTTCCGGAGACATTCGTCGCGTACGCGTCGGGCCGCAGCCTGCACGATCTGCGGGAGATCACCGAGCACGAGGACGGATCCAGGATCCTGCTCGCCGCATCTCACGGTGCGCAGTTCTGGTTCCCCGACACAGGGGAGGAGACCGACCTCTCCACCGAACCGGGGGACCGGGACGAGGTGATCGCCGAATTGCGCGAACTGATCGGAGACCTCGACGGCGTCGTCTACGAGCCGAAGACGTTCGGGTTCGGCGTGCACACGCGTTCGGCCGCGCCCGGGCAGGAGGAGCTGGCCTTCGTGCGCGTCGAGAAATGGGCGCCCGAGCGGATCCCCTCCTGGCGGCGACGCACCGGGCACCATCTGCGCGAATACTCCTGGCGCGACGAGGGCAAGGACGCTGCGCTCTCGCGGCTGCGCGAGCACGTCGGCGCCACCGCCGTGCTGTTCGCCGGTGACGACGTCACGGACGAGGACGGCATGCGCACGCTCGGCGGCGCGGACCTCGGCGTGCGGATCGGCGCCGGCGAGACGGCGGCGACGCTGCGGGTCGCGGATCCGGCGGCGTTCGCCGTGCTGCTCGACGCCCTGGCGGATGCCAGAGCGGCCGCGCAATAGACTGCTTCCATGCGCGCGCAGCACGGATCCGATCGTCCGTCCGTCGCGCGCCGCGCCGGCAGGAGCACGGCCGATCATGCGTTAGGCTTGATGCACGTTCGAGACGTGATCGGCACAACCGGATCCCGGGTCGGACGCAGAGCTCCGGCGGTCTTGCTGGCCGTCGGGCGCGATGGTGATCTGATTCGGGTCGATATCGCGGCTCGCGCTCTCGGCTCACGCGCCGGGACGCCTGAGCCGGGCTCATACCGCGACGGTGTTCGTCGCGACGAAGAGCCGACTTCTCCGCGCTGCACCCGAGGCGTTCCAGCCCAGCATTCCCGACCCCTGTGGTCCGCCTCGAGCGGACCGGGGCGGAGAGTTCTCCGTGGCGGGGTTCTGTCCCGCCGCTTCCGCCGATCGTCCACCACCGCAAGGAACCCAGATGACCGCTGATACCGCTCCAGCCGTCCCTCGTCCGCCCGCCCGTCCGGCGTCGGCACCCGTTCTCACCGGCGCGCAGGCCGTCGTCCGCTCCCTCGAACTGCTCGGGGTCACCGATGTGTTCGGCATCCCCGGCGGTGCGATCATGGAGGTCTACGACCCGCTGATGAGCTCGACCGAGCTCCGGCACATCCTGGTCCGCCACGAGCAGGGCGGCGGGCATGCCGCCGAGGGCTACGCCACCGCGTCCGGCAAGGTCGGCGTGACCATCGCGACCTCGGGCCCCGGTGCGACGAACCTCGTCACGGCGATCGCCGACGCGTACATGGACTCGATCCCGATCGTCGCGATCACGGGCCAGGTGTTCTCCACGCTGATGGGCACGGACGCGTTCCAGGAGGCAGACATCGTCGGCATCACGATGCCGATCACGAAGCACTCGATCCTCGTCAAGCGCCCCGAGGACATCCCCGGTGCGATCGCGGCAGCGTTCGAGATTGCCTCGACCGGTCGTCCGGGTCCCGTGCTCGTGGACATCACCAAGGACGCGCAGAAGGCGACGGCGCCGTTCGTCTGGCCGCCGAAGTACGACCTGCCCGGGTACCGCCCGGTGACGAAGGCGCACGGCAAGCAGATCCAGGCCGCGGCCACGCTGCTGGCCGAGGCCAAGAAGCCCGTGCTGTACGTCGGCGGCGGCATCATCCGCGGCCGCGCCTCAGAGGAGCTGCTCGCGCTCGCCGAGCTCACCGGCGCCCCCGTCGTCACCACGCTGATGGCGCGCGGCGCGTTCCCCGACTCGCACCCGCAGCACGTCGGCATGCCCGGCATGCACGGCACGGTGCCCGCGGTGCTGGCGCTGCAGGAGGCCGACCTTCTGGTCGCGCTCGGCACGCGATTCGATGACCGCGTGACCGGCAAGGCCGAGCTGTTCGCCCCGAACGCGAAGGTCGTGCACGTCGACATCGACCCCGCCGAGATCTCCAAGATCCGCACGGCCGACGTGCCGATCGTGGGCGGCGTGCGCGAGGTCATCACCGACCTGGAGGTGGCGTTCCGCGGCATCACCGGCGGCGCCAAGGGCGACATCGAGGAGTGGTGGGCGTACCTCGACGGCCTGCGCGCCGAGTTCCCGCTCGGCTTCACGCCTCCCGAGGACGGCCTGATGTCGCCGCAGCACGTGATCCAGCGGATCGGCGAGCTGACCGGCCCCGAGGCGGTCTACGCCGCGGGCGTGGGGCAGCACCAGATGTGGGCGGCGCAGTTCATCAAGTACGAGCGCCCTAACTCCTGGCTGAACTCCGGCGGCGCCGGCACGATGGGCTACGCCGTGCCGGCCGCCATGGGTGCCAAGGTCGCCCAGCCCGAGCGCGTGGTCTGGGCGATCGACGGCGACGGCTGCTTCCAGATGACCAACCAGGAGCTTGCGACCTGCGTCATCAACGACATCCCGATCAAGGTCGCGATCATCAACAACTCCTCCCTCGGCATGGTCCGCCAGTGGCAGACGCTGTTCTACGAGGGCCGGCATTCGAACACCGACCTGAACACCGGGCACGGGACGATCCGGATCCCCGACTTCGTCAAGCTCGCCGAAGCATACGGCTGCCTCGCGATCCGCGTGGAGAAGGAGGAGGAGATCGACGCCGCCATCAAGCTCGCGCTCGAGACGAACGATCGCCCCGTCGTGATCGACTTCGTCGTCAGCGCGGATGCCATGGTGTGGCCGATGGTGCCGCAGGGCGTCAGCAACAGCTACATCCAGTACGCGCGCGACCACGCGCCCGCCTTCGACGAGGAGGACTGATCATGTCCACGCATGTGCTGAGCCTCCTGGTGGAGGACACCCCTGGTCTGCTGACCCGCGTCGCCGGCCTGTTCGCGCGCCGCGGCTTCAACATCGAGTCTCTCGCCGTGGGCGTGACCGAGGTTCCCGGGGTCTCCCGGATCACGGTCGTCGTCGACGTCGAGGACTTCCCGCTCGAGCAGGTGACCAAGCAGCTGAACAAGCTGATCAACGTCATCAAGATCGTCGAGCTGGAGCAGAACGCGTCCGTGCAGCGCGAGCACATGCTCGTCAAGGTGCGCACCGACAACAACACCCGCTCGAACGTGCTGGAGGTCGTGAACCTCTTCCGCGCGTCCGTCGTGGACTACGCCCCCGAAGCGCTGGTGGTTGAGGTCACCGGCGACAAGGGCAAGGTCGACGCACTGCTGCGGGCGCTCGAGCCGTTCGGCATCAAGGAGCTCGCCCAGTCGGGCCTGCTCGCGATCGGCCGAGGCG
Source organism: Microbacterium sp. 22303 (assembly GCF_052045265.1). Classification (NCBI taxonomy): domain Bacteria; kingdom Bacillati; phylum Actinomycetota; class Actinomycetes; order Micrococcales; family Microbacteriaceae; genus Microbacterium; species Microbacterium sp. 22303. The sequence goes on along the minus strand of NZ_JBQEOQ010000001.1, from coordinate 794,853 downwards.
GCAAGAGCATCACCGAGCGCGTGCTGCGCGGCTGACACAGAACCACGGCCGGTCCCTCGACTGCTGAGCGTGTCGAAGCAGGCGGGCGGCCCGGCATCCAGAACCCCAACAAGGAGAAAACAACAGTGAGCACCGAGATCTTCTACGACGCAGACGCGGACCTGTCGATCATCCAGAACAAGAAGGTCGCGATCGTCGGCTACGGCTCGCAGGGCCACGCGCACGCGATGAACCTGCGCGACAGCGGCGTCGAGGTCGCGATCGCCCTCAAGGAGGGCTCGAACTCGATCGCCAAGGCGACCGAGGCCGGCTTCCCGGTCAAGACCGTCGCCGAGGCGACGCAGTGGGCCGACCTCATCATGATCCTCGCGCCGGACCAGCACCAGCGCGGCATCTACAGCGAGTCGATCGCGCCGAACCTGACCGCGGGCAAGACCCTCGCCTTCGCGCACGGCTTCAACATCCGCTTCGGCTACATCGACGCGCCCGAGGGCGTCGATGTGATCCTGATCGCGCCGAAGGCCCCCGGCCACACCGTGCGCCGCGAGTTCGTGGCCGGCCGCGGCATCCCGGACATCATCGCCGTCGAGCGCGACGCCTCGGGCACCGCCTGGGCGACCGCGCTGTCCTACGCGAAGGCGATCGGCGGCACCCGCGCCGGCGTCATCAAGACGACCTTCACCGAGGAGACCGAGACCGACCTGTTCGGCGAGCAGGCCGTGCTCTGCGGTGGCATGAGCCACCTCGTGCAGGCCGGCTTCGAGGTGCTCACCGAGGCGGGCTACCAGCCGCAGATCGCCTACTTCGAGGTGCTGCACGAGCTCAAGCTGATCGTCGACCTGATGTGGGAGGGCGGCATCGCCAAGCAGCGCTGGTCGATCTCCGACACCGCCGAGTTCGGTGACTACGTCTCCGGCCCCCGTGTCATCGACGCCGGCGTCAAGCAGCGCATGCAGGAGGTCCTCGCGGACATCCAGTCCGGCGCCTTCGCGACCCGCTTCATCGAGGACCAGGACAACGGCGCCGTCGAGTTCCTCGCCCTCCGCGAGAAGGAGCAGGGTCACCCGATCGAGGCTACGGGCAAGGAGCTGCGCGCTCTGTTCGCCTGGAAGTCGCAGGACGAGGACTACGTCGAGGGCAGCGCCGCGCGCTGACCTCGCCAGCCATACGGAGCGGGCGTCCCTTTCGGGGGCGCCCGCTCTTCGTCCACGAGCGACGGCGCGGCGCTACACAGGGAAGGCCACGCCCTCGCCGACCACACGCAGGGCGATGCGCTGGCCGGGCCGGGTCAGAGCCGCGTTCCAGTGCCGGATCGTGATCGTGGGCGGTTCCGCGGACAACCGAGGATCGGTGTCGGTGCGCGGCTCCAGGTGGATCCGCACCGACGATTCCGCGCCGAAGTACACGCCCTTCTCCACGGTCGCGCGGATGGGCGAGTCGGCGACGAGCTGCACCTGCTCCGGCCGGAGCATCAGCTGCACGTGGCCTCGCGCCGGCGGGTTGCGCACCGGCACATAGCCGAGCGCGCAGGAGGCGAGGGACCCGTCCAGCCACGCATCCAGCACGATCGCATCGCCGAGGAACTCCGCCACGCCGCGGTCCACGGGGCGCGTGTACACCACGAACGGATGCCCGGTCTGCACCAGGCGGCCGTCGCGCATGACGGCGACCTGGTCGGCGAAGCTCAGCGCCTCGGACTGGTCGTGCGTGACGAGGATGGTCGTCGTCCCGGCATCCGTCAGTATTCGCGCCACCGCCTCGCGCGTCGCGGCGCGCAGGCCGGTGTCGAGCGCGGAGAACGGCTCGTCCAACAGCATCAGCTCGGGCTCGCGCGCAAGCGCCCGGGCGATCGCGACGCGCTGCTGCTGTCCTCCGGAGAGCTGATCGGGGCGCCGGTCCGCGACGTCGCTCGGGAGCGAGACGAGGTCCAGCAGCTCGGCCACCCGGCGGTTCCGTTCGGCTCGGCTGAGATCGTCCAGCCCGAAGGAGATGTTGCGCGCGACCGTCAGGTGCGGGAAGAGCCCGCCGTCCTGCGTGACGTAGCCGATGTCGCGGCGGTGCACGGGCACCCAGGTTCCGGGCCCGACGACCGTGGCGGAGCCGAGCACGACCTCGCCCTCGTCGGGGCGCTCGAAGCCGGCGATGATCCGCAGCAAGGTGGTCTTGCCCGAGCCCGAAGCGCCGACGATGGCCGTGATGCCGCCGGTCTGCACGGCGAGATCGACGCCGTGCAGCACGCGATGGCCTCCGTAGGAGGCGGTGACGCCGGCGACCTGCAGGTGCGCGGTCGGCAGTGGGCCCGTGCCGGGGGAGGGCACGGCGCCGACGGATCCGAGATTGTGTGCGGTCATGCGGTCTCCGTGGTCGTGGGGGCGGATGTCGTGGAGCGGCCGGCCGATACGTCCGCGGTGGAGAGCACCGTGGACTGGCGGAACAGCAGGTAGGTCATGGGGGCGGAGAGCACGATCAGCAGCGTCGCATAGGGCGCCGCGCCGGCGAAGTCGATCTCGCTCGACAGGCTCCAGAACCGCGTGGCCAGCGTCTGCACCCCGATCGGCGAGAGCAGCAGCGTCGCGGTGAGCTCCCCGGCCACGGCGAGGAACACCATCGCCAGGGCAGCGGCCGTGGCGGGGGCCACCAGGCGCAGGGTGACTCCGATGAACGCGCGCAGCGGGCGGCGCCCGAGAGCCTGCGCGGCCTCCTCCAGGCTCTGCGGCGCCTGTGCGATGCCCGCCTGCAGCGGCACCAGTGCGCGGGGCAGGAACAGCAGCGCGTACGCGAGGAGCAGCAGCGCGGTGGTCTGGTACAGCGCCGGCACGAAGAAGAGCGAGACGGTGACGAGCGCGAGCGCGAGCACGATGCCCGGCATCGAGCTCGTGACGTAGTTCGTGCGCTCCAGCAGTCGGCTGAACGCGCCGGGTCGGCGCACCGCGAGCCAGGACAGGGGGAACGCGGCGAGGACCGTGACCACGCCGCCGCCGAGAGCGAGACCGAGGGTCTGCAGCAGCGTCGGCACGAGATCGGGCGCCGTCCAGACCGCCGCACCGCCGTAGGCCAGCCATCCGCCGATCACGACGGCGGGCACTCCGAGGGCGGCGATCCCGAGTGCGAGCAGGGCGACCTGCGCCGGGAGCTGCCATCCGCGCAGCCGGATCCGGCGGGGCGGTGCCGCGGAGCCGGATCCGATCCGTGCATAGCGGGCGCGTCCTCGGGCCCGGCTCTCCAGCAGGAGCAGGGCGAAGCACAGCAGCATCAGCACGCCGGAGAGCATGCTGCCTGCGGAGCCGTTGAACGTGGACCGGTACTGATCCATGATCGCGGTCGTGAAGGTGTCGAACCGGATCAGCGCGAACGCGCCGTACTCGCTCAGCAGATGGAGCCCGACGAGCAGCGCACCACCGAGCAGCGCCAGCCGCAGCTGTGGCAGCACGGTGCCGAAGAACACGCGCACCGGTCCGCGGCCGAGGCTCGCGGCGGCCTGCTCGAGAGCGGGATCGAGTCGGGCCAGCGCCGCGCGCACCGGCAGATACACGAGGGGGAAGTATGACAGGGTCGCCAGCAGCACACCGGATCCGAGTCCGGCGAGCGAGGGGATCGCGGAGACCCAGGCATAGGAGTTGACGAACGCGGGGATCGCCAGCGGCATCGCGAGCATCGCGCCCCACGCGCCGGCGCCCGCGAGCGATGTGCGCTCCACGAGCCAGGCGCCGCCGACCCCGATCACGGCGCACAGCGGCACGGTGATCGCGACGAGGAGCACGGTGTTCGTGAGCAGCTCGCCGACGCGGGGTCGGAAGATGAGCGCGGCCGATTCGGCCCAGCCGATCTGCGCCGCGGTCGCCACCACGAACAACAGCGGCAGAAGCGAGAGCGCCGCCACGACGACGCCCGCCGCGATGACGACCCAGGACCCCCGGGAGACGCCGCGGGGCGGCCGGAGCTGTCGCGCTCCGGCCGCGACGCGGGAGGTGGTCGTCGTGGTGATGTCTGCGCCTTAGAGCAGGCCAGCCTGGGTCATCAGATCGGTGACCTGCTTGGAGTTCAGCGTAGCCGGGTCGATGGTCGGCGCCTGCAGGTCCTTGAGGGGGACGAGCTTCGGGTTGGCGGCCACCCCGGATCCGACCGGGTACTCGAACGAGGTGCCGGTCTGCAGGATCTTCTGACCCTCCGAACCGGTGACGAACGCGAGGAACTTCTGCGCGGCGGCCTGGTGCTTGCTCGACTTCAGCACGCCACCGCCGGACACGGAGACGAACGCGCCCGGATCCTGGTTCTTGAAGTAGTGCAGCTGCACGTTCTTGGAGTTCTCACCGGTCTCGGCCTGGTCGCCGAACCAGTAGTAGTGGTAGATGACGGCGCCGTCGATCTCGCCGGCGTTCACGGCCTTCATCGCGGTGGAGTTGCCCTTGTAGGCGACGGAGTTCGTCTTCATGGCCTTCAGCCACTCCTCGGCGGCGTCGGCGCCCTTGAGCTGCACGAGCGCCGAGACGATGGCCTGGAAGTCGGCGCCGGACGGGGACGCGGCCCAGCGGCCCTTCCACGACGGGTCGGCGAGATCCATGAGCGACTTCGGGAGCTGAGCCTCGGTGAGCTTCGACGTGTTGTACGCGAACACGGTCGAGCGGGCGGCGATGCCCACCCACTTGCCGGAGGACGGGCGGTACTCGGTCGGGACGTTCTTGAGCGCCTCATCGCCCGGCGAGGTGAACAGGCCGGCCTTCTCGACGGCCGACATCGACGGCGAGTTCTCGGTGAGGAACACGTCGGCGGGGGAGCGATCGCCCTCCTGGATGAGCTGCTGCGACATCTCGGTGTCGTCGCCGTTGCGCACCTGGACCTTGATGCCGGTCGCCTTCGTGAACGCGTCGGTCCACGACTTCGTGAGCTCCTCGTGCTGCGCGTTGTAGATCGTGATGGTCTGACCGGCGAGGTCGTCGCCGCCACCCGTGCTGGAGGTCGGCGCCGGGGAGCCGCTGCAGGCGGTGAGCGCGAGGGCGACGGCGGAGGCCGCCGCGGCGGCGGAGAGCAGTCGGAGGGAACGGTTCACGGAGTGTCCTTCGTGGAGGGAGAAGTGCGGGAGTCGCGAATCACATAATAGGTAAGGCAAGCCTCACCCAACAACCTGATGACCTTCCTGTGAACGGCACGGAATCGGCGCGGAACCCCCGGCGGGCAACCGCGAGGAGCGGGTCAGGCCACGCCGTAGAACCACGCAGCGTTGTCCCAGAAGATCGCGTCGACGTCGAGGCCGCGCTCGACGGCCCAGTCCGCCACCGTTCGCGCCCAGAGGTCGCGGCTCTCGGGTCGGTACTCGTGCGCCGTGCCGGTGACGGCGGAGACCGGCCAGTCGCTGCCCCAGAGCAGCCGGTCCGATCCGAACGCCTCGGCGGCCGCGTCGAGGAAGGGGATCACCTGCGCCGGGCTCCAGGAGCCGCCGGCCTCGGCAGGGAGGCCTGACAGCTTGACGGACACCTGCGGATGCACCGCCAGGTCTGTCATGTCGCTGAGCCAGACGCCGGAAGGGCGGAGCGGATCCGAGGCGGTGCCGATCGCGGGCTTGCCGAGATGGTCGAGCACGATCGGCAGCGCGGGCACCGCCGCCGCGAGGTCGGAGAGGTCGGGCAGCTGATGGGCGCGCACGCACGCGTCGAATCGGAGCCCGTGCGCGGCGAGGGCGGCCGCACCGTCGCGGAAGGCGTCGCTGCGCGCGGTGCCATCGGGCTCGTCCTGCAGGTTGTGCCGCACTCCGACCACCCCGTCGAGTGCGGTCAAGGCCGAGAGATGCACAGCCGTCTGCTCGCCGCGGTCGAGCCGGGCACCTGCCACGATGCCGACGACGCCGGTGGCCGCGGCGGTCTCCGCGACCCAGCGCACCTCATCGAGGAACTGCCTCTCGACGCACTCCGCCTGCACGAAGATCGCCGCGGCGCGTTCGACGCCGTCGACGGCTGCCTGCGCAAGCTCTTCGGTCGCGTAGCGACGGGCCAGCGGCCCGGCGAGCCACTCGTAGACGAGGCGGGACGGATCCCACAGATGCAGATGGGAGTCGAGTACGCGCATGGGCACATCCTTCCGCAGATCGACGCCGTTGTGGCGCAGACATCCGATGTTCGTGAAAAGCCCCTAGGATGACGCCATGGCAGTCACCGACGAGGCGATCGAGAAGATCAAGGCGATGATCGTGTCGGGCGAACTCGGCCCGGGCGACCGGCTGCCCCCGGAGAAGGAGCTTGCCGAGCGGCTCGGTCTGAGCCGTAACTCGATGCGGGAGGCCGTCAAGGCGCTCGAGGTGATCCGCGTCCTCGATGTGCGTCGCGGCGACGGCACATACGTGACGAGTCTCGAACCGCATCTGCTGCTCGAGGCGATCAGCTTCGTCATCGACATGCACGACGACGACTCCCTGCTCGAGCTGTTCGCCGTGCGCCGCATGCTCGAATCCCAGGCGACGGGCCTTGCCGCGACGCACGGCGACGACGAGGCGATCGCCGCCCTGCAGGCCGAGATCGCCGGCGTCGATGCGGGCGTCTCGATCGACGACCTCGTCGCGCACGACATCCGCTTCCACCAGGACATCGTGCGGATGACCGGCAACGGATATCTCGCGAGCCTCATCGACAGCCTGTCGAGTCAGACCATCCGGGCCAGGGTGTGGCGCGGTCTCACCGAGCAGGGCGCCGTCGAGCGCACGCTCTCCGAGCACCGTGCCATCGCCGACGCGATCGCGCAGCACGATCCGTCTCTCGCGACCTCGCTCGCCACCGCGCACATCGCGGGTGTGGAGCGCTGGCTGCGCCAGGCCACCCAGGCCACCCAGGCCTGAGCCCGGGCGGCCGAGCGTGGGGCCTATTCCGCCCGCAGGCGCAGCTGGGCCATCCCGCCGTCCACCTCGATGAAGGTGCCGGTGGTGGATCCGGAAGCGGGGCTGACGAGGTAGACCACGGCACCGGCGACCTCGTCCGGCGACACCAGCCGGCCGTGCGGCTGGCGGGCGCTGAGCGCGGCGCGCTCTGCAGCGGGGTCGGCGGCGGAGTCGAGCAGGCGCCCGACCCACGGGGTGTCCGCGGTGCCGGGGTTGACCGCGTTCACCCGGATGCCCTCGCGGAGGTGGTCCGCGGCCATGGCCCTGGTGAGGGCCGACACCGCGCCCTTCGATGCGGAGTAGAGCGCACGCTGGGGCAGGCCGGTGGTCGAGGCGATCGACGCGGTGTTGCAGATCGCCGCGGCGGGGGAGCGTCGCAGCCAGGGCAGCGCCGCGGCGGACACCCGGGCGATGCCGGTCACGTTGATCGAGAGCACGCGTGCCCATTCGTCGTCATCGTTCGCCGCGACGTCGCCCTGGGCGCCGATCCCGGCGTTGTTCACGACGATGTCGATGCGACCGAAACGCTCGCCGATCGCGGTGATCGCGGCGTCGACGCTCGCACGGTCCGACACATCCGCGGTGAACGCGGCGAATCGCGCATCGGCGCCGGTCACGTCCCGGTCGAGCACGGCGACCTGCGCGCCCTGATCGTGCAGCTGCGCGGCGATCGCCGCACCGATCCCTGACGCGCCGCCCGTGACGATCGCGACGAGTCCCTCGACCTGACCGGTCATGCCTGTGCCTCCCATGCCTTGAATTCCTGACGCTGGCCGCCCAGCCCCTCGATGTCGATCTCCACGACGTCCCCGGCGCGCAGGTACGGGAACTTCCCGCCGAACGCGACGCCCTGCGGCGTGCCCGTGAGGATCAGGTCCCCGGGTTCGAGCGTCATGTACTGCGAGATGTGGTGCACGATCTCGGCGACCGAGAAGATCATGTCGTTCGTGTTCGAGTCCTGCCGCGGTTCGCCGTTCACGAAGCTGCGCAGCCGCAGGTTCTGCACGTCGACCTCGTCGGGCGTGACCAGCCACGGGCCGGTCGGATTGAACCCGAAAGCCGCCTTGCCCTTCGACCACTGCCCGCCGGAGACCTCCATCTGGAACGCCCGCTCGGAGACGTCGTTGCAGACGACGAACCCGGCGATGTGCGCAGCGGACTCGGCGGGGGAGTCGAGGTAGGCGGTGCGGGATCCGATCACGATGCCGAGCTCGACCTCCCAGTCGGTCTTCTCGCTGCCGCGTGGGATGGTCACCGCGTCGTCGGGGCCGACCACGGTGTTCGGGGTCTTCAGGAACAGGATCGGAACCGTGGGCGGCTCCGCCCCCGACTCGCGGGCGTGCGCGGCGTAGTTCTGCCCCACGCAGATCACCGCGCTCGGGCGTGCGATCGGCGAACCGATGCGAAGCGCGTCCGCCTCGACGAGCTCCGGCAGGGTGCCGGCATCGAGGGCGGCACGTGTGCGCCCGACCGGATCGGTGGCGAGGAAGTCGCCGTCCACATCGGAGGTCACGGACCGCAGATCGTACGTACGGTCCTCGGCGATGACGACGGGGATCTCGGATCCGGAGTCGCCCAGACGCGCGAACTTCATGATTCTCCTGCCTTGTCTCGGGGATGGATGGATCCTCCGCCAGAACGGCGAGGGCGAACGCATCCCGCGTTGACAGTATAGACATCCGATGTTTACACTCCAACTGTCGAGAAGCGATCCGGTCGTCCGCGCCCCCGGTTCTCGACATCAGGCCCAGAACAGGAGAACCGTGAGCCGCATCGTCGCGCTGGAGACCAGCGACATCCGATTCCCCACCTCGCTCAGCCTCGACGGCTCCGACGCGATGAACCCCGACCCCGACTACTCCGCGGCATACGTCATCGTGCGCACCGACGCGGCGGACGGCATCGACGGGCACGCCTTCGTCTTCACGATCGGCCGTGGCAACGATGTGCAGGTCGCGGGGATCGACGCGCTCGCCGGGCACCTGGTCGGCCGTGAGCTGGAGCCGCTGCTCGACGACATGGGCGGGACGTTCCGAGAGCTCATCGGCGACTCGCAGCTGCGCTGGCTCGGGCCGGAGAAGGGCGTCATGCACATGGCCATCGGCGCCGTGATCAACGCCCTGTGGGACATCAAGGCCAAGCGCGCCGGGCTCCCGCTCTGGCAGCTGCTCGCCCGGATGACCCCGGAGGAGCTCGTCGAGCTCGTCGACTTCCGCTATCTCACCAACGCCCTCACCCGTGAGGACGCGCTGGCGATCCTCCGTGACGCCGAGTCCGGCCGTGCCGAGCGCGAGCAGCAACTGCTCGCCACCGGCTACCCGGGCTACACCACGAGCCCGGGCTGGCTGGGCTACTCGGACGAGAAGCTCGAGCGCCTCGCCCGGGAGGCGATGGCCGACGGGTTCACGCAGATCAAGCTCAAGGTCGGCGCCGACCTCGACGACGACATCCGCCGGTTCCGCAAGGCCCGCGAGGTGTGCGGCCCCGACTTCCCCATCGCGATCGACGCGAACCAGCGCTGGGAGGTGTCCGAGGCCATCGCCTGGGTGAACGCTCTCGCCGAGTTCCACCCCGCCTGGATCGAGGAGCCGACCAGCCCCGACGACGTGCTCGGCCACGCCGAGATCGCGCGAGGCGTCGCGCCGATCCGCGTCGCGACCGGCGAGCACGCGCAGAACCGGATGATCTTCAAGCAGCTGCTGCAGGCCGAGGCGATCCAGGTCATGCAGATCGATGCCGTGCGCGTCGCGGGCGTGAACGAGAACATCGCGAACCTGCTGCTCGCCGCGAAGTTCGGCGTCCCGGTGTGTCCGCATGCCGGCGGCGTCGGCCTGTGCGAGGCCGTGCAGCACTTGTCCATGTTCGACTTCGTCGCCGTCTCCGCCAGCCGCGAGGGGCGCATGATCGAGTACGTGGATCACCTGCACGAGCACTTCGTGGTGCCGACCGACATCCGTGGTGGCTCGTACACCGCGCCCACCGAGCCCGGCAACGGCATGGAGATGAAGGCGGCCAGCCGCGCCGAGTTCACCTGGACCGGCGAGCGCCGTGAGGCGGGCGCGCATGTCTGAGTCCGTCGACACCGCCGCCCGGCCCGCGATCCCGGCTCTCGGGTACGGCGCCGCGAACGTGGGCAACCTGTTCCGCGCGCTGACCGACGAGGAGGCCTGGGCGGTGCTGGATGCCGCGTGGGAGAGCGGGATCCGGCTCTACGACACGGCGCCGCACTACGGGCTCGGCCTCTCCGAGCGCCGGCTCGGCGCGTTCCTGAGGACGAAGCCGCGCGACGAGTACGTGCTCTCCACCAAGGCGGGCCGGCTGCTGCGCCCGAACCCCGAGCACGTCGCGGGCGGACTCGACACCGCCAACGACTTCTTCGTCCCGGACGACCTGCAGCGGGTGTGGGACTTCTCGGAGACGGGGATCCGCGCCAGCCTCGACGAGTCTCGCGAGCGCCTCGGCATCGAACGCATCGACATCCTCTACCTGCATGACCCGGAGCGGCACGACCTGGATCTCGCGCTCGCAGAGGCGTTCCCCGCGCTCGAGTCGCTCCGTGCGGAAGGGCAGGTCGGGCGGATCGGCATCGGATCCATGACCGCCGACGCGCTCACCGCCGCGGTGCGCTCCGCCGACCTCGACACGATCATGGTGGCCGGGCGATACACGCTGCTCGAGCAGCCGGCGGCGGTCGACGTGCTTCCGGCCTGCGCCGAGCACGGCACGGACATCGTCGCCGCCTCGGTGTTCAACTCCGGGCTGCTCGCGCAGAGCGAGCCGCGCCGTGACGGACGCTACGAGTACGGGGCGCTGCCGGAGGAGCTCTGGCAGCGGCTCACCCGGATCGCCGAGATCTGCCGCGCGCACGACGTGCCGCTGCCGGCTGCCGCGATACAGTACCCGCTGCAGTCCCCGGTCGTGACCTCGGTCGTGGTCGGCGGAAGCCGTCCGGAGCAGCTTCGCCAGAACGCGCAGCTCGCCGCGATCGACATCCCCGCGGAGCTCTGGGGAGAGCTCGCGGCCGAGACGCTCATCCCGGCTTGAGCGGCGACCGGCGCAACGGCCACGACGAAGGGAACGACATGCTCGAAGGAATCGACCCGCTGCTCACCGGTGAGCTGCTGCTGCACCTCGATCGGATGGGCCACTCGGACGCGGTCGTCATCGCCGACGCGCATTTCCCGGCGTGGGCGCTCGGCGCGCGCGTCGTCGATCTGCCCGGTACGACGACGCCCGCTGTGGTCGCGGCGATCCGCTCGGTGCTGCCGCTCGACGACGCCCCCGGCATGGACCTCATGGAGTCCGCCGACGGGTCCGTGCTCGACGTGCAGCGCGAGCTCATGACCGCGGCCGGCACCGAGGAGCGGACCACGCGCTTCGTGGAGCGCTTCGCGTACTACGACGTCGCGAAGGGCGCCTACCTCATGGTGCGCACGGGGGAGACCCGCAAATACGGCAACGCGCTGCTGCGCAAGGGCGTCGTCGGGCACCCCTCCGTCTGAGCCGCACCACCCCAGGAACGAGAAAGAGGCAGGGATGCGACAGCAGTGGTTCGACGAGGCCCGGTTCGGGATGTTCGTGCACTTCGGCCTGTACAGCGGAGCCGCGCGGCACGAGTGGGTGCAGAACTACGAGCGCCTGACCGCCGAGGAGTACCGGGTCTACTTCGACCACTTCGACCCCGATCTCTTCGACGCCGCCGCGCTCGCCCGCCGCGCGAAGGCGACGGGGATGGGATATGTGGTGCTCACCACGAAGCACCACGACGGCTTCTGCCTGTGGGATTCGGCGCTCACCGACTACACCTCGGTCACCGCGTGCGGTCGGGATCTCGTCCGCGAGTATGTCGACGCGCTGCGGGCGGAGGGGCTGCGAGTGGGCCTGTACCACTCGCTGATCGACTGGCACCACCCCGACTTCACCGTCGACGCCAACCACCCGCGCCGCGACGACGCGATCGAGCTCGATCGCAACCGCGAGCGCGACATGGACCGCTACCGGGCGTATCTGCACGGACAGGTGCGCGAACTGCTCACGCAGTACGGCGACATCGACTACCTGTTCTTCGACTTCACCTACCCCGAGGCGAAGGACGGCTGGGAAGGCAAGGGGCCGCGCGACTGGGACGCGGAGCCGCTCCTCGCTCTCTGCCGCGAACTGCAGCCGCAGATGCTCGTGAACGACCGCCTCGGGATCCCCGGCGACTTCGTGACCCCGGAGCAGTATCAGCCGACCGCGCCGATCGTGGTCGACGGCCAGCCGCAGGTCTGGGAGGCGTGCCAGACGATCAACGGCTCCTGGGGCTACCACCGCGACAACCACGACCAGAAGTCGGCTGTGCTGCTCGCGCAGATGCTCGCCGACTCCGTGTCGATGGACGGCAACATGCTGCTCAACGTCGGGCCGGACGGCCGGGGGAGCATCGCCCCCCGCGATGAGCGGGTGCTCGCCGAGCTCGGCGAGTGGATGCGGCTGCACCGCCACGCGATCGTCGGTGCCGGGCACGCTGCCTTCGCCGCTCCCCGCGAGGGCGTCTACACCCGACGCGGGGACCGCCTCTACCTGCACCTGTTCTCGTGGCCGCTCGGATACGTGCACCTCGAGGGCCTCGCCGACCGGGTGACCTACGCGCGGCTGCTGAACGACGGATCCTGGCTGAAGACGTCGGTCACCAATCCTGACCAGGAGGCGACTCTCATGACGCCGGCGGGGGAGGCTGAGGGCACTCTGACGGTACATCTGCCCGTGCAGCGCCCCGACGTGCTGATCCCCGTCATCGAGCTGACGCTCGCACCGGGCGCCTGACCGGCGCGGCCTCGAGGCTCACGCCACGGGGTCGACGAGCTTCATCGCCAGCCGGGCCGCGCCGTACAGCGCCGCATCCGGCCCCGTCTGGGCGGACTCGATCCGCAGGGTCTGGGTGGCGAGGGGATGGCAGGCCTCGTACACGCGGCTGCGCACGGCGGCGAGGAAGGGCTCGCTCGCGCTCATGCTGCCGGTGAGGAACACGGCGTGCGGGTTGAAGAAGTTCACGACTCCGGACAGCACCTGACCGAGGTGCGTGCCGGCCGTGCGCACGAGTGTGGTCGCGATCGGGTCGCCGTTGCGTGCGAGTTCCAGCACCTCCGCGGCGCCGGAGACGGCAACGCCGCGCTCGCGCATCTGGCGGACGAGACCTGCACCGCTCGCGATGGTCTCGAGGCAGCCGTGGTTGCCGCAGGAGCACGGGATGTCCGCGGCCTCGGCGACGCGGGTGTGCGTGATGTCGCCGGCCGCCGCGGTGGCGCCACGGTGCACGGAACCGGCGACGATGATGCCGGATCCGATCGCCGTACCGGCTTTGACCGTGATGCTGTGCTGATCCCGGTGGAGACTGCGATGGTGCTCGCCCAGCGCCCTGAGATTCGCGTCGTTGTCGACGGCGGCGGGGACGCCGAAGCGTTCGGTCAGAGCCTCGCCGACGCGGAACCCGGGCCACCCGGGCATCCGTGAGGGCTGGTCCACGCTGCCGGTCTCGAAGTTGACGGGCCCGGGGAGCGCGATGCCCACAGCTCGGATGTCTGCCCCCTCCGCGAGCTCGCGAAGACCAGCCTCGACGAGGGCGAGCGTCGCCTCAGGGCCGTCTGCGATCGTGATCGGGATCGTGGCTGTCCGGTGCAGATGACCGCCGAGGTCGAGGACGCCCAATCGGGCGTGCTCGCCCCCGAGTTCCGCGGCGAGCACGCGGTGCGGCGTGCCGCCCAGGGAGAGGCGGCGGGCGCGCCGCCCGCCGGAGGACTGCGCCTGACCGTTCTCTCGCAGGATTCCAGCGTCGACGAGCTCCTGCACGCGCAGGGAGGCGGTCGACGGTGCGATGCCGAGCAGGCGCGCGAGATCCGAGCGGGACGATGCCTCCCCGCGCGTCACCAGCTCGACGATCTGTCGTGCGTGGTCACCGGACGTGGGTGTCTCACGACGGTCAGGGGACCGGTCTGCCGAACGTGCCATGACACTTCCTTCGAGGTCGAATGAAGATCACTCTAATGCGGAAGTCGCCGGACTTCGGGATTCATCACGGAATTCTCACGATCCGACGCAAACATCCGATGTTCGGCTGGAGTTTCCCGGGTGCCTCTGACAAGATGAGGGCACAACCCCGAACTACTTCGTTCGACATCGAATGAAGCAAGGATCTGTTCGTGCCTGAGGAGGCATTTCAATGAAGAAGACTCACCTCGTCCCCGTGGCGGCGTTCACGGTGGGCGCCGCGCTCGCGCTGACCGGCTGTGGCAGCTCGAGCAGCAGCGCCGGCGCCGACGACAAGACCGTCGTGGTGGACATGTGGGCGGGATCCGCCGACGACACCAAGGCGCTCCAGGCGCAGATCGACGTCGCCAAGAAGCAGAACCCCGACCTGAAGATCGAGCTGCGCACCGCGCCGTGGAACGACTTCTTCACGAAGCTGACCACGAACATGGCCTCCGGCAACATGGCGTGCGTCACCGGCATGAACAGCGGCATGCTGTCCGGCTACACCTCGGGTTTCCAGAAGCTCACCGCGGACGACCTGAAGACCGCGGGCCTCAAGGAGGACGATTTCGCCTCGGGCACGACCGAGATCCTGAAGAACAAGGGCGACCTGTACGGCCTCCCCTTCGACACCGCCACGATGCTCGTCTACTACAACGCCGATCAGCTCAAGGCCGCCGGCGCCGCAGACCCGAAGCCGGGCTGGACCTTCGATGATTTCGAGAAGACCGCCAAGGCCGCCACCCGCGACGGCAAGCAGGGCTTCGCCGTCGGCATGGGCGATTTCCAGTGGCAGGCGCTGCCGATCGCGAAGGCGGGCGTGCAGCCGGCGTCGCAGGACGGCAAGCTGCAGCTCACCGACAAGAAGTTCTCCGACGCCGCGACCTGGTACGCGGGGCTCGTCACGGACCAGAAGGTCGCTCTGCCGGTCGCCAGCGCCTCGGACGGCGGCTGGGGCGAGGATCAGTACTCCAACGGCAACGCCGCGATGGCGGTCGACGGCACCTGGAACGCCGTCAGCTACCTGAAGAACGAGGCGGGCTTCACCGCAGGCATGGCGCCGCTGCCGGGTGAGGGCAAGGACTCGCTGAGCCTCATCCTCGGCTCCGGATACGGCATCTCCAAGACCTGCAAGAACAAGGACGCCGCGCTCAAGGTGCTCGGCTCGCTGCTCAGCAAGGACTCGCAGGACTACATCGCTTCCTCGGGCCGCAGCTACCCGGCGCGTGCGGAGAGCCAGCCGCTGTACTTCCAGTCCATCGATGAGAAGTTCCGTCCCCAGGTCGAAGAGGTCTTCAAGGCCGCCTTCGCGAACGTGCAGGGTCAGTACGTCACCGACAACTGGTCGAAGGTCGGCAGCTATATCCAGCCGCAGCTGGTGAGCGTCTACAACGGCCAGACCCCCATGGCCGAGGTGCTCAAGAGCGCTCAGCAGCAGTTCGGCAAGTGATCGACTCCCGGTCCGGCGGATCCGTCCGCCGGACCGGGACACCAATCTGGAAGAAGGAGGAACGGTGACCATCGCCGCATCCCGCCGCCGCGCGTCGCAGAGCCGACGCGGTGCTCCGCCCCGTCGCGGATCCCTTACGCGCGCGGAGGGCCGTCAGGCGCTCGGCTTCGCGAGTCCCGCCCTGATCGGCCTGGCCGTGTTCACCGTCGTGCCGGTCGTGCTCTCCATCGTGATGAGCTTCTACAACTGGCCCACGTTCGGCGACAAGACGTTCAACGGCGTCGGGAACTACATCAAGCTCTTCACGTCGAGCCCGGACTTCTGGCCGGCGATGCGCAACACCGCGGTCTTCACGATCGTCTACGTGCCTCTCAGCATCGTCTGCTCGCTGATCCTCGCCATGGCGCTCGGCCCGCGGATCCGCGGGCGTGGCGCGCTGCGCGTGCTGTTCTTCATCCCGGTCGTCACGCCGATGGTGGCGAGCGTCCTGGTCTGGAAGATGATGCTGCAGCCCCAGGGCCTGTTCAACGGGATCGCGCAGGGCTGGTTCGGCATGAAGCTGCCGAACTTCCTCGCCGACCCGTTCTGGGCCATGGCGATGGTCATCATCATGAGCGTGTGGCAGGGGCTCGGTTACAACATGCTGATCTTCTCCGCCGCGCTCGAGCAGCTGCCGGAATCGGTCATCGAGGCGGCGCGCATCGACGGGGCCTCCGGCTTCCGGATGCAGTGGAGCGTCGTCGTCCCGATGATCTCGCCGTCGATCTTCTTCGCGACGATCATGACCATGATCACGTCGTTGCAGGTGTTCGCGCAGCCGCAGCTGCTCACCGGAGGCGGCCCGGGCAACGCGACGCAGCCTCTGGTCCAGTTCATCTACAACCAGGGCTTCAAGTTCCAGGATCTCGGCATCGCCGCCGCCGGCGCGTGGATCCTGTTCGCGCTCATCATCATCATCACCGCGCTGCAGTTCGGGGCGCAGAAGAAGTGGGTGCACTATGAGCACTGATCTGCAGCAGGCGGCCATCCGGGAGTCCTCCGAGTCGGTGGAGGTCGCGGTCGAGGACCGCGGAAAGCGCTCGAAGGCGCCGCTGTCCGGCGGCGAGCGGACGCGACTCATCATCGCGCACGTCTTCGTCTACCTCGCGGCGCTCATCTTCGTCTCTCCGCTGATCTATTCGTTCTTCTCGGCGCTGAAGCCCAACAACGAGATGTTCTCGATGCCGCCGAAGCTCGTCGGATCCGAGGTGCGCTGGTCGAACTTCGCCGACGTGTTCGCGTACGGTCCGTTCCTCACCTATATCGGGAACTCGTTCTTCGTGGCCATCGCCGGAACCCTCGTCGTCCTCATCGTCTCGACGACCGCGGGGTACGCCTTCGGCCGGCTGCGCTGGCGTGGACGCGACGCGGTGTTCGTGCTGTTCCTTGCGACCCTCATGGTCCCGGCTGAGGTGCTGGTCATCCCGATGTTCCAGGTGATGCAGTGGCTGAACTGGGTCGACACCTACCAGGCACTGATCTTCCCGTTCGCGTTCACCGCTTTCGGCACGTTCCTCATGCGGCAGTTCTTCCGCGGCATCCCCTACGAGCTCGAAGAGGCGGCCCGTGTCGACGGCGCGGGACCCCTGCGCTCCTTCCTCCAGATCATCCTGCCTCTGGCGAAGTCCGCGGTCGCGGTGCTCTCCGTCTTCACCTTCCTCTCGTTCTGGAACAGCTACCTGTGGCCGCTGATCGTGACGGTCGACTACAACGCGCACGGCACGCTCCCGGTGGGCCTGGCAACCTTCTCCGGCCTGACCGGCACGCGCTGGGATCTGCAGATGGCGGCGGCGATCATCTCGATGGTGCCGACGACGATCCTCGTGATCGTGCTGCAGAAGCACCTGGTCAAGGGCATCGCGATGGCGGGGCTCGGCGGACGATGACTCACGATGCAGGATCCGGTGCCGCGCAGCACCGGGAGACGAGTGCGCCCGTGATCTCGGGCGTCGACATCGGCGGGACGAAGATCTCCGCCGTGCTGACCGACGAGACCGGCGCGGTCCTGGCGAAGGGCGTCGTGCCGGCGCCCGCCGCGGAGGGAGGCGCCGCGATGGCGGACGCCGCCGCCGGTCTCGTCCTCCGGCTGTGCGACGCGCTCGGCGCTTCCCTGGCCGGGGCGGGCGTCGGTGCGGCAGGCGTGATCGACCAGGAGCGCGGCGTCGTCGTCGCCGCCTCCGCCACGTTCACCGACTGGAGCGGCTTCGCGCTCGCCGACGAGCTCGCGCTGCGCCTCGGCGTGCCCGTGTGGGTCGAGAACGACGTGAACGCCTTCCTGCTCGGCGAACTGCGCTGGGGCGCGGCCCGCGGGGAGAGCGACGTGCTCGGCATCATGCTCGGCACGGGGGTCGGCGGCGCGATCGCCCTCGACGGCGCGGTGCACCACGGCGTGCACGGCGCGGCGGGGGAGATCGGGCACACGCCCGGCTTCAGCGACCTGGTGTGCACCTGCGGGCAGACCGGACACCTGGAGACGCTCGCCTCCGGCACCTCGATCGCCCGCCGCTACCGCGCGGCGACCGGATCCGATGCCATCGCCCCGGAGATCGCGGATCGGGCGAGGGCCGGGGAGACCGCGGCGCTCGACGTCTTCACGGACGCGGCCCGTGCGACGGCTCTCGCCGCCTCCGTCGCGTCCTCCCTGCTCGATCTCGGCATGGTCGTGATCGGCGGAGGGGTGCGCGAGGCCTGGGATCTGCTCGAGCCCGGCATCCTCGATGCGCTGCGCACCGACGCCCCGGTCTCCGGGTTCCCGCTGCGCATCGTGCCCGCGGAGATCTCCGCCGACGCCGTCGCGCGAGGAGCCGCGGCGCTCGCCTCCGCGCGACTCGCCGATTCCGTCCCCGCCCCCGTCTGAACCACCCGCATCGCCTGAGAAGGAACGACCGCCGCCATGACAGCGCCCACCCCGCACATCCGCCCCGAGGCCGACACGGTCTGGATGGGGCCGCTCCCGGCCGTCCAGGACGGAGGGCTCGATCGCCCCCGGATCGGCATCGCCGGGATCTCGATCGAGTCCAGCACGTTCTCGCCGCACATCTCCGGCGACGAGGCGTTCACGATCCGCGAGGGCGCCGACCTCCTGCGGTACTACCCGTTCCTCGACGAGGGCCGTGAACTGCGCGAGGCGGCCGAGTGGGTCCCGATCCACCACGGGCGCTCGCTGCCGGGCGGAGCCGTGGCGCCGGCCACCTACCAGCGGATGAAGGAGGCGATCGTGCGCGGCATCCGCGCCGAGATCGCCGCGGGCGGTCCGTTCGACGGATTCTTCTTCGACATCCACGGCGCCATGAGCGTCGTCGGCATGCAGGACGCGGAGGGCGACCTGGCGGCGGCCGTGCGCGCCGCGCTCAGCGACGACGCGCTCGTGTCGACCTCGATGGACCTGCACGGCAACGTGTCGGAGGTGCTGCGCGACGCGCTGGATCTGCTCACCTGCTACCGGATGGCGCCGCACGAGGACTGGATGAACACCAAGGAGCGCGCGGTGTGGAACCTGCTCGCGCGCCTGCGCGGTCCGTACGGATCCGACCCGATGCAGCGCCGTCCCTACAAGGCATGGGTGCCGGTGCCCGTGCTGCTGCCGGGGGAGAAGACGAGCACACGGCTGGAGCCGGCGCGCGGCATCTACGCGCAGGTGCCTGAGGTGGAGGAGCTCGACGGCGTCGTGGACGCGGCGATCTGGGTCGGCTACGCCTGGGCTGATGAGCCGCGCAACATGGCGATCGTGATGGTGACCGGTGACGACCGCGCCGTCATCGCGCGGGAGGCCGAGCGCCTTGCCCGGCAGTACTGGGACGCGCGCGCCGACTTCGTCTTCGTGGGGCCGACCGCCGGCCTCGACGAGGCGCTCGACCGTGCGCTCACTCCGGGAACCGCGCACCCGTACGTCATCTCGGATTCCGGCGACAACCCCACCGCGGGCGGAGCGGGCGACCTCTCCTGGACCCTCGGCGAGCTGCTCGCGCGCCCCGAGCTCGCGGAGCAGGGACGGGTCGTCGTGCACGCCTCCGTGTTCGATCCCGCGGCGGTGGCACAGGCCGTGACCGCCGGCGTCGGCGCGACCGTGACCCTCGAGGTCGGCGGGCGAGTGGACCCCGGCCCCCGCGGTCCCGTGCCGATCACGGGCGAGGTGTTCTCGATCACCGAAGGCGACCCCGAGGCGGGCACGCAGGTCGTGCTCCGCGCCGGCAGCGTGCACGCGATCGTGACCGAGCGGCGCAAGCCCTTCCACCACCTCGACGATTTCCGGATGCTGGGGCTGGATCCCGAGAGCGCCGACATCGTGATCGTCAAGATCGGGTACCTCGAGCCCGAGCTGTACGACCTCGCCGCCGATTGGACCCTCGCCCTCACACCGGGAGGAGTGGACCAGGATCTGCTCCGCCTGGGGCACCACCGGCTCGCGCCGGGCGTCTTCCCGTTCGACGCCGACGGCACGCCGGCCCTGACCGCGCACGTGAGCCGTCGCGGAGAGGAGCTGTCCGCATGATGAACTTCGAGACGCGCACCGGACCCGACTTCGGATCCGAAGCTCCGGCGTATCCCGCCACCCGGGTGCCGGACTGGTACCGCGACGCCAAGCTCGGCTTCTTCGTGCACTGGGGGCTGTACTCGGTGCCGGCCTGGGCCGTGCAGCACGGCGAGGGCGTGAACATCCCGACCGAGGACGCGTACGCCTGGCACCAGTACGCGGAGTGGTACGGCAACACCGTACGGATCACCGGGAGCCCGACCTGGCAGCGGCACCAGGAGCTCTACGGACCCGGCACGTCGTACGAGGACCTCGCAGACCTCTGGGACACGTCGTCCTTCGACGCCGACGCCTTCATCGGCGAGCTCGTGGACGCAGGTGCCCGCTACGTCATCCCGACGACCAAGCACCACGAGGGCTTCTGCCTCTGGGACACCGGCACGACCGGCTTCAACGCGGTGGCCCGCGGGCCCCGGCGCGACCTCATCGCGGAGCTCCACGACGCCACGCGACGTGCCGGCGCACGCTTCGGGGTGTACTTCTCCGGCGCGCTGGACTGGCACGCGAGCGATTTCCCGGCGATCGAGTCGGACACCGACCTGTTCCGCTACCGCCGCAACGACGAGCATTTCTCGCGCTACGCGGCCGCGCAGCTCGACGAGCTCGTCGAGCGGTTCTCGCCGGACGTGCTCTGGAACGACATCGAATGGCCCGACGGCGGCAAGGGCCACGACGACTTCGCGGTCGCCGCGCTGCTGCGCCGCTACTTCGAGCGAGTGCCGGACGGCGTCGTGAACGACCGCTGGGGCGTGCCGTATCACGGCTTCCTCACGCGCGAGTACACGCACATCCCCGGCATCCTCGAGGCGCCGTGGGAGTCGACGCGCGGCCTCGGCTACTCGTTCGGATACAACCAGGCCGAGGACGAGCGGCAGACGCTGTCCGGGCCGGACCTGATCCGGATGCTCGTCGACGTGGTCTCCAAGAACGGGAACCTGCTCATCAACGTCGGTCCAGACGCGGCCGGGCGGATCCCGGAGCTGCAGCGCCGCACGATGCAGGATCTCGGCGCATGGATGCGTGTGAACGGCGATGCGATCCACGGGACGCGTCCCTGGGTGCGCTTCGGCGAGGAGATCGGCGAGCCGCGCCGCTACACGCGGTCCGCGGAGGGGCTGCACGTGCACGCCCTCGACCCGAGCACGGGGGAGGTCCGCCTTCCCGCCGAACTGGCCGACGGTGCGACGCGCTGGGCGGACGGTTCCGCCGCGGAATCGGAGGCATCCGGCGACGGCACGCGGATCGTGCGCATCCCCGCGGGGCTGCGGGCCGAGCCCGTTGCCACTCTCACGGTCGCGCCGTGACGCGCATCGCGCTCGAGATCGCCGTCGATGGGCCGACCGGAGCGCGGGCGGCGTTCGCGGGCGGCGCGGATCGCGTCGAGCTCTGCCAGGCGCTCGCCGCGACCGGCGGCCTGACGCCTTCGGGGGCGACGGTCGACGCGGTCCTCGCCGTGGCCGACGATCCGGAGCGCATCGCCGTGCTCGTCCGGCCGCGCGTCGGCGGATTCGTCTACAGCGCCGAGGAGGTCGACCTCGTGGCCGCCGACATCGCCGATCTCGTCCGTCGCGGCGCGGGAGCGGTCGTGGTCGGCGCGCTGACCGCCGACGGCGCCGTGGACCGCGGCGCTCTCGAGCGCTGGAGGAGCGCCGCGGGTGCCGCGGATCTCGTCTTCCACCGGGCGATCGACACGGTGCCGGAGCCCGCGGCACTCGTCGACCATCTCGTGTCGAGCGGGGTACGGCGCGTCCTGACGAGCGGAGGGGCCGCCCGCAGCATCGACGGTCGCGACACCCTGCGCGCCCTCGTCGCGGAGGCGGACGGCAGGCTCGAGATCATGGCCGGGGGAGGCGTGGGCGTCGAGGACATCCCCCGGCTCGTCGCCTGCGGCGTCGACGCGATCCACCTCTCCGCACGCCGGCCCTCCGGGGACACCGCGCCGAGCGGTCCCGGCGGCGGGGATCCCGGCTTCGATGTGACCGACGGCGGCATCGTGCGCCACGCCGCTGCCGCATTGCGCGTGCGACTCTGACCCGCCGCCTCTGACCGTGGCCGCCTCCGAGCCGTCGGTCCCCTGACGAGGAAGAGCGCGACGCCCTCTCGGGAGCGTCGCGCTCTTCGCAGCGGTCGCGGCGGGGCCGCTCGGTTCAGGGCGTGCTGGTCGGCGAGGGCTCGGAGCCGCTCGACGCCGCGTCCGGCACCGTCAGGGGAGCCTGGACTCCTGCGCCCCATACCGGAGCGGGAAGGGTGACGGTCTGCCCGCCCTGGATCTGACGCAGTGCGTCAGCGATCGCCGTGGCGTTCTCCGGCACCGGCAGGCCGCACTTCTCCAGCTCCGAGGCGAACTTCAGCGTGAGGCGCTCCTTGCCCGCCGCGACGGCATCGGCGGTGGTCCCGGTCTGGATCGCGCTGCCGGTCTGGATGTCCGAGACCTTGTCGCACACGTGGTAGACGGCGCCGCCGGAGACCCAGGTGACCTGATCCTTGCCCAGCAGCTGGATGACCGTGGACTGGTCCGCCGTGTACTGCTCGACGGACGCAGGCTTGAAGTCGATGCCGAGCACCACGGCGAGCGCGGCGAGCGCGATGCCGACGATGCCCGCGATCGTCTTCTGCCCCTTGTCCATGTCCTTGTTCAGGAACACCATGATGATGAGCGGCACGAACGCGATGATCGCGATGATCGCGCCGAGCTGGTTCTGCACGAAGAAGCGGACGGTGTCGGAGCGGCGGGCCGGATCCAGATGATTCGCCTTCTTCCACAGGAAGGATCCGGTGATCGAGAGCGCGGCGATCACCACGAACAGCACGATGAGCGTGATGAACGCCCACTGCGGGAAGGTGACGGTCGCGCCCTGCTGCTCGAGCAGGCCTGTGTCGGGGTTTCGGACGAGCTTGCCGTCCTCGCCGACCACCTGGCGCTGACGCAGCAGCCAGAAGATGCCGACGGCCTCGGCGGCGATGGCGACGGCCCAGAGCACGGCCGCGATCCAGCGGAACCGGGTCGCGGTCGCCTTTGCCTCCGGGGTGGGCACCCAGCCGGCGGGCGGATCCGCGGGGCCGTTGGCGGCCGCGGCGGAAGCGCTCTTGCTCGCTGCGGTGCGGGCGGGTCTCTTGCTGCTGTTCTCGGGCACGGTGGTCCTTTCCCTTCCCCCTGATGCTGGACCTGAGCCTAGCGGCGGCGAAGCCGCACGCGTGGGATATCGGTCGCTACGCTGGACACATGACAACCGACCCGGACGACGCGCTGCGCTGGGAGGGCGACGAGCCCGATGCGCCGGACGCTGCCGCGAAGAATGTGCCCCCTGCAGTGCCGCGGGCACAGACCTCCGCGGGCGGCGCTCAGAAGGCGGAGCGGGTCGGAGAGAGCGCAGCCGTAACTCCGGTGGCGCGCGCCGCGACGGGCGGGGCGACGTCGGCTGCAGAGGTCGAGACCGACGCCGACGACGAACCGGCGGGGATCGGCAACGCAGCCCTGGTCTTCTACGGGATCATCGGCGGCGTGTACCTGCTCTTCGCGGTGGGCTGGATCGTGGGCGGCTTCCGTCTGCGTCCGCGCGCGTCCCTGCTGCTCGTGGACTGGATGTACTTCCCCTGGATGTGGCTCGCAGCGCTCGCCCCGGTGCTCTGGTTCGCCGCGGCCTGGATGCTCACCCGCGGCAGGGCGACCTGGATCAGAGTCGTGGCGCTGATCGCCGGCGCCGCGCTGCTGGTGCCGTGGCCCTTCGTGATGTTCGGGACGGTGGGAGCATGAGCGCCGAGTCCATGTCGACCGCACCGCAGACCGATCCGCGGCGTCCGCGCTGGATCTTCTACACGCTGCTGGGCGTGTTCGGCCTGCTGTACGCCTACGCGATCTGGAACGCGATCGCGTACATGATCCCGCTCGTGGGCCTCGCCGTCGGCGCGACGACCTGGGTGGCACTGATCCTGGCGATCATCCTGCCGGCCGTCATCTACGTCGTCGCGATCGCGCTGACCCGGCGGCGCCGGCTCGGCACGGTGGCGCTCGTGCTGCTCGCGGGCCTGGGCCTGGTCGCCGTGTTCTGGCTCGACGTGGTCGGTTACACGCTCTCCGGCACGCACTGACCGCCCCGGTCTCTCGCCGTCACACGGTCGGGGCGGCTCTGGCGCCTCGGGTAGAGTGTGGGCACTATCGCGCCCCGACGGTGCGGCGCGTCCGGATCCCCCTTCCCAGCCCCGAAGGATCTCTCTGTGCCCGAGAATGCCGTGAACACGTCTGCCCGCAAACCCATCGTCCTGCTCGCGGAGACGCTGTCTCCCGCCACGGTGGACGCGCTCGGTCCCGACTTCGACATCCGCTCGGTGGACGGCACCGACCGTGAGGCGCTGTTCGCCGCCCTCGCCGACGCCGATGCCGTGCTGATCCGCTCGGCCACGAAGATCGACGCGGAGGCGCTCTCGCACGCCCCGGTGCTGAAGGTCGTCGCCCGGGCGGGCGTCGGCCTCGACAATGTCGACATCAAGGCGGCGACGGCCGCCGGCGTCATGGTCGTGAACGCGCCCACATCGAACATCGTCTCCGCCGCCGAGCTCACCGTCGGCCACATCCTCAGCCTCGCCCGCCGGATCCCGGCGGCACACGCCTCGCTGTCGGCGGGGGAGTGGAAGCGCAGCTCCTACACCGGTGCCGAGCTCTTCGAGAAGACGGTCGGCATCGTCGGCCTCGGCCGGATCGGCGCGCTCGTCGCGGCGCGCCTGGCGGCGTTCGACATGCGCGTCGTCGCCTACGACCCCTACGTCACGAGCGCCCGCGCCCAGCAGCTCGGCGTGCAGCTGCTCAGCCTCGAGGACCTGGTCGCCGAGAGCGACTTCCTCACGATCCACATGCCGAAGACGCCGGAAACCACCGGCATGATCGGCGCCGAGCAGTTCCGCGCGATGAAGAAGACCGCGTACGTCGTCAACGTCGCGCGCGGCGGGCTCATCGACGAGGAGGCGCTGCTGGTCGCCCTGCAGAACGGCGAGATCGCCGGTGCCGGCCTGGACGTCTTCACGTCCGAGCCGCCCGTCGAGGGCAGCGCCGCGCGCGCACTCACCGCGCAGCCGAACGTCGTGGTCACCCCGCACCTGGGTGCGTCGACCGACGAGGCGCAGGAGAAGGCCGGCGTCTCCGTCGCGCGCTCGGTGCGCCTCGCCCTCGGCGGCGACCTCGTTCCGGACGCCGTCAACGTGGCCGGCGGCGTCATCGACCCGTACGTGCGCCCTGGCATCCCGCTCACCGAGAAGCTCGGTCAGATCCTCTCCGGTCTCGCCCAGTCCCCGCTCACGAGCCTCGACGTCGAGGTCCACGGCGAGCTCAACGGCTACGAGGTCAGCGTGCTGCGCCTCGCCGCGCTCAAGGGCGTCTTCACCCCGATCGTGAGCGAGACGGTGTCGTACGTAAACGCGCCGCTGCTCGCCGAGCAGCGCGGCGTCGCCGTGCGCCTTGTGCAGGACGACGTCAGCGAGGAATACCGCAACGTCATCACGCTGCGCGGCGCGCTCGCCGACGGCAGCCAGGTCTCGGTGTCCGGCACCCTGACCGGCCCGAAGCAGATCGAGAAGCTCGTCGCGATCAACGGCCACGCGGTCGAGCTGCCGATCGAGAAGCACCATGTCGTCATGCTCTACACCGACCGCCCCGGCATCGTCGCGGTCTACGGGCAGCGCTTCGGCGACGCGGGCATCAACATCGCCGGCATGCAGATCGCGCGCGAGACGGCCGGCGGCCAGGCGCTGTCCGTGCTCACGCTCGACTCGCCGATCCCGGAGACCCTCCTCGACGAGGTGCGCGAGGCGATCGACGCCGACCTGTTCCGTCAGATCGAGCTCGTCGAGGCCTGACCCGGCTCACGAAGAACCGCCGCCCCCGAACGATCGGGGCGGCGGTTCTTCGCGTCGGGACGGCGTCAATTCTCGACGGACCGCCGCACCAGGGTGACGAGCGCGTCGAGACCGGCCCCGGCGGGCACGACTCCGTCGGATCCGGCCGCGTCCAGTGCATTGTTGAAGAACAGGCCGTCGCTGAGCAGCAGCACGAGGTCGAGCGCCGCCTGATCGCGCACGTGCGGGCGGATCCCCTCCGCGAAGCGATCGCGCATCCGGTGCAGAGCCTCCGCCGCAGACGAGCTGCCGCCCTGCGCCAGCCGGGATGCCGCGATGATCGCGCGGTCGAGCGAGTCGTCCATCATCACCGACGTGCGCAGGTAGTACTCGACGGGGCCTTCCGGCGCCTCGACCATCGTCGCGACGTCCTCCTCGACGAGACGGTCCAGGCGCCCGATCATCGCACTCGCGAGTTCGTCCTTCGACGCGAAGTGATAGAGCAGACCGCCTTTGGAGACGTCGGCGGCCCGTGCCACGGCGTCGAGGGTCGCGGTGCGCTCTCCCGCGGAGATGAGCAGGGCCTCGTAGGCGTCGAGAACGCGCTCACGGGCATGCGGAGGTCTGGCCATGTCTGTTACTATACCAGCTGGACGGTTAAGTAACTCGTCCTTCCGCGATGAAACCGAGAGGTGCACCATGTCCGCAACAGCGTCGATCTCCCTGCCGGGGACCGAGGACGGCCCCCGCGTCGGTGCACGCGGCTGGGCGGCGCTGGTCGTGCTCATGCTGCCGGTGCTGCTGGTCTCGGTCGACAACACCGTGCTGTCCTTCGCTCTGCCGGAGATCTCGACGGCGCTGAGCCCCAATGGCGTCGAGCAGCTCTGGATCATCGATGTCTACCCGCTCGTGCTCGCGGGACTCCTGGTGACGATGGGCACGCTCGGCGACCGTTTCGGGCGACGGAGGATGCTGCTCATCGGCGCCACCGGGTTCGCGCTCGTCTCCGCGCTCGCCGCGTTCGCGCCCACGGCGGCGCTGCTGATCGCCGCCCGCGCTCTGCTCGGGTTCTTCGGCGCGATGCTCATGCCGTCGACGCTCTCGCTGCTGCGCTCGGTGTTCCAGAACCGCGAGCAGCGACGGCTCGCGATCGCCGTGTGGGCGGCCGCGTTCTCCGCCGGCTCCGCACTCGGGCCGATCGTCGGGGGAGTGCTGCTCGAGCACTTCGCGTGGGGATCCGTGTTCCTCGTCGCCGTGCCCGTGCTCATCCCGCTGCTGATCCTCGCACCGATCCTGGTCCCGGAGAGCCGGGATCCGAATCCGGGACGCATCGACCTGCTCAGCATCCTGATGTCGATGGCCACCATGGTGCCCGTGGTCTATGCGATCAAGGAATTCGCCGTCGACGGCATCACCCCGCTCGTCGTGATCCTGATCATCGTCGGCGTCGGCATGGGTGTGCTGTTCGTGCGCCGGCAGCTGCGCGCGGAGGTCCCGATGCTCGACATGGCGCTCTTCCGCCGCGGGATGTTCAGCGGCGCGATCCTGGTGAACCTGCTCAGCGTGGTCGCGCTCGTCGGCTTCCTCTACTACGTGTCGCAGCACCTGCAGCTGGTGCTCGGGCTCAAGCCCGTCGAGGCAGGCCTCGCGCTCATCCCGGGTATGGCCATGATGATCGTCTCCGGCCTCGTCGTCGTGCCGATCGCGCGCCGCGTGCGCCCCGAGATCCTCGTCCCGGCCGCCCTGGTGTTCTCGCTCGCGGGCTACCTCGTGGTGGCCTTCACCACGCATGCGCACGGCGTGGCGCCGCTGATCGTCGCGTTCGTGCTGCTCGGCATCGGCATCGGCGCGGCGGAGACCGTCTCCAACGAGCTCATCCTCGCCGCGGCCCCGCCGGAGAAGGCTGGCGCGGCCAGTGCCGTGTCCGAGACGGCGTACGAGCTGGGCGCCGTGCTCGGCACCACGATCCTCGGCGGAATCATCACCGCGTTCTACCGCACCTCGCTGGTCGTGCCGGCGGGCGTGCCGGAGGGGCTGGCCGATCGCGCGAAGGAGACTCTCGCCGGAGCGTTCTCCGCGGCCGAGCAGCTGCCGGAGGCGCTCGGACTGGCGCTGCAGCAGGCTGCATCCGAGGCGTTCGGCACCGGCGTCATGGTGACCTCGCTCATCGGAGGCTTCCTGGTGATCTGCGCCGCGACGATCGCAGCGCTCACCCTCGGGCGCCGGCTCGGCAACTGACCGCCATTCTCGAGTCGTCCCCCTCAGCACGGTCCCTAGGTCGTTCTGAGGGGGACGACTCTTTGTCGGGAGGGTCTCCGGCTCCCGATAGCCTGGGATCCTCCACCCGTAACGAATCGCAAGGAGCGCCCGTGTCGGAATCGTCGTCCCGTGTCGTGAAGCTGGCTGTCATCCCCGGTGACGGCATCGGTCCCGAGGTCGTCACCGAGGCGGAGAAGGTGCTCGACGCCGTCACCGCCTCGAGCCCCGTGACGTTCGAGAAGACCCGGTTCTCGCTCGGCGCCGCGCGCTTCCTGGAGACGGGCGAGACGCTGACCGATGAGGATCTGGATGCGATCCGCGCGCACGACGCGATCCTGCTCGGCGCCGTCGGCGGGCAGCCGGGGGATCCGCGCCTCAAGGATGCGAACATCGAGCGCGGTCTGCTGCTCAAGCTCCGCTTCGAGCTCGACCACTACGTGAACCTGCGTCCGTCCAAGCTGTACCCGGGTGCGCCCGGACCGCTGGCGGATCCGGGCGAGATCGACTTCGTCGTCGTCCGCGAGGGCACCGAGGGACCCTACGTCGGCAACGGCGGCGCGATCCGCAAGGGCACCCCGCACGAGGTCGCGAACGAGACGAGCGTGAACACCGCATTCGGTGTGGAGCGGGTGGTGCGCTACGCCTTCGCGCTCGCGGAGAAGCGCCGCAAGAAGCTCACACTCGTGCACAAGACCAACGTGCTGGTGCACGCCGGCGCGATCTGGAAGCGCATCGTGGACGAGGTGGCGCAGGAGCACCCCGACGTGGCCGTAGACTACCTGCACGTCGATGCGGCCACGATCTTCCTGGTCACCCACCCTTCGCGCTTCGACGTGATCGTCACCGACAACCTCTTCGGGGACATCCTCACGGATCTGGCCGGCGCCGTCACCGGTGGCATCGGCCTCGCCGCCTCGGGCAACATCAACCCCGACGGCGCGTTCCCGTCGATGTTCGAGCCCGTGCACGGCTCGGCACCCGACATCGCGGGCCAGCAGAAGGCCGACCCCACCGCAGCGATCCTCTCGGTCGCTCTGCTCCTGGACCACCTGGGGCTGAGCGACGAGGCCGCACGCGTGCAGCGTGCCGTCGAGGAGGACATCGCCGCACGGGACGGCGCCCGCACCACCGAACAGACCGGCGCGGCGATCATCGCCCGGCTCCAGGCGTAACCTGAAGTCAGCGCACGACGCCGCACCCTTCGACCTGTCAGGACGCATTCATGACCATCGAACTCCCTCTTCAGGCTCCGTCACCCGCCGGACTCATCTGGCGCGTCACCCGTAACGAGGACGCGCGCTCCGACGCCGACCGCGAGGAGATCCTCGCCGCGCCCGGCTTCGGGCAGCACTTCACCGACCACATGGTCGATCTGTGCTGGTCGGACAAGGGCGGGTGGCACCGTCCTCGCGTCTCGCCGTACGGCCCCATCGAGCTCGACCCGGCCGCCGCCGTGCTGCATTACTCGCAGGAGATCTTCGAGGGTCTCAAGGCCTACCGGCACGCGGACGGATCCGTGTGGACCTTCCGCCCCGACCGGAACGCCGCCCGCCTGCAGCGTTCTGCGCGGCGCCTGGCTCTTCCCGAGCTGCCGACCGAGCTGTTCATCGAGTCGCTCAAGCAGCTCGTCGCCGTCGACTCCTCCTGGGTGCCCAGCAACCCCGAGGAGAGCCTCTACTTCCGCCCGTTCATGTTCGCCAAGGAGGCCTTCCTCGGTGTGCGGGCCGCGAAGAAGGTGGCCTACTACCTCATCGCGAGCCCGGCCGGAGCGTACTTCCCTGGCGGCGTGCAGCCGGTGAACATCTGGCTGTCCCGTGACTACGCCCGCGCCGGTCACGGCGGAACGGGCGCGGCGAAGACCGGCGGCAACTATGCCTCGAGCCTGCTCCCGCAGGAGGAGGCGTACAAGAAGGGCTGCCAGCAGGTCCTGTTCCTCGACGGCGAGTACATCGAGGAGCTCGGCGGCATGAACCTCGTGCTCGTCACCCGTGACAACAAGCTGATCACCCCGGCCAGCGACTCCATCCTCGAGGGCATCACGCTCGCGTCGATCCTGCAGCTCGCGAAGGATCGCGGGCTGGAGGTCGAGCAGCGCAAGGTCTCCATCCAGGAGTGGCGCGATGGTGCCGCGTCCGGCGAGATCGTCGGCGCATTCGCCTGCGGCACCGCCGCGGTCGTGGTGCCGATCGGCACGCTCATGGCAGACGACTTCGAGATCGTGCACGAGGGCCCAGAGTCGACCGAGCTGGCCATGTCGCTGCGCGAGGAGCTCACCGACATCCAGTACGGCCGTCGTGAGGACACCCACGGCTGGCTCGTCCGCCTGGACGCCTGACCCGCCGCACGATCCACACCGCCTCCGACGCGGAGGCGGCGCATGAACTGCGATCCCTGACAGGAGAGGACCCCGCTATGAAGCTGGCCATGGTCGGACTCGGACGGATGGGGGCGAACATCGTGCGCCGCCTCATGCGCGGAGGGCACGAGTGCGTCGTCTACGACGTCAATCCGGATGCCGTCGCGACGCTCGTCGCGGAGGGCGCGATCGGCGCGACCGACTACGCCGATCTCGCGGCCAAGCTCGACGGCCCGCGCGTCGTCTGGCTGATGATCCCCGCCGGACTCACCGGCCGGGTCGTCGAGGAGCTCAGCGAGGTGCTCGAGCCCGGGGACATCCTCATCGACGGCGGCAACTCCAACTATCGCGATGACGTGCGCCGGGCCAAGGCGCTGCGGGAGAAGGGCCTGAACTACGTCGACGTCGGAACCAGCGGCGGGGTCTTCGGCCTCGAGCGCGGCTACTGCCTCATGGTCGGCGGGCCCGACGAGGCGTTCGCGACGATCACCCCGATCCTGAAGACGATCGCCCCGGGCGTGGGCGAGATCGAGCGCACCCCGGGCCGTACCGGTGAGCTCGGCGACGAGGAGCTCGGATTCCTGCACTGCGGGCCGTCCGGTGCCGGTCACTTCGTGAAGATGGTGCACAACGGCATCGAGTACGGCGTGATGGCGGCGCTGGCCGAGGGGCTGAACCTGCTCGAGAACGCCGACGCGGGGATCCGCGAGGCCGAGCACTCAGCCGAGGTCGCACCTCTCGAGGAGCCCGAGTACTACCAGTTCGACATCGACACCCCGAAGGTCGCGGAACTGTGGCGGCGCGGATCCGTCATCTCGTCGTGGCTGCTCGACCTCACCGCCGCGGCTCTGCAGGGCAACCCAACACTCGACGGTCTCGCCGGCCGGGTGTCCGACTCGGGCGAGGGCCGCTGGACGGTCAAGGCCGCCGTCGACGTGGGCGTGCCGGTGCCGGTGCTCGCCGCGTCGCTGTTCGAGCGCTTCGCATCGCGGGACGAGGACCTGTACGCGAACAAGGTGCTCTCGGCGATGCGCCTGCAGTTCGGCGGGCACAAGGAGCTGCCCGCGGGCGACGTGCTCGAGGCCGGCGGCAACAAGGCCGAGACGACGGGCTGATCGCGCGTCGTGGATAGGCTGAGCATGTGAAGATCGCTCGGTTCAGCCACAACGACGGCATCAAGTACGGGATCCTCGACGAGGGCGAGCTGGTCGTGCTGGCCGGCGACCCGATGTTCGCGGGCTACGAGACGACGGGGGAGCGGGTGCCGCTCGCCGACGTGGCGCTGCTCTCCCCGGTCATCCCGCGCTCGAAGGTGGTCTGCGTCGGCAAGAACTATCACGACCATGCCGCGGAGATGGGCGGCGAGGCGCCGGCGGAGCCGCTGCTGTTCCTCAAGCCGAACACCGCGGTGATCGGCCCCGGTGACACCATCGTGCGCCCGAACGCGCTCTCGGAGCGCACCGAGCACGAGGGCGAGCTCGTGGTCGTGATCGGGCGCATCGCCAAGAACGTCGCCGCCGAGAACGCGCAGCAGTACGTGTTCGGATACACGATCGGCAACGACGTCACAGCTCGCGACCTGCAGCGCAAGGACGGCCAGTGGTCGCGCGCCAAGGGCTTCGACACGTTCTGCCCGCTGGGACCGTGGATCGAGACCGATGTCGACTTGGACGCCGCGGAGCTCACCACCCGGGTGAACGGCGAGGTGCGCCAGCACGCCCCTCTCACCGACATGATCCACTCCGTCGCCGACATCATCGCGTATGCCTCGGCCGTCTTCACGCTGCTGCCGGGCGACGTGATCATGACCGGCACTCCGGCCGGCGTGGGCGCCTTCGAGGCCGGTGACACGGTCGAGGTCGAGATCTCAGGAATCGGGACGCTGCGCAACGCTGTGCGCGACGCCGTGCCCGCGTCGTGACCGCAGCGATCCTGACCGAACTGGAGCGCACGAGGATCCAGCGTCGCACCGTCGGAATCCTCTCGCTCGGTCAGGTCCTCGGCGGGATCGCCTTCGGCGCGACGGTCTCGCTGGGCGCGCTGCTCGCGGCGGACATCTCGGGAAGCGACGCGCTCTCCGGCCTCGCCACCGCCTCTGTGACGCTCGGCGCCGCCCTCGCGGCGATCCCGCTGGCGCGCCTCGCCGGGCTGCGCGGCCGCCGGTTCGCGCTGACGGCGGGCAACCTGTTCGCGCTTCTCGGCATCGTGGTGGTTATCTCGGCGGCCGCGGTCCGCGTGTTCCCGCTGCTGCTGGTCGGCATCATCATGATCGGCATGGGCAACGCCGGGAACCTGCAGTCCCGGTTCGCCGCGACCGACCTGGCACAGCCGCAGCACCGAGGGCGGGATCTGTCGGTCGTCGTGTGGGCGACCACGATCGGAGGGGTCGCAGGACCGCTGCTGCTCGGACCGGGCGAGCAACTCGGCCGGGTGATCGGCATGCCGGAGCACACCGGCTCCTACCTGTTCTCGCTGGTGGCGCAGGTCGCGGCGTTCGCCCTGTACCTGATCGCCCTCCGGCCGGATCCGCTGCTCACCTCGCGCATGCTGCCCGAGACCGGATCCGTCGCGGCCGGCATCGAGCGCGTCGACCGCCCGGTCGCCGCCCGCTACGCGATCTTCGCGATCGCCGGCTCGCACGTCACGATGGCCTCGGTCATGGCGATGACCCCGGTGCATCTGTCGCACATGGCCATGTCCGGCGGCTCGATGGGGGGCATGCACGACGGGATGTCGATGGAACTCGACGTCACGGTGCTCGTCGGCGTGACGATCGCCATGCACGTTGCCGGGATGTACGGGTTGTCGCCGGTGTTCGGCATCCTCGCCGACCGCTGGGGCCGGCTGCGCACGGTGCTGCTCGGGCAGGCGCTGCTCGTCGTATCGTTGTGCTTCGCGATGTTCGCGGGGGAGACGCCGTGGGGCGTCATGGTCGCGCTCATCCTGCTGGGCCTGGGCTGGAGCGCCGCGACCGTCGCCGGTGCAGCTCTGCTCACCGAGGCGTCGGCGCCCGCGCTGCGCACGCGCCGCCAGGGCCGCAGCGACTCGATCATGAGCCTGAGCGCGGCCGGCGGTGCGGTGCTGGCGGGCGTCATCCTGCAGTCGTTCTCCTACGCGGGCCTCGCCGTCGCCGCCCTCGTCGTGGTCGCCGCGATCATCGTGCTGTCGCCCTTCGGAAAGCGCTGACGGTCGGTCCCGGCACTGAGGGCGATGAGCCGGGATCCGTCCTTATGAGACCGCTGAACATCCGGTATCAGAGCGCTGGTGCGGGTGTAGCGTCGTGGGCGGTCCCGCACCGCTGACCCGGCGGCCCGGGTGATCCGTCAACAAGGAGGTTGGCATGTCACGTACCAGGACCCTCTTCGCCGCACTCGGCGTCACCGCGATGGCCGGAGCGACCGCGCTCGCCCTGGCCCCCGTCTCGTCGCCACCGCCGTCCGCAGCGACGGTCACGCCGTTCGCCGCGCAGGCCCCCGACAGCGCTTTCACCTCGCAGGCTGACGCCGGAGGCGCGGCGATCGCCTGCCAGCGGCCCGCACCGGACAACCGCGTGTCGACGACGATCCACTGCTACACGCCGGATCAGCTGCGTGCGCACTACGGCCTGGGTCCGCTCGCCTCCAGCAACGACGGCGCCGGACAGACGATCGTGCTGGTGGACGCCTACGGCAGCCCGACCGCCGCCGATGACCTGGCCTTCTTCGCCCAGACGTTCGGTGGACCTGCCCCGGACTTCGAGGCGGTCTCGCCGCTCGGCACGCCCGACTACAAGAACCCGACCGGCAAGGGTGTCGGCCAGTCCGGGCCGAACTCCGCCGCCGGCTGGGCCGGTGAGGCGAACCTCGACGTGCAGTGGGCGTATGCGATGGCCCCGAAGGCGCACATCGTGCTGCTGTCCACCCCGCCCGCGGAGACGCAGGGCGTGCAGGGCGTCCCCAACCTGATGAAGGCGATCGACTGGGCGATCCAGAAGTACCCCTCGGGGACGGTGTTCTCGATGTCGTTCGGCACCGACGAGCAGACCTTCGGATCCGCTTCCGCGGCGAAGACGCAGTTCACGAAGTTCGACCAGACCTTCCAGCGCGGCATCGCGAAGGGCGACACGTTCTTCGCGTCGTCCGGCGATGACGGATCCACCGGATACGTCCGTTCGCACCGCGCCGGCACGGTCGGATCCACGCCCGAGGTCAGCTACCCCAACGTCTCGCCGTACGTGACCTCTGTCGGCGGTACCCAGGTGCAGGACGGCTGGACGTGGAACCCCACCCAGGATGTGCCGTATCTCGCGAGCGGCGCCCGCAACCCGGCGTACTGGGCGTGGAACTCGGGCGGCAACACCGAGCCCGTGTGGAACGAGGGCGGCTTCCAGATCGGCACAGGCGGCGGCCTGTCGACCGTGTACTCGCGGCCGGCGTACCAGGACGGCGTCTCCGGCGTCGTCGGCGGTGCGCGCGGCGTGCCGGACCTCGCGTGGAACGCGGCGGTGAACGGAGGCGTGCTGGTCTACCACACGTACTTCCCGAGCACCGAGGGTCCCGCGGCGTGGGGCGTCTTCGGCGGCACCTCGGCGGCGTCCCCGCAGGCGGCCGCGGCGACCGCGATCGCGAACCAGGCGCGGGCCGCCGCGGGCAAGGGCCCGATCGGCGATCTGAACAAGGCGCTGTACAGCGCGTCGTTCGACCACTCGTCGGCGTTCAACGACATCGTTCCGCTCACCTACGGGACGACGCCGAGCGGGGTGCTCGACAGCAACCGGATGTGGGCGCTCGCCGATGACGGCTCGCTCACGCCGAACGCCGTGCCGGGCTACGCCACGACGGACGGTTACGACCTGACCACCGGATGGGGCGCGCCCATGGTGCCGGGGTACGTCGCACAGCTCGTCGCGCAGTGATTCCACGATCCGGGGCCGGGCGGGGTTCTCCCGTCCGGCCCCGGACCCTGCTCGGGAGGCAGGCCGCCCGCAACTAGAATCGAAGGGCTATGGCTACTCCCGATCCCCGCACCACGACCGCGTCCGGTGCTGACGTCCGCGTCCGCTTCTGCCCCTCGCCGACGGGTCTGCCGCACGTCGGCATGGTCCGCACGGCGCTCTACAACTGGGCCTACGCCCGGCACACCGGCGGCAAGATGGTGTTCCGCATCGAGGACACCGACGCCGCGCGCGACAGCGAGGAGAGCTTCCGCCAACTCGTCGACGCGCTGACCTGGCTCAAGATCGACTGGGATGAGGGCGTCGAGGTCGGCGGCCCGCACGGGCCGTACCGCCAGTCGCAGCGCGGTGACATCTACCAGGGCGTGATCGAGAAGCTCAAGGCCGCCGGATCCGTGTACGAGAGCTACTCGACGGCGGAGGAGATCGACGCCCGCAACGAGGCGAACGGCCGCGCGAAGCAGCTCGGCTACGACAACTTCGACCGCGACCTCACCGAGGAGCAGCGGGCCGCGTTCCGCGCCGAGGGTCGCCAGCCCGCGCTGCGTTTGCGTGTGCCGGATGAAGACGTCACCTACGTCGACCTCATCCGCGGCGAGGTCACGTTCCCGGCCGGATCCTTCCCCGACTTCGTCGTCGTGCGCCCCAATGGCGCCCCGCTCTATACGCTGGTGAACCCGGTCGACGACGCGCTCATGGGCATCACACACGTGCTGCGCGGCGAGGATCTGATGCCGTCGACAGCGCGTCAGCTCGCGCTCTACGGTGCGCTCATCGACGCCGGCGTGACGACCTTCGTGCCGCGCTTCGCGCACATGCCGCTCGTGCTGGGGGAGACCGGCAACAAGAAGCTCAGCAAGCGCGACCCGCAGGCCGACCTGTTCCTGCACCGCGAGCGCGGCTTCATCCACGAGGGCCTGCTGAACTACCTCGCGTTGCTCGGCTGGTCGATCGGCCCCGACCGCGACGTGTTCTCGCTCGAGGAGTTCACGGCCGCGTTCGACATCGTCAACGTGAACCCGAACCCGGCCCGCTTCGACCAGAAGAAGGCCGAGTCGATCAACGGCGATCACATCCGCAAGCTCGAGGCGAAGGACTTCGCCGAGCGGATCCTGCCGTACCTCGCCGCCGCCGACGTGTTCGACGGGGAGCCGACGCACGAGCAGCTCGTGCTGGCCTTCCGCGCCGCCCCGCTCGTGCAGGAGCGCGTGCAGCTGCTCGGCGAAGTGCCCGGCCTGCTCGGCTTCCTGTTCTCCGACCAGGTGTCATACGACGAGGACGCGCTCAAGGGGCTGCCCGCGAACGCCGCCGAGGTGCTCACGGCATCCGCCGCGGCGCTCGAGCCGCTCGACACGTTCACGCCGGAGGCGATCCAGGATGCCCTGGCGGCCGCGCTGATCGACGGTCTCGGTCTCAAGCCCCGCGTCGCCTACGGCCCGCCGCGCGTCGCCCTGAGCGGACGCCGGGTGTCGCCGCCGCTGTTCGAGTCGATGGAGCTGCTCGGCAAGGACGAGACGCTCCGCCGCCTCCGCGCGCTGGCCGAGTTCCTGGGCTGACCCGATCACGGGCCGGGGCGGGGGAGCGCGACGCGCGCGGGATCCCGCCCCGGTTTGGATCCGGGGATCAGCTCGGGTAAGCTTGACTCTCGGTGCGAGGCTCCGGTTTCGCCCTTGGGGTATGGTGTAATTGGCAACACGGCTGATTCTGGTTCAGTTGTTCTTGGTTCGAGTCCAGGTACCCCAGCCAGCAGAGAAGGCCCGGAAACACTGAGAAAATCAGTGGTCCGGGCCTCTGTCGTTCCCGGTGCGACTCGGGGCTCTCGTCGATGTCCGCCAGGAAGGCAGAGCGGCCGAGATTTCGGTCGTCTCCGTCGCGAACGATCCCTGGAGCAGCCCGACGAGAGCATCGCCATGCGTCAGCTGCGGATGGTGACCGGCGCCCGGCACCGAGATCAGCTCGACGTCCGGGAGCGACCTGCGCAGCTCGCCGGCGTCCGGCGCGATCGGGTCCTCGCTTCCGGTGACGATGCGGACCGGGCCGCGGAACCGCGTCAGCGCTTCGCGCCGACGAGCGGCCGCAGCGTGGCTGTGGCGCCCGACGGAGCCTGGAGGAAGAACGGCGCGATCAACGTCAGGGAATTCACCCCAGCCGGGTATCGGTCCGCCGCGATCACCGTCGCAGCCGCACCGAGAGAGCGGCCGATGAGGTCGGCGGGCTCCTCGCCCAGCACGGCGGGCGGCCACCGCTCCCAGTCCTGAACGCCCCTTCCGCCGCTGAGCCCGAGTCCGGGCAGGTCGACGGCGCGCGCGCCGATGCCCGACGCCACGGCGGCCCAGGTGTCCGCGTTGACCGGCAGACCGGGAAGAATCAGACGGCTGGATCCGGATGCGCCGAGTTCGAACGTCCTCTCACCACCGGCGTCGACGAACCGTCGCCCGTCGCCCCTCGCCGCTTCGAACCGGTGTGCGGCCAGGTAGTCGGCCCACCGGTCGAGCGAGCACCGCACGTCGGGCATAGGGATGCCGTTCCTCGTGGCGAGCTCGACAGCGGAGTCCGTCGGGTAGCGGTCGGAGGACAGGAAACCGAGCGTCTCCGGATCCGCCTTGGTGACCCACTGCGGAAGCCGCTTGATGACGCTCACCGGGATCTTCAGACCTGGGACCTTCCCGCCGAGGTGCCGGCCGGCCTGCGTGAGCAGCTCCGCCAGCGGTAGGGTCGCGTCGTCGAGAACCCAGTAGGCCGTGCCCATCGCAGCCGGAGCGAGCGCTGCTGCCGCCATGAAGGCGGCCAGATGGTCGACCGTGACGACCGGGAGGAAGGTCGACCCGTTCCCGGGCCGCGCGGCCGCGGTGCCGTCCCAGATCTGCTCGATGGTGGTGGCCAGCCCGATCTGCTGGTCGGACTCTCCGGTCACGCTGTCGCCGATCCCGCTGGACGGATTGACGATCGTCCAGGGGATTCCGCGCTCCAGGGCTCGGGCCTGGAAGATCGCGTCGGATTCCACCTTCGACGCTCCGTAGGCGCCGAGCTCCTTGTAGACGGCGGTGCGGTGGTCATCCGACCACGGAACGGTTGCGGGGTCCTGTCCGCCGACGCGGTAGCCCGAGATGTGGACCACGCGCTGCAGGTGGGGGAGATCCGCGGCGAAGTCGATCAGATTCTCGACGATGCCGACGTTCGCGGTGCGGGCTCCAGAGCCGTCATGCCGAACCGGTAGGACCCGGCGCAGTTGTGGATCTCGGTGATGAACGGGAAGGCTGCAGGCCCCTGGCGAGGATCTCCGGCACCGTGAACTCCGCTGCCGTGTCGTGGGGATTGCCTTGGTGACGGCGGCTCCGTCCGCGCCGGTGATCCACGATCGCGATGAGGAGTGGCGCGCGTCGGCACACTGCTCCATGGTGATACCCGAGATCTTCTTCCCCGAAGCCTGGGAGCGTGCGAACCACGCCAAGGAGATCTGCGCGGGCTGCCCTGCCCGCGAAGATTGCCTGGGGTGCGCCATCGTCAATGACGAGCGGGACGGGATCTGGGGCGCGGCCACGCCGCGCGAGCGCCGTTCCCTTGTCGGATGGCTCTCCGCCGGGGAACCTGTCTCCGAGGTCGCTTCGTCGGCTTCGATCAGCATCGAGAGCGCTCGCAGAATCGCGCTCGGCGTCACCCAGCGCTGAATCCGGGGGCCGGAAGAACAGCGGTTCATCGACGATGCCGCTCGCCGAAGGGTCAGGGAACGAGCAGATAGGCCGCACCGACGACGGTGAGGATCATGACGATCCGGTCGAAGAGAGCCTGCTGCACGTGCGGGATCATCCATCGACCGAACAGGGCTCCGACGACGACCGGCGGGGCGAGCACGGCGTCCACCATGAGTACCGGCACCGTGATGAGCCCGAGACCGACGAGGACCGGCAGCTTGACGATGTTGACGATGGCGAAGAACCAGGCTGCGGTGCCGAGGAACACCTTCACAGGCGTCCTCATGGCGAGCAGGTACATCGACATGACCGGACCGCCGGCGTTGGCCACCATCGTGGTGAAGCCGCCGAGCGAGCCGTAGCCGGCCGTCATCGCGAGGCCCGTGCAGGCAGCGCCGCGGGAAGTGCGGCGCTGCCAGAGGGTGAATGCCACCATCCCGAGCAGGATGATGCCGATGACGGGCTTCACGAGCGTGTTGTCCGCGAACGCCAGGAAGAGCGCGCCGAACAGGACGCCGGCGACCACGGCGGGCGCGAGACGCACCAGCGTCGGCCAATGCGCGTGACGCCGATAGGCGAGCAGGGCGAAGACGTCACCGATGATGAGCAGGATGAGGAGCGCGCCGGTCGATGTCCGCGCCGAAAGGAATGCGGCGAAGACGGCGACGGAGATCGTGCTGGCCCCGGGCAGGGCGGTCTTCGAGACGCCGACGATGGCCGCGGCGAGGGCGAGCAGCATCCACGCCCACGGCGCCAGATCGAGCATTCGGCCGCGGCTACTTGGCGACGAGGGTGGTCTCGAAGCTGTACATGTCGGGCCGATAGCAGTGGTGACCGAACTCGATCGCCCGGCCCGAGTTGTCGTAGGCGACGCGCTCCATGGTCAGTACCGGGCCCCCGCGGTCGATGTCGAGCAGTTCGCTCTCGTCGCCCGCCGCTCGGCGAGCACCGATCCGCTGCTTCGCGATCTGTATGGCGACCCCCCGCGCGCGGAGGATCTGGTACAGCCCTCGCTCGCTCAGTTGCTCGGTGGTGATGTCGCCGAACTCGGGAGGCAGATAGTTCTCCAGCACCGCCACCGGAACGCCGTCGGTGGTGCGCTGACGGCGCAGATAGACGACGTCGGCGCCTGCTTCGAGTCCCAGTGCGGTCGCGATCTGCTCGGTCGCCGGAACGACGTCGTGCGCGAGCACGATCGTTCCGGGGGCGTGATGGGAGCTGGTGAGGTCTTCGTAGAGGCTCGTGAGCTCGACCTGCCGCGTCACCTGACCCTGGACGACCTGGGTGCCGATACCGCGCCGGCGCACGAGGAGTCCCTTGTCGACGACCTCCTGGATGGCACGGCGAATCGTCGGCCGTGAGACGCCGAGGCGCTGTCCGATCGCGATCTCGTTCTCGAGCCGCGCCCCCGGGGGGATGTCTCCCGATTGGATCGCCGTCTCGAGCCTGCTGGAGATCTGGAAGTAGATCGGCACGGGGCCGGTGCGATCGAGGTCCTGGAAGAGCTGGTCCGGCCAGATGGGCTCGTCGTTCGCCATGGAAAGCCTCCGTTCGACAATATGTCGTCACAACCTTACGTCCTGGCGCCCTTGTCACGCGAGATTGTCCCTTGCAACCGCGAGAGCTTGTGTTATTGTTAGGACAATTCAGGGACGAACTGCTTCCTGAGGCGAATCAGCGAAGGTGGTGTCCGGCGGCGTATGAGCGAACCGACCCTCGAACTCGATGTGCTTGCAGCCGGACGGCTGGGCGTGGACCTCTACCCCCTGCAGGACGGACGGGGGCTCGCCGACGTCGACACCTTCGGCAAGTACCTCGGCGGCAGCGCCGCGAACGTCGCCGTCGCCGCCGCCCGGCATGGCCACGACGTCGCGCTGCTGTCGCGTGTCGGCGACGACCCCTTCGGGCGTTACCTGCTGCGCGAGCTCGACCGTCTCGGGGTCGACAATCGGTACGTCGGAGTCGACCCGCGGCTGAAGACGCCCCTCACGTTCTGCGAGATCTTCCCTCCCGATGACTTCCCGCTCTACTTCTACCGCGAGCCGAAGGCGCCGGATCTCGACATCGAACCGTCCGACCTCGACCTCGACGCCGTCCGGCGCGCACGCGTCCTGTGGCTCACCGTCACCGGCCTCAGCCAGGAGCCGAGCCGCGCCACGCACTTCGCCGCACTCCACGCCCGGGACCGTGCACAGCACACCATCCTCGACCTCGACTACCGGCCGATGTTCTGGGCCGACCCTGCGGAGGCCTCGACGCAGGTCGCCCACGCCCTCCCGCATGTCACCGTCGCCGTCGGCAACCGTGAGGAATGCGAGATCGCCGTCGGCGAGACCGCGCCGCTGCGCGCCGCCGACGCGCTGCTCGAACGAGGCGTCGAGCTCGCCATCGTCAAACAGGGCCCCAAGGGCGTCCTCGCCAAGACGCGGGACGAGACCGTCGAAATGCCGCCTCACCCCGTCGAGGTGGTGAACGGTCTCGGCGCGGGGGACGCGTTCGGCGGCGCGCTCATCCACGGCCTGCTGTCCGGATGGGAACTCGAGCGCATCCTGCGTTTCGCGAACGTCGCGGGCGCGATCGTCGCCTCCCGCCGCGAGTGCTCGACCGCGATGCCCACGGCCGGCGAGGTCGAAGCCGTCCTCGAGAAGGGGTACTGAGATGAGCAGGATGACCCCTGGCGAGGAGGAGTTCGCGGAGCTTCGCGAACTCCGTGCCCGGCACCCCGAGCAGCTCCGCGCACGGCTGACGGGCCGGCGTCGGAGAGACGTGCTCAACGGCGACGGACGCCTGTTCATCGTCGCGGCAGACCATCCCGCTCGCGGTGCGCTCGCAGTGGGGGCGAACCCGACCGCGATGGCGGACCGCTACGACCTGCTCGAACGGATGGCGATCGCCCTCGGCCGGCCGGGTGTCGACGGCGTGCTCGGCACCCCCGACATCGTCGACGACCTCGCCGGCCTCGGCCTCCTCGACGACAAGATCGTCGTGGGTTCGATGAACCGCGGGGGCCTGCGCGGGGCACGATTCGAGATGGATGACCGCTACACGGGCTACGACGTTCCGACGATGGCTGCGGACGGCATCGACTTCGCGAAGACACTGATCCGCGTGAACCTCGACGACGAGGCCACGGCTCCCACGTTGCAGGCGACCGCCGATGCCGTCTCGCAGGCGGTCGCGGCGGGGCTGCCGATCATGCTCGAGCCGTTCATGAGCCGCTGGGTCGATGGGCGCATCGTGAACGACCTGTCGACCGATGCCGTCATCCTCTCGATCGCGATCGCCTCCGGGCTCGGGGCGTCCAGCGCCTACACCTGGATGAAGCTGCCGGTCGTCGAGGACATGGAGCGCGTCATGGCTGCGACGACGATGCCGACGCTTCTGCTCGGCGGTGATTCCGGGGCTGATCCGGACCAGACGTTCGCCGCGTGGGAGGACGCGCTCTCCCTCCCCGGCGTCCGCGGGCTCACCGTGGGCCGCACCCTCCTCTATCCGCCCGATGGCGACGTCGCCGCTGCCGTGGACATCGCGGCCGGCCTCGTCCACACCGGACTCTGAAACCTACGAAGGAAGCACTCGCATGAGCATCACTGAGACATCGCCGGCGATCGAGGCGGAGCAGACGCCCCTCATCATCGGGCACTGGATCAACGGGGCGTCCGTCGTTCCCGCGAACGGACGCACCACGCCCGTGTACAACCCCGCGACCGGCGCGGTGCGCGCCGAGGTCGCACTCGCCGACGAGACGGACATCGCGGCCGCGATCGCATCGGCGGGTGCGGGTTTCGAGGTCTGGTCGCGATACTCGATCGCGAAGCGCCAGGCCGTGCTGTTCGCGTTCCGCGAGCTGCTGAACGCACGCAAGGGCGAACTGGCGGAGCTGATCACCGCCGAGCACGGCAAAGTGCTCTCGGACGCGATGGGGGAGATCCTGCGGGGCCAGGAGGTCGTGGAGCTCGCGACCGGCTTCCCGCACCTCGTCAAGGGCGCGTTCAGCGAGAACGCGTCCACCGGCATCGACGTGTATTCGCTCAAGCAGCCGCTCGGCGTCGTCGGGATCATCAGCCCGTTCAACTTTCCGGCGATGGTGCCGATGTGGTTCTTCCCGATCGCGATCGCGGCCGGCAACGCGGTCGTGCTGAAGCCCTCCGAGAAGGATCCGTCCGCCGCACTCTGGATGGCCCGGCTGTGGCAGGAGGCGGGGCTCCCCGACGGCGTGTTCACCGTCCTGCAGGGCGACAAGCTCGCCGTCGACGGCCTGCTGGAGAGCCCGGTCGTGCAGTCGATCTCGTTCGTCGGGTCGACGCCGATCGCGCAGTACATCTACGAGACGGCGTCGAAGCACGGCAAGCGAGTCCAGGCCCTCGGCGGTGCGAAGAATCACATGCTGGTTCTCCCCGACGCCGATCTCAACCTCGCCGCCGACATGGCGATCAACGCCGGCTATGGAGCCGCGGGGGAGCGGTGCATGGCGATCTCGGTGGTGCTCGCCGTCGAGCCCGTCGCCGACGAACTCATCGCGAAGGTGGCCGAGCGCATCGGCACCCTGCGCATCGGGAACGGCTCATCCACGC
This sequence comes from Microbacterium sp. 22303, assembly GCF_052045265.1. NCBI lineage: Bacteria > Bacillati > Actinomycetota > Actinomycetes > Micrococcales > Microbacteriaceae > Microbacterium > Microbacterium sp. 22303. Next base: position 751,320 of record NZ_JBQEOQ010000001.1, on the reverse strand, counting down.
CCGAGCCCGACATGGGGCCGCTCATCACCGACGTCCACCGATCGAAGGTGTCGGAGTACGTCGACATCGCCGAGGCCGATGGTGCGACCGTCATCGTCGACGGTCGCGGGTTCTCGGTGGAGGGCGCGGAGGACGGGTTCTTCTTCGGCCCGACGCTGCTGGACAACGTCCCCACGACCTCGCGCGCGTACACCGAGGAGATCTTCGGCCCTGTGCTGTCGGTCGTGCGGGTGCAGTCGTACGACGAGGGCCTCGACCTCATCAACTCGGGGCAGTTCGGCAACGGGACCGCGATCTTCACGAACGACGGTGGCGCGGCCCGCCGGTTCCAGAACGAGGTGCAGGTCGGCATGATCGGTATCAATGTGCCGATTCCCGTCCCTGTCGCGTACCACTCGTTCGGCGGCTGGAAGAAGTCGCTGTTCGGCGATGCGAAGGCGTACGGCGTGCACGGTTTCGACTTCTTCACCCGTGAGAAGGCCATCACGAGTCGCTGGCTGGATCCCGCCGCTCACGGTGGCATCAACCTCGGCTTCCCGCAGAACGACTGATCGGACACGCGCCGGCACCACGCTCCGCAGCCGCGAGCTGGGGACTCGCGGCTGCGGCTGTCCTCCCCCTGGCACATCGACCCACGAGAGCACGACATGAATGAACAGCGCTGGTTCCACCGTCGCGGCGAGCTCCGCCGTGACGGCTGGGAGAGCGTCGTCGACGCCACGACCCCGGGCTGGCAGTACACCGGCATCCGGGTCGCGGAACTCGTCGACGGCGACGAGCTCGCCCTCGAGGGGGTGGCTGTCGAGCGGATCATCGTTCCGCTCGCCGGATCGTTCACGGTGACGCACCACCAGCATCCGGGAGAGGAGGAGACACTGCTGCAGGGGCGCCCCTCGGTGTTCGCAGGGCCGACCGATGTGCTCTACCTGCCGACCGGCACGACGGCGGAGATCCGCGGCCGCGGCCGTGTCGCCATCGCCGAGGCCCCGACGACGGAGCGGCGCGCCTCGCGGTACATCGCCGCGTCCGAGACGCCCGTCGAGCTGCGCGGCAGAGGCGCGTCGAGCCGGCAGGTGCACAACTTCGGGACACCGCAGGCGCTGGACGCCGCACGTCTGATCGTGTGCGAGGTGATCACTCCAGCCGAGAACTGGTCGTCGTATCCACCGCACAAGCACGACGAGCGCGTCCCGGGCCACGAGTCCCGCCTCGAGGAGATCTACTACTTCGAGTCCGCGCCGGCGCAGGAGGCCGCGGCCTCCGCCGACGAGAGTGCCGCGTTCGGCATGTTCAGCACGTATGCCTCCCCGGTGGGGGAGATCGACATCAACGCCAGGGTGCGCACCGGTGACATCGCGCTCGTGCCGTACGGATACCACGGTCCCGCGGTCGCCGCCCCGGGCTACGACCTCTACTACCTGAACGTGATGGCCGGTCCGGATCCGGACCGGGCCTGGCTGATCAGCGACGACCCCGCGCATGCGTGGGTGCGCGACACCTGGGACGGTCAGGATCTCGACCCCCGCCTCCCCTTCCCGAACGACAGTAGAAAGGCCGGCGCATGACGGAAACCAGGCGCATGACGGTCAGCCAGGCGCTGATCGAGTTCCTCGCGCACCAGTGGACGGTGGACGGCGATATCCGCGAGCGCACGATCCCGGGCGTCTTCGGGATCTTCGGGCACGGCAACGTGGCCGGCATCGGCCAGGCGCTGAAGCAGGCCAATGTCGAGAGCCCCGACCTCATGCCCTACTTCCAGGCCCGCAACGAGCAGGCGATGGTGCACCAGGCCGTCGGCTATGCGCGCATGCACCGTCGGCGGGGCACCTACGCCGCCGCGGCGTCGGTCGGTCCCGGGGCCGCCAACATGCTGACCGCAGCGGCGCTGGCGACATCCAATCGGCTGCCCGCGTTGCTGCTGCCGAGCGACACCTTCGCGACCAGGGTGGCAGACCCGGTGCTGCAGCAGCTGGAGCATCCGCACGACCTCGGCATCCAGGTGACGGACGCGTTCCGCCCGCTGTCGCGCTTCTTCGATCGCGTGCAGCGACCGGAGCAGCTGTTCTCGATCGCGCTCGCCGCGATGCGCGTGCTCACCGACCCGGTCGAGACGGGCGCGGTCACGATCGCGCTGCCCGAGGACGTGCAGGCCGAGGCGCTGGACGTGCCGATCGCTTTCCTCCAGGACAGGGAGTGGCACCTCCGCCGGCCGCTGCCGGAGCGCGGTGCGCTGGCCCGTGCGGTCGCGTCGATCCGCGGCGCGAAGAGGCCGTTCATCGTCGCGGGAGGCGGCGTGCTGTACTCCGGCGCCGAGGGCCGCCTGAAGGCTCTCGCCGAGGAGACCGGCATCCCGGTCGGCAGCTCGCAGGCGGGCGGCGGAGTGCTGAACTGGGACCACCCTCAGTACCTCGGCGGCGTCGGCGCGACGGGCACCCTCGCGGCGAACCGGCTCGCCGCGGAGGCCGACGTCGTCATCGGCATCGGCACGCGCTACAGCGACTTCACCACCGCCTCCCGTTCGGCGTTCCAGAACCCCGGCGTCGTCTTCGTGAACATCAACGTCGCCTCGTTCGACGCATACAAGCACGGTTCCCAGCTCCCGGTCATCGCCGACGCCCGCGAGGCGCTCGTCGAACTGGCCGTCGCGCTGGAAGGCTTCGGAGTCTCCCCGGAGTACGCCGAGCGCATCGCGCGCGAGAAGGCGGAGTGGGACGGGCTCGTCGACGACGCGTTCGCGCCCTCCGGGCTCGCCCTCCCGGGACAGCCGGAGATCATCGGCGCGGTGCAGCAGTCCTCGGCGCCGGCGGACGTCATCGTGCAGGCCGCGGGATCGTTGCCCGGCGACCTGCACAAGCTCTGGCGGGTGCGCGATCCGCTCGGCTACCACGTCGAGTACGCGTTCTCCTGCATGGGCTACGAGATCGCCGGGGGCCTCGGGGCCAAGCGCGGTCTCGTCGCGGACGGCGACGACCGCGACGTGATCGTGATGGTGGGCGACGGCTCGTACCTCATGCTGAACACGGAGCTGGTCACGGCCGTCGCCGAGGGCGTCAAGCTCATCGTCATCCTCATCCAGAACCACGGCTACGCGTCGATCGGACATCTCTCCGAGACCGTCGGATCCGAGCGCTTCGGCACCTGGTACCGGGAGTACGACCCGCAGTCCCGCAACTTCCAGGGCGAACGGATCCTGCCTGTTGATCTCGCCGCGAACGCTCGCAGCTACGGCGTGGACGTGATCGAGGTCGAGCCGACGGCCTCGGCCATCGACGACCTCAAGGCGGCCGTCGCCGCGGCCAAGGCCTCCGATCGCTCCACCTTCATCCACATCAACAGCGACCCGCTGATCTACGCGCCCGACGGCGCGGGATGGTGGGACGTGCCGGTGCCCGAGGTCTCCACCCTCGCGTCCACGCAGCAGGCCCGTGCGGAGTACCTCCAGCAGCAGGCCCATCAGAAACCGCTCCTCGGCTGAGCCGACACAGAACACCCCTCGGAGAAACCCATGACTGATTCCCTCCCCGAAGACGCCGTCATCGCCACGACCGAGCGCGCCGGCCTTCGCGTCGGCACGGCCCCCGACTCGTGGGGCGTCTGGTTCCCGGACGACCCGAAGCAGGTGCCGTGGCAGCGCTTCCTCGACGAAGTCGTCGAAGCCGGCTACTCGTGGATCGAGCTCGGCCCCTACGGCTACCTGCCGACGGACCCGCACCAGTTGGAGGACGAGCTCGGCTCGCGCGGGCTCAAGCTCTCGGCGGGTACGGTGTTCACGGGCTTCCACAAGGGCGACGACCAGTGGCAGCGGGCCTGGGACCAGGCTCTGGCCGTCGCCGGTCTCGCCTCGCAGCTCGGCGCCCAGCACCTCGTCGTCATCCCCGACCTCTGGCGCAGCGATGCGACCAGCGAGGTGCTGGAGCCGCGAACGCTCAGCGACGAGCAGTGGAAGAAGCTCGCTGCCGGACACGATCGCCTCGGGAAGGCGCTTCTCGAGGAGTTCGGCGTCGCGCAGCAGTTCCACTCGCATGCCGACAGCCACGTGGGCACCACCCGTGAGGTGCTGCGGTTCCTCGACGAGACCGACCCCCGGTACACCAACCTGTGCCTGGACACCGGTCACTTCGCGTACTACGGGGGCGACAATGTCAAGCTCATCGAGGAGCGCCCCGACCGGATCGGATACCTGCACCTCAAGCAGGTCGACACCTCGCTCCTATATGACGTGCTGAAGAATGACGTGCCGTTCGCGGATGCCGTCGCCCAGGGGATCATGATCGAACCGCCGCAGGGCGTGCCCGACCTCGCCCCGATCATCGAAGCGGTCGCGGCGATCGACTCCGAGATCTTCGCGATCGTCGAGCAGGACATGTACGGCTGCGACGTCGACCGCCCCTTCCCGATCGCCCAGCGGACGCGCGAGCACATCTTCTCGTGCACCCACCTCGCCCGCGTGCACTGAACCTTCCAGGAGACATGACATGACCAACGACCTTCGCGTCGGCGTCGTCGGCGCCGGCCTCATGGGCGCAGATCACATCGCCCGCATCACCCGGCGGATCTCCGGGGCCGCCGTCTCGGCGATCGTCGAGCCCGACGCCGGACGGGCCGCCGCTGCCGCGCAGAACGCGCCGGGCGCCCGGACGTTCGCGCGGATCGAAGACGCCATCGCGGCCGGCGCGGTGGACGCCGTGCTCATCGCGACGCCCGGCCGATTCCACGAGCCGGTCCTGGTTCCCGCGCTGGAGGCGAAGCTGCCGATCCTGTGCGAGAAGCCGCTCACGCCGGACTCCGCGTCCTCGTGGGAGATCCTCCAGCTCGAGCAGAAGCTCGACCGCCCGCACATCCAGGTGGGCTTCATGCGCCGCTTCGATGCCGAGTACCAGGCCCTGCGCTCCCTCGTGGAGACGGGGGATTCGGGCGAGCTCATGATGCTGCGGTGCGCGCATCGCAACCCGTCGGTGCCCGACGGCTACACGCAGGAGATGCTCATCAACGACTCCGTCGTCCACGAGTTCGACGTGGTTCCCTGGCTGGCGGGCTCTCCGGTCAGGACAGTGGAGGTCAAGTACCCGCGCCGCAATTCGCTTTCGCCTGCGCATCTGCGCGAGCCCATCCTCGTGCTCATGGAGCTCGAGAACGGCGTGCTCGTCGACGTCGAGATGAATGTGAGCGTGCAGTTCGGCTACCAGGTCGCGACCGAGGCGGTCTTCGAGAAGGGGCTCGCGCGGATCGGTCAGCCCGCAGGCCTGCAGATATGGCGCGACGGCCGGTTCGCGGTCGCCGAGCACGTGAGCTTCGTGACCCGTTTCGCCGCGGCCTATGACCAGCAGGTCCAGCGGTGGGTGGACGCGGTGCGCAGCGGCACCCTGGTCGACGGACCCAACGCGTGGGACGGTTACCGTGTCGCCCTCGCCTGCGAGGCGGGGGTGAAGGCCCTCGGCGGCGGCGTCGTCGCGGTCGAGGCCACCGAGCGTCCCGCGTTCTATGCGTGACACGAGCACAGTGATCGAGGAGAAGACATGGTGAAGATCGCTCTCGACCCCACGCCGTACCATCACGACGCCACGCTGCTGGAGCTCCCCGAGATCGCCGCGCGACTCGGTTACGAGTACCTGCAGTTGACGCCGCACGTCGACTTCTCGCCGTTCTACCGGTACCCGAAGGCCGATGACGACCTCGTGGCGAGGTTCAAGAAGGTGGCCGCGGATGCCGGCGTCGGGATCCCTGCGATCCTGCCGGTGCAGCGGATCTCCTGGCCGGAGGAGCCGCAGCGGGAGGCGGCGGTGCGCAATTTCCGACGCGTCATCCAGTTGGCCGTGGAACTCGGCGTCCCGGTCATCAACACCGAGTTCTCCGGCCGCCCCGACCATCAGGAGGACTCCGAGGCGGCGTTCTACCGGTCGATGGAAGAGCTGCTGCCCATCGTCGAGCGCGAGGGGCTTCGCCTGAACATCGATCCGCATCCCGACGACTTCGTCGAGGACGGCCTGGAGGCGTGGCGGGTCCTTCGCGGTCTCAACTCCCGGGCGATCGGCTTCGTGTACGTCGCGTCCCACACGTTCCACTACGGCGATCGGGCGACGACCCTCCTCCCAGAACTCGGGGACCGTCTCGGGGCCGTGTACACGGCCGACACTTTCGATCACCGTCGCTCGCACGGGTTGCGCTACATCTCCAACCCGCCGGGCAACGCAGCCCGCATCCACCAGCACCTCCGCATCGGCGACGCCGACGTGGACTGGCAGGAGCTGTTCGGCACGCTCCGCGCGATCGGATACCTGGCTCGCGAGGACGCTCTCATCGTGTCCAACGTGTTCGCCGAGGACGAGAACGCGGACGACGTCTCGCGGTTCCAGCTTCAGCGGCTGCGAGAGCTCATCGGCTGAGGACCATCGGTACCGCGGGAGACGTGAAGGCCGGGGCGCTGCGACAGCGCCCCGGCCTTCACGTCTCCGGGAACGAGGCTCAGAGCGACGCGGTCAACGCGGCGTCCGCCTCCTTGAGCACTGCCGCGGCGACCTGAAGGCCCTCGATGCGGCCGAGGGACACGTCCTCGTGCTCGATGTTCACGTAGATGTCCGGATCGACCTCGTGCAGGGCGCGCAGGAACTCGGTCCAGAACCCGACGTCGTGACCCTTGCCGAGCGCCACGAAGTCCCACGCGGAGTCCACGGGCCACTCGTTGGCCCACTCGTCGCCGCCGAGGTTCACCCGCGGCTCGTCCGGCGACAGGCGCCGGAACGAGTTGTCGAGCACTCCGTAGAGCGCCGCATTCCCGGGGTTCACCCGCACATCCTTCGCGGCGGCCTGATACACCAGACCGTCGAGGTGGCGGACGACGGCGATCGGATCCATCTGCTGCCAGAACAGGTGAGAGGCGTCGAGCTCGACACCGACGTGCGCGACGCCGGCGAGGTTGACGAGCCTGTGCACATCGGCCGCGTTGAAGACCAGATTCTGCGGGTGCAGCTCCAGGGCGACCTTGACGTCGTGATCGCCGGCGAGGCCGTCGATCTCACGCCAGAACGCCGCTGCGACGTTCCACTGATAGTCGAGCACATCGAGGGCGGCGGAGTTCCACGCGTTGACGATCCAGTTGGGGTGCGCCGCGCTCGGCTCGCCGCCGGGCAGACCCGACATGGTCACGACGCGGTGCTGTCCGATGCGGGAGGCGAAGCGGATCGCGCGGCGGACGTCTTCCGCGTGCTTCTCCCCGATCAGGGGGTTGGGGTGCAGCGGGTTGCCGTTGCAGTTCAGGCCCGCCGGGCTCACGCCCGTCCCCTCGAAGACGCCGAGGAAGTCATCGCGCGCCGTATCGGACGCGAGGACCTCGTCGAACGTGGGGATGTGGGTGGCGGGCAGGAACCCGCCGGTGTTCAGTTCGATGCCCGTCAGACCGAGGTCGGCGATGACGGACAGCGCTTCGGGAAGCGTGCGGTCGTGCAGGATCGCGTTGTAGACGCCGAGTCGCATGGTGGCTCCTTGTTCTCTGGATGTTCAGGCGGTGAGGGACGCGGCGGCGGGATCCGGAACGGGCACGGCGATTCCTCCGGTCAGTGCGGACTGCGAGGCCGCCTCGAGAAGGCGCAGATTGCGCAGGCCGTCGGCGAAGCTCGCGTTGCGGGGCAGCGACTCGGCCTCGCTGAGACCGGCGACCTCTTCGAGCATGGCCCTGGCCTGGAAGACGAAGCCCTCGTTCTGGCCGATGCCGACGCCCGGGGCGTCCATGGGCAGGCCGCCCTGCCAGTACGGGTGGGACGGTCCCAGGACGATGGTTCGCCATCCCGAGGTCGCGGAGTCCGCCTCGTGCAGGAAGAGCTCGACCTGACCGGGGTTGCGGAAGTCGAAGCGGGCGGCTCCGCGCTCCCCGTAGACCTCGAGCGTGAGCGTGTTCGGGTGGCCCGCGGCGACGCGCGAGACCTGCACGGTCGCGGTCGCGCCGCTCGCGAGGTCGGCGGAGAACACCGCGACATCGTCGTTCTCGACCGTGTCCTGCTCGTCCGAGACCTCAACCTTGCCGCGGCCGGAGATCGCACCGAGCGGCTTGGGCCGTCGGCCGATGACCGTGCTGAGGTGCCCTCCGCGGACACCGGTGATGTCCGCGGCGCCGACGAACTCGACGAGGTAGCTGAGGTGGCTGCCGACATCCGCGAGGGCGCCGGAACCGGCCGGCCCCTTGTATCGCCAGCTGATCGGCGTCTGAGGGTCGCAGCCGTAGTCGGTCAAGTATCCGCCGTTGACGTGGAACACCCGGCCGAGCGTCCCGTCCTGCACGAGCTTGCGCACGAAGGCGATACCGGGGGAGCGGCGGAACGTGAGCCCGACCCGTGCGAGACGCGACGATCGCGCGGCCGCGCGGACCATGGCCTCGGCATCCGCGATCGTGTCGGAGAGCGGCTTCTCGCAGAGCACGTGCTTGCCGGCGGCGAGCGCTGCCTCGGCGATCTCGCGGTGCAGTGCGTTGGCCACGACGATCGACACCACGTCGATGTCTTCGGCCTCCACGATCGCCTGCCATGAGGTCTCGTGCCGGTCGTAGCCGAAGCGCGCGGCTGTGTCGACGGCGACGGGCTCGTAGGCGTCGGCGATCGCGACCAGGCGGACGGACGGGAGCGCCGCGCGGTAGAGGGTCGTCGCGCTGCGGTAGGCCGCGGCGTGGGCCTTGCCCGCCATTCCTGCTCCGATGACGGCGACACCGATGTCGGTCGTGCTCATTGTTCTCCTCTCGGGTGGGCCGACGTTTCGAGAGAGGCCCGTCGGCGGGATCCGGGCGCTTGCTGGAGCGCTCCAATGGCGAGCGTAATCTTGTATATATGTCCTGTCAATAGGAGGGTGAATGTCGAGGTGTGATGGAATGACGGCGAGATGGAAGAGCGGCGGATGAGGTCGGCGAAGCCCACGATCTACGACGTGGCCGCGGCTGCCGGTGTCTCGAAATCGTTGGTCTCGCTGGTGCTGCGAGGCGCACCGAGAGTGAGCGACGCTTCCCGTCGGGCCGTGGAGAAAGCGATCCTCGACCTCGGATACCGGCCGAGCCGGGCGGCGACCTCGCTCGCGTCGAGGCGCACCAATGCCGTCGGCCTGCTCATCGACGACTACACGAACCTCTGGTTCGTGGATCTCGCGCGCGGCCTGAACGACGTCCTGGGGCCCGAGGGGTATCGGCTGAGCGTCGTGGACGTCGCGACGGCGTCCACGACGGAGGATCCCGTGGACGGCCTGCTCTCGAGCGGGCTCGACGGGATCGTCGTGGCGATGGACGTCCCCGACGCGCTGCTCGGACCGGCCGCGCCGCCGCTGGTGATCGCCGGTACGCGTGAACGGCATTCGACGGCGGTGGACTCGGTGGCGAACGACGACCGGCGAGGAGCACGGCTCGCCGTCGGCCACCTGCTGTCCCTCGGGCACACGCGGATCGCTCATCTCCCGGCCGGAGGCGGAGCGGGAGCGGCCCGCGCGGACAGCGCCGCGTCCGTGATCGCCGAGGCGGGGCTGCCGTGGTTCGCGGCGGCGCCGTCCGCGACCGCCACGGAGGAGGGCGGCTATCGTGCGGCGCTCGACGTCCTGCGCCGGATGCCGGAGGTGACGGCGGTCTTCGCCGCGAACGACACGATGGCACTCGGAGCCCTCGGCGCGGCGCGCGAGCTCGGCTACGACGTGCCGAGGCGGCTGTCCGTCGTCGGCTACGACAATTCCACGCTGGCCACGGCTCGGCTGGTGGATCTCACCACGGTCGACGATGCGAGTGTCGAGGTCGGCCGCGAGGCAGGGCGGCTGCTGGTGGCGCGCATCCTCGGCTCTACGGACGAGGCCGTGCATCGCACGCTCGAGCCGCATCTGGTGGTGCGGGGTTCGACCGCCCCTCCCGGCGCATCGCTCTCAAGACGAAGGGGCGGCGGAGGGCCCCTCTGAAGCTCCGCCGCCCCTCTTTCCCCGCGTGTGCGAGATCAGCCCCGCCGCGCCGAGGCCCCCTGCTCGATGGTCTTGATCGCGTTGGTCATGCCGCCGAGTTCCTTGAGCTCGTGACTGAGCTCGGTGAGCTCGTCCCCGCCGGCCATCTGACGCGTGAGCTCGTCGAGCGCCACCTCTTCGCGCTTCTTGTCGAGCACCGCTTGGCCGAGCTTGAGGATGATGAAGTGATCTCCGACCATGTACGCGTGGTGCGGGTTATGGGTGATGAACACGACGCCGAGGCCTGCGTCGCGGGCCGCCGCGGTGTACTTCAGCACGACGCCCGACTGCTTCACGCCGAGCGCCGCGGTGGGCTCGTCGAGGATCAGGACCTTGGCGCCGAAGTACACGGCGCGGGCGATCGCGACGCACTGCCGCTGCCCGCCGGAGAGCGTGCCGATGGGCTGGTCGATGTCTTTGACGACGACGCCCATCTTGCGCAGCTCCGTGTCGGCGATCTCCTTCATGTCGCGGATCCTCATGCCGGCGAGCGGAAACCTCCCACGGACGAGCTCGGAGCCGAGGAAGAAGTTCCGCCACGTCTCCATCAGGCCGACGACGGCGAGGTCCTGATAGACGGTCGCGATGCCTTCGGCGAGCGCGTCCCTGGGCGAGGAGAAGTGGGCCTCGTCCCCGTTGACCTGCATGACCCCTTCGTTGTGGTCGTGCAGGCCCGCCATGATCTTGATCAGGGTCGACTTGCCCGCGCCGTTGTCGCCGAGGACGCAGGTGACCTCGCCCGCATTCACCCTCAGGTTGATCCCTTTGAGCGCGCGCACGGCGCCGTAGGTCTTGCCGACGTCCGTCATCTGGATCAGCGTGGTGCCTCGTCCGGCCGGGGCCGCGGAGTGCAGTGCATCGGTCATGGCGGTCATCTCACTTTCCGCTTGGTCGAGAGTTGCTTCACGTAGAGGTTCACCAGCACGGCGAGCACCAGCATCACGCCGAGGAAGCTGCGGAACCAGTTGGGATCCCACCCGGCGTAGACGATGCCGAGCGAGGTCATGCCGAAGATGAAGGCGCCGATCGCGACGCCGATCGCGTTGCCGTAGCCGCCCGTCATCAGCGTGCCGCCGACGACGGCCGCGATGATGTAGAGGAACTCGTTGCCGACGCCGTTGCCGGCCTGCAGGGTGTTGAAACGGTACAGCGTGTGCATGCCGACGAACCACGCCAGGAACGACACGGTCATGAAGAGGCCGATCTTCACACGCGTCACCGGAACGCCGACGGCGCGCGCGGATGCGGCGTTGCCGCCGACCGCATAGATCCAGTTGCCGACCTTCGTCCTCTGCAGCACCCACCCCGAGAGTGCCACGAAGACGAGCCAGAAGACGACCGTGTTCCATACGGTCACGGTCCCGATCTGGAAGGATCCGGCGAAGACCGTCTGCATGAAGGCGTAGCCGTCCATCTTAGTGATGTCGGGGCTGGACACCGTGCCGGACACGAGCTTCGTGACGCCCAGGTTGGCCCCTTGCAGGACGAAGAACGATCCCAGTGTGATCAGGAAGCTCGGGATGCCCGTTCTCATGACGAGGTAGCCGTTGAGGAAGCCGACTGCGAGGGCGAAGAGGAGGGAGGTGACGGCGCCGAGGATGAGGTTGACGCCGAGGTAGTAGCTGAACAGCGCGTTGAAGAGTCCGGCGGAGGTCACCATGACACCCGCGGAGAGGTCGAACTCGCCGCCGATCATGAGCATGCCGACCGCAACGGCGACGATGCCGATGGTGGAGGCCTGGTAGAGGATCGTGAAGATCGAGTCCGCCGACCGGAACGACGGCGCGATGATGAGGAAGAACACCAGGATGATGACGGCGGCGACGGCCGCACCGAACTCGGGGCGGGCGAGCAACCGGTTCGACCAGTGGCGCGTGATGCGGTTGGCGGATTCGGAGGGCGCTGCGCCCGCCGCCGCCGGTGTGAGCTGCTGACTCATTGCGGATCTCCTTGTCGAGGAAGACCGATGGTGCGGGCGGCTTGCGACCCGCCCGCACCACCCGGTCAGCGGGTGTTCTTCTTGGTGAACGGAAGGATCTTGTCGATGTTGGCCTTGTCGACGATCGACGGGCCGGTCAGCACGGGCTGGCCGCCGCCGACGTCATTGCCGTTCTTGATGTAGAGGTACAGCGCGGTGACCGCCATGTAGCCCTGCACGTACGGCTGCTGGTCGACGGAAAAGTCGATCTTGCCGTCCTTGATCGCCTGCGCCGCGTCCTGGTTGAGATCGAACGTGACGAGATTCGCCTTGCTGTTCGCCTGGCTCATCGCCTTGAGGGCATCCATCGCGATCGGCGCGCCGAGAGTCACGATCGCATCGATCGAGGAATCCTGGGCGAGCTTCGCCTGGAGGCTCGACACGACCGCGGAGTCGTCCGTGCCGTTGACCTGGATGTTCTCCGTGCCGGCGACCTTGTCCTTGACGCCGGCGCAACGAGCCTCCAGGGCGACCGAGCCTGCCGCCTGGATGACGCACAACGGGTGCTTCGCGCCCTCGCCGGCCAGTCGTTCCCCAACGCTGTTTCCGGCCAGGTTCTCGTCCGAGCCGAAGTACATCAGCGCGCCAAGCTGCTTGTACTGGTCGATGCCCGAGTTGAAGCCGACAAGGGGGATGCCCGCCGTCTGCGCCGCCTTGACGGATCCGGCCAGCGCGTCCGGCGTGACGAGCGTCGTCGCGATGCCGTCGACCTTGGAGTCGATCGCCGTCTGGATGAGCTGGGCCTGCTTGTCTGCCTGTGGGTCGTTCGAGTAGGTGAGCTTCACGCCGGTGTCTTTCGCCGCCTGCTCGGCGCCGGCGCGGATCTTGTCCCAGAACGTGTCGCCGGGCGTCTCATGCGTGATCATCGCGATTTTGTAGCCGGAGTCGCCGTTGCTGCCGCCTCCGCCGGTGTTCGCGGTCTGCTGAGCACCTCCGCCGCTGCACGAGGTGAGAGCGAGAGCGAGGGCGACGGCCGCGGCGCCGATCGCCGCGACCTTTCGAGGTGTGGTCAGGGTCACAGGAGTTCCTTTCGTCGGGTGGTGCATCCCGGAGCGGGACGCCGGCACGACGAACGGCCTGATGGGGAACCGGGCTTCTTCGCCCATCTGGGTCTTCTCCTCGTCGGCTTCGTTGCCGTGCTTTGACTTAACAATCTCTCAATCGAGATGCACTGTCAAGACTATGTATGGACATATGGTCAAAATGGATCCTTGGTCGGGCGCCCTCGGGCGCCCCGTGCGATTCTCCGCAGGGCGAGCAGGTGTCGTACGCCGAAGGCGTTAGTCGACGGCGCCTGCGAAGGCGTCTCTGAAAGCCTCCAGCGCGGCCTCGCTGGAAGCCTGGGCCCAGCTCTCCAGGGCGACGACTCCCGTGTAGCCGATGCGTCGAAGCGATGCGGCGATCGCGGGGTAGTTGATCTCCCCGGTCCCGGGTTCGCAGCGGCCGGGGACGTCGGCCACCTGGATCTCGCCGATCAGCGGTTCCGCGCGTTCGAGCAGTTCGATCAGATTCCCCTCGCCGATCTGAGCGTGATAGAGGTCGAGATTGAGCCGCAGATGCGGGCTGCCGACGGCCTCGACGAGGGCGATGGTCTCCGCTGCCTTGGCGAAGGGTGTTCCCGGATGGTCGACCGCCGTGTTGAGGTTCTCCAAGAGGAAGACGCGGCCGTGCTGCTCGCCGAGGGCTGCGATCTGCTCGAGCGTGCGGGCTGCGGCGAGCCAATCCCGCCCGGTCACGCTCGACCGCGGTGCGACCGGCAGGCCGTGCGCATCGAGCCCCGTGCCGTGCAGGTTGAGCCGCGGGCAGTCCAGCACCGCGGCCGCCTCCAGTGACAGCCGCGCGGTGTCGAGGAGCTCGTGCGCGCCCTGAGAATCGGTGAGGGTGCCCGTCAGATAGCCCGTCATGGACGAGAACGTCGCACCGGTCGCGGCAAGGGAGGGGAGTTCCCTGGCCGACCAGTCCCAGATCTCGACCTGGAAGCCGAGGGCATCGATCCGGCGCACTCGCTCCTCGAATGGCAGATCGACGAACAGCATCTCGGCAGAGGCGGCCAGTGTCGCGCCGGAGCTGCGCGTGGCGACGCTCATGAGGTCACCCGGCCGTCATCATCGAGGCGGACGATCGCGCCGCGCTCGATCGAGGCGCGGCTGGCGAGCGCCAGCGCGAGTGCGGCGCGGGCGTCCTCGCCGCTCGCCCCCGTGACCTCGCCGGTGCGGACGGCGGCGGCGAACGCCTCGAGCTCCTCGGTGTACGCCTGCCGGAACAGGTCGATGTTCAGGCGCGTGGTCTCCGCCGTCGCACCTTCCGCGCCGAAGTACCGCGCGCTCGTGGAGTGGATGTCGCCCGCCGTCACCATTCCGTCCGCGCCGAAGACCTCGCCGCGGATGTCGTAACCGTACGAGGCGGAGAAGTTCGCCTCGGCGATGGCCAGGGCGCCGTTGTCGTAGCGGATGGTCACCACAGCCGTGTCGAGCAGTCCGCCGGCCTTGTGCTCGGGGGCGACGAGCGCGTCCGCGAGGGCGACGACCTCGACCGGTCGCGCGTCGGCGTTGAGCCAGTTGAGCGTGTCGAAGTCGTGGATCAGCGTTTCAAGGAAGATCGTCCACGGCTTGACACCGCCCGGGTTCGCGAGGCCGGGGTCTCGAGTGAGGGAACGGAGCAACTGGGGCGTGCCCACCCGGCCCGCGCGCACGAGTCGGTGCGCGGCGGCGAAGTCCGCGCTGAAACGCCGGTTGAATCCCACCTGAAGAGGAACGCCGGCGGATGACGCGGCTGCGATGGCGCGGTCGGCGTCCTCGAGGGTGAGAGCCATGGGCTTCTCGACGAACACCGCCTTACCGGCCTCTGCCGCCGCCACCACGAGGTCTGCGTGCGTGAACGCGGGCGACGAGATGATGACGCCCTCGACGGCCGGATCGGCGAGGAGGTCGGCGGCGTCGAGATACACGCGTGCGACGCCGAGAGGCGCCGCGACCCGATCGGCGGCGCCGGGCACGGGGTCGGCGACGGCGACGAGCTCGGTGTCGGGGATGCGGCGGGCGATGCTCTCGGCGTGGAACGCGCCGATCCAGCCCGAGCCGATGAGGCCGAGGCGTACGGGGGAGGCGGTGGACATGGAGTTCTCTCCTCAATGAGACGGAATGTCGACCCGCGCGGCGCGGGCTGCGCCGAGACTAGCACGTGCTAATATCTCGTGCTACGACTGTTCGGTCACGACCGGGGCATGCCACCATGGGGGAATGCGCGAAACGCCGACGGATCCTGCCCTCACGCGGCAAGGGGAGGTGCGCGCCTACGGGTTCGCGGTCCCGGGACGGGCGCGGCCGACGATGAAGGACCTCGCCGATCACCTCGGTGTGTCCCGTCAGCTCGTCTCACTCGTGCTGCGCGAGCAACCGGGGCCGAGCGAGGCGAGCCGCCGCCGAGTGCTCGCCGCGGCTGAGGAGCTCGGATACCATCCGGACGCATCGGCGCGCCTCCTGCGCGGACGTCGGAGCTACCGGCTGGGCGTGCTCTTCACCATGCGTGAGCCGTTCGAGGTGGATCTCGTCGAGGCGCTGCTCGTGGATGCTGCCGAGCGGGGTTACTCGCTCGTGCTCGGCCCGCTCGGCCCCGGACGTCCGCAGCGCAGCGTGATCGCGGATCTGCTGGGGCAGCGGATCGAGGGACTCGTCGTGCTCGCCGCCGACGGCGGCGCGGCGACCATCGACGGGCTTCCTTCCCGGGTGCCGGTGGTGCAGCTCGGAGGGCCCCGCGGTTCCGGCCCCGTGGATGACGTGCGCGTCGACAGCGGCCTGGGCGTCGAGATGCTGGTCGGGCATCTCGCCCAGCTCGGGCACGAGCGCATCGCTTACGTCACCGGCGGCGCGGGGCCGAATGCCGCCGACCGTCGCAACGCCTACCTCGAAGCGCTGTGGCGTCGGTCGATGGCGCCGGACCTGATCGAGAGCACCTTCACCGAGGCGGGCGGGGCGGAAGCCGCCTCGGTGCTGCTGGCGCGCCCGAGTCTTCCGACCGCGATCATGGCGGGCAATGACCGCAGCGCAGCCGGAGTGCTGGCTACGCTCGTGCGCCGCGGAGTCCGGGTGCCGGAGGACCTCTCGGTCGTCGGGTTCGACGACAGCTCGATCGCAGCGTTGCCCTACCTCGCGCTGACCACGGTCAGATATGACCCGCGCGCTCTCGCGGCGCGGGCGCTGGACGCGGTGATACAGCGGATCGGCGAGCCCGAGGCGCCGGTCACCACATATCTGGACGCGCCTGAGCTCGTCGTCCGCGGCAGCACGGGCCCGGTGCGGGAGGGGTGATTCCCGGCAAAATGCAAATGTTAGTTTGACAGGACATAGTTTTCATGGCACCGTGGAGAAAAGGCACGACGAAGGAGTCTCCATGTCCCATCCCTCCGCGCATGACGACACATCGGCGTCGGCGCTTCCGTCTCTGACGCCCGGGCCCTATCGCAAGCGCCTGGGCGTCGTCGCACTCATCGCGACCCTCGGCGGATTGCTCTTCGGCTACGACACCGGCGTGATCAACGGCGCACTGGGCCCCATGGGGCAGGAGCTCGGCTTCACGCCCTTCACGGAGGGTCTTGTCACCGCATCGCTTCTGCTCGGCGCTGCGATCGGAGCGGTCGCCCTCGGTCGCGTCGCGGATGCCTGGGGACGTCGCAAGACCATCACGCTCCTCTCGGTGCTGTTCTTCTTCGGTGCGCTCACCTGCGTTCTCGCGCCGAGCATCGAGGTGATGATCACGGGCAGGTTCCTCCTCGGTCTTGCAGTGGGCGGTGCGTCCACGGTCGTGCCCGTCTTCCTCGCGGAGCTCGCGCCCTACGAGATCCGCGGATCTCTGGCCGGCCGCAACGAACTCGCCATCGTGGTCGGGCAGCTCGCCGCCTTCGTGATCAACGCGATCATCGGCATCATCTGGGGCGAGCACGAAGGCGTGTGGCGCATCATGCTGTCCATCCAGCTGTTTCCCGCGCTCGCGCTGTTCCTCGGGATGTTCCGCATGCCCGAGTCGCCCCGCTGGCTCGCCGACAACGGCCACCACGAGAAGGCGCTGAAGGTGCTGTCCGAGCTGCGCCCCGCCGAACGGGCGGAACTCGAGCTCGCGCAGATCGAGAAGATCCGGGACGAGGAGGAGGCGGAGAAGCTGGGCTGGAAGAGCATCCTGAGCGACAAGTGGCTGCGTCGCATCCTGCTGGTCGGCATCGGTCTCGGCATCGCGCAGCAGTTCACCGGGATCAACTCGATCATGTATTACGGCCAGCAGGTGCTGACGGAGTCCGGGTTCTCCAAGAGTGCGGCCCTCATCGCGAACATCGCCCCCGGCGTCATCGCCGTGGTCGGTGGGATCATCGCCGTCAGCATCATGGACAGGTTCAGTCGCCGCAAGACGTTCCTGCTCGGCTTCGCGCTGACAACCGCCTGTCACGTCCTCATCGGGATTGCTTCGATCATGCTCCCGGCGGGCAACCCGCTGCGCCCCTTCGTGATCCTGTTCCTCGTCGTCGCGTTCGTCGGCTCGATGCAGACGTTCCTCAACGTCGCCGTCTGGGTGACCCTTTCGGAGATCTTCCCGCTGAAGATGCGTGCGTTCGGCATGGGCGTCTCGGTCTTCTGCCTGTGGATCGCCAACTTCTTCCTCGGGCTCTACTTCCCCTCGCTCATCGCCGCCGTCGGCATCACCGGAACATTCTTCGTGTTCGCCGCGCTGGGCGCACTCTCGCTGTTCTTCGTCTACCGGGCGGTACCGGAGACCCGAGGCCGCACACTGGAGCAGCTGGAGGAGGAGGTCACCACGGGGACGATCTTCCTGCCCCAGAACCTCCGCGCGAACTGAACTGCACAGAGAAGGGCGTGCACGGGATCCCGTGCACGCCCTTCTCTGTGCAGTTCAGGCGTCGAACGTCGTGACGCCTTCCGCGAGGGGGACCGTCACCCACTCGTGCGTCTGCGCGCTGTGGAGCGCGGCATCCGCGATTTCCGCAGCGGACCAGCCGTCGGCGGCGGACGGCGCGAACTGGCGGCCTTCGGCCACCGACCGCAGGAACAGGGATGCCTCGACCGTCTTGAGGTCATCGAAGCCCATGCTCGTGCCTGCGCCGGGCTGGAAGCGCCTGAAGTCGCCGAACTCCGGGCCCGCCATGATGGTGCGGTAGCCCGCGGCGTCGTCGGCGAGCTGCAGCTCGTTGAGCCTCTGGAAGTCCCAGCGCAATGACCCGCGCGTGCCGTAGACCTCGATCGTGTACTCCGCGCGCGGACCGACCGCGATGCGGCTCGAATCGAAGACGCCGATCGCGCCGTTCTCGAACCGCGCCATCACGACGGCGTAGTCTTCGTTCTCGACGTCGCCGGTCGGCGCATCCGCCGCTCCCCGGCTGAAGTGGCTGGCTGCATCCGCCGAGGGCAGCGGGCGCCGGCGGAGGAAGGTCTCGGTGTCGGCGGATACCCGCGAGATCCGCCCGACCACAAACTGCGCGAGGTCGAATCCGTGCGAGAGCAGGTCGCCGAGCACACCGGATCCGGAGCGGGCGCGCTCGAATCGCCAGGTGAGCGCGCCGAGCGGATCCGAGGAGTAGTCGGCGAGGAACGAGACGCGCACGTTGGTGATCTCGCCGAGTGCGCCGCTGCGCACGAGCGCCCTGGCGTGGGCGATCGCCGGGGCGTGACGGTAGTTGAAGCCCACGGCCGTGATGACGCCGGCGGAAGCGGCGGCCTGTGCGATCTCGCGCGACTCCCTGGCGCTGCGGCCCATCGGCTTCTCGATCCAGAAGTGCTTGCCGGCTGCCGCGGTCGCCAGGGCGATCTCGTGGTGCAGGAAGTTCGGCGCGCAGATGGAGACCACGTCGATGTCGGTGTCGGCGAGCACGTCGCGATAGTCGGCGACGGCATCGGTGTAGCCCAGCACGTCCACGGCGTGCTCGCGCCCGCCCTGGTCGGGGTCGGCGGCGCGTGCCAGCACGGCGCGGACCGGAAGCTCCGGATAGTGGTGCGCTGCCGCCAGGTAGGCGCGCGAGTGCAGGCGTCCCATCCAGCCCACGGAGACCAGGCCGACGTTGAGCTTCTTCACGGAGCCCTCCATTCTTAATGTATGTATGACAGGACAATATGTTACAGTGGAGTTCCCCGCGTCTCAAGGAGAAACCATCATGCCCCTCGTCCGCATCGACCTGAGCGACACGCGCACTAATGCTGAAGAGATCGCCGGAGCCATCCATGAGGCGATCGTCGCGGTGTACGGCATTCCGGTCCGCGATCGATTCCAGGTGATCACCTCACGCCCGGCCGCGACCATCGTCGCGGAGGACGCGGGCCTCGGGTTCGAGCGCACCGACCCGGTGATCATCCAGATCTTCACGCAGCGGGGGCGCACGACCGTGACCAAGCAGCAGCTGTATGCCGAGATCGGGCGGCGGCTGGAGAGCGTCGGCGTCGCGGGTGAGGACGTCTTCATCGGCTATGTCGAGAACGGCCCCCAGGACTGGTCGTTCGGGTTCGGGCGGGCGCAGTACGTGACCGGCGAGCTGGCAGTGCCGGCGACGGGCGGCACCGCGGCCTGATGCCGCGGCGCGCCGAAGGAGAAGACATGACTCGTGCGCACGCGGGTGAGGCCCCGCTCGCCTGGGCGGCAGCCCACACGCCCACGGCCCTGTGGAACGACTCCGCGGACCCCGAGGAACTGCGTCGTTCGATCGCCCTCGGCGCGGTCGGAGCGACATGCAACCCCGTGATCGCACTCGCCGCGATCCGCGCCCATCCCGACGTGTGGACGCCGCGCCTGCGTGCGCTGGCCGCCGAGCATCCGACGTGGGGCGAGTCTGCCCTCGGATGGGCTGCGGTCGAGGCGCTCTCCATCGATGCGGCGAAACTCCTCGAACCGGCGTTCGCCGAGAGCGGTGGGCGCAACGGGCGCCTCTCCATCCAGACCGACCCGCGCCTTCATCGCGACGTCGACGCCCTCGTGGAGCAGGCGGTCGCATTCGCCCGGCTGGCGGAGAACATCATCGTGAAGATCCCCGCGACCGCATCCGGCATCGCCGCGATGGAGGAGGCGGCTTATCGCGGGGTGAGCATCAACGCCACCCTCAGCTTCACCGTGCCTCAGGCGATCGCGGTCGGCGAGGCGCTGGAGCGTGCCCTCGACCGTCGTGCTGCGGACGGGCTGCCCGACCGCGAGTTCGGCCACGTCGTGACGATCATGGGAGGGCGCCTCGACGACTGGCTCAAGGTCTGGGCGGCGAGGAATCGGATCCTCACCAGGCCCGGCACGCTCGACTGGGCCGGTGTTGCGGCGCTCAAGCAGGCCTACCGAGTCTTCCGCGAGCGGGGCTTCCGCAGTCGCGTGCTGTCGGCGGCGTTCCGCACTCATCTGCAGTGGTCCGAGCTCGTCGGTGGCGACCTCGTCGTCTCGCCGCCGTTCGACTGGCAGGATCGCATCGATGCCAGCCGCATCCCTGTCGCCGTCCGCATCGATGAGCCCGTCGACGCCGGCATCCTCGACGAGCTGCTCGCTCTCAGCGAGTTCCGCCGCGCGTACGACGTGGACGGCATGGCGCCCGAGGAGTTCGCGGACTTCGGTGCTGCGCGCCACACTCTGCGCCAGTTCCTCGACGCCGACGCGCAGCTCGACGCGCTCGTGCGCGACATCCTCGTCCCGGCTCCCTGAGTGGGGCCTCCTCGCTGACGGGGCGGAAGTCTCTCTCTGGTGGGGTGACGCTCCACTTGTAAAAGATTCTTGACATGACGGATGAAGGGTCCGCACGATCGCCGTGTAAAGAATCTTTGACAAGAGGAGACGCTCATGGTCTACGAGGAGCGCAACGTCTGGTCGGGCCTCGTCGTCACGATCATCGCCATGGCGGTGTACGTCGTGGTCGTGCTCCGCCAGGCAGGCACAGGCCCGCTCACCGACGTCGACTGGGTGCCGATCATGCTGTGGACGATCGGCGCCAGCATCGCGGTGACAATCGTCATCAGCATTCTCTGGGGCATCGTCGCGGGCATGCGCGAGCCGGGAGGGGTCGGCAAGAGCGACATCCGCGATCGCGACATCGCTCGGATGGGCACGCGTATCGAGCAGGCCTTCCTCGCGATCGCGGGCGTCGGGGTGCTCATCCTGTGCGCCGTGCGCGCCGACTGGTTCTGGATCGCCCACACGATGTTCTTCGGCTTCGCGGTCGCCGCGATCGTCGGCGGCATCGCGCGGCTCATCGCGTATCGGAGGGGCCTCTGATGGTCAAGCCGACCAGGGTCACGAACTCGATCCGCGCACTGCGCGACACCCGTGGCCTCACCCAGGCCGAGCTCGCCTCCCGTGTCGGGGTGACGCGCCAGACCCTCATCGCGATCGAGGCGGGCCGGTACTCGCCGACCCTCGAGCTCGCGTTCCAGCTCGCCCGCGTCTTCGAGGTCGGTCTCGACGACGTCTTCCAGTACCCGGAGGTATGAGATGAACGACATGGATGCCTGGATCCAGACCCGCTACGGCGGAGTGGACGAGGTCACGCGGACGAGGATCGATGTCCCGCAACCCCAGCGAGGCGAGGTGCTGCTGCGTGTGCGGGCGACGGGCCTGAACGCGGCGGACCGGCACATCATGACCGGCGAGCCGCTGCTGCTGCGCAGCGCGTTCGGCTGGTCGCGACCGAAGCAGCCGGTCCGTGGCGTAGACGTCGCGGGCACCGTCGTCGCCCTCGGCCCCGACGTCTCGGGATTCGCAGTGGGCGATGAGGTGGTGGGGGAGATCCCCGGCGGCGGCGGGCTCGCCGAGTACGCGATCGCGCCGGCGGGCCGCCTCGTGCCCCGCCCGGCCGAGGTCGACCCCGTGACCGCCGCGGCGCTGCCCATCGCCGGCGGAACGGCGTGGCAGGCGCTCCTCCGGGCCGACGTCGCATCGGGCGACCGCGTGCTCGTGCTCGGCGCGTCCGGAGGCGTCGGCACGTTCACGGTGCAGGTCGCCGCGGTGCGCGGCGCCGAGGTGCACGCGTCGTGCTCCGAGCGGAACCGCGCCCTCGTCGCATCCCTGGGGCGTCGACCACCTACGACCGCAGGACCGTGCCGCTCGCCGACCTGCCGGAGAGCGGCTTCGACGTGGTGGTGGACATCGCCGGCGACAGTCCGCTGCGTGCGGTGCGGAGACTCGTGCGCGACGGCGGATCCGCCGTGCTCGTCGCGGGTGAGGGCGGGCGCGTGCTCGGCCCGATTCCGCGGGTCGCCCGCGCGGCCGCGCTCTCCGTGTTCTCCCGGCGTCCGCTCCACCCGCTCACCGCGACCTCCAAGCCGGAGGCGCTCCGCGAACTGCTCGCGCTCGCCGCGGACGGCCGGATTGCTCCGGTCATCGAGCGCACCTGGCCGCTCGCGGAGGCTGGCGCCGCCCTCGCTCATCTCGCGGCGGGCCGCACCGTCGGCAAGGTGGTCGTGACGGTGGACTGACCGCGGGTCACACCCGCCCGAAGACCTCTGGATCCACCGGGCGCTGCGCCCGCGGGAGCTTCGCGACGACGAGGCGGTAGGCCTCGGTCACGAGCTCCTCGACGAGACCGTGCTCGAGGCTTCCGTCGGCGAGCAGCGTGATCCAGTGACGCTTGTTCATGTGGTAGCCGGGGATGATCGCGGGAAACGTGGCGCGCAAGGCCTCCGCATCCGCCGGCGCCGACTTGAGCGTCACGCTCGTCGCGGTCGACGGCGAGAGGGCCATGAACATCAAACCGCGCACCCGGAAGACGTCGACCTCTGGCCCGAACGGCTGATCCACCGTGACGCCGGGGAGTTCGTCGGCGCGCGCCTGCACCCAGTCCTGCATCTTGTCGCCTGCCACGCCCTGAGCCTTTCATCAGAAGGGATCCGAGATCCGGATCCACGCACCTCATCATGCCGTGCACGGGCGACACCGGACGCGACCGCGACCGCATCCGGTAGCCGCTCTGTACGCGCCGCGGGTTTCGGCGGATCATGGGGCGAGGGCCGAACGAACGGGAGTCGAGCATGTCCGAGGACCACGTCGCCACGTCGAGCATCACGATCGATGCGTCCCCCGACCGCGTGTGGGAGGTGCTGACGGATCCGGACGCGGTCCGGGAGTTCATGTTCGGGACGACGGTCGTCACGGACTGGACGGTCGGGGCGCCGATCCGCTGGCAGGGGGAGTGGGAGGGGCGCGCCTATGAGGACAAGGGCGTGATCCTGGAGGCCGAGCCGGGGCGGCGTCTCGTCTGCACGCATTTCAGCCCTCTCACGGGGAAGCCCGACATCCCGGAGAACTACCACACGCTGACCTGGACGATCGCGGGGGACGGCCCGGTCGAGTTCACGCTGAGCCAGGACAACAACCCCGATGAGGCGGCCGCCCTGCACTCGACGACGATGTGGGACAGCCTCGTGCGCACCGTGAAAGACATCGCCGAGCGGCAGGGCTGAGCGCCGGAACCGGAACGCGCCGGGGATCCGTTGCCCTCGGTCCAGAAAACGTGCCATCCTCGGCACCACGTCAGCACCGATGCTCCGAGCCGTCCTGCGACCCGCCCCACCGGTGACCACGGGTGAACGACAGGGGGATCGCATGTCGCAGACCGATGCCGGGAGTCTCACGCACGCCGAAGACCACGGCGCGGAGCACGATGCGGAGCAGGCCGGGTACAAGAAGAGCCTGAACCGCCGACAGGTGCAGATGATCGCGATCGGCGGTGCGATCGGCACGGGCCTGTTCCTGGGATCCGCTTCCCGGCTGCACAGCAACGGCCCCGCCCTCGTGCTCAGTTACGCGTTCGTGGGCGTGATCGCCTACTTCCTCATGCGCGCGCTCGGCGAGCTCGTGCTGTACCGCACCACCTCCGGCGCCTTCGTGTCGTGGATGCGCGAGTTCTTCGGCGAGAAGGCGGCGTACTACACGGGCTGGATGTACTGGACGAACTGGGCGCTCACCGGCATCGCCGAGCTCAGCGCCGTCGGACTGTACATCCAGTACTGGTGGCCGCAGATGCCCACGTGGGCCACGGTGCTCATCGCGCTCGCCGTGGTGCTCGTGGTCAACCTGCTCTCCGCGAAGGCGTTCGGCGAGTTCGAGTTCTGGGCGTCGGTGCTCAAGGTCACCGCGATCATCGTCTTCCTCGTCGTCGGGATCGTCGTGGTGGCGTTCAGCTTCGACGTCGGAGGGCATCGCGCGGGGATCCAGAACCTCTGGTCCAACCCCGGCGGATTCTGGCCCTCGGGTGACGGCTTCGCCTGGTACGGACCGATCATCGTGATGTCGGGCGTCGTCTTCGCGTACGCCGCCATCGAGATGGTCGGCATCGCGGCGGGTGAGATGGAGGATCCGAAGCGCGAGGTGCCGAAGGCCGTGAACGCGGTCATCGTCCGTATCGGCGTCTTCTACTGCGGTGCGCTGCTGCTGCTGGTCTGCATCCTGCCGACGAGCGAGTTCACTCCGGGCATCAGCCCGTTCGTGACCGTGTTCGGGCGGATGGGCATCCCCTGGATGGCCAACGTGATCCAGGCGATCCTCATCGTCGCGGCGATGTCGTCGCTGAATTCGGGGCTGTACACGACCGGGCGGGTGCTGCGCAGTCTCGGCATGGCGAAGCAGGCCCCGGGCTTCACGCTCAAGATGAGCCAGTCCGGCGTCCCCTGGGCGGGCATCGTGATGACCGCGGTCGTCTACGTGTTCGGATCCATCCTGAACGCGGTGAGCCCCGATGCTTTCGAGATCGCGCTGGAGGCGGCCTCGATCGCGGTGGTGTTCACCTGGGGCACGATCTTCATCTGTCAGTTGCGTCTGCGAAGACTCAGCGACAGGGGAGTGCTGCCGGCGAGCACGTTCCGCGCACCGGGCACTCCGTGGACGAGTTACCTGGGCCTCGCGTTCCTCGTGTTCGTGATCGTCGGCATGGCGATCTCGGGGTGGCAGGCCTCCCCGTACTTCTGGCACAAGACCGGCTTCGTCGTGGTCGTCGTGGGGATCCCCGTGCTGCTCGTGATCTTCGAGCTCGGCTGGCTGATCGTGAAGGGGAAGGTCGCCGCGCACACCGACGGGCGGATGCTCAGCAAATGGACTGACAGCGGTCTGCGCTATCCGCCTCGGGAGCCCGGCCCGCGCACCGAGTCGATCGCCGCCCTCGGCACCGTGCAGTTCGACGTGCACGACCGGGATGAGGACCACGAGGACGAGGGCATCGATATCGGTCCCATCGAGATCGAGATGCACGAGTGGGACAACCTCGAGGAGCCGGACAAGAACCCGCATGATGGCGGCTCGGACAAGAGCGAAGGGGGACGGTGACATGCGCCGTCTCAGCCTCGTCGCGGCGGGCCTCGTCGCGGTGTCGGTGCTCGTCGCCGGCTGTTCCTCCGCGACCCCGCAGAACACCGGCGACAACAACGCCACCGGATCCGCGACCCTCACGATCGGCATCGCAGACGACCTGCCCGGCGTGAGCCTCAAGACGGACGCGGGCTATGCCGGCTTCGACATCGACACGGCGAACTACGTCGCGGGCAAGCTCGGCGTACCCACGAAGAACATCACGTGGCAGCGCATCGATCAGGATGAGCGGGTGAGCGCGCTCACCTCGGGCAAGGTCGACCTCGTCGTCTCGACGTTCTCGATCACCCCGGAACGGGAGAAGGAGATCGCGTTCGCCGGCCCGTACTTCGTCGCGCACCAGGATCTGCTCATCCGCCGCAACGACGAGACGATCACCGGTCCGGAGACCCTCGACGGCAAGAAGGTCTGCGCGGCCGCGGGGACGACCTCGATCGACTACCTCACCGCGCATTACCGCGGGAAGATCACGGTGGTGAAGGTGCCGTCCTGGTCGGAGTGCGTGCGCGACCTCGCGGCGGGCACCGTCGATGCGGTGTCGACGGATGACCTCATCCTCGCCGGCTTCGCGACACTGCCCGAATACAAGGGCGTGCTGCGCGTGATCGGCAAGGGCTTCACGGATGAGAACTACGGGATCGGACTGAAGCAGGGCGACGACCGGCTCGACACCGTGCGCACCGCGCTCAAGGACTACATCTCCTCCGGGGCATGGAAGAAGTCGCTCGACGCGAACATCGCCCCGTCCGGCTACGCGATCCCCGCGCCGCCCACTGTGAAGTAGAGGCGGCACGGCGACGCCCCTCCGCGCGGAATCGAAACGGAGGGGCGTCGTGAGCGCTCAGAAGACCGGGGTTCCCGCGCGCGTGAGCTGCCAGTTCACGACGTGGAAGTCCTTCGGGTCGATCGTGCCGGCCGCCGAGGCGTAGGACACGATGGCCTCACGGATCGCGACCTGCGCGTTGTAGACGACCGGCGCGGTCGCGATGTGCGGGAAGCCGCCGCCGCCCGACTGGCGGTAGTTGTTCACCGCGACCACGAACTTCTGCGCCGGGTCGACGGGCGCGCCGTTCCAGGACAGGTTCTGGATCCGGGATCCCTGCGGCTGCGCGATGTCGACGTCGTAGGTCACTCCGGAGAACTGGTCGTAGTTGTAGTCCGGGGTGTTCAGCGCGTTGGTCCAGCTCGCCGGATCCACCGGGGCGCCGGGGGCCACCTGCTGGAAGTACTTCGCGGAGTACTCCAGGTAGTCCTTGATCTGCGCACCGGTGAGCACCGAGGCCATGAGCGTGTTGTCGTAGATGTACAGCCCCGCGACGTCGCGGATGGTGACCTCCCCGGCGGGGAATGTCGCCTGCCGGTTGAAGGGAGCGGCGATCGACACGATCGGCAGCGATGCCTCCGCCGTGCCGGCGATCGCCTTCGTCACGGTGTCGACCTGCACCTTGTTGACGTAGTCGAGGATCGCGGTGTCCTTCCAGCAGGACTCGGCGGCCGACAGCTCCTCCGTGGAGTTCGCCACGGGCTTGTTGACGTACGCGACCACGGCGTCGTGCTGCGCCTGGATGAGGGAGACGAGCGCCGGGTCGTCCTCGACCGTGTTCGTGTTGACGTTCGTGGACTTCTTCGACACGACCGTCCACTGACCCTTGACCTGCTGCAGCTCGATGTCGAACACGCTCAGGCGCTGGCCCCAGCACATCGGTTCGCTGAGCACGACCTGCTGTCCCGTGGTGGCGTTGGTCACGAACCGCTGCGGGATGTCCTTGTGCGCGTGGCCGAACAGGATCGCGTCGACACCGGGCACCTGCTCGGCGATCAGTGCCGCGGCGTTCTCGTTGGGCAGCGCGTCGCCGTATGACGAGGTGCCGCTGTCGCCGGAGTGCACGCTCACGACGAGCACGTCGACGCCCTG
Source organism: Microbacterium sp. 22303 (assembly GCF_052045265.1). NCBI lineage: Bacteria > Bacillati > Actinomycetota > Actinomycetes > Micrococcales > Microbacteriaceae > Microbacterium > Microbacterium sp. 22303. The sequence continues at coordinate 724,159 of NZ_JBQEOQ010000001.1, read as the reverse complement.
GTCGCGGATCACGGGCACCCAGCGCTTCGCGGTCTCGACGATGTCCAGCACCTCGAGCTTGCCGCTCACGTTGGCCTTGTCCCAGATGACGATTCCCGGGTTGGTGAGGCCGAGCACGCCGACCCGGATCGGCTTGGCGCCCTTGGGGTGCAGCGTCTTGATCGTGTAGGGCGTGTACGCGGGCACGGTGGTTCCCGCGTGCACGGCGTTCGCGCCGAGCACGGGCGCATTCATCTGCGAGATCCACGTGTCGAGGAAGTCGAGGCCGTAGTTGAACTCGTGATTGCCCAGGGCCACCGCGTCGTAGCCGATCGCGTTCATCTGCGCGGCCATGGGGTGGATCGCGCCGCTCGTGGTGATCGGGTCGATGGTCGCGTAGTAGAAGCCCAGCGGGGTGCCCTGGATGGTGTCGCCGGCGTCGAAGAGCAGCGTGCGGTCCCGCCCGCGATCGGCGCGGATCTGGTTGACGACGCTGGAGACGCGGGACAGGCCGACGACGTTGCCGGCCTTGTCGGTGTACTCCGCGTCCTTGTAGTAGTCCCAGTTGACCGCATGCGAGTGGATGTCGGAGGAGCCCATGATCGTGATGGTCACGGACTTGCCGACACCGCCTGCAGCCGCGGACGCCGAATCGGAGCTGGTGGCGACCCAGCCGGCCGCCGCGAGGGCGCTCGCCGCGGAGACGCCGGTCAGGAATCCGCGCCGGCTCAGCCCTGAGCGTCGCTCCTGCTCGATGTCATCGGGGACGGCGCAGGAGCACCACCGGGGCTGCGGGGCGTCGGCGTGGCGGTGGAGATGTGTTTCATCTGTCATGAGGACCGATGCAACCATGCCCGGGTGACGACGACAACAACGCGCGCGTTAACAATCTCCCATTGCGCGTACGAGCGGATCCGGTTTCGCGGCGTGCTCAAGCGAGCGGCGGTCGGCGTGCGGACGCGGCTTCCGCGGATTCTCGCCCCGCCATCGGTCCGCACGCTCCGAAGACGATCCCATCCGATCCGCAGACGGCTCCGAACAGAGGGTGAGCGGCACCGTGCCGCACTCGAGGAGGAGCAATGCGTTCGTCACCGAACCGTCTGATCGCCGTCATCTTCGGCGCCGTCTACATCGTCGTCGGAGCACTCGGCTTCGCCGTGACCGGAGGAGTCTCCTTCCTGGCGACCCAGGGAGGAATGCTGCTCGGGATCTTCATGGTCAACCCGCTGCACAACGTCGCCCACCTGCTCATCGGCGCCGCACTGCTCGCTGCGGGTCTCGCGTCCACGCGTGCGGCGAAGGGCGTGAACACCGTCGTGGGGGCGGCATACCTGCTGCTCGGCATCGTCGGATTCTTCCTCGTGGGGACCGCGGCGAACATCCTCGCGCTGAACACGTTCGATCACTTCCTGCACCTCGCGAGCGCGCTGCTGCTGCTCGCGGTCGGGCTGGGCGTCGAACGCGGCGCGTCCCGCGAGGCGATGGCCTGAGGTCGTCGTGCTGCGCAGCTGGCCCGCGCTCCTCGCCTGGGGCGCGGGTCTGATCCACTTGGCGATCGGGGCCGCGGTCGCCCGCGCAGATGGCGATGGGAACGCCATCATGCTGCTGGCGCCGATGCTCGTGGTCGGAGCCGCGGAGATCGCCTGGGGTGTCGCCGTGCTCCGTGCCGGGCGGATCCGCGGGGGAAGAGCCGCAGCGGTCGGCGCGATCATCGCGGTGCTGATGGGGGCTGTCGCCCTCGTCGGAGGGGCACCGGTGATCGCGGTGGGGACCTCGTCTGCGCTGGCCATCGCTTCGGGAGCGATGGCGGCGCGGATGCGGGAAGCGGGGGTGGCCCGGACCGGCAAGGGGGAGGGGCCGGTCCGAGCCTCCCGGTCGCGGGCGGCGGGGGTGGCTGTGGGGGCCCTCCTCGTCGCTGCGCTCGCGATGCCGGGCTTGGCGCAGACCGATGCCGCGAAGAACGGGGATCCACACGATCATGGGGTCGGTGCAGATCTGCCGCTCGTCGATCCGCACGCGCACCACTGAGCCACGGCCCGGGGTGCAGACGAGAAGAGACCCTCGCCGGGGCGGGGGCCTCTTCTCGTGCGACGTCGGATCAGAAGACGTTGGACTGAAGCCACGCGAGCGGGTCGATGGCGCTGTCGTTGATGTGCACCTCGAAGTGCAGGCAGGATCCGACCGTCCAGCCGGTGTCGCCGACCCGGCCGATGAACTGACCCGCGGTGACGCACTCGCCGGCCTGGACCGCACGGCTGCCATAGGTCATGTGCCCGTAGAGCGTGGAGACGGCGTTGCTGCCGCTCAGGGACGGGTGCGCGATCTCGACCGTCACGCCGTAGCCCTGGTAGCTCTCGGACGAGAGCGTGACGCAGCCGTCGGCCACGGCGTAGATGGGGGTGCCGATGCCGGCGGCGAAGTCCTGGCCCATGTGGCTGCGCCCGGTGCGGGCGGCGCCGAAGCCATCGGTCAACGTGTACGAGCCCGCGGCCATCGGGTAGATGACCTGACCGGGCTTGGCGATCGAGGCGACGCCGGTGCGCTCGGCGGCGGCGGTCGCCGCCTGCATCGCGCTGAGCTCGGAGGGCGTGGTCGCCGTGAACGTGCCGTGCACCTGCACATCGGGAAGCACATCGCCTGCGGCCGTGAACGACTGTGCGCGGATGTCGGCGGATGCGCTGTTGGAAGGCTTGGCGTCACCCGCATGCACCATGCCGAGGGCGGGCAGCGCGGTGCCGACGACGAGCGCCGAGATCGCGAGGGCGGCGCCGGTGCTGCGCCCGATGTTCTTGGCGCCACGACGGGGACGCGTGCCGGCGGGGACGATGTGCGCGGGGGCCGCGGAGCGGGTCGCCGGCTCGGGGGCCTGCGGGGGTGCGGGCACGCGCGCCTGGGGTGCAGTCGGGTCGAACAGCGGCTGCGGGGCCGGCTCGGCCGGGGCGCTCGAGGTGCCGGCGGGTGCAGAGGTCTGCGCGGACGTGGTCGCCTGTGCGGCGGCCTCCCTCATCTCCCGGCGCGAACGGGGCGCGGTGGTGCCGACGGTCGCGGACGGGGCTTCTGTCGTGCGGGCAGAGGGGTGCGCGGTTTCGGGGGCTCGCGAACTGATGATGTGCTCCTCGGGCAGCGGAGGGGGTGTGACGTCTCCGCCATCGGGGGGAACGGAGGGGTGTTACAACTCCGTAATAATACGGATCGTTCCTGAGAGTTCCATACATTGGCCGTCAAACGCCGTCTCGGCGTGGCGCGATCGGAGCACGTCGTCAGCGCCCGCCGCCGCGGTTGGTGATGGTCTGCGCGAGCGCCAGATACTCCTTCGGCGTGGCCTCGGGAAGGTAGGCCTCGCCGATCGCGAGCCCGATGGCCGCGAGCTTGGCCGGATCCGCATAGGCCATGTAGATGGTCTCGTAGCGCGGGTTGAATTTGCTCTTGAACCGGAACAGCGACGTGAACCCGTAGGCGGGCTCGAGCATCTCTCCGAGCCAGCCGAGCAGGCGGGTCATGACGGTCGGATCCGGGGCCTGCTCGCCGGGCTTGGTGGCCAGCGGTGCACCGGACAGGCTGAGTGTCTGTGCGCCCTGCTCCTTCATGTGCAGGGCCGCCGAGGCGATGATGAACTCCATGATGCCGGGCATGGATCCGTCGCTGCGGCGCATGAAGTCGATGGTCCAGCCGGTGACCTTCCCGTCGGTCCAGCTCGGCAGCCAGCTCGTGGTGGCCTCGATCCCGCCGTCCTTGTTGAGGGCGAGGAAGATGCCGACATCGGAGTCCTTGAGCTCTTCCATGCCGCCGAGGGTGAAGCCCATCTCCGGCAGCTTCTTGTGGGCGACCCACTCCTCGCTGACGGCGGTGATCTCCCGCGAGTAACGGGTCGGCAGGTCGTTCCACGTCGACCACAGCGTGGTGATGCCCTCGCGTTCGCCGCGGTTCAGCGGCTGGCGCACCTTCTGCCACGCCTTGCCGGCGAGCTCGAAGCCCGGCAGGTCGATCACGGTCTCCTCGCCGACGGACATGTACTGCCAGCCGAAGGACTGGAAGATCGGCAGGTAGCGCTCGTGGAAGCTGTAGAAGCACGCCGACCAGCCCTGGGACTCGCAATAGGCGATGAAGGCCTCGACGGTCTCCCGCTCGGCTCCCTCGGCGCACACCGGATCCGACACCGTCAGGGCGACCTTGCGGATGACGCGGTATGCGACGGCACCCCGACCGTCGGCGGTGAACCAGTAGCTGTTGCCGGCCCAGGTGCCCATGAATCCGAGGGTGCCGCCGCCCCCTTCGCGCAGCAGCGCTCGGAACCGCGCCTCCTCGACGACGGCGCGGTCCACCTGGGTGGCGCGGAACAGCCGCACGCTGGCGACGATGAAGACGATCCAGAACGGCACGCCCACCCACTGGTAGACGAACAGCGCTGCGCCGTCGATCGGTATCCCTGCATCGGAGATGGCGGGTAGCAGCCCGCTGGAGACGAAGGGACGCACCATGTCGGCGACCAGCTCGCCCACCGACGGCTGGCCGTCCAGGTAGTTGTCGCCGTCGATCAGCCCGATGGCGAGATAGAGCCCGGCGAAGACCACGAACGCACCGACCACGGTGAGGATGAAGTGTCGCACGGCGGCGGGAGGCGCGGCGACGCGGAAGTGCCGCCGGGTGAACAGCAGCAGGGCGATCACGCCGATCGGGACGAGGACGGCCAGGACCATCGCGATCCCGTCCTCGATGAGCAGGGCGCCGCGGAGCTTGTCGTCGAGCAGGTCGTTGATGCCCACCGACGTGGCCGTCAGCAGGGCGATCACGGCGTTGACCGCCAGCGCCATGATCCACGCGGCGCGGCGGCCTGTGCGCAGCCCCCAGGCGGCGACCAGCGTGAGCACCAGTGGGACGAGGCTCACCAGGAACGGCCCTGGGCCCGAGTTGAGGATCGCGTCGGCCTGGCGCACGCAGTCGGCGGTGAAGTCATCGACGCAGGACTTGGGCATGGTGGCGGCCTCGATCGGGGAGAATCCCGAGACCACGAGCCCGAGCGGCGAGTACCAGGCGCCCGAGATCAGCACGATGAACGGCCCGAGTCCCGTGGCGCCGACGATGGCCGCGACCAGGGTGCGCACCTCGCGATGGGAGCTGCGATGCCAGGTCGGCCGTATCGCGCCGCGCGCCAGCACGAGGCCGAGGAGCAGCCCGAGCGCCCCGGAGATGAGCCGGAACACGCTGTCGCTGTCCGCGGCGTACAGCGCGAACATCATCAGCAGAGTGAAGCCGACGACGCGGATGCGGCGCTGCCACAGCGCCGGGGCGAGGGCGCTCGCCGCCATCAGCATGCCGACGGTGCCGATCGTCGGATCCGCGACGGCGTCGTAGCTGGCGAGCAGGCCCCATTGCGAGCCCCACGAGACCAGCAGCCACTGGCCGCCCAGGCCGATGACCATCGCGAGGACGCCGGTCAAGAAGAAGGTCCACGCGGCGCGGACGCTGCCGAGCTTGCGCTCCGCGTACGCGCCGGCGGTCAGGATCAGCAGGATCGCGAGCACCCCGCCGATCACCGAGTCTCCGAACAGCAGCGCGGTGAGCGGGGTCCACCAGTCGCCGTCCTCGATCGTGGTGCTCACCGATGCGGCGAACTCCTGCGGGAACCGTCCGAGGAACGTCCCCGTGACGAATCCGGCGGCCAGCACGACCAGGGCCAGCGCCGCGCTGAACGGATTGCGCAGCAGATACGTCAGCACAGCGCGGATCCAGCGCGGCGTCTCGTGCGGTGCAGACGGGGGAGCGATGGTGCCGGCGGGGGCGTTGTCAGAGGCGGTCATACGCTGCTCTCTCTGCGATGATCGCGCGGTTCGTGCCGGATCCGCGCGGTGGCGGGCGGCCACCCCTTCAGAGTGCCCAACCTCCGCGACGTTGTACAGCCGGGCTGTCAGCGCGGCGCGGCGAGCCCCGAGCCGTCGCGGCGTTCGAACACGAGCTGCGTCTCGGTGGCGCGGACGACGTCGTGCACCGTGATGCGCTCCAGCACGATGTCGCGGAGCGCGGCGGCATCGGCGACGGCGACGTGCACGAGGAAGTCGTCGGCACCCGCGATGTGGAACACCTGCAGCACGCCCTCGGTCGTCTCCAGTGCGTCGAACAGCGCCTCCACACCGGTCTTGCTGTGGTTGCCCAGCCGCACCCGGATCACGGCCTGCACCGGGCGGCCGAGCGCGGCAGGATCCAGTTGCAGGCGCAGCCCGAGGATCACACCCCGCGTGCGCAACGAGCGCAGCCGGAATGCACAGGTGGAGGCGGGGATCCCCAGCGCGGCCGCGAGCTGCTTGATCGGGGCGTCGGGGTGCTCGGACAGGGCGGCGAGTATGCGCAGATCGAGGCCGTCGACGCCGTGCTGCTCCGTGCTCAAGATCCACTCCTCGTATCGCCCGTTTGTTGTGCTGAACACAAGACTGACATCATCTGCGGATCCGTGCAGCAACGCAGATAGCAGTTTGCTGTGCGTGGAGGGATCCTGTGTGCATGAGCGACGACGATTCCCTGCGTGACATGCCCCTGCGTCCCGAGACCGTCGCGGTGCACGCCGGCCGGGCAGACCTCGCCGCCCTCGGCGTGCACGCCGCGCCGATCGACCTCTCCTCGACCAACCCGCTGCCCGACATCGCGCACGGCGGCGACTCCTACGAGTCGATGGCGACCGGCGGGCAGCCGTTGCCGGACGGCGGCAACGTCTATGCGCGGCTGTGGAACCCGACGGTCGCGCGCTTCGAGGAGGGCCTCGCGGAGCTCGAGCACGCCGAGGCGGCCGTCGCGTTCTCCAGCGGCATGGCCGCGATGACGGCGGCGATCCTGTCGCACACCATGGCGGCCGGCAAGCACCACATCGTCGCGGTCCGTCCGCTCTACGGCGGCACCGATCACCTGCTCGACTCCGGGCTCCTCGGCGCCGAGACCACGTTCTGCGCCGAGCACGAGGTGCACGCGCACCTTCGCTCCGACACGGGCCTCGTGGTCGTCGAGACGCCGGGCAACCCCACCCTGGACCTGGTCGACATCGCCGCGGTCGTCGCACAGGCGGGTGATGTGCCCGTGGTCGTCGACAACACGTTCGCGACCCCGCTGCTGCAGAACCCCCTGGATCTCGGCGCCGCCATGTCCTTGCACAGCGCGACGAAGTACATCGGCGGGCACGGCGATGTGATCGCCGGCGTCATCGCGTGCTCGGAGGAGACCGCGCGGGCGCTGCGTCGCGTCCGTGCGATCACCGGTGCGCTGCTGCATCCGCTCGGTGCGTACCTGCTGCACCGCGGGCTCGCGACGCTGCCCGTGCGCATGGAACGGCAGCAGCGTTCCGCCGAGCGCGTCGTGGCGTGGCTGGCCGAACACCCCGCCGTGGCCGAGGTGTTCTACCCCGGCATCGGCGACGAGCGCGGTCTCATCCCGCGGCAGATGCGCGGCGGGGGCGCCATGATCGCCGTGCGCCTGCGGGACGGCTATGCCGCCGCCGAGGCCCTCACCGGTTGCGTACGGCTGTTCACGCACGCGGTGTCGCTCGGCGGCGTCGACTCCCTCGTGCAGCACCCGGCGGCGCTCACGCACCGGCCGGTCGCGGCGGAGGCTCGTCCCGGTGCCGACATCGTTCGGCTCTCGATCGGGCTGGAGGATCCGGAGGATCTCATCCGCGATCTGGCGCAGGCGCTGGCCAGGATCGCCGTCCGCGCGGAGTGATGTCCGAGGCACCCGGCAGACTTGGCGGGTGACCGGAATGAGAACCTTCTGGACAGCGCTGCCCACGACCGGGCGCTGGCTGCTGTCGACCGTCGCGATCCAGACGCTGGGCCGCGGGCTGACCCTCCCCTTCACGATCATCTATCTGCACGAGGTGCGCGGGTTCGACCTGGGCGTCTCCGGTGCGCTGATGAGCGTCATCGCCGTGACGGGGCTGGTGGTCACCGCACCCGCCGGCACCCTGATCGACCGCTACGGCGCCCGGCGGATCCTGCTGGCGGGCCTCGTGTCGATGATCGCGGGCTGCACCCTTCTCGCGTTCGCGACATCGCCGGTCGTGGCGGCGATAGCGCTCGTGCTGATGGGAGTGAACTTCGGCGTCTCATGGCCCGGGTTCAATGCGCTGATCGCCACGATCGTCGCCGGTGAGCTGCGCCAGCAGTACTTCGGCGTGAACTTCGCCCTGATCAATCTCGGCATCGGCGTGGGCGGGATCCTCGGCGGCTTCTTCGTCGACGTGCACCGGCCCGAGACGTTCGTGGCGATCTTCCTGATCGACGCCGCGAGTTCGCTGATCCCGATGGCGTTGCTGCTCGGGCCGCTGCGGCATGTGCGCACGCATGCCGAGCCCGGCGACGAGCACGAAGAGCCGGCGGAGGGGTACCGGCGGATCCTGCGCCGTCCGGCGGTGCTCTGGCTCACACTGCTGACCTTCCTCGCGGTGTTCATCGGCTACGGGCAGATGGAGGGCGGGTTCCCGGCCTTCGCCCGCCAGGTGTCCGGCGTCTCGACGCAGGTCATCGGCTTCGCATTCGCGGTCAACACCGCCGTCATCGTGCTTCTGCAGTTCGCCGTCCTGAAGTTCATCGCCGGACACCGGCGCACCCGCGTGATGCAGGTGATGACCCTGGTCTGGGGGTTCTCCTGGGTGCTGCTGGGGCTCACCGGCTTGCTGCCGAAGACTCTGGTCTCAGCGATCGGCGTGCTGCTGTTCATGGGCGTCTTCGCCTTCGGAGAGACCATGCTGCAGCCCACGGTGCCCGCGATCTGCAACGATCTGGCCTCCGACCGCAGCCGCGGGCGATACAACGCGATCAACGCCGCGGCTTTCCAGGGCGGGGCGATCGCCGGGCCGATCGCGGCCGGCATGCTGCTCGGCGAGGGGCGTCAGATCTGGTTCATCGTGGCGATGGTGGCGGGTTCCCTGCTGATCTGCGCTCTGACGATCGCGCTCGAGCGGCGGCTGCCCGCGGCCGCGAACGGTGTGCCGCAGCCGGAGGAGATCGCGGTGCGCGAGGCCTGAACGCGCGTGTGCGTGCTGCGCCCGGTCGCAGCGGAGAACACCGTTGCGCGGTCGCAGCGCTGCCTCCAGGATGGGGAAGTGCGTTTCGTTCGGATCAATAACGATCCCGCGACGAGCGCGCGCGGCGGTCGGTGACACAGGCGAGGACGATGACGTTTGCGGTGAGGCGGGCGCGGCAGCAGACCGCGCGACTCGTGCTCGTGCTGCTCGCCGCCGGACTCGTCGTGCTCGGCGTCGGGGCGACCGAGGCGCTGTCGGTCCGGCTCGTGGGCGACGGTGTGCGCCAGGTCGCGGAACACGCCGAACCGGGAACGCGCGTCACGAAGGTCACGGCGCTGCGTGCGGAGGATCCTGACGCGCAGGACCGCGCTGTGCGAGCGGCGATCACGAAGGCGTTCGCCGGCACCCCGATCGCGGTCAGCCGGATGGCCGTGAGCGAGATCTCGGTCGGCAACCCCGATGCGGTGCAGGCGATCGGCGGGGAGGGCATCGCCGATCGCGGCGAGCTCGTCGACGGCGAGTGGCCGAGACGCTCCGGCGAGGCGGCCGTGCTGGCGGCCGCCGCGGAGACGCGCGGGTGGCGGATCGGCGATCGGATCCCGCTCGGTGCGGATGCGTCCGGCGGCATCGTCGACGTCATCGTGGTCGGCACCTGGACGGCGAAGGATGCCGCCGATCCCACCTGGGCTGGAGACCCCGCGGTGGGTTCCGGTGATTCCGAAGGCGCGGCAGGGCCGGTGCTGATCACTGCGGACGACATGGCACGGCTGTGGACCACGCCGACAATCACCTGGACCGTCCAGCCGACCTCACTGACCGCCGACAGGCTGGACGGATACCGCGCGGGCCTGGCCCGGCTGGTACAGCTTCCTGCCGAGGTCGACGCGGACAACAGTTCCAACACCGCGGTCGAGGGCGCGCTCGGCGACCTGCTGGACCGCCAGACTCGGGCGGTCGCGGTCGCCCGCGGCATGATGGCGGTGCCCACTGCGATCATCGTGGCGCTCGGGGCGATCGCGATCGCCGTGATCCTGACCGCACTGGCGGGAGCCCGCCGGGAAGAGCTGCGTCTGATCCGCGCGCGCGGCGCCGCAGCCACCGGCGTCGCCGCTGCGGCCGCCGGTGAGGCCACGGCGGCGACGGGCATCGGCGCCGTCCTGGCGGTGATCGCCCTGCTCCCCGCCGGAATTCTCGGCGCCTCGACGATCGTGGCCGCCGCGCTCACCGTCCTGATCGCCGCCGGTGCCGCCGCCTTCACCGCGGTACGTGCGTCCGCACCGGCGGCAGCGGCGCGCTCCGATGCCGGTCGGGGGATCATGCTGGCACTCCTGCTGCCGGCGCTGGTCGTCACGGCTCTGGCGGGGTTCGCGCTCTGGCAGCTCTTCACGCGGGGCGGCGTGGTCGCGGACGATGGCACCGCGGATCCGGTCGCATCGGCCGCCGGTGCCGCATCGCTGCTCGCACTCGGCCTGCTCGTCCCGGCGCTCGCCGTGCTCGTCGCAGCGATCGCCGAACGCGTCGCCCGCCGGGGTCGCGGCATCATGCCCGTGCTGCCGCTGCGCCAGATCGCGCGCCGGGCGGGTATCGCGGCGGTCGCGATCCTGTGCCTTGCCCTCGCCGCGGGATCCGCGACGATGGCGGTCGGCGTGGGCCCGCTCGCCGCCGCTGTCGACCACTCGGCCGTCCGGGCCGCGCTCGGGCTGGATGTCCGTGCGTCCGTCGGTGCACAGCAGGCGGTGCCGCTCACCGCAGCGGAGACCGCCGCGCTGCCGACGGTCACCGTTGCCGCCGAGGTGCTGAGTCGGGACGCGGAGGTCGGTGCGGACACCGTGGCATTCGTCGCCGTCGACCCGTCGGCCGTGGCGCTCCCCGCGGCGGACCGGGCGGCGCTCACAGCCGGATCCGGTGGCCGCCTGCCCGTGGCGATCACCACGGCTCTCGCGCAGCGGCTCGGCGCCGCGCAGGGGACGCGGTTCGCGATCACTCTGCGACCCGAGGGTGCGCGCCTGGAGGCTGAGGTGTCCGCGATCGTTCCGACGATCGCGGGCGTCGGATCCGGCCCCGGGATCCTCGCCGATCGCACCGCCGCCACGTCGATGGCCGAGGGGCTGCCCGCCAACGAGCTGTGGGTCGCGACCTCGGATCCGTCATCCGTGGCCGCGACGATCCGCTCCCGGGCGAAGACCCCGGTGCGGATCCTCACCCCCGCCGCGGTGAGCGACGCTCCGATCACGGGGTCGTCCGCGATCCTGCTCGCCCTGGGATCTGCGGCCGCCGCCCTCCTGGGCCTGCTCGGCTTCCTCTCGGCCGTCGCCGCGGATCGGTCCCGCCGCACGGAGGAGCGCACCGCGCTGCGCGCCCTCGGGCTCAGCACCGTACGACAGCGGTCCGCGAGGTTCGCCGAGGTGACGGGCATCGCGATCTTCGGCGCGCTCGGCGGCGTGGCGGCGGGGCTCGCCGTCGTGGCCGTGGTGCTGCCGGTCATGTGGGGAAGCGGCTCATGACGCGCCATCCCGCCGCGCCCACGGTGATCCTGCGCACCGTGCTCACCTCGCCGCTGCTCTCCGCTTTCCTCGTGCTCGCGATCGCCGCGCTGACGTTCGTGGGCGTGCTGGTGCCCGCGCTCATCGACCAGGCCCGCACCGCGACGGTGCAGCACCAGATCGGCGGGATCCCCGACGTGGGTCGATCCCTCACTGCGGCGTACTCCGGCATCGCCGGCCTGGAGGGGACGCCGACAGTCGATGCGTGGTCAGGGCCCCTGGGCGTCGTCGCAACGGCCCGGGACAGGCAGCCCGAGCCGCTGCGGAGCGTTCTCGGCGCTCCTCGGATGATCGGCGCCTTCGGCGCGACCGGCCTCTTCGCCGACCGGGCCGTTCCGAAGAACCTGGTGCAGCTCGTCATGGATCCGGGGCTCGCGCGGCGCAGCGTGCTCGTGCAGGGCGAGTACCCGAAGAGCACGGATCCGGCAGAGGGGATCGAAGTGGTGCTCACGGCGCAAGCGGCCCGGGCGCTGGACTGGAAGGTCGGCGAGACCCGGCACCGGCAGGATCTGGTCGTGCGGCTGACCGGCCTGGTGGCACCGAACGGCAGTGACGAGCTCGACTGGAAGATGTTGGTCGGCTCGGTCGAGCCCGCCATCAAATACACGTCGGACGGCGACATCATCCTGCAGACCGTCGGCTTCATGGCGCCGGACGAGGCGGGGATGCTCGGCGAACTGCGTGCGGAGACCTCGACCTTCTCCTGGATCCCCGTGCACAAGGAGGCGATTGATTCGGGCAGTGCCGCGAAGGTCGGCGCGCAGCTGCGACTTTTCCTGGCGAACCCGATACACGTCGGGGCGGTGGGCTCGTTCTATGACCGCGGGTTGGTCTACGTCACCCCGGTGGCGGATGCGCTCGATCGCGGAGTGGCGAGGGCTGATGCGCTCGATGCGGTCGTCGCGGTCGCTGCCGTGGGTCCTCTCGCGGTGGCTGCGGTGGTGCTGAGCCTTGCCGGACGGCAGCTGGCACTGCGTCGCTGGCGGGCCGCCGCGCTCGCCCGCGCCCGGGGCGCGTCGTTGTCGCAACTGTCCGCGGTCCTCGGCGGGGAGGCGCTCGTGCTCGGGGCGCTCGGCGCGGGAATCGGGCTGGCGGTCGGGGCGGCGCTGTCGCCGCAGGGACCGCACGCTCTGGCCTGGCTGGTGGCAGCGGTGCTGGTGCTCGTCCCGGCCTGCACCGTGCCGCTCACCGTCATCGCGGACCTGCGCCGTGCTGAACGCCGTGACGGGAGTGGACAGCGGGCGCGGCCGTGGCGGCGCATGCTCGCAGAAGCCGTCATCGTGGTGCTCGCCGTCGCGTTCGCCGTCCTCCTCCTGAGCCGTGGCGAGGCGGTCCGGGTGGATCCGGTGCTGCTCGCGATGCCGGTGCTGATCGGCGCGGTGGGCACGGTGGCGGTGCTGAGGCTGCTCCCGCTGCTGCTGGACGGGCTGCATCGCACCGCCGAGCGCCGCACCGGGCTGATCGCTCTTCTGGGCCCGGCCCGGGCTCTGCGCGATGCCGCGCTGCGCACCGCGCCGGCGCTCGCCGCCGTGATCGGCATCGCGGTGGCGGTCTTCTCGGTGTCGTTCGCGGCGACCGTCTCGGACGGCATCAGCCGCACGGCGCGGGACGCCACCGGCGCGGACGTGGCCGTGTCGATGCCGTACTTCGAGGATGCGCAGATCGAGGCCGCACGGAAGATCCCCGGCGTCGAGGCGGTCGCGACGCTGGACGCCGACGAGATCGGTCAGGGCGCCTCGTCCGGTGCTTCCGACCGGGTGCGCGTCTATGCGGTCGACCGGGATGCCTTCGCGCGAGTGCAGCGGGGCTCCGACGGCGCCCTGCCGCTGCCCGCGTCGCTGGCGTCGGCATCGGGTGGATCCGTGCCGGTCGTCGCCTCGGAGCAGCTGCTCGCGCAGTTCGGCGACGCGCTCACGGTGAACGGACACGCGGTGCAGGTCGTCGCGCGCACCGCGCAGCCGACGCCGTTCGGGAGCGCGGAGAAGTGGGTGATCGTCGACCGTGCGAACATCGACAGGCTCGGCGTCGCCTCGCCCCTGGTCACGAGACTGTTCGCCTCCGTGGCGCCCGGCCACGACCCGCGTGCGGTCGCGAAAGCGCTGACGGCGCGGCTCGGCGCGACAGCCACCGCCACGACGGCCGAGCAGATCATCGCGCAAGCGGCCTCGGATCCGGCGTCGTCCGCGCTGCGCGTCGCGCTGTTCGTCGCGACGGCGATCGTGGCGATTCTGCTCGTCTTCGCCATCATGCAGACACTCCTGCTCGGATCCACGGCGCGCGCCCGGCTGCTCGCGCTGCTGCGCGCCGTCGGGTTTCCGCGGCGGGCGGAGCTGCCGCTCGTGGCCTGGGAGGTGGGGCCGGCGCTCGTCGTGGCTCTTCCCGTGGGCGTCGTCTGCGGCCTCGCGATGTCGTGGCTCGTGGTCGGGGCGCTGGACCTGCGTGGTTTCACGGGAGGGCAGAACGCCCCCGCGCTCGGCCTCCCCGTGATCTGGCTGGCCGCGACGGTGCTCGGCTTCGCGGCGGTCACCGCGGTGGCCGTGCTCCTGGCGACGGCTGCGGCGATGCGGCTGCGCACCGCGGATGCGATCAGGGTCGCGGATGACGAGGGATGACGGATGACGGCCGAGGAGAAGGACGCCCACGGCGACGAGGGACGTGGGATCATGACCGCACGGAGAGGGAGCTGGCGATGACCGATGTCGACATCGCATGCGAGGGACTGGTGCGCATCTTCACCGCCAAGGGCGTGGAAGTGCAGGCGCTACAGGGCCTGGACCTGCGCGTGGGGGCCGGGGAGATGGTCGCCCTCGTCGGCGCCTCCGGATCCGGCAAGTCCACGCTGCTCGGCATCCTCGCCGGGCTCGACGCGCCGACCGCCGGCAGCGCCCGCGTGGCCGGGCACGACCTGGTGACGATGCGCGCCGCGGAGCGACTGCGCTATCGCCGTCGCAGCGTCGGCTTCGTCTGGCAGCAGTCCGGGCGCAATCTGGTTCCGTATCTGACAGCGCGGGAGAACATCGCGTTGGCGCACGGCGTCGCCCGCACCGTGCCCGCGGGGGAGCGCGCCGGTCGCGCGCAGGCGCTGCTGGAGCTTCTCGACGTCGCAGAAGTGGCCGACCAGCGGCCTGCACAGCTGAGTGGGGGCCAGAAGCAGCGCGTCGCGATCGCCGTCGCGCTCGCGAACGAACCACGCGTGCTGCTCGCCGACGAACCCACCGGCGAGCTGGACGAGCGCACCAGCGCCGATGTGCTCGCCGCGATGCAGGCCGTCAACACCGAGCACGGTGTCACGACGCTCATCGTGACGCACGACGCGGCAGTGTCCGAGCATGTCGACCGGACCGTGCGGATCCGCGACGGCCGGACCTCGACCGAGACACTGCGCAGCACCCACACCGACGACGAGGGGCGCGAGGTCCGCACCGCGCAGGAGTTCGCGGTGCTCGACCGGGCCGGCCGCATGCAGCTGCCCGGCGAGTTCGTGAGTGCGCTGGACCTGCGCGACCGTGTGCGCCTGACGCTGGAGCCCGACCACGTGCGGGTGGCGCCGAGTGCGGCGCCCCCGCAGGAGGAGCAGTCATGACCGAGGTGCTGCGCGCGGAAGGGCTGACCCGGGTGTTCCCCGCGCCCGGCGGCGATGTCACCGCCGTCCGCGACGTCGATCTGACGGTCTCGGCGGGGGAGCTCGTCGTGATCACCGGGCGCTCCGGATCCGGCAAGACCACGCTGCTGACGATGCTCGGCGGCCTGGACCGGCCGACCAGCGGACGGGTGCTGCTGGATGAGCACGATCTCAGCGCCGGCGACGCGAGCCACGTGCTGGGGGAGCGGATCGCCTCGATCTTCCAGACCGCGGGTCTGCTGCCGGTGCTCTCCGCAGCGGAGAACGTCGAGGTTCCGCTGCGGATCCGCCGCACGCCCGTGGCCGAGCGCGAGCAGCGCGTCGCCCGGGCGCTGGAGGCGGTGGGACTGGCCGATCACGCACGGCAGCGCCCGGCCGAACTCTCCGGCGGGCAGCAGCAGCGCGTCGGGATCGCCCGCGCACTGGTGATGGATCCGGCAGTGCTGATCGCGGATGAGCCCACCGCGCAGCTGGACAGCGAGACCGGGGCGCAGATCATGGATCTCATCGCGGGCCTCGTGCACGAGCGCGGCACCGCCGCGATCGTGGCGACGCACGATGCCGCCATGCTCACCCGCGCGGACCGGGTGCTGGATCTGCACGACGGCGTGCTGCACGAGCTCGGCCCCCGTGCGCTCGCGGCGAAGACGGGGCACCGCTGACCGCACCGGTCGTTACTGACCGCGAGACTGCATCTGAGTCACGAGACTGCAGTTCTGCCACGCAGTCTCGTCGCACAGATGCAGTCTCGCGGATCCGAGGTGCGTATGGAATCCGTGCATAATACTTGTGCACAGATTCTGTGCGTGCAAGCATGGGGGCATGGACACTCCGGAACACCCCGTCGGCATGCGCCTCGACGAACGCGCGGTGCGTGTGCTCGCCCATCCGCTGCGCTCCCGCCTCCTCGGTGAGCTGCGCGTGCACGGCCCCGCGACCGCGACCGAGCTCGCTGCGGCGCTGAGCACGAACACGGGAGCGACGAGCTATCACCTCCGCGCCCTGGAGGACGTCGGTCTCGTCGCCGACACCGGCGATGGCGCCGGGAAGCGACGGATCTGGCGAGCCAGCACCGACTACCACTCCTGGAGCAACTCCGACTTCGCCGACGACGAGGACGCGCAGGCCGCGTTGGGCTGGCTGCGCCGCGACTACGTGCGGCAGTTCGCCGCGCGTGCCGAGCGCTGGCTCGACGCTGAGGGCTCGTGGCCCGCAGCGTGGGTCGACCGCCTCGGACTGGAGGACGTGCTGCTCACGGTGACGCCGGATCAGCTCGCGGAGTTCCACGCCGAGTTCGAGGCGCTGGCAGAGAAGTACCGTCGCATCGGGGAGGGCGACCGGGCGTCGCGACGGGTGCACGTCGTCGTGCAGTCCACGCCGATCGACCTCGACCCGCCGGAGGAGTCGTGACTGCCGGCGTCGCAGGCGCCGCGGCCGGAGTCGCGATCGCCGCGGCGCAGCGGCGTCTGCTCCTGCTCTCGGCGCTGCGCTGGCTCCCGGTCGGCGTGACGCTCGGGGTGACGGTGCTGCTGCCGCTCGAGCGCGGCCTGTCGATCGCCGAGATCGGATCCATCCTCGCCATCCAGGGCTTCGTGGCGCTCGCGCTGGAACTGCCCACCGGCGCCCTCGCCGACACGCTCGGCCGTCGCCCGGTGCTCGCCGCGTCCGGAGTGCTCGCGGTGGTGGCCGCCGTGCTGTTCCTGCTCGCCGACTCGTTCGCGCTGTTCGCCGTGTCGCTGCTTCTGCAGGGCGTGTTCCGCGTGCTCGACTCCGGGGCGCTGGAGGCCTGGTTCGTCGATGCCGTGCACGAGCACGATCCGCACGCCGAGGTGGCGCGCCCCCTCGCACGCGCCGCCACCGTGCTCGGCGTCGCGATCGCCGGCGGTGCGCTGGTCGGCGGCCTCCTGGTGGCGTGGCACCCGCTCGCCGGACTGTCCGCGCTCGTGCTGCCGCTGGTCGTGGCGATCGGACTGTACGCGGCCTACACGGTCCTCGTCATCGCGCTGGTCCGGGAGCCCCCTCAGGAGGGGGCTGAAACGATGCGGGTGCTCCCGGCCATGGCGCACGCCGCGCGGCAGGCCCCGCGGACGATCGCGGACGGGCTGCGCCGCGCGGTGCGCTCCCGGGTGCTGGCGGGTCTCGTGCTCGTCGAGGTGTTCTGGTCGGTCGCGATGATCGCCTTCGAGACGCTCACCCCGGTGCAGCTGGAGGACCTGCTCGGCGGAGAAGCGGCGGCCGCCGCGGTGTTCGGGCCGGCATCGGCCGCCGCGTGGGGCTTGTTCGCCGTCGGATCCCTGCTCGCCAGCAGGCTGAGCAGCGTGATCGGAGTGGCCTGGACGGCGATCCTGAGCCGGATCCTGAACGGAGCCTTCGTCGTCCTCATGGGGCTCTCCTCGGGGATGGTCGGCCTGCTCATCGGCTACGGACTCACCTATCTCGCGCACGGCGCCGCCGGCCCCATGCACGCAGCTCTCCTGCACCGCGAGGCGGATCGGTCCACCCGGGCCACGGTGCTCTCGTTGAACTCCATGGTCTCCGGCGGGGCCTACAGCATCGGGCTGCTGGTGCTGACCGCGTTCGCCGGAGCGACGTCGGCGGCGACCGCGACGATCGTCGCCGGGGTGTTCAGCATCCTCGGCGCGGCCTGCTATCTGCCTGCCCTGCGCCAGGAGAGGGCGTCCGCTGTTAGCGTGAGCGGATGATCACCCGTGCTCCGCTGACCGCCACACAGGTGGCCGAGAGGATGTCCCGCGGCGAGAGCAACGTCATCGGCTCGCGCACGAGCCGCAGCTTCGGGGAGATCTTCCGGGCGAACGCCTTCACCCGCGTGAACGGCATCTACCTGGTGATGTTCCTGCTGATCCTGGGCACCGGCTACCTCATCGACGGACTGTTCGGACTGCTCATCATCGTCAACAGCGTGGTCGGCATGGTGCAGGAGATCCGGGCGAAGCGCACGCTGGACCGGCTCGCGCTGCTGAGCAAGGCTCCGGCCCGCGTGGAGCGGGCCGAGGGTGTCTCGGAGATCGATGTGGAGCACCTCGTGCTCGACGATGTCGTGCTCGTCGCCGCGGGAGATCAGATCCCGGTGGACGGCGAAGTGCTCGATGCGACGGGCTTCGAAGTGGACGAGTCACTGCTCACGGGGGAGTCGGAGCCGGTTCTCGCCGGAGCCGGATACGAGCTCAAGTCGGGCAGTTTCGTTGCCGCGGGATCCGCGAGCTTCCGCGCGACGGCCGTGGGCGAGCACGCATACGCCGCGCGGCTCGCCAAGGAGGCCTCGGAGTTCCGCAAGCCCTCCTCGCAGCTGCGCGCCGGGATCGACCAGATCCTCAAGTACGTGACCTGGGCGCTGATCCCGGTGGGCGTACTCACGATCATCAACCAGATCTGGGGGCATGCACAGGACTGGCGCAGCGCGGTACGGGGGCTGGTCGCTGCGCTCGTGCCGATGGTGCCTGAGGGCCTCGTGCTGATGACGAGCGTCGCCATGGCGGTGGGTGTGATCCGCCTCGGCCGTCGGCGATGCCTGGTGCAGGACCTGCCTGCGATCGAGCAGCTCGCCCGGGTCGACGTCGTGTGCACGGACAAGACCGGGACGCTGACCGAGGACGGCATGCGGGTGGGGGCCGTGGAACGGCTCGGCACCGACGGCGCCCGCATCGAGGCGGCGCTCGCTGCGATCGGGCGCGCGGAGGGCAAGCCCAACGCCAGCATGACGGCGATCCTCGAGCACGTGGGCGACGTACCGGCGCTTCCGGTGCAGACGTCGATCGCGTTCTCCTCGGCGCGCAAGTGGGCGGCGATGCAGACGGCGGATGCCGAGACCGGCGCGGTGGAGAGCTGGGTGCTCGGCGCCCCGGACGTCTTGCTGTCTGTCGGCGATGCCGCCCGCACCCGTTCCGACGCGCTCGCCTCGGAGGGGCTGCGCGTGCTCGCTCTCGCGCGCACCGCGTCCGCCTTACCGGGCGCCGAGGCCGCGGGAGACGGTCTCCCCGATGGACTCACCGCCACCGCGCTCGTGATCCTCGACCAGCGGCTGCGCGCCGAGGCGCCGGGTGCGATCGCCTACTTCGCGGAGCAGGACGTGGCGATCAAGGTCATCTCGGGCGACAACGCGGCCGCGGTGGGCGCCATCGCCGCCGAGGCCGGCGTGCCCGACGGGCGCAACGCCGTCGACGCGCGCACCCTGGATCCCGAGTCCGCGCACTTCGACGCGGAGGTGCAGAGCCGCACGGCGTTCGGCCGGGTCACCCCCACGCAGAAGCGCGCGATGGTGCATTCGCTGCAGGGCGACGGTCACGTCGTGGCGATGACCGGCGACGGGGTCAACGACGTGCTCGCGCTCAAGGACGCCGATGTGGGCGTGGCGATGGGATCCGGCTCGCCGGCCGCGCGCGCCGTGTCGCGGATCGTGCTGCTGGACAACTCGTTCGCCACGCTGCCGCACGTGGTCGCCGAGGGGCGCCGCGTGATCGGCAACATCGAGCGTGTCGCGACGCTGTTCCTCACCAAGACGCTGTACTCGATCCTGCTGGCGCTGCTGGTGGCCGTCACCGCGGTGCCGTTCCCGTTCCTGCCCCGGCACGTCACGCTCATCGCGTGGTTCACGATCGGGATCCCGGCGTTCTTCCTCGCCCTCGCCCCGAACACGGCCCGCGCGCAGGACGGCTTCGTGCGCCGGGTGCTCGATGCGGCCGTGCCTGGCGGCATCGGCGCGGCGCTCGCGTCCTACGGTGCGTATCTGACCGCACGTGCCGTGTTCGGCACGGACCACGCCGAGGGCAAACTGACCTCGTCGACGGCGTTCCTGGCCCTCGTGATCGTCGCGTTCTTCGTACTGATCAGCGTGGCCCGTCCGTTCCGGCCGTGGAAGATCGGGCTCGTCGGCGCCATGATCGGCGGCATGCTCGCCGTGATCCTCACCCCGTTCGGATCCAGGGTGTTCGACGTCGATCTGCATGATCCACGGGCGGTGCTGATCGCGTGCGCGTTCGGCGCCGCAGGGATCGCCGCACGGTTCGGCGCCAGAGCCGTGCTGCGCGCGATCTACGGTGCCGTGTCCCGCCGCCGGCAGCGGCGCGAGGCAGCCGTCCGCTCCTGACCTCGGGGGCGCGGGCCTACTCCGCGCGGGCGAGCACTGCTCGTCGGGCCGCGCGTATCCGGCTGACGTGCGCACGCTCGGCGAGCGCCGCCCCGATGCCGCCCACCTGCCGGGCGAGATCCTGTGCCTGCCGCTCCACGAGCGCGTGGAAGAGTGCGGCCGCGAAGAGACTCAGGGGGATCCCGACCAGGCACGCGAGCCACCACTGCTCCGCGCCGAGCAGGTAGCAGAGCGACGCCAGGATCGGGGCGTGCACGAGGTACAGGCTGAACGACACCTTCCCCAGCCACTGCATCGTCCGCGTCTCGAGCAGCCGGTGTGCGCCTGGCCACACGATGGCGAGCACGACGAGCAGCGCGGCACCGGCACCGGCGAGCGCCCACAGCACGTCCGCCACGACCGTGCCCCCGGTGAGCGGACGCGCCAGCCAGCTTGCGATGAGCAGGACCGAGGCGGCCGCCGCAAGCCAGGGGAGGGTCCGGCGCACCCGCGGTCGGTCGGCCCAGGTCTGCAGATCCGCGAAACGCACGGCGATCAGGGTGCCGAGCAGGAACACGGGCAGGTAGGCGAGCGCGGAGTTGCCCGTCGTGCGTCCCAGGAACATGAGGACGACGGCCAGCGCGGCCGCGGGCATCGCGAACCGGCGCACGCGCAGCGCGACCCAGAGGTACAGCGGCAGCAGCAGCGAGAAGAACAGCTCCCAGCGCAGCGACCACAGCACGTTGTCGATCGGATAGTCCGATCGCAGCAGGGTCATCTGCGAGAGCACGTCGCCGGCCGACACGCTGGTCGCCTGCGCGTCCTGCATCCACGAGTCCTCGGGCATCGTGGACGCATCGCGCGGGATCAGCTGGACCAGCAGCGCGGCGGAGCCCAGTGCCGCGATCACCGGCACGTACAGCCGTACCAGGCGCGCCGGGTAGTACCGCGCCCAGGAGAAGCCCGTCCGCAGTGCAGGCAGGGCGACGACCATCCCGGACAGCACGAAGAACACCATGACGGCCTCGGATCCGGCCAGCAGCAGCTTGAGCGGGGACTGCGTCAGCAGGGCCCAGCCGGCAGGATCGATCCATGGCTCCGCGATCAGCGAGGCATGGTGGATGAGGACGATCCCGGCGGCGAGACCGCGGAGTCCGTCGAGAGAACTGATCCTGCTGTTACCGTTCTGTGACATCCCTTTCCACGGTAGGGATCGAGTCTGGACGCCTCCTGGATCACGCCTCGGAGCCCGCAAAGGGGGCGGGTTCAGTCCTCCGCGACGACCACGACCTCGCCGCCCGTGAGCGCGACGAGCTCCGCAAACGACAGGGGCATGACGGTGTGCGGGGTGCCTCCGGCGGTCCAGACGACGTCGTAGTCGCGCAGCGCGGCGTCGATGACGGTGCGCACCGGAGCGGGGTGGCCGACCGGCGCGACGCCTCCGATGGCCTGCCCCGTCACCTCCCGCACGGTCGCCGCGGGCGCCATCGCCACCGACTTCGCATCCACGGCCTCAGTGAGCAGGCCGAGATCGACGCGGTGCCGGCCGCTGGTCATCACGAGCAGGGGCTCGCCGTCGGCGAGGAAGAGCAGGCTGGAACCGATCGCCCCGACCTCGCAGCCCAGTGCCGCGGCGGCCTCGACGGCAGTACGTGCGGAATCGGGCAGCTCCCGCACCTGCGCAGCGAGTCCCGCGGCGCGCACGTGCTCCTGCACGATCCTGCTCCGCTCGGGGAGGGCGGCGGTCTGCTCTGTCGTACGACCAGGCTGCTCTGTCATGCGACCATGCTGGCACAGCGTCCGCGCGCCCCGGCACCGGCTCGGGGCATGGAACGATGGAAGCATGAGCACCGCCAACCTCACCCGCACCGAGACCGCCGCGCGATCCGCGGCGGTCGACCTGCACCGCATCCGGCTCGAGCTCGACGTCACCGGCGCGCTCGACGCCGCGAACACGGGGTTCCCCGTGACGACGACGCTCGAATTCGATGCGACGACCGCCGAAACCTGGGCGGACTTCCTCGGCGAGGCCGTGCACGAGGTCGTGGTGAACGGGCAGTCCCGCGATGTGGAATGGGACGGCGCGCGGATCCGGCTCCGCGGTCTGGTAGCGCACAACACCGTCGTCATCCGCGCGACCGGCGCATACAGCCGTTCGGGGGAGGGGCTGCACCGGTTCGTCGATCCGGTCGACGCCGGTGTCTACCTGTACACGCACGACGAGCCGGCCGACGCCCGGCGGTTCATGGCGTGTTTCGAGCAGCCCGACATGAAGGCGGCGATCACGGTCGTGGTGACCGCGCCGGAGGGCTGGGAGACGCTGTCGAACCAGTCGCCCGTCGCCACCAGCACCCGCGACGGAGCGCAGACGGTCGAGTTCGCGCCGACGCTGCCGCTGTCCAGCTACCTGACCTGCATCGCGGCGGGTCCCTATGCGCGCGTGTCGTCGGAGTGGCGCCGTGACGACGTCGTCGTACCGCTGTCGGTGCTCAGCCGGGCGTCGATGGCCGAGCACCTCGCCGCCAACGAGATCCTCGAGGTCACGCGGCAGGGCCTGGACTTCTTCGCCGAGGCGTTCGACTTCGCGTATCCGTGGGGCAAGTACGACCAGATCTTCGTGCCCGAGTACAACATCGGCGCGATGGAGAACCCGGGCCTGGTCACCTTCACCGAGTCGTACCTGTACCGGGGCGCCGCGACCCGGGCCCAGCGGCAGGCGCGGGCGAACACGATCCTGCACGAGATGGCGCACATGTGGTTCGGCGATCTCGTCACGATGCAGTGGTGGGACGACCTGTGGCTCAAGGAGTCGTTCGCGGACTACATGGGCTCGCACGCGTCGGTCGCCGCGACCGAGTACACCGACGCCTGGGTGGCCTTCGCGAACCGGCGCAAGGCCTGGGCGTACACGCAGGACCAGCTGCCCAGCACGCATCCGATCGTCGCCGACATCCCGGACCTCGAGGCCGCGAAGCTGAACTTCGACGGGATCACCTACGCGAAGGGGGCCGCCGTGCTCAAGCAGCTCGTCGCGTTCGTCGGCGAGGACGCGTTCTTCGAGGGCGCCCGCCGCTACTTCGCGAGGCACGCGTACGGCAACACCACGCTCGAAGACCTGCTGGTCCAGCTCGAGCAGGCGTCCGGCCGCGACATGCGGGCCTGGGCGCAGGCATGGCTGCAGACCACCGGCATGAGCACGCTGAGCATCGAGCGCGATGCGGACGGTGACGCCGTGGTCGTGCAGACCGACCCGCGACCGCACCGGCTGCAGATCGGCCTGTACGACCTGCAGGGCGACACGCTGGTGGTGCGCGAGCGGATCCCGGTCGACCTCGCCGAGGAGCGGACTCCCGTCGCCCTTCCCGATGCCGATCTGGTTCTGCTCAACGACGGCGACCTCACGTATGCGAAGGCGCGGCTGGACGAGCGCTCGCTGTCCGCCGTCGAGCGCGGGCTCTCCTGGATCGACGACCCGCTCGCGCGCGGCCTGATCTGGTCGGCGCTGTGGAACGCCACGCGCGACGGCGAGCTCGCCGTCGCGAAGTACCTGGAGATCGTCGTCGCGCACGCGCCCCGGGAGACCGACAGCTCGCTGCTCGGCGGGGTGGTGCTGAACGCCCCGTCCGCGATCGGGCACTATCTGCCCGAGTCCGAACGGGCGGATGCGCGGCGCACCTGGCTGGATGCGACCTGGGCGGCACTCGGCGGTGCTGCGGCCGGCAGCGACGCCCAGCTGATCTGGGCGCGCGCGTTCGCCGCGGCGGCGGCGTTCGACGACAGCAGGCGTCTCGACGTCTCCACCCTGCTGATCGGAGCGGGGCCCCAGGGACTCCCCATGGACGCCGATCTGCGCTGGGTGCTGCTGACCGCACTCGTGGCCACCGGCCACGCCGGGGCGGAGGAGATCACCGAGGAGCAGCTGCGCGACCACACCGCGAGTGGACGCACGGCGGCACTCGCCGCGGCGGCGTCGACGCCGAGCGCCGCGGTGCGCGCCGCCGACTGGCGGGCGGCCTGGGGCGACCTGACGCTCACGAACGATCACCTCGACGCCACCATCCGTGGTTTCGGGGCAGGCGGGCGCCGCGATCTCGTCGAGGTCTTCGACGTGGAGTACTTCTCGCGCATCGAGGAGGCCTGGAGCGAGCGCTCCATCGAGATCGCCCGGCGCCTCGTGATCGGGCTCTACCCCGAGACGGAGACCACCGAGCTCGTGGACGGCTGGCTCGACACGCACCCTGAGGCCCCTGCCGCCCTCCGACGGCTCGTGCTCGAGCAGCGCGACCATCAGCAGCGCGCGATCCGGGTGCGCGAGGCGCAGGGTGTCCTCGCGGGCTGAGCGTCGCGGCGTCAGGGCGGCAAGTCGCGGCCTCCGGATCCCGGAGCGCTCGGACCGGCGGATCTAAAGTGTGCGCATGACGTTCGCGACGCTCGCGCTGCTGGTGCTGGTGGGACTCGCCGGTCCCCTGCTCTCCACGAGGCGCGCCTGGCGGATCCCGGTGATCGCCGGAGAGCTCGCCGCAGGACTCCTGATCGGATCGACCGGGTTCGGCTGGGTGGACGCCGCGGAGCCGACGTTCACGCTGCTGGCCCAGCTCGGATTCGGTCTCATCATGCTGGTGATCGGCTCGCACATCCCCGTCCGGGACACCGTCGTGCGCGCGGCGGTGGGGCGCGGAGCGGGCGGTGCCGCGATCGTGGCCGCGGTCGCCGTGGCGCTGGGCGTCGGGACCGCCTTGCTGTTCGCGACGTCGCACGGCGCCGTCTACGCCGTGCTCATCGCATCCTCGTCCGCGGCGCTCGTGCTGCCCATGCTGCAGTCCCTGGACATCTCGGCCGATTCCGCCGCGCAGCTGATCGCGCAGATCGCGATCGCCGATGTCGCGTGCATCGTCGCGCTCCCTCTCGTACTGCAACCCGAGAGGGTGCCGCTCGTCGCACTCGGCGGGTTGGGCATCGCCGTGGTCGGGGTCCTGCTCGTGGTGCTGCTGCGCCGGGTCGGCACGCATCGTCTGCGCGTCCTGCACGAGGTGTCGGAGTCGCGTCAGTTCGCGCTCGAGCTGCGCTTCAGCCTGCTCGCCCTGTTCGGGCTGGCCGGGATCGCTCAGTTCACGCACGTCTCGGTCATGATGGCGGGCTTCACCCTGGGGCTGGTTCTGTCTGCAGTCGGTCAGCCTCGTCGACTGGCCCGCCAGCTGTTCGGCATGACCGAGGGATTCTTCGGGCCGCTGTTCTTCGTCTGGCTCGGCGCCTCGATCAATCTGCGCGATCTCGGATCCCACCCGCAGATGATCCTGCTCGGTCTCGTGCTGGGTGCTGCGGCGGTCATCGCCCACCTCGCAGGGCGCATCACCGGCCTGCCCTGGGCGCAGGCGGTGGCCTCAGCGGGACAGCTCGGCGTCCCCGTCGCCGCGGTCGCGCTCGGCGTCGAGACCCGCGCACTGCTGCCCGGAGAGGGAGCCGCGATCCTGCTCGGAGCTCTGGTGGCGGTTGTCGCGTCCTCGGCGGCGGTCGCCGTCGTCTCGAGACGGAACGCCGCAGCGTCCCCGCGCGCCGGTGCGGAGGGATGACCGCGGTCAGACCTCGAGGTCGTCGCCGGGATTCAACTCGACGAAATCGCCGCCGTCCTGCTCGGTGGCCCATTTCAGGCGTGCGCGGTGCATGGTCGCACCGATCACCGAGAGCGTCATGTCGTGCGTGCCGAATGCGCGGCGCGGCTTCACGGCGAGCACGAAGTCGATCGCATCCCCGATCTTCAGCCAGGGGGCGCCGAGAGGTGCGGCGAGGGTGCCAACCGTGACACCCTCCGGGACGGCGTACGAGTCACCGGGGTAGTACAGCTCGTCGTCCACCAGCACGCCGACGTTGTCGACGAGCGGGATCGAGGAGTGGATCTCGGCGTGCACGCCGCCGAAGAAGCGCAGCGTGAAGTCTCCCACGGTCACGGTGTCGCCGGGAGCGACCTCGGTGATCTCGTATCCCTCCGCGGCGCGCACGACGCCGGCGGGCGCGAAGATCGGCGTTCCGGCCGCGTCGCGCAGGATGCGATCCAGGTGGTCGGGAGTCCAATGGTCGGCATGCTCATGGGTGATCACGATGCCCACGAGGTGCTGCAGGTCGTCCAGGGGGAGTGTGAAGCTCCCCGGATCGATGAGCAGAGTCTGCCCGTGGTCCTCGACGCGGAGCGCCGCGTGCTCATGCTTGGTGATGCGCATTCCTCGAGCGTAATCCCGCGGGGCCGCGACACACCCGGGGTTCGCGTCGAGCCGGGCTCGATTTGGCGGGTGCTGAGCGTCATGTCATACTTGAACGGTTGTCGCGAGACGGAAACGGATCGCCAAGACGGCCCCATCGTATAGCGGCCTAGTACGCCGCCCTCTCACGGCGGTAACGCGGGTTCGAATCCCGCTGGGGTCACAGACAGCACACGAAAGCCCTCGGTTCGCCGAGGGCTTTCGTCGTCTCCGGATCGGGTACGCCTCGGTATCCTCGAAACGTGGCTGAGCGACAGGGCATTCTCGCGTCGATCGAGAACGATTTCCCCCAGTGGTACCAGGACGTCCTGGAGAAGGCGCAACTGGCGGACAACGGTCCGGTGCGCGGCACGATGGTCATGCGCCCGTACTCCTACGCGATGTGGGAGGGGATGCAGTCCGCCATGGACGCGCGCATCAAGGCCACCGGTGCGGAGAACGTCTATCTTCCGCTGTTCATCCCGCAGTCCTATCTGGAGCGCGAGGCCGAGCACGTCGAGGGCTTCAGCCCCGAGCTCGCCGTGGTGACCCACGCCGGAGGCAAGGAGCTCGCCGAGCCGGTCGTCGTCCGTCCGACGAGCGAGACTCTGTTCGGTGAGGTCATGGCGAAGTGGATCCAGTCGCATCGCGATCTGCCCCTGCTGCTGAACCAGTGGGCCAACGTCGTCCGCTGGGAGATGCGCCCCCGGGTCTTCCTGCGCACCACCGAGTTCCTCTGGCAGGAGGGGCACACCGCGCACGCCACGCGGGAGGATGCTGCGGACTATGCGCGCCGCATCCACCTGGACGTCTACAAGGACTTCCTGGAGAACGTGCTGGCCATCCCGGTGCTCCCCGGCTTCAAGACCCCGTCCGAGCGCTTCGCGGGAGCGATCAACACCATGACCTGCGAGGCCATGATGGGCGACGGCAAGGCCCTGCAGATGGCGACCTCGCACGAGCTGGGGCAGAACTTCGCGAACGCGTTCGGCATCACGTTCTCCGACGCGGAGGGCGTCGCGCGGACCGCCTGGACCACGTCGTGGGGCTCGTCCACCCGCATGATGGGCGGGCTCATCATGTCGCACGGGGACGCGTCCGGCCTCGTCCTGCCGCCGCGCATCGCGCCGCACCAGGTCGTCGTGCTCGTCGTGAAGGAGGACGCGCGCACCCTCGCGGCGGCGCAGACGATCGTCGCCGACCTCACGGCCGCCGGTGTCCGCGTGAGGCTCGACGACCGCACGCAGACGAGGTTCGGCCGGCGCGCGACCGAGTGGGAGCTCAAAGGCGTGCCGGTGCGCATCGAGGTGGGGCCGCGGGATCTGGACGCCGAAGAACTCACCGTCGTGCGCCGCGACCGTGCCGGCAAGCAGCGGTCCCGCTGGACCGAGGCCGTCCAGCGCGTACCCGCACTGCTGGACGAGATCCAGGCCGACCTCTTCGCCGCCGCTCGCACCCGCCTGGGTGACCGCACCGCACGCGTGTCCACGATCGCCGAGGCTCGGGAAGCCGCCCGGACCGGATTCGCCGTCATCGACTGGAGCGCACTCGGCGAGGCCGGCGAGAAGGAGCTGAACCGGGACGCCATCACGGTGCGCTGCCTGCAGACGCGCGACGGCCGCCTGCCCGACCCGCAGGCGTCGGAGACGGATCTGGTCGCGGTCGTCGCCCGCGCTTACTGACTGCGGCTCACTCGGGCGTGGGTCGAGGCCCGCGAGCCCGCGCGCGGAGCGGCGGCTCAGCTCATGTCGTCGGCCCGTGCGCTCTCGGCGACGACCGGGCGGTCGCGCCGGGTCCGGCGTGCGCGCACGATCGCCCAGACGATGAGCGCGACGACGAGCGCGAGTGCCAGCCACGGCAGGAGGAAGCCGAGCGCGATCACGAGGGCGTTCAGGGAGATGATGAGACCCTTCCAGCCGGCTGCGAGACCATCGCCGAAACCGGCGGGGTCGGCCGCCGCGGGAGCCTCGCGCACCAGCGTCACCTGTACCGAGGACATCGCCACCTGCGACTCGAGATCCTTCAGCTGCTGCTGGGCCGACTGCAGCTGGGTCTGACGGTCGGTGAGCGCGGTCTCGGCGGTGAGCAGGTCCGCCACCGAGGTCGCCTGCGACATCAGCTGGGTCAGGCGCGTGACGGAAGCAGTCAGCGAATCGATCTGGGCGCGCAAGTCGGTGGTCGCGGTGGTCACGTCGTTCGTGCCCACCGAGGTCGCCAGCACCGTGCCCTGCGTCCGCAGTGCGTCCATCACCGCATCGAGGTCCGCGGCCGGCACGCGCAGAGTCACCCAGCCGTCTCCTGTGGCTGGCGGAGCGATCCCGCCATCGGTCGGCACAGGTGCCTGCGCGGAGCCGATCTGCTGGCTCTCCACGAAGCCGCCGTGCTTCTTCGCGAGAGCGGCCAGCGCATCGGCCGCCTTGCGCACGTCGTCGACCTGGACAGTGGCGGATCCGGTGCGGATGACGTCGCGCGGCGCGTTTGCCGCGGGGGCGGAGCCACCCGCCGCGCCGGACGTGGCGCCCTCCGAGGTCTGCGCCAGATCCTTGGCGGCTCCGGTCAGCGGCTTCGCCCCCGACGACGCGTCATACGGCGCGGACGCGGCGGAACCGGATGATCCCGAGGAGAGGGATCCGGTGGCGTTCAGGATCGCGGGGGTCACCAGAACGCCGACCAGGAACGCGGCGGCGATGCCGCCCGCGGTCAGCCATCCACGGCGGCGAGTGCGGTGACGCGCCGCGGCGGAGCGTGCCTTCCCGGCGTCGCGCTCCTCGGCGATCTGCGCGAAGACGGCCTCCTCGATGCGGTCCACGCTCTCGTCGGACAGCGGAGGCAGCTCGGTCGGGGTGATGGTCATGATGCGGGCTCCGTTTCGGTCACAGCGCCGCGCAGGCGGGTGCGCACGCGGGAGAGACGGTTGCGGACGACGCCATGCCCGACGCCGAGCTCGGCGGCTGCGGCGCGGTAGTCCCAGCCCTCGGTCGCGCAGAGCCGGAAGATCTCCCGGTCCAGCACGCTCATGCCGCCCAGCTCAGCGGCGATGCGGTCGGCGAACTCTGCGGCGATGACCTGCTGCTCGACGTCGATCAGCGCGGGGACCTGCTCGTCCATGCCCGCGGCGGTGTGCGCGGCATCTCGCTGACGCCGGCGCAGCCGGTTGGCCGCCTGGAACCGGCAGATCGTCGCCAGCCACGGCAGCAGCGATTCGCCGGCCAGCTCGAGGTCCGGCAGTTTGCGCCAGGCGACGACGAACGCCTCCTGGGTCACGTCCTCGGCATCGCCGGCGTCGCCGAGGATGCCGTAGGCGATCCAGTAGACGGGGCGGACGTACGCGCGGTACAGCGTGCGGAAGGCGGTCTCGCTCCCCGCAGCCGCACGTGCGACGAGCGTTCTGTCGTGTGCGTCGTGTGCCATGCCGGCTCCGTTCGGTGTCTCTCACTGATCAGTGTCGACACCGGCGGAATCGTCTCAGCCCTTGCTCACGATCGGCACATGCGGATCCTTCTGATGCCGCAGCCAGATCGTGGACAGGGCGGGGATGGTCAGCGTCGCCTGCGGGGAGCCGTTCTCGACATCGGCGGCGTACACGAGCCCGAGATTGCCCTGGCCGTGCCCGCCGAACTCGGCGGCGTCGGTGTTCAGGACCTCGGTCCAACCTCCCGCCAGCGGCAGATCGAGCCGCACACCGTGCCGAGTGGAGCCCGCGAAGTTGCTGATCACCGCCAGATGCCCGCCGTGCGCGTCGCGGCGTACGAACGCGACGATGTTCGGATCCCAGTCCGGCGCGCCGATCCGGGTGAACGAGCTGCTGTCGTGATCACGCTCCCACAGCGGCGCGTTCTGCCGGTACGTGCTGTTCAGCGCGCCCACGAACTCCTGCAGCTGACGATGGGACGGCTGATCGAGCAGCCACCAGTCGAGGCCCCGGTCCACGGACCACTCGGAGAGCTGGCCGAACTCCTGGCCCATGAACAGCAGGTTCTTGCCCGGGTGCCCCCACATGTAGCCGAGATACGCGCGGACGTTCGCGAGCTTGGCGGCGTGGTCGCCCGGCATCTTCGAGAGCAGGCTGCCCTTGCCGTGCACGACCTCATCGTGACTGATCGGCAGGATGTAGTTCTCCCCGAACGCATAGACGAACGAGAACGTCATCTCACCCTGATGGTGCGAGCGGTACAGCGGGTCGCGCTCGATGTACACGAGCGAGTCGTTCATCCAGCCCATGTTCCATTTGAACCCGAAGCCGAGGCCGTTGTGGTCGGTGGGCGCGGTCACGCCGGGGAAGCTCGTCGATTCCTCGGCGACCATCACGATCCCGGGATGCTTGCGGTACGCGGTCGCGTTGACCTCCTGAAGGAACCGGATCGCCTCCAGGTTCTCCCGCCCGCCGTGCACATTGGGCTCCCACTCGCCGTCGTTGCGGGAGTAGTCCAGGTACAGCATCGAGGCGACCGCGTCCACGCGCAGCCCGTCGGCATGGAACTCGTCCAGCCAGAACAGCGCGTTCGCCACGAGGAAGTTGCGCACCTCGTTGCGGCCGTAGTCGAAGATGAGCGTGCCCCAGTCCCGGTGCTCGCCGCGGCGCGGGTCCGGGTGCTCGTAGACGGGCTCGCCGTCGAAGCGGGCGAGCGCGAAGGCGTCCTTGGGGAAGTGGCCGGGGACCCAGTCGATGATCACGCCGATCCCCGCCTGGTGGAGCCGGTCGATGAGGTACTTCAGATCGTCCGGCTCGCCGTAGCGGTGCGTCGCGGCGTAGTAGCCCGTCACCTGGTAGCCCCAGGAGCCGGTGAACGGATGCTCGGCCACGGGCATGAACTCCACGTGGGTGAATCCGGTCGCGGTGACGTGCTCGATGAGCTCGTCGGCGATGTCGCGGTATCCGAGACCCGGACGCCAGGAACCGAGGTGCAGTTCGTAGACGCTCATCGGCTGTGCGACGGCGTGCGTCGCGGCTCGGCGGGTCATCCAGGCGCCGTCGCCCCAGGAGTACTCGGAGCGGGTGACGATCGAGGCCGTGGCGGGCGGTGTCTCGGCCAGCTGCGCCATCGGATCCGCCTTGAGGATCCAGTCGCCGTGCGGGGTGAGGATCTCGTACTTGTAGTGCGCGCCGACGTCGATGCCGGGAAGGAACAGCTCCCAGACGCCGCTGGAGCCCATCGAGCGCATCGCGTCGAGGCGTCCGTCCCACTTGTTGTGGTCGCCGACGATCCGCACCGCCTTCGCGTGCGGCGCCCACACGGCGAATGCGGTGCCCTGGTCGCCGTCGATGAAGCGGGGGTGCGCACCGAGCGCCTCCCAGAGGCGTTCGTGGCGACCCTCGCGGATGAGGTGCAGATCGAGTTCGCCGATGGTGGGGGCGTGCCGGTAGGGGTCGGCGGAGATCCAGTCGGGACCATCGCCGTAGGTCGCCTTGATCCTGTAGGCGCCGGTGGGGCCGGTCACCTCGCCCTCCCAGATCCCCTCCGCGAGATGCGTGAGGGGAACCTCGACGCCGCCGTCGAGCAGCACCGAGACGCCCTTGGCAAGAGGTCGCAGTGCGCGCACGATCGTGATGCGTCTTCCGCCCGACTCGGGTTGCGGATGCGCTCCGAGCACGGAGTGCGGGTCGTGGTGCGAGCCCGAGGCCACCGCCTCGAGCACAGCCTCATCGATCGCAGTGGTGATCATGGCTGCCCCTTCACATGGAGGATGTGCACCGGCTCCGTGAAGGCGTCCAGGCGCACGAAATTGTGATCCGTCCAGGTCCAGACGGATCCGGTGACGAGGTCCTCGACCTCGTACGCCGTTCCGGGCTCGACACCCCAAGCGAGAGTGTCGAGATGCACGGTGGTCTGCCGCACGGAGTGCGGGTCGACATTCGCGACGACGACGATCGTGTCGCTGGAGCCCGTGCCGGTGAACGGCGCGTCCAGGCGCTTGGAGAACACCAGGACCGCGTCATCGTCGCTCCAGTGCAGCTGCAGATTGCGCAACTGACGCAGCGCAGGGTGCGCGCGACGGATCTCGTTGAGCCGGGTGAGGTAAGGGGCGAGCGAACGCTCCTCCGCCTCGGCCTTCGCCCAGTCGCGCAGTTTGTACTCGTACTTCTCGTTGTCGATGTTCTCCTCGGAGCCGGGCCGGGCCACGTTCTCGTACAGCTCGTATCCGGCGTACACGCCGTAGAGCGGAGCGCCGGTCGCGGCGATCGCGGCACGGATCTTGTATGCCGCGCGCCCGCCGAACTGGAGGTACTCGGTGAGGATGTCAGGGGTGTTCACGAACAGGTTCGGACGCATGTAGTCCGCCGTCTCGTGTGAGACCGAGAGCAGGAACTCCTCCAGCTCCGCCTTGGTGTTGCGCCAGGTGAAGTAGCTGTAGCTCTGCTGGAATCCGACGGCGGCGAGACCTCGCATGGGCGCGGGGCGGGTGAACGCCTCGGCGAGGAACACCACATCGGGATGCTTCGTGTTCACGGTGCGGATCAGCCACTCCCAGAACCGCAGCGGCTTGGTGTGCGGGTTGTCCACGCGGAAGATCTTCACGCCCTGCGCGATCCAGTGCTCGACGATGCGCAGCACCTCCGTGTACAGGCCCACCGGATCCCGGTCGAAGTTCAGCGGGTAGATGTCCTGGTACTTCTTCGGGGGGTTCTCCGCGTACGCGATGGTGCCGTCGGGCAGCTCCGTGAACCACTCCGGGTGAGCCTTCACCCAGGGGTGATCGGGGGCCGCCTGCAGCGCGAGGTCGATGGCGACCTCGAGACCCAGTGCTTCCGCCTTCTCCACGAACGCGCGGAAATCGGCGAGAGTGCCGAGATCGGGGTGCACGGCGTCGTGGCCGCCCTCGGCGGCGCCGACGGCCCAGGGCGAGCCCGGATCGTCGGGCCCGGCGGTGAGCGAGTTGTTCGGCCCCTTGCGGTTGAGGCGCCCGATCGGGTGGATCGGCGGGAGGTACAGCACGTCGAAGCCCATCGCGGCGACTGCGGGAAGACGTTCGGCGGCGGTGGCGAACGTGCCGCTCGCGATCGTGCCGTCGGCCGTGCGCACGGCGCCCTCGGAACGCGGGAAGAACTCGTACCAGGCCGCGGCCCCGGCGATCGTGCGCTCGACGAGGATCGTCTGCCAGGGCGTCGCCGAGTCCAGGGCGGTGAGCGGACGCTCGGCGAAGAGGGCGGCGAGCCCCGGATCGGTCGCGACGGCGAGAGCGTCCTCGGCGGTCCCGTCGGGGGAGCTCAGCCCCTCCGCGACAGCGGCGAGGCGCTTGCGCTCGGGCTTCGGACGGGACTTGTCCTTCGCCGCGCGCGTCAGCAGCTGCGCCCCGAGCGCGCGCATCACCGCGACGTCCACCCCTGCCGCGATCTTCAGCTCCGCGGCATGCGCCCACGTGGCGAACTCGTCGGCGAACGCCTCGAAGCGGAACGTCCACGCGTTCGTCTCGTCGAGGGCCACATCGACCTGCCAGCGGTCGGTGCCGTCGCCCCGCGGAGTGAGCCGATGCAGGCTCTCCTGGTGGTTCGGGGTGCGCAGCCGCAGATGCACCCCGATGATGTCGTGGCCCTCGCGGAAGGCCACGACCCGGAAGGGGATCACTTCGCCGGCGAACGCCTTGGGATGGAAGCCCTCAGGGGCCGCGGGGGAGGGATCCGCGAGAGGGATGCGCGTGGTCTGCGCGTCCGCCGCATCGTTGTCGGGCAGGGCGCGCACCGGGATCTGCGCGGTGCTGCGGAGAGCATCGGATGAGGACTGTGCGGCAGATCGTTCGGACACACCCCGAACCTACCGCGCTCCGAGGTCGGAAGAGGTAACGGGCGTGTCACTCCGCGCGGAACAGTCGCATCGACGTGCCGGGCAGTGCGATCACATCGCCCGGACGGTGCACGGTCTCGACCGCCGAGGGACGCTCATCCGCGCTCGACCACAGGGAGACGTAGCGCGTCACGCCCTCGAGGGCGGGCAGGCGCACATCGATCGGCGACTCCGTGCCGTGCACCATCAGCAGGATGCGGTTGAACGCCTCCTTGTCGGGCGTGGAGGCTGCCACGTACTGCAGCGTGCGGTTGCGGGGGTCGTTCCACTGCTCGACCTCCATCGTCTCGCCGTCCTGATCGAACCAGTCCATGACGGATGCGTTCGGGATGTGCTCACCGAGACGGGCGTAGAGCAGAGGGCGCAGCGCCGGATTCTCGTCCCGCAGCCGGGTGAGCAGCGTCGCGTGCGCAAGAAGGTCCTGCTGCCACGGCTCGTGCTCCCAGTTCAGCCAGCTGAGCGCCGAGTCCTGGCAGTAGGCGTTGTTGTTGCCGCGCTGGGTGCGCCCGAACTCGTCTCCGGCGGTGAGCATCGGCACCCCGGCGGAGAGCATCAGGGTGCCCAGCAGGTTGCGCATGGCTTTGCGCCGCGCGGCGAGGATGGCCGGGTCGTCGGTGGGTCCCTCCGCGCCGTGGTTGAAGGCGCGGTTCATGTCGGCGCCGTCGTGATTGTTCTCGCCGTTGGCCTCGTTGTGCTTGACGTCGTAGGAGACCAGGTCGTGCAGGGTGAAGCCGTCGTGCGAGGTGACGAAGTTGATGCTGGCGAGCGGGCCGCGCTCGTCACTGAACGTGTTCGCGGATCCGGCGAGGCGGTTCGCGAATCCGCCGATGCCGGTCGGCGCCGAGGCGCGACGGGCGTAGTCGATGTCGCTGAGCCAGAAGTTGCGGACGCGATCCCGGTAGCGGTCGTTCCACTCGCTCCATCCGGTGGGGAAGTTGCCGGTCTGCCAGCCGCCGAGGCCCACGTCCCAGGGCTCGGCGATGATCTTCGCACCGGCGAGGACGGGATCCGTCCTGATCGCCTGCAGCAGCGGATGCTCCGGGGTGTAGGCGTTGCCCTCGTCCCGGCCGAGGGCGGTGGCCAGGTCGAAGCGGAACCCGTCGACCTGCATCTCCGTCGTCCAGTAGCGCAGGGAGTCCAGCACCAGGCGGGCCGCCGCGGGCGTCGCGGTGTTCAGGGTGTTGCCGCAGCCCGTGGTGTCGATGTAGCTGCCGTCCGGCTGTTGGCGGTAGTAGAGGGCGTTGTCGATGCCGCGCAGGCTCGTGCGCGGACCGCCGATGCCCTCCTCGTTCGTGTGGTTGTACACGACGTCGAGGATCACCTCGATGCCGGCCTCGTGCAGCAGTTTCACCATGCCCTTGAACTCGCGCAGCACGGCTTCCGGGCCGCCCTTGCGCGCCTCCTCGGTCGCGTAGGCCGTGTGCGGCGTGAAGAAGTTCAGGGTGTTGTAACCCCAGTAGTTCGTCAGGCCGCGGTCCAGAAGTCGCGGCTCCGACGCGAACGCCTGCACCGGGAGCAGCTCGACCGCGGTGATGCCGAGCTCGCGGTAGTACTCGATCATCGCGGGGTTCGCGACTCCGGCGTAGGTGCCGTGGAGGGCGGGAGGGACGCCGGGGTGGCGCTTGGTGAGTCCCTTGACGTGGCCCTCGTAGATCACGGTGCGGTCGAGGGGGGTCTGCGGCTTGGTGACGTCGCCCCAGTCGAATCCGTCGGCGATGACGACCGAGCGCCATTCCTCGTAGCCGTCGCCCTGGGCGAGGCCCCGGCCGTAGGGGTCGAGCAGCAGCGTCTCGGGGTTGAACGTGTTGCCGGGACTGTGTGCTCCATCCACGCGCAGGGCGTAGCGGGTCCCCGGCTGCAGGAGCTCGGTGGTGATCTCCCAGACGCCTCCGGGCCGGCGCTCCAGCGCGAGCTGAGCGGTCTCCCAGTCGAGGTCGGTCTCATCGAAGATCACGAGCTCGATCGCGGACGCGTTCTGCGACCAGACGCGCAGCGTGGCGGTCCCGTCGTGAAGGCGGACGCCGAGGTCGTCCAGGGACGGGCTGCACAGGGAGCAGCTTTCGCCGTCGGGTGCCGGCGTCTCGTCCTCTATTGCATGCGGACACATGAGGGACAGAATACGCGGCACCAGCGGGTCGGGATGCCACCGCGTTCCGCGATCCGTGCCACCGAGTCCCGTCCCAGGGCGAGGTGCGAGAGTGGTGGGGTGCATTACCTGGATCATGCGGCCACCACCGACCTGCGGCCCGAGGCCGCCGAGGAGTGGCTGCGCGTCGCTCGTCAGACCGGGAACGCCTCCTCCACTCACGGCGCCGGGCAGCGGGCGCGCCGGATCCTGGAGGAGTCGCGAGAGCGCCTCGCGGCCGCGCTGGAGTGCGATCCGATCGAGGTCGTGCTGACCTCGGGAGGCACAGAGTCGGTGAACCTCGCCGTGCAGGGGCTGTGGCGCTCCCGGCTCTCGGGGCGCGGGTCCATCGTGCTCCCGGACGGGGAGCACCACGCGACGCTCGACACCGTCGCCGCGCTCGCCGGTGAGGGGGCCCAGGTGGTGCCGGTCGCGCTGGATGCGGTGGGGCGGATCCCCGCCGACGCCTTCGCGGCACGGCTCGCCTCGAACGGCGTGGCCCTGGCCACCGCGCTCGTCGCGAACAACGAGATCGGCACCGTCAATGACGCCGCCGCGCTCGCCGCCTCCGCCACGTCGGCCCGTGTGCCCCTGCATCTGGACGCGGTCGCGGCCTTCGGGCACCTGCCGCTGTCGTTCGCCGCTCTCCGGGGCGACGCGCCGGCGGGTGTGGGGCTCGTGGCGCTCAGCATCGCCGGCCACAAGATCGGCGCACCCACAGGCACGGGGGCGCTCGTCGTCGCCCGGACGGCCCGCCTCGCCCCGCTTCAGCACGGCGGGGGGCAGCAGCGCGGACTGCGCTCCGGCACGCAGGACGTCGCCGGGGCCGCCGCGTTCGCGCTCGCCGCAGAACTCGCCGTCGCCGAGCGGGCTGCGGAGGCCGTGCGGCTGGGTGCGCTGCGCGATCGCCTCGTCGCCGGGATTCGGGAGCGGGTGCCCTCCGCCGAGCTGCTCGGGGATCCTGATCCGGCGGGGCGGCTGCCGGGCAACGCGCACTTGCTGTTCCCCGGCGCGCCGAGCGAGAGCCTGCTGTTCCTGCTCGACGTGGCCGGGGTGTCGGCATCGGCCGGATCCGCCTGTCAGGCCGGGATCGCCGAGCCCTCGCACGTCGTCCAGGCGCTCGGACGCAGCCAGGTCGAGGCGCGCAGCGTGATCCGGTTCACGCTCGGGCGGACCTCGTCCGACGCCGACGTGGACGCCGTGCTCGCCGCGATCGGCGATGCGTACGAGCGGACCTCCGGCGGCGCCCGCTGACCTGCGGCGCCGATCCTCTCGAAGCGCCTGCCCAGCCATCCGCTCGTACACTGGATCCATGCGTGTTCTGGCGGCGATGAGCGGGGGAGTCGACTCCGCCGTGGCCGCTGCGCGGGCCGTCGGGGCCGGGCACGACGTGGTCGGTGTGCATCTCGCGCTCTCGCGGGCGGGCGGCACCCTGCGCACCGGCAGCCGCGGCTGCTGCACGATCGAGGATGCGATGGACGCCCGTCGTGCCGCGGACCTGCTCGGCATCCCGTTCTACGTCTGGGACTTCTCCGAACGGTTCCGCGAGGACGTGATCGACGACTTCGTCGCGGAGTACCGGGCCGGTCGTACGCCCAATCCGTGTCTGCGCTGCAACGAGAAGATCAAGTTCGCCGCGCTCCTGGAGCGCGCGATCGAGCTCGGCTTCGACGCCGTGTGCACCGGGCACTACGCCACGCTCGTCGACGGCGAGGAAGGCCTCGAGCTGCATCGAGCTTCGGACGCGGCGAAGGACCAGTCCTACGTGCTGGGCGTGCTGAACGCCGACCAGCTCGCGCACACATACTTCCCGCTCGGATCCACGCCGTCCAAGGCGCTTGTGCGCGCGGAAGCCGCGGAGCGCGGGCTGAGCGTGGCCCAGAAGCCGGACAGTCACGACATCTGCTTCATCCCCGATGGCGACACCCGCGGCTGGCTGGCCGAGAAGGTCGGCGCCGAGCAGGGCGAGATCCTGGACCGGGGCGGCAACGTCGTCGGCAGCCACGACGGCGCGCACGCGTTCACCGTCGGCCAGCGCCGTGGACTGCGCCTCGGTGTGCCTGCTCCCGACGGCAAGCCACGGTTCGTGCTCGAGGTGCGTCCGGTGTCCAACACTGTCGTGGTCGGCCCCAAGGAGGCGCTCGCGATCGCCGAGATCTCGGGGGAGCGGCGCTCGTGGGCGGGAGCCGCGCCCACGACCCAGGAGTTCGTCTGCGAGGTACAGATCCGAGCCCATGCGGATCCGGTTCCCGCGCGCGCCTTCGTCTCGGAGGACGGCGTCCGGGTCGTGCCCGACGCCCCGCTCGACGGCGTCGCGCCCGGTCAGAGCGCCGTGCTGTACGTCGGAACACGGGTGCTCGGCCAGTTCACGATCGATCGCACGGTGTCGGCGGTGCCGGCCGGCGTCTGAGCCCGCTGTCGTCCGAGCCCGCTGTCGTCGCGGACGACCCGGGTTGTCGCCGACGTCATGTCGTGGTCGGCGCGCGCGGGACTCTGTGATGATGGGTGCACTGCCCGACGGAGGAGCCGCCATGACGAGGACGTACATCCGCGATTTCCATGGGGACGATCTGGACCAGATCGTCCGGCTGTGGGGGCAGGTCACGCGCGAGAACGAGTGGCCGATCTACTCGCTCGCCGAGGTGATCGCCTCGTGCCAGCAGGATCACGCCGTCGTCGCGGTGCAGGGTGAGCTGCTCGTGGGTGCCGCCGTCGGCCGCGGTGCGCACGCTCAGGGCTGGATCGTGTTCTTCGGGACGCTCGACGACGCCGGATCCGAGGTGAGCTCGTCACTGCTGCACGCGCTGGAGAGAAAGATGGCGCCGTTGGGCCTGGCGAAGCTCTCGGTGCTCATCCCCGAGGCTGATGGGCTCGGGGCGTTCACCGAGAACGGTTTCCATGTGCACCATTCCGTGCGCTACCTCGAGCGCGCGATGCCCATCCAGCGGCGCGAGATCGACGCTCTCAAAGAGGTCGGCGGACGCATCCTCCCCCCGCACCTGTGGGATCGCGTCGCCGGGATGACGCACGAGAAGACCCTGCTCGAGGAGCGTCTGGTGACTCCGCTGGCTCGACCGGATCTCGCCGAGAGGTTCGGGGTGGTGCCCCCGCGTGCCGTCATGCTGTTCGGCCCTCCGGGGACGGGCAAGACCACGTTCGCCCGAGCGGTGGCCTCCCGGCTGGACTGGCCGTTCGTGGAGCTGTTCCCGTCGCGACTGGCCGATGGCGGCGCGGGTCTCGCCGGCGGGCTGCGCGCCTCGTTCGAGACCATCGACGAGCTCGAGCACGCCGTCGTCTTCATCGACGAGGTCGAGGAGATCGCCTCCCGCCGCGGCGGCACGCCGCCGTCGCCGACGCAGGGCGTGACGAACGAGCTGCTCAAGCTCGTCGCCGATTTCCGCGACAGGGAGGGGCGGATCCTGATCTGCGCGACGAACTTCGTGCGCGCGCTCGACGCGGCGTTCCTCCGGCACGGGCGCTTCGACTACGTGATCCCGATCGGCCTGCCCGATGCCGATGCGCGAAGGGCGATCTGGGCGCGGTACATCCCGGTGGAGTCGGCCGGCGACGTCGATCTGGACCGGCTGGTCGCGGCCAGCGACGGGCTCACGCCCGCCGACATCGAGTACGCCGCACGGCGTGCATCCCAGGAGGCGCTGGCCCGGGCGCTGAGCGATGGTGCGCAGGTATCCGCGCTCGACACCGACGACTACGCGCGGGCTCTCGGGAGCACGAGGGCGACCGTCTCCGCAGACGAGATCGCCGAATTCCGGGCGGACATCGAAGCGATCGCCCGGCTCTGAGGATCCGGTGCGGCCGCCCGCAGATGTCGGCGCCCGCTCGTAGACTTCAGGGGTGCCGGAGAACATCTCGCTGGAAGCCGCCCGTGTCGAGGCCGAGGAGCTGACGACCCGCATCCTGGAGGCGAAGGACGCCTACTACGGGCGCGACACGTCGCTCGTCGACGACGCCACCTACGACGGCTGGATGCACCGGCTCGAGGAGATCGAGCGCCTGCACCCCGAGCTGCAGGGACAGGACTCGCCCACCCAGATGGTGGGTGCGGCCGAGGCGACGGGGCTGCAGACCATCGAGCACGCGGAGCGCATGCTCAGTCTCGACAACGTGTTCTCGATCGAGGAGCTGCGCGAATGGGCGGCCAAGACCCGGGCTGCCGCGGGCCGAGACGTCGCCTGGCTCACCGAGCTCAAGATCGACGGCCTTGCGATCAATCTGCGTTATGAGCACGGCGTGCTCACCTCTGCTGCCACACGCGGCGACGGACGGGTCGGCGAGATCGTGACCGAGAACGCCCTGCGCGTCGCCGGCATCCCCGAGCGGCTGAGCGGATCCGGTCATCCCGCGATCGTGGAGGTGCGCGGCGAGGTCTTCATCCCGGTTGCGGCCTTCGAACGGCTGAACGCCGCACAGGCCGCCTTCCGGGACCGTGCCTACGCCGAGGCCCTGGAACGGTGGGAGGCGCGCGGCGGCGTCAAGAAGCCGTTCGATGAGGAGAAGGCCCGTACCGCGGCGGCGCGGCGCTTCCCGTCGTTCGCGAACCCGCGCAACGCCGCGAGCGGGGGCCTGCGCCAGCAGCTGGACAAGAAGGACGGCATGGAGCTCGAGGCGGGGCTGCTCCGCGTCGACTCGCTCGCCCTGTACGTGCACGGGATCGGCGCCTGGCCGGACCCGCCCGTCGCCGCACAGAGCGAGATCTACGAGCTTGTCGCGAGCTGGGGTCTGCCCACGAGTCCGCACACCAAGGTGTGCGCCTCGATCGACGAAGTGGCGGACTTCGTCGCGTACTTCGGCGAGCACCGGCACGACATCGAGCACGAGCTGGACGGCATCGTCGTCAAGGTGGACGAGCTCGACCTGCACGATGAGCTCGGCGCCACGAGCCGCGCACCGCGGTGGGCGATCGCTTACAAGTACCCGCCGGAGGAGGTGCAGACGACACTGCTCGACATCGTGGTGTCGGTCGGCCGCACCGGCCGCGCCACGCCGTTCGCCGTCATGGCGCCCGCCCACGTCGCCGGCAGCGTCGTCCGCCAGGCCACCCTGCACAACAAGGACGTGGTGAA
The DNA here is from genome assembly GCF_052045265.1 of Microbacterium sp. 22303. Classification (NCBI taxonomy): domain Bacteria; kingdom Bacillati; phylum Actinomycetota; class Actinomycetes; order Micrococcales; family Microbacteriaceae; genus Microbacterium; species Microbacterium sp. 22303. Next base: position 682,705 of record NZ_JBQEOQ010000001.1, on the reverse strand, counting down.
GGCCAAGGGAGTCCTCATCGGCGACACGGTGGTGCTGCGCAAGGCCGGCGATGTGATCCCCGAGGTGCTCGGCCCGGTGGTCGAGCGGCGGGACGGCTCCGAGCGCGAGTTCGTGATGCCGGAGCGCTGCCCCGAGTGCGGGTCGATCCTGGCTCCGGCCAAGGAGGGCGACATCGATCTGCGGTGCCCGAACACGCGATCGTGCCCCGCGCAGGTGCGCGGCCGCGTCGAGCACATCGGCTCGCGCGGGGCTCTCGACGTCGAGGCGCTCGGCGAGGTCACCGCAGCCGCGCTCACGCAGCCGAGCCACCCTGCGGTGCCGCCGCTCGAGACCGAAGCGGGCCTGTTCACCCTCACGCTCGAGCAGCTCGTGCCCATCGAGGTCGTCGTGCGCGACGCGGAGACGGGACTCCCGAAGGAGGACGAGGACGGGATCGTGAAGACCCGTGCTCCGTTCCGGCGCAACCCCAACGCCGCGGAGAAGAAGGAGGGCGTCAATGCCGCCCAGCCGTCCTCCCAGGCGGTCAAGCTGCTCGCCGAGCTCGAGAAGGCGAAGACCAAGGACCTGTGGCGTCTGCTGGTCGCCCTGAACATCCGCCACGTCGGCCCCGTCGCCGCACGCGCGCTGGCGCAGTGGTTCGGATCCCTGGACGCGATCCGCGCGGCCTCCCGTGAGGAGCTCGCGGCCGTCGAGGGCGTCGGCGGCATCATCGCCGACTCGCTCTTGGACTGGTTCACCGTCGACTGGCACCAGGACATCGTGCAGCGCTGGGCTGACGCGGGTGTGCAATGGGCGACGCCTGGACATCCTGGACCCGGGGCCGCGGCCGCGGAGGGCGGTGTGCTCGAAGGTCTCACCATCGTCGCGACAGGATCCCTCGACGGCTACACCCGTGAGGGGGCGCAGGAGGCGATCATCAAGGCCGGGGGAAAGGCCGCGTCGAGCGTCTCGAAGAAGACCGACTTCGTGGCCGCGGGACCCGGCGCCGGCTCCAAGCTCGCCAAGGCGGAGGAGCTCGGACTGCGGATCCTCGACGCGGCGCAGTTCCACCTGCTCGTGACGGAGGGGCCGGACGCGCTCGATTGACGGTGCGTTCACGGCGGAATTCCGCGGATTTACGCGGTTCGGCTCTTCCGTAGTTCGAACATAAGTGCTAGACTCGGGAGATGGAACCCACCACTGTTGAAGCGTTCGAGGAGTCGACTTTCGTCGGCGTCCCGCGGGTGATGGTGGTGGATGAGACGTTCGTCGCGGCGCGGATCCTGGATGGGTTGCAGGAGGATGATGTCGCGTTGAATCAGCGGGCGGTGCGGCGTGCGGAGCGGATCGTGGAGGTCGTGGACCTGGCCCGCCGGCACCCTGAGATCTACACGGTCGGGGATGGTCCGGATGATGCGGATCATGCGCGGCGGTCGGTGTTCTTCGATGTGGCGGTGCGGTTGCAGATCTCGGAGAACGAGGTCCGCTCGCTGGAGTGCACCGCGTCGACCGCGGCGGAGTGTCTGCCGTTGTTGTGGGAGCACGCCCGGGACGGGTTCGTGTCCCTGCGGTTTGTGGAGGCCGCCGTCTCGGCGGTGTTGCGGTTGCGGGCTCCGGCCGGCGCGGATGCGTCCGCGCGGGCATACGCGAACGACGCGATTGCTCTGATCGACCAGACTGCGGCGAAGTGGGCGCTGCGCCTGCCGGTGAGCACGTTCCGGCGCCGGGTGACGATCCTCACCGACCGGCTCGACCCCACCCCGCCCGAGCGCAAACATGCCCGCGGGATGGTGGACCGGCGGGTGGTCGTGGAAGACGCCGGTGACGGGATGTCCTGGTTGACAGCCCTGATCCCGACGGTGAAGGCGGTTGCGATCAAGCGACGCCTCACCTCGACCGCGAAACACCTCCAGAAGGACCGCCGGGAGGGGCGCACGAGGGATCAGGTTCGTGCGGACTTGCTGTGCGATTGGCTGCTGGGTGTCGGTACTGACCGGGCGGTGAAGACGACGGTGTTCGTGACCGTACCGATCGGCCTGCTGGCCGGTGTCAATCCCGGATCCGCGTTCGGTGTCGCCGCGGGCGTCGCCGCCACCACGGCGAGCGCTGCCTCTTCGCTGAGTGCGACGGGCAGTCCGGTCGCGTCGGCGTCCGAGGCGCAGCTGGTCGGGCATGGTCCGATCGACCCGGCCACCGCACGGCAGGCGTTCCTGGACGCGACCGGGTTCCGGCGGGTGATCACCGACCCCGTCCGCGGCATCGTGCTCGACTTGGATCGGCGTACGTATCGGCCGACGAAGGCGCAGCGGGACTGGCTGGTCCTGCAGCACGGGACCTGCGCGAGGGACGGCTGCGACCGGCTCGCCCTCGACGCCGACCTCGACCATGCACAGATGTGGTCCCGAGGTGGCCTCACCGACACCGGCAACCTGCGACCACTGTGCCCCGCCGATCATGTGCGACGACATCGCACCAGGATGATCTACCGGAACCGCGAGAACCACACCGTCCAAGTCATCACCCCGACCGGTTTCCGAACGAACGACCCACCGCCCTTCTGATGTCCCGCGTCCGTCGTATGCGGCGGGGGATAGGCTCGCGGTCGTGAGCGCTTCCGTCGATCTGATCCCGACCCTGATCGGCGTCGGCATCCTCGTCGCCGTGGCGACCGCCGCCCTCCTGCTGTTCCGGGTGCGAGGATCGTGGGCGCCCGCCGCGGCGATCGCGCGTGGTGTCGTGCAGCTGGCGATCATCAGCCTGATCCTCGGCGGTATCATCACGCAGCCCGCGCTGATCGCGGTCGCGCTTCTGGTGATGTTCGGCGTGGCGGTCTCCGTCGCGACGCAGCGGATCGGGTGGAGCGGGCACGGGGCGCTCGTGATGTCGACCTCGATCGCGGCGGGCATCGCCGTGGCAGCGGCAGCGGTCTTCGGATCCGGCGCGCTGGCCCCCACCCCTCGGTACGCGCTGGCGATCGGCGCGATCATCATCGGGAACACGATGAACATCGCCACGCTCACGGGCAGGTTGTTCCGGAGGACGGTCCTCGACCACTGGGAAGAGGTCGAGGGGTGGCTCGCTCTGGGAGCCACGTCGCGGCGCTCGACGCTGGACCTCGCGCGCGGCGCCGTGCGCGAGGCCCTGATCCCCTCGGTCGATCAGACCAAGACGACCGGTCTCGTCGTGCTCCCGGGCGCATTCGTCGGCGCGATCTTCGGCGGTCTCTCACCCCTCGAGGCCGGTCGGTTCCAGATCATCGTGCTGGCGGCCATCATGGCGGCCGGATCCGTCACCGCTGTCCTCGTCGCGACCTGGCTGGGCCCGGTGCGGACGAAGCCGGTCATCGCCGTCTGATGGGACGAACGATGCTCTTCCCCCGATGCGAGCCGAGGGGTTGAATACCGCCATGGACGAGCGCAATGAGTTCCTGCACTGGTTCCGCACGACCTGGCAGTCAGCGGAGAACGCCTTGCATTCGGGTGATCCCGGTCCGCGGTTCGCAACGTGGTCGGAGATCGAGCCGGTAACCCTGTTCGGCGCCTGGGTCAGCGCGTCTGGGAGCGAGGAGGTGCGGCAGATGTTCCGAAAGCTGGGGGAGTCCTTCTCGGATGCGACCTCCAGCAGTGTCGAGCTGCTCGCCGCTGAGGTGTCCGGCGATCTGGCGTACACCGCCCATCGCGAGATCACTTCCACGACCGTCGATGGGCGTCCGCGCGGCTATGTGCTGCGCGTGACCCAGGTATACCGGCGGGAAGACGGCGCATGGAAGGTCGTGCACCGGCACGGTGACGAGGAGATCACCCCCGACGTCGCCCGCTGAGCGCTCGGGCGTCCGTGCGTGACACGGTGCGCCCGAGCCTCAGCGAACCCGGGAAGCGAACGGGCTCAGCGAACCCGGGATGCGAACGGGCTCAGTCCTTGTGGCGCGGCTTGCGCGGGGGACGGTCGTCGCTGCGACGGTCGTCCCGCGGGCTGTCGTCGCGTCGCGGCCGGTCGCCGTAGCCACGGTCGCCGGATCCGCCGTCGTACGAACGGCGCGGCCGATCGCCGTAGCCGCGGTCGTCCCGGCCGCGGTCATCGCGTCGCGGGCCCCGGTTCGGGCGGCCGGAATCGCGCTGGATCTCGATGAGCCGGCCCGAGATGCGGGTGTCGCGCAGCCGGTCCAGCACCGAGGAATCCAAGTTCGACGGGAGCTCGACGATGGAGAAGTCGGGACGGATCGTGATCGCGCCGAAGTCGTCACGACCGAGCCCGCCCTCGTTCGCGAGCGCGCCGACGATCTGCCGCGGCTCGACGCGGTGACGGCGGCCGACCTCGATCCGGTACGGGGTGTAGTCGCCCCGGCTGCGCCGCTCCGGGCGGGATCCGCGGTCGTCGCGGTCCCGGGAGTCGCGGCCGCCCGAGCGCTCCGCACGGTCGGCGCGCGGAGGACGGTTGTCGGCGGCGACCGCTGCCGACAGAGGGTCGTTCTCCGGATCCAGCAGCAGCGGCGTCTCGCCCTGCGCGACGATCGCGAGCGCGGCGGCGACGTCGCCCTCGGGCACGTCGTGGTTGCGCACGTAGTGGGCGATGATGTCGCGGAAGCCTTCGATGCGCCCGGTCTCCTCGAGCGCCGCAGTGATCGCGTCGTCGAAGCGCGCCAAGCGCGTGCTGTTCACGTCCTCGGTGGTCGGGAGTTGCATCTGGGCGGGCTGCTGGCGGGTCGCGCGCTCGATGTGCTTGAGCAGGTAGCGCTCGCGCGGCGTGATGAAGCTGATCGCGTCGCCGGAGCGGCCCGCGCGACCCGTGCGGCCGATGCGGTGCACGTAGGACTCGGTGTCGGTCGGGATGTCGAAGTTCACGACGTGGCTGATCCGCTCGACGTCGAGACCTCGGGCGGCGACGTCGGTCGCGACGAGGATGTCGAGCTTGCCGTCCTTGAGCTGGCCGACGGTGCGCTCGCGCTGAGGCTGCGGGATGTCGCCGTTGATCGCGGCGGCGGAGTATCCGCGTGCGCGGAGCTTCTCGGCGAGCGTCTCGGTCTCGTTCTTGGTGCGGACGAAGACGATCATGCCCTCGAAGTTCTCCACCTCGAGGATCCGGGTGAGCGCGTCGACTTTCTGCGCATACGACACGACGAGATAGCGCTGCGTGATGTTCGCGTTGGTCGTGGTCTTGCCCTTGACCGAGATCTCCGCCGGATCGTGCAGGTACTGCTGCGCGAGGCGGCGGATCGTGGCGGGCATGGTCGCCGAGAACAGTGCCACCTGCTTGGTGTCGGGCGTCTGCGCGAGGATCTGCTCGACATCCTCGGCGAAGCCCATCTTCAGCATCTCGTCGGCCTCGTCGAGCACCAGGTTCTTCAGCTCCGACAGGTCGAGGGTGCCCTTGGCGAGGTGGTCCATGATGCGTCCTGGCGTACCCACGACGATGTGCACGCCTCGGCGCAGCGCCGACAGCTGCACGCCATAGCCCTGACCGCCGTAAACGGGCAGCAGGTGCACGCCGGGGATCTTCGCGGCATAGGACTCGAACGCCTCGGCAACCTGCAGAGCGAGCTCGCGGGTCGGGGCGAGCACCAGCGCCTGAGGCTTCTTCTGCTGCAGGTCCAGGTTCTCCAGGATCGGCAGAGCGAACGCTGCGGTCTTGCCCGTTCCCGTCTGCGCCGTGCCCAGCACGTCGCGGCCGCCGAGCAGCAGCGGAATCGTCTCGCGCTGGATCGCCGATGGCGTCTCGTATCCGAGCGCCTTGATCGCGGCGAGGACGGGGCCGCTGATCCCGAGATCCTCGAAGCCCGGTCCGGCGGGCGCTTCCGTTTCGGTCGCTCCGTCGCCCTCCGCAGTGGTGTCGATGGGGGTCTCGGTCGGCGTCGCGTCGTCTCGGGTCACAACTCAGAGTACCGTCCCCCGCCTGGGGGAACGCAGTTCAGAGTGCGCAAATGACTCGATCCGCCGGCAGAATCGAGCCAATTGCGCGCTTCGAAACCGGGGGATGGGTCAGTTTCCGGACGTCAGCGCGACCAGGCGCTCCTTGACCTGGCGCCGCAGCACCTTGCCGATCAGTGACTTCGGCAGTTCGTCGACCACGAAGATGCGGCGCGGCACCTTGTACGGCGTGAGGATCCCGCGGGCGAACTCGCGGACCGCCTCCACGTCGACGTCCGTGCCCGGATCCACGACGATCGCCGCGACGACCTCCTCGCCGGAGTGCTCGCTGGGAAGTCCCACCACCGCGGCATCCACGACATCGGGGTGCTGGCGCAGCGCGCCCTCCACCTCGGTGGGGGCGACGTTGAAGCCGCCGGTGATGATGAGCTCCTTGATCCGATCGACGATGCGCACGAACCCGCCCTCGTCGATCGTGACGATGTCGCCGGTGCGGAACCAGCCATCGACGAACACGGCCTCGGTCTCCTCCGGCTTTCCGTAGTAGCCGGAGAACACCTGCGGCCCGCGGACGATCAGCTCACCGGGCTGCCCCGGCTCGACATCGTTCGACGGCTGATCGGGATCGACCACGCGGCACTCGGTGCCGGGCAGGGGAAGCCCCACGGTGCCGGGCACGCGGTTGTCCGCGACGGGGTTCGCCATCAGCACGGGGGAGCACTCGCTGAGGCCGTAGCCCTCGACGAGGTAGCCGCCCGTGGCCTGTTCGAACGGCACGACGAGCTCGTGCGGCAGCGCCATCGCACCCGAGATCGCGACCTCGATGCCCGCGAGCGACACGCCTTTCTCGGTGGCCGCCTTCAACAGGCGATCCGCAATGGGTGGCACGAGCGGAAGGAACGTCGCCGGGTGCTTCTTCACCACGTCGAGCACCAGATCCGGATCGAACTTCGGGAACAGGACCAGCCGCGCGCCCATCGACATCGCGAACGTGAGGCACAGCGTCAGCCCGTAGGCGTGGAACATCGGCAGGACCGCGTAGACGACGCAGCCGTCGCCGCGCGTGATCGACGGCACCCAGGCCTGCGCCTGTGCGGCGTTGGCGAGCAGGTTGCGGTGCGTCAGGGAGGCGCCCTTCGGCGTCCCGGTGGTACCCGACGTGTACTGGATGATGGCGAGGTCGTCGGTCGCAGGGCGCGCATGCGTGGTGGGGAGCGGGGCGTACCCGACCACCGACTCCCACGTCACCGTGCCGCGAACCTTGGATGTGAGGGCGTCGCGAGACTCGCGAGCCTTGGCGATCGGCAGCCGCAGTGCGAAGCGGGTGAGGGCAGGCATCGCGCGCGTCACATCGACCGACACGAGGTTCGTCATGGCGAGGTCCGAGGGGAACTCCTGGACGGACGCGACGACCTTGTTCCAGACGATCGCATGCTTCGCGCCATGGTCCTCGAACTGCTTGCGCAGCTCGCGGGGCGTGTACAGCGGGTTGTGCTCGACGACGACGGCGCCCAGGCGCAGCACCGCATAGAACGCGACGATGTGCTGCGGGCAGTTCGGCAGCACGATCGCGACCGGATCTCCGGCCTTGACGCCGAGCGCCTTCAGGCCCGACGCCGCGCGCTCGATGGAGGACTGCAGGTCGCGATAGGAGGTGGTGCGGCCGAAGAACTGCAGCGCGGGTGCATCCGGGTAGTCGCGCGCGGATGCCTCCACGATGTCGACGAGGGATCCGGATACCTCCGCGAGGTCCTCCGGCACCCCCTCGGCGTAGCTGGCGGTCCATGGGCGCGGAGGAACGAACGTCGTCACGCGCTCAGCCTATGCCGCCCCTGGAGGATGCACGATCCCGGGCGGCGCAACCCCCTCCGCGCCGCCCGGGACGTCTCACCGGCGTTGCTGCTCGCTGCCGGAGAGTTTCTGTGCCAGGGCGATCGGCACGATCGAGACGACGATCAGCACCACCGCGATCACGGACACGATCGGAGCCTGGTTGGGGCGGGCGACGTTGTCGATGATGAACATCGGCAGGGTGCGCACCCCGGATCCGGCGGTGAACGTGGTCACCACGATCTCGTCGAACGATAGCGCGAAGGCGAGCAGGCCGCCGGTGAGCAGGGCGGAGCGCAGCTGCGGGAAGGTGACCAGGCGGAACGTCGTCCAGATTCCGGCGCCGAGATCGGCCGAGGCCTCCTCGAACGAGGTGCCCATGCGCCGCAGTCTGGCCACGGCGTTGTTGAACACGGTGACGAGGCAGAACGTGGTGTGCGCGATGATCACGGTCCAGATCGACAGCGGCACCCCGAGGATCGTGCGGAACAGGTTGTTCAGCGCGATGCCGGTGATGATGCCCGGCAGTGCGATCGGCAGGATCACGAGGAGGTTCACCGTCGTGCGGCCGAAGAACGAGAACCGCTGCAGCGCGAACGACAGCATCGTACCGAGGACGAGCGCGAGGGCCGAGGAGATCAGCGCGACGAGCGCGCTGGTGCCGACGGCTTCGAGCGCGCCGTCGCTGCGGAACGCCCGGCCCCACCACTCCAGCGTGAGGCCGGGTGGCGGCCAGGTGAGCGAGGACGACGTGGAGAACGAGTTGATCAGCACGACCACCAGCGGCACGTACACGACCGCGAGGATCACGGCGGTGATGATGCCGAGGGTGACCCTGGTTCCGAGGGAGATGCGCACGGTGACTCCTACAGGTTGTCCAGGGCGCCGGTGCGGCGCACGAGGAACAGGTAGCCGAAGATGATGACGATCGGGATGAGTGCGATCGCGCTCGCGAGCGGCAGGTTGTTCGCCGCGCCGATGTCCTGGTAGACGAGCGTGCCGAGCATCTGGGCGCCCCCGCCGACGATGCCGATCGTGATGTAGTCGCCCAGCGACAGCGAGAAGCTGAAGATGGTGCCGGCGATGATCGCGGGCAGCGCCATCGGCCACACGACCAGACGCAGGGTCGCCCAGCTCCGTCCGCCCAGGTCGCCGGAGGCCTCGAGCAGAGAGCTCGGCACCCGCTCCAGTCCGGCGTAGATCGGGAGGATCACGTACGGCAACCACAGGTACGACAGCGTGATGATCGTCGCGGCGATGCCGTATCCGGGCGTATGCCCGCCGAGCGGTCGCAGCAGCCAGTCCAGGATGCCGTCGCTGGAGAGCACGGAGCGCCAGGCGAACGCCTTCACGAGATATGACGCCCACAGCGGGGTCAGCACCAGCACCACGAGGGTGCGCTGCAAGGCCGGGGAGGCGACCATCGCCATGAAGTAGGCGATCGGCAGCGCGAGGGCCACGTCGATCGCGGTGACGGCGAGGGCGATCCCCACTGTGCGCAGCGTGATGCCCTGGTAGAACGCGTCGGTGACGACCGTCACCACGTTGTCGAGGGTGAACTCGGTGCGGATCTGCCCCGTGTACGTGTCGGTGGTCCAGAACGCGGTGACCAGCAGCAGCGCCAATGCGACGACGTACACCGCTCCCAGCCAGAACAGCGGGGCGGACAGCAGGAGGGCGAGCCGAGCGCGCGGATGCGCGGAGAGGTAGACGGATCCGCGTCGCGCCGCAGTGCGGCGCGGGAACGGGATCGGTGTGCGCGGCGGTGTCTTCGCCGGTGCGATGGTGCTCATGACGGCCTTTCGAATCCCGGCCCGGTCGCCCGGAGCGCAATGCCCCGGGCGACCGGATCCGATCAGTTCCGGATCTGCTGCCAGGCTGTGGTCCAGCCGGCGTAGTCGATGCACTTCACGTCGGTGCGGCCGTCCAGGCACTTCGCGATGGGCGTGGTCCAGTACCAGATCTTCTTGGCGTAGTCCGCGTCGCCCGCGTGATACGACGCGCAGTCGTCGCGGAAGTCGCAGGCCTTGTCGCTCGAGGGGGCCTCGCCGAAGTAGGCGGTGGCCGCCGCGTTCGCCTTCGGGCTGGAGATGTAGTCCAGCCAGGCGTACGCGCAGTTCGGGTTCTTCGCCTTGGAGGAGATCATCCAGGTATCGCTCCAGCCGGTCGCGCCCTCCTCGGGCAGCACGACGGCGGTCTTGGCGTCCTCGCCCTCGAGCGTGTTCTGGATCACCTGCCAGGTGGTGCCGGCGACGCTGTCGCCGGACTGGAACGACTGGACCTCCTTGAGGTAGTCGCCCCAGTACTCGCTGATGTTCGGCCGCTGCTCCTTGAGCAGGGAGACCGCCGCATCGAACTGCTTCTGGTCCAGCGCGTAGGGGTTCGTGATCTTGAGCTCGGGCTTGTGCGCCATGAGGTAGACCGCGGCGTCGGCGATGTAGATCGGGGAGTCGTAGGCGGTGATCTTGCCCTTGTGCTCCGAGGCCTTGTCGAAGACGACATCCCAGGAGGTGGGTGCGGTCGGGAACGTGTCGGTGTTGTACAGCAGCAGGTTGGCGCCGTAGCCGTGCGGGACGCCGTAGTGCTTTCCGTCGACGGTGTTCCAGGCGCGATCCTTGAGGAACGGGAAGATGCCGTCGTAGTTCTTCAGCAGCTTCGTGTTGACCTCTGCCACGTCGCCCGAGGCGATGAGACGCAGCGAGGCATCACCGGATGCGGACACCACGTCGTAGTCGCCGGTCTTCATGAGGTTCAGCGCCTCGTCGGACGTACCGAAGGTCTTCGCCTCGACCTTGCAGCCGGTGGCCTTGGTGAAATCGGAGACCCAGTCGACGTTCGGATCGTTCGAGCCGTCCTCCACGTAGCCCGGCCACGCCAGGATCTTGACCGCGCCTTCGGCCTTGCCGAGCTTGTCGACCGGCCCCGCGGCGGCACCGCCACCGGACCCGGCCGTGCCGCAGCCGGACAGGGCGGCGATGACGGCCGTGGAGAGGCCGATGGCCACGAGGGCTTTGAGTGTGTTCTTTCGCATGGGATACTCCTTCGTTCTTCTGCGTGCGGGGTGCGAGAGATGCCGGTCAGCGGGCGCCGGCCGTGCGGATGGTGCGGGAGGGGGTCTCGTTCTGCTCCGCGGCCGGGGCGTTGTCGAGAGCGACGAGATCCACGTCGCGCCAGGAGACGAAGACCCGGTCGCCGTGGGCGCCGTGCGCGCGCCCGCCGACGTTCTGCTCCAGAACCGTGACCCGGGGGCCCTGATCGAGGTCGACCACGAGGCGCACGCCGGAGCCGAGATAGATGGCCTCCGCGAGGACGCCCGGAGCGGAGCGGTAGCCGGGCTCGACAGAAGGGGCAGGGGAGACCGCGAGCTTCTCGGGGCGCAGCGAATGGTGACCGGTGCGGCCGAGCACGAGCTCGCTCGTCACGTCGTCGAACAGATTCGAGGTGCCCACGAAGTCGGCGACGAATCGCGAGACGGGCTTCTCGTAGAGCTCGAACGGCGTGCCCAGCTGCTCGATCCGCCCTGCGCTGAAGACCGCGATGCGGTCCGACAGCGTCAGCGCCTCCTCCTGGTCATGGGTGACGAAGATGAACGTGATGCCGAGATCGCGCTGGATCTGCTTCAGCTCGACCTGCATCTGCTCGCGCAGCTTCAGATCCAGCGCGCCCAGCGGCTCGTCCAGCAGCAGCACCTTCGGCTCGACGACCGTGGCGCGGGCGAGCGCGACGCGCTGCCGTTGTCCGCCGGAGAGCTGGCTGGGCTTGCGATCCGCGACGTGCTCGAGGCGCACGCTGGCGAGCGCTTTTCGCGCGCGCTCGCGACGTTCCTTGGTGCGCATGCCGCGCACCCGCAGGCCATAGGCGACGTTGTCGAGCACGGTCATGTGCGGGAACAGCGCGTAGTCCTGGAACACCGTGTTCACGTCCCGGTCGAACGGCGCCTTGGCCGTCACGTCCTCCCCGAACAACTCCACGGTTCCCTCCGTGGGCTGCTCGAAACCGGCGATGAGGCGCAGCACGGTGGTCTTGCCGGATCCGGACGGTCCGAGCATGGAGAAGAACTCTCCTTCGGCGATCTCCAGATCCACGCCGTCGACGGCGGTGACGGATCCGAATGAACGGGTGAGTCCGGTGAGTCTGATCGCGACGGGCTTGTCCGCCATCACATCTCCTTCGATGCGAGGACTAATCCTCTGTTAGTAGATGAATGGAATCATATGGGAACAGAGGATTTTGTCAACACCCGTGTTACCGTCGTGTCAGGAGCCTGGAAGGAGAGCGGCGTGGCACAGGTGTCGGCAGGTGTGGACCCCGCGCGGTCGGCCGTGTTCGCGCCGCTGTCGGACATCGGTCGGGCCGAGATCGTGGAGCGCCGCCTGCAGGACGCGATCACGTCGGGCGTGCTGCACGACGGAGAGCGGCTGCCGAGCGAGTCGCAGTTGGGGCGCCGGCTCGGCGTCGCCGTCGTCACGGCCCGTGAGGCACTGGAAGCGCTGCGCGATGCCGGCTTGATCGAGACCAGGCGCGGTCGCGACGGCGGGAGCTTCGTCACCTTCGACCCGGACACCGCGCGTCGCTTCACCGATGAGCGCATCAGGGCGATCAGTCGAGTCGAGCTGCGGGACGCGTCCACGCACTATGCCGCGATCGCGGGCATGGCCGCGGAACTCGCCGCCGACCGCGCCGGTGACGACGACGTGCAGGGACTGCGCGAGCTCGAGGAGCACGAGGACCTCTCCACGATGGGCGCCGCGCGCCGCGCCGTCGCCCGGTTCCAGCTCGAGGTCGCGGCCCTCAGTCAATCGCCGAGACTCGTGCGTGAAGAGCTCCGTCTGCAGGCCGAGATCGGTTCGCTGATCTGGTTGGGCCTGCGCGAGGAGGACAATCGGATCCGCAGCCGCGCCGCCCGACGTGCTGAACTCGATGCCATCGGCGCCGCCGACACCGAGGGGGCCAGGGCGATCGCCGTGCGTCGCATCGCCAGTGGCGTCGAATGGCTGCTGGACGAGAAGTCTCGGCTGGAAGCCGCGGCAGAGACCACCACGCCCGCGCGGGCGTGACACCGGAACACACGAAGAAGGAGCGCGAGATGACCGGCACTGTCGCCGAGCATGACGCACGCATCGCCCAGCGCATCGAAGGCACGTTCGCGCCCCTGTTCGCGCTCGTGGAAGGATGGCGCACCGCCGTTCAGGACGAGTTCCACGGTTTCGCGGTGCAGGGCACTGCCCCCGCCGCCGCGGCGCTGGATCCCTTCATGGATGCCTTGGCACGACCGGCTCTGGAGGCGCCGGGAGGACTCGTCACCGGGGCCGGTTTCGTCGCGACCCCAGGGCTCCTCGCCGATGCGCCCTGGCATCTGGCATGGTGGCTGCGCGAGATCCACGGCCTCGATCGCGGCGATCGCGGCGGCGTGCGACGTCTGGAAGCGGTGAACGACCCGGAGTCGGATCAGTTCCGCGACTACCGCCAGCTGGAGTGGTGGCGGGTGCCGGAGCGCACCGGCGAGCGCCACGTCACCGGCCCCTACGTCGACTACCTGTGCACCGACGACTACACGGTCACGGTGACGACCCCCGTCATGCACGACGGGCGGATGGTCGGTGTGGTCGGCATCGACGTGCACGTGTCGCGGCTGGAGCGCGTGATCCTGCCGATCCTGCGGGAGGCGGCCGGCACCGGCACGGTCGTGAACGGATCGGGCCGGGTGGTCGCCTCGAGCGACTCGCACCGTGTGACCGGGACCCTGCTGCGGGGGCAGGACGTGCAAAGTGCGCTCACCGCCCTGCGCGAGGGCGCTCTGTCGGCGGGTGGCGGCGAGGGAACGCGGGTCGTGCGGTGCGGGGACACCGCACTCTTCCTCGTGCTGCAGGACTGAGGCCGGGTGCGTCAGGGGCCCGCCGCCGCGGCGGGGCGGGCGACGCCCGCTGGCTAGACTGTCCTGGTGTCTGAAATCACCCCTGATCTCGTACGCCATCTCGGCGTGCTCGCGCGCATCCAGCTCTCCGACGACGAGGTGACGCAGCTGACCGGTCAGCTGGACGCCATCGTCGACAACATCGCGAAGGTGTCGGAGGTGGCGACGCCCGACGTCGAGCCCACGAGCCACCCGATCGCGATGCACAACGTCTTCCGCGAGGACGTCGTGGGCCAGACCCTCACCACCGCGCAGGCGCTGCAGAATGCGCCCGACGCCGACGGGGACCGCTTCCGGGTCACCGCGATCCTGGGGGAGGAGCAGTGAGCGAGATCATCCGCTGGACCGCCGCCGAGCTCGGTGCCAAGCTCGCCGCCGGAGAGGTGTCGAGCGTCGAGGCGACGCAGGCCCACCTCGACCGCATCGCTGCCGTCGACGGCGATGTGCACGCCTTCCTGCACGTCAACGAGCACGCGCTGGACGCGGCGGCCGACGTCGACGGCCGCCGCGCCGCGGGGGAGGACCTGGGCGAACTCGCCGGAGTGCCGCTCGCCATCAAGGACGTGCTCGTCACGACCGACCAGCCGTCCACGAGCGGATCCCGGATCCTCGAGGGATACCGGTCGCCGTTCGATGCGACGGTCGTCGCCCGTGCGCGGGCGGCCGGGCTCATCGGCATCGGGAAGACCAACATGGACGAGTTCGCGATGGGCTCCTCCACGGAGTTCTCCGCCTACGGGGCCACGCACAACCCGTGGGACCTCGACCGGATCCCGGGCGGCTCGGGTGGTGGCTCGGCTGCCGCCGTGGCCGCGTTCGAGGCGCCGATCGCGCTCGGGTCCGACACCGGGGGCTCGATCCGCCAGCCCGCGCACGTCACCGGAACGGTCGGCATCAAGCCGACCTACGGCGGCGTCAGCCGTTACGGCGCGATCGCCCTCGCCTCGAGCCTGGACCAGGTCGGTCCCGTGGCTCGAACCGTTCTCGATGCGGGCCTGCTGCATGACGTGATCGGCGGTCACGACCCGAAGGACTCCACGTCGCTCCCCGACGCCTGGCCGTCGTTCGCCGCGGCCGCGCGCGAGGGCGCGACCGGACAGGTGCTCAAGGGCTTGAAGGTCGGCGTCGTGAAGGAGCTGCCCGACTCCGGCTTCCAGTCCGGCGTCGCGGGATCCTTCCACGCCGCGCTGAAGCTGATGGAGGCCCAGGGCGCGGAGATCGTGGAGATCTCCGCCCCGCACTTCGAGTACGGCGTCGCCGCGTACTACCTGATTCTCCCCGCTGAGGCCTCGAGCAACCTGGCCAAGTTCGACTCGGTCCGCTTCGGCCTGCGTGTCACGCCCGAGGGCGGCGGCACGGTCGAGGACGTCATGTCGCTCACTCGCGAGGTCGGCTTCGGCCCGGAGGTCAAGCGTCGCATCATCCTCGGCACCTATGCGCTGTCGGCCGGGTACTACGACGCGTACTACGGCAGCGCGCAGAAGGTGCGCACCCTCATCCAGCAGGATTTCGACGCGGCGTTCGCGCAGGTCGACATCATCGCCACGCCCTCCGCGCCCACCACGGCGTTCAAGCTCGGCGAGAAGATCGGCGATCCGCTGCAGATGTACCTCAACGACCTCACCACGATCCCGGCGAACCTTGCCGGCGTCCCGGGCATCTCGATCCCGTCGGGCCTGGCCGAGGAGGACGGACTGCCCGTCGGCATCCAGTTCCTCGCCCCCGCCCGCGAGGACGCACGCCTGTACCGGGTCGGCGCCGCGCTGGAGTCGCTGCTCGTCGACGCGTGGGGCGGGCCGCTGCTCGACCGCGCACCGACCCTTCGACAAGCTCAGGGACCGCAGGGAGGAACCCGCTGATGGCCGCCGTGAAGCTCATGGACTTCGACAAGGCGCTCGAACTGTTCGAGCCGGTGCTCGGCTTCGAGGTGCACGTCGAGCTCAACACCGAGACCAAGATGTTCTCCGACGCGCCCAACCCGGCGAACGAGCGCAACCACGACGCCGGGCCGAATACGCTCATCGCACCGGTGGATCTGGGCCTCCCGGGATCGCTCCCGGTCGTGAACGAGACGGCTGTGCGCTCCTCGATCAGTCTGGGCCTCGCGCTCGGCTGCTCGATCGCCGAGTCCTGCCGGTTCGCGCGCAAGAACTACTTCTACCCGGACCTCGGCAAGAACTACCAGATCTCGCAGTACGACGAGCCGATCGCGTTCGAGGGATCGGTCGAGGTCGAGCTCGAAGACGGGACGCTCGTGACGATCCCGATCGAGCGCGCGCACATGGAGGAGGACGCCGGCAAGCTCACCCACATGGGCGGCGCGACCGGTCGCATCCAGGGTGCGGAGTACTCCCTCGTGGATTACAACCGCGCCGGCGTTCCGCTCGTCGAGATCGTCACCAAGCCGATCTTCGGCGCCGAGCACCGCGCTCCCGAGATCGCCAAGGCGTACGTGGCCACGATCCGCGACATCGTGCGCGGCCTGGGCATCTCCGAGGCGCGCCTCGAGCGCGGCAACCTGCGCTGCGATGCGAACGTCTCCCTGCGCCCCCGTGGCCAGGAGAAGCTCGGCACCCGCACCGAGACGAAGAACGTCAACTCGATGCGTTCCGTGGAGCGCGCCGTGCGCTACGAGATCCAGCGTCAGGCCGCGATCCTCGCGGACGGCGGAACGATCACGCAGGAGACCCGGCACTGGCACGAGGACACCGGCACGACATCGCCCGGTCGTCCGAAGTCGGATGCCGACGACTACCGGTACTTCCCGGAGCCCGATCTGCTGCCCGTCCGGCCGGCTCGCGATCTGGTCGAGGAGCTGCGCGCGGCGCTGCCCGAACAGCCCGTCACCCGTCGTCGCCGGCTCAAGGCGGACTGGGGCTTCGGCGACATCGAGTTCCAGGGCGTCGTGAACGCCGGGCTGCTCGACGAGGTCGAGGCGACCATCGCCGCCGGCACGACCGCCGACACCGCGCGCAAGTGGTGGACCGGTGAGATCAGCCGCATCGCCAACGAGCGCGAGGTGGACGCCGCAACGCTGATCGACCCGGCGTCGGTCGCCGCCCTGCAGCAGCTCGTCGACGCGGGCACGCTGACCGACAAGCTGGCCCGGCAGGTGCTCGAGGGTGTCATCGCCGGCGAAGGCACCCCGCAGCAGGTCGTCGATGCGCGCGGGCTCGCCGTGGTCTCGGATGACGGCGCACTCATCGCCGCGATCGATGAGGCCCTCGCCGCGCAGCCTGACGTGATGGCGAAGATCAAGGACGGCAAGGTCCAGGCCGCCGGTGCCGTCATCGGCGCCGTCATGAAGGCAATGAAGGGTCAGGCCGACGCCGCACGCGTCCGCGAGCTCATCCTGGAGCGCGCCGCGCAATAGCGACGACC
Source organism: Microbacterium sp. 22303 (assembly GCF_052045265.1). NCBI lineage: Bacteria > Bacillati > Actinomycetota > Actinomycetes > Micrococcales > Microbacteriaceae > Microbacterium > Microbacterium sp. 22303. Next base: position 665,736 of record NZ_JBQEOQ010000001.1, on the reverse strand, counting down.
GCTCAGTACAGGCTCAAGGGCGCCGCACTCAGAGTGCGGCGCCCTTGAGCGTCGCCGCCTGAAGACCGGCGCCGAGGATGCGGGCGATCGCCCGCAGGCTGGCCGGTTCGTGCAGCCTGCGGCGCTGCTCCTCGGGGCTCTCCTCGGCACCGGCCTCGAGGGGCCGGGCTGTGATCGTCGCCGACCAGGCGTCGGCGGCGGCCCGTACCGCGCCGTGATCCGTACCGGCGGGGAGGCAGGCGGCCAGCGCGCGCTCGACCGTATCGTGCAGCGCTCGGCGGTAGCGGGAGAGTGCGGTGGCGACCTCGGGGCGCACGTGGGACTCGTGCCAGAGGATCTCGCGCAGCACATCCGACGCCTCCCGGTCGCGCAGAACGCGCTCGCCCACGTTCATGAGCGTCTGCACGGGGTCGCCCCGCACCGCGAGCGGCGCCGCATCGAGGGCGGTGGTGCGCAGTCGCTCATCGATGAGCACCGCGAGGATGTCGGGCTTGGTCGGGAAATAGTAGAAGAGCAGGCCCTTGGGCACCGCGGCGGCGTGCGCGATCCGGGCGGTGGATGTGCCGTCGAAGCCGTGGCGCGCGAAAAGCGTCTCGGCGGCGTCGAGGATCCTGGTGCGCGCGTCGCCGGCATCGGGACTCTCGGTCATGATGCTTCCTCAGAACGGTGCGGGACGGGGGCCTCCCAGCGTCCCGCACCCTGTGCGGCCGCGCAGGTCACGCGTGAGCCGCCGTGGGGCCGCCGTGCGAAGCACGGTGCGCCTTCTCGGCGGGCACGAGCGCCCAGAGCCCCGCGACCGCGCAGACGGCTCCGCAGATCCACGAGGTCCAGGCGGGACCTGTATCTCCGGCGTAGGAGCCGATCCATGGGGAGATGAAGAGCAGCGCTCCGATCGCGGCGAGGATCCACTCCATCGACACGAGACCGGGCGCTGCGAGGCTCCATACCCCGGCAGCGATCATCAACGCACCCAGAACGAGCATCATGGTCATCGACATGCCCATGGCGGGTGTCATCCAGATGCCCGCGACAGCGGCGACCAGACCGGCGGCGACCGCCACCCAGTCCTGCCAGCGTGTCCACTTCTTCATCGAACTCATCCTCCTTGCAGTCAGATGGCTCCCGAAAAGGGGGTCGCTCACGATTCTACCGCGTTGATCGACCGCCCGGTCAAAGAGGGCGGATCCGATGTCGGCGGTCTCCGCGAGAATGGATCCATGGGACGAGGTGACGGATCGGGGCGCATCGTCTCCGCGCCCGACGCCGACGACACCGGCACCGGGATCCTGCATGTCGACATGGACGCGTTCTACGCGGCGGTCGAGGTGCTGCACGACCCCACCCTGCGCGGGCTGCCGCTGATCATCGGATCCCCGGACGGGCGCTCCGTGGTGTCCAGCGCGTCCTACGAGGCGCGCCGCTACGGCGTGCGCTCGGCGATGCCGGTCTCGCAGGCGATCCGGCTCTGCCCCGCTGCGCGGATCGTGCCGCCGGACTTCACCAGGTACCGTGACGCGTCGAAGCAGGTCATGACGATCTTCGAGCAGGTCACGCCGCTCGTGGAACCGCTCTCGATCGACGAGGCCTTCCTCGACGTGCGCGGTGTGCGGCGCCTCTGGGGGAGCCCGGGGCGGATCGGCGCGATGATCCGCGAGCGTGTGCAGGACGAAGTCGGCATCAGCTGCAGCGTGGGGGTCGCCGCCACCAAGCACGTCGCCAAGATGGCTTCGACCATGGCCAAGCCCGACGGTCTGCTCGTCGTCGCCGCCGCCGACACCCTCGACTTCCTCGCCACCAAACCGGTGCGCGCGATGTGGGGCGTCGGACCGAAGACGGCGGAATCACTGGAGTCGCGCGGCATCCGACTCATTCGCGACATCCGCGCCACTCCGGCGTCGGCGCTCGAACGGGTGGTCGGCCCCGCACTCGCGCAGCGCCTGCGCGAACTGGCCGAGGGTCGGGACCCGCGGAGCATCGAGACGAACCGCGTGGAGAAGAGCGTCGGGCATGAGGAGACGTTCGACATCGACGTCTCCGATCGCGAGGCGCTGCGCTCCGAGCTGCTGCGGCTGGCAGACCGGGTCGCCGCGAGGCTGCGCCGAGCCGGCTGGGAGGCCGGCACGGTGGCGATCAAGATCCGCTTCTCCGACTTCACCACGGTGAGCCGCTCCCAGACTCTTCCCGAGCCGACGTCCGTGGGTCAGCGCATCGGCGAGGTCGCGCGCACGCTGTTCGAGGCGATCGACAGGCGCGATCCGGTGCGACTGGTCGGCGTGCGAGCGGAGCGCCTCACGGACGCCGGCGGTGCACTCGGACTGTGGGACGACGACGCCGAGTGGCGGCGTATCGAGGACGCGCTGGACAGCGCGCAAGCGAAGTTCGGATCCGGCATGGTCACCCGCGCGCGGCACCTGGGTGCGCGTGCGGGACGGGGGTCTGCGCCGCATCCGCGCGCGCACGGTCTGGACTGATCCGGTGAGGCGCCGGTGCGCAAGCGCGACGCGGACGCGGCCGGTGGTCGAGGCTGCCGGCGTGGGCTAGCGTGGACGCATGCCGCACATCGCACTCGAGCTTGGCAAGAACTCCGCGTCCTTCGGCGTCAAGAGCGCCTACGGCGAGCCCCAGGAGGTGGACGGCGCCCAGTTCACCCCGGTCGCGCTCACCTTCTCCGGCTTCGGCGGAGGCTCCGGCGGCGCTGAAGGCAGCGCCGAGGGCGAGGGCGGCGGTGGTGGCGGGATCGCGATCCCGCTCGGCGTGTACGTGCGCCGCGAGGAGGGGCTGCGATTCGAGCCGAACCTGGTCTCGCTACTGGCCGTCGCCGTGCCCTTCGTCTGGGTTGCGGGACGCGCGATCTCCCGCATCGTCCGTGCCCTCAAGAAGTGACGATCCGGTCGCACGCGCGCTGAGCGTCGCGGTCGCCCGCATCGCCGACGCCGTCCGTGCCGTGCAGGCCTCCAACCCAGTGGTGCTCGTGGATGGGCGCAGCGGAGCAGGCAAGTCCACTCTCGCGCGCCTCCTGGCCGAGCACTGGCCGCTGCGCACCGCTCCGCAGCTGATCGCCCTGGACTCGATCTATCCCGGCTGGGACGGAATGGACGCCGGCGCCGAGCGGGCTTACGAGCAGATCCTGCGTCCGCACGGACGTGATCTCGTCGGCACGTGGCAGCGCTACGACTGGGAGGCCGGAGAGTATGCGGAGAGTTATGCGGTCGACCCCTCGCGCGGAGTGATCCTGGAGGGCTGCGGATCCCTCACTCCGCGAGCCGCGCGGATCGCTGACGTACGGGTGTGGGTCGAATCTCCCGAGGCGAGCCGCAAGCGCCGGGCATTGGATCGGGATGGCGAGCTGTTCCGCCCGCACTGGGAACGCTGGGCGAAGCAGGAGGTCGCGCACATCCGCCGAGACGACCCGATCGGGTACGCCACGCTGGTGGTCTCGATTCCGTAGCCGGTCAGACGCCGTCGAGCTCGTCCGCGGCGTCCACCAGCAGGTCGAGCCGGTAGCCCAGCCATTCGTACACCCCGAGCCGCGGATCGTCCGGGTCGGGGGCGGGGTCGTCCTCGATGCCGAGCCGCGAGGCGATGACGAGACGCAGGGACGCGAGCGTGCGCAGCCAGGGGTCGACTTCGGAACCGGCCAGCGACAGCTCTTGCTGCGGCGCGTCGGGTCCTTCGCCGAGTGCGACCAGCCCTGCCTGCACCACGCGTGCGTCGGCGGCGCGGCGGTCCAGCAGATCAGCACTGGTCGCATCGGCGAACTCGGCCGACGCGTCCGCGTCTTCCGGGTACACGACAGGTGTCAGTCGGTTCAAGGCCGCGTCCTCGCCGATCTCGGTGTCGCGAAGCAGCTCGAGGAACTGCTCGACGAGTTCAGCGAGATGCTGCGCCTCGATCGACTGCATCGGCAGGTGGATCCCGGATCCGGTCATCCCGCTCACTCTCCCGACCGGCGCACGGTCGCCCACAGCCCGTAGTCGTGCATGGCCTGCGCGTGCACCTCCATGGTCTCGCGCGGACCGACGGCGACCACGGCGTGTCCCTCGTTGTGCACCGCGAGCATGAGGCGGGTCGCGTGGTCCTTCGGATATCCGAAGTAGGTGCGGAACACCCGCACCACGTAGCTCATGAGATTGACCGGATCGTCCCAGACGACGAGCTCCCACGGCACGGCAGGTGCAGCCTGCAGGTCGAGTTGCTCATCGACGGCGGGAGTGAGGAGAGGCGCGCTCATGCCCACCCCATCTCGTGCAGCTGAGCATCGTCGATCCCGTAATAGTGCGCGATCTCGTGCACCAGCGTCGTGTGCACCTCGTGGCGCAGCTCCTGCTCGTCGCGGCACTGGGCCAGATGGGGTTCGCGGTACACGACGATGCGGTCGGGGAGCTCGCCCATGCCGTAGTTCCCACGCTCGGTGACAGCCAGGCCGTCGTATATTCCGAGCAGGTCGAGCGAGCCGTCCTCCGGACGATCCTCGACGACGAAGACCAGGTTCTCCAGGCCCTCGACCATCTCGTCGGGCAGGCGGTCGAGCTCATCCGCGACGAGCTCCTCGAACGCCTCCGGATCCATCTCCATGCCACCGGCGAGGTCGATCGTCATGTGCACACGGCGTCCGAGGTCGTTCAGGCCGATCCGCTGTTCCGTGTCGAGCAGAGCGCGGTAGAACGGCTGGTCAGGAGAGACGGTCTCCGTGAAGCCGAGCGACGCGTAGAACGGCGCGTTCCACGGCACGTCGGCGAAGGTGCGCAGCGTGACGGTGCGGTAGCCGCGGTCGGCGGCCTCGTCGAGAGCAGCCTCGACCAGTTCGCGTCCGTGGCCGCGGCGCGCGTGCGCCGGAAGCACGGAGAGCTGCTCGAGGTGCGCGTGGTCGTCTTCCGTGAGCACGTGCACGAAGCCCACGGGCGCGCCGCCCTCCTGTTCCGCGACGACGAGGACGAAACCCGGCTCGGACGCGCGGGCTGCACCAGAAGGTGCGACGCCGCCCAGCGCGGCGCCGAACAGGGCGGTGAACACGGTGTCGGCCTCGTCCTCGATCCGGGCGAGTTCTGCGAGGTCCGCATCTGTCGCGGTGCGCACGAAGGAGGCCATGGTTCGATGCTAGCCGTGACGCAGCTGCCGAAGACGCGGGGGTCCATGGAAACGGAAGAGGCCCGGATCCATAAGGATCCAGGCCTCTTCGATGGGGTGAGTAACGGGACTCGAACCCGCGACATCCGGCACCACAAGCCAGCGCTCTACCAGCTGAGCTATACCCACCATGTGCCTGCCTGAGCGGGCAACCTGACCAGTGTATTACAGGTTTGAGGCAAACTCTGACACGACGGCATCGGATGTCGCCTGCACCTCTTCGGTGGTCGGTCCGGGCTGGTCGATGAACACCGCTCGGCGGTAGTACTCCAGCTCCCGGATGGACTCCAGGATGTCGGCGAGGGCGCGGTGCCCGCCGTCCTTCGCCGGGGCGTGGAAGAAGACCCGCGGGTACCAGCGGCGCGACAGTTCCTTGATGCTCGACACGTCGACGTTGCGGTAATGCAGGTACTGGTCGACGTCGGGCATGTACTTCGCGAGGAACATGCGATCGGTGCCGATCGTGTTCCCGGCCAGGGGAGCCTTGCGCTCCTGCGGCACGAACCGCCGGATGTAGGCGAGCGTCTGTGCCTGCGCCTCGGCGAGGGACACGCCGCCGGGGATCTCCTCGTACAGGCCGGAGGTGCGATGCATGTTCGTCACGAAGTCGTTCATCTGCGCCAGGGCGGCGTCGCTCGCGCGGATGACCACCTGGAACCCCGGATCCACCAGGCGCAGCTCGAAGTCGGTGATCACGACCGCGATCTCCACGAGTTCATCGATGGCGAGATCGAGCCCCGTCATCTCGCAGTCGATCCAGACCAGACGATCGTTCTCGGACGAAGAAACCATGCGGCCATCCTACTGAGCGCCGCCGACGCGCTAGCTTGACGCCTGCAAGACGTCCCCCAGGCACGATTCGAACGTGCGACCGGCGACTTAGAAGGTCGATGCTCTTCCGCTGAGCTACTGGGGGTCGCTGTTCAGCATATCCGGGCCGCCCCGTTCAGATCTGATCAGTGCCAGGGATATCAGATGCTTGCGTGTGCCAGCGCGTCTCGCCGTACGACGGCGATGACAGTTCGCGCAGACGACCTCGCACTTCGAAATCTCCTCAGCGATGGCCGCCCATGAGCGTGTGGAAGCCGTGATCGCCCTTGCGATCTCGAATCGCTTGGTGAACTCAGGGAGATGATCGAACTCCAGCACGACAGGGTCGGCGATACCGCAATCGACGCACGGATGTACGAGTAAGTACTCGATCATGCGCTCGAAGTTTCGAGCCCGATGCTGCGCCTGCATCTCGTAGAGCTTTGCGCCCTTGCTGGGCATGTCGGCCCTCCTCGCCCCGTGTCCTCACCGTACCGAGGGCTGCTGACATCAGTTCGGCGGGAAGGAGCCGATCAGCGCGTTGCGCGGCGGTGCACTCTTGACGCGATCACGTCGACGATGAGCCAACGGACCGCAGCGGCCGTGGTCAGCGCCCACGCGATCGAGCCGAGCACGTCGGTGGGAAAGTGCAGGCCGTCGCTGACCACGGCGAGGCCGATCACGACCGTCGCGATGATGCCCAGGACGATCGGCAGCCACGCGTACCGGGTGTCACGGAGCAGGAACCAGAAGGCGATCGCCAGGGCGACGATGTAGGCGGTGTGGCCGCTCGGGAACGATCCGTCGGTCTGCAGAGGCGAGAACGGGTGAGCCAGGAGCGACGCATCCGGCCGCGGGCGATCGACGAGGATCTTGACGGCCGCGACGGGCAGCCAGGTGAACGCGACGGTGAGACCGAACAGGATCGCGATGCGCAGCGAGCGCGACACCGCCCAGACGATTCCGGCGATCACCAGCGTGATCGCCACGGCGGGCAGTGGTTCGATCGCCTTGTACACGAAGCTGGAGAAAGCGCCCCACGCACCGGTGTGCGTCGTGTTCAAGGCCGCGACCAGACCCTGATCCGCCTGAGTGGCCTTCATGGCGAAGCCGAGTGCCACGACCGCCACCGCGCCTACGACGGCGACGATCACCGAGACCAGGGGGCGCTGCGCTGCGCGCTCGATACCGGTGAGCGGGCGGGTACGGGAGCGTCGAAGCTCGGTCATGGTGGGATCTCTCTCGTCGCGTCCCTCGCGATGACGACACCGGAGGCGGCATCCGCGTTCGCGTGCGCCGGATCCATGTTCCGATGCCTGGCCTAAGGATTGGCCAAGAAACGAGCGAGGCGCCGGTCCCACCAGGTGGCGGAGGTCAGAAGCGCAATGCGGCGACGGCGTCGTCGGCGCTCCAGAAGTCTCCGACGACGCGGAACGTGCCCGACGGGAGGTGCAGACGCTCGGCGCGGTAACGCAGGCCGAGGTCGTGCGGCATGATCCGCAGGTGTCCGCGGATCGCCCCGCGGCCGTCGAGTACGCGCCAGAGACGCTCTCCGGCGGGCTGCAGCGTCTCCACGGAGCGGGTGAGAACAGGAGTCGCCCAGCGGATGGTCGGTGCCGGCGTGATGTTCGTGGTCATGGTTCCTCCTTCTGTTTCGAACATAAGGACGGCCTCCGACATTCGCGCAAAGAGCCGGGATCCGGGTCGCGCGCACAGTCCCTACACTGTGCTGGTGACCGTGACTGTGTGGCTCTCGCTGGTGGTGGCGTGCGTGGTGATCAGCCTCACGCCGGGCGCGGGCGCGATCAACACCATGACCAACTCGCTCAACGAGGGATGGCGGCGCTCGATCTGGGGGATCATCGGGCAGCAGCTCGCGCTGGTGGTGCACGTGGCGATCGTCGCCGCGGGCGTGGGCCTTCTGGTCGCGCGCGTGCCGTGGCTGTTCGAGACGATCCGCTACCTCGGCGCGGCGTACCTCGTGTACCTGGGCATCCGGCTCATCCTCGCCCGCGTTCCCGAGGCTGCCGCGGATCCCGAGCAACTGCGACCGCCCGAGGGGCGGTGGCCCATGCTCCGCCGTGGGTTCTGGGTGAACCTGCTCAACCCCAAGGCCATCGTGTTCTTCCTCGCGTTCGTGCCGCAGTTCATCCGGCTCGACCGCGATCCGTGGCCGCAGTATCTGATCCTCATCGGGACGACCGTGGTGATCGACGTGGTCGTGATGTGGTTCGTCTTCGCCGCGACGGCGCAGAGCTTCCGCCGGCTCACCTCCAGTGCGCGGGGCCAGCGCACGCTCAACATCGTCTTCGGAGCGTTGTTCATCGCGGTGGCGACGCTGCTCCTGTTCGTGCACTGACCCGAACCGCGCTCGATCCTCCTCCACAGGACGCCACGTCGACCAGTTGCTCACCGGATGCGCGAAGCCCCCTCCACAGGGACGATCGGCGCGCCACGCTTTCCTGCAGGATCGGGGCCCGAACGGGTTCCGCGAGAGCAGAGGAGATCATCATGGCCGACACCATCACGGTGCTGGGAAACGTCGCGACGGACCCGGAACGAGGGGCCACCGCGACCGGCATCCCCACCCTGACCTTCCGGATGGCCACCAACCACCGCCGCCCGGACGGCGCCGGCGGTTGGATCGACGCCGGGACGAACTGGTTCGAGGTCAGGGCGTACCGAGCCCTGGCGGAGAACGCGGAGGCCTCGCTCACCAAGGGTGACGCGGTCGTGGTCGTCGGGCGCCTGAAGCTGCGTGAGTGGGAGGGCAAGGACGGCAAGCGGATCAGCGTGGAGATCGAGGCCGATTGCATCGGACCGGATCTGCGACGCGGCCGCAGCGTCTATCACCGGATGTCGCATCAGACGACGCCCGCCAGCGAGGACGGTGCGGCTGATCGCGACGGATCGGCGTTGGCGGTCGTCGGTGCCGGCGCGCAGGAGTCGACGGCGTCCGACGCGTGGGGGAGTGCAGGAAGCCAGGAGTCGCCGTACTGATCGGACCGAGCGGGGGGTCGGGTCGGCAGGATCGTCCACGACGCGTGCCGCATAGACTCTGAGCGTGCGTGGATCCCGGGCTGTGGTCGTTCGAACTCCCGTGACCCGCCCCCTCGCGCTCTTGGCCATGGCCGCGACGCTCATCCTGAGCGGCTGCTCGGACGGTTCCCCCGTCCCGTCCTCATCGCCTGTCTCGACGCCGACCGCGACCCCGAGCGGCACGACCGCGTCGCCCTCCACCCCGCCTGCGCTGCACCCGGACGGTTCCGCCGAGGACAACCTTCCGGTGTTCGCCGCCATCGTCGCGCAGGTCTGGGCCGGGGAGCGCCGCGCCTCGGGCTCGGCGTACATCGACGCGCTCGCCGCCGCGGGGTTCGCCCGAGCCGACATGGAGGTCACAGCGGACGAGTCGACCGTGGGCAACCCGGCGGAGAGCATCCAGTTCTCGGTGCGGTGGGGGAAGGATCGGTGCCTGGTCGGACAGGTCGGGCCGTCCACGGGGGATCCGGTCACTGCGGTGCTGCCGCAGGTGGACGGCGGTCGCTGCCTGATCGGCAGGACCGTGCCCGTCGCACCGTAGATCTCCTCGGGGAGGAAGGGCACCCGCCCCGGGTAGGCTGGAGTGTCGATCCCGCGGTGCACGGCCCGGGGAGCGACCCGCAGCCTTTCGCAATCGTCGTCACCACGACAGAAGGAGTGCCCTCGTGGCCGAATACATCTACTCCATGGTCCGCGCCCGCAAGGCGGTCGGCGACAAGCTCATCCTCGATGACGTCACGATGGCGTTCCTGCCCGGGGCGAAGATCGGCATGGTCGGTCCCAACGGCGCCGGAAAGTCCACCATCCTGAAGATCATGGCCGGGCTCGACACGCCCTCCAACGGCGAGGCCAAACTGAGCCCCGGCTTCAGCGTCGGCATCCTGATGCAGGAGCCCGAGCTCGACGAGTCGAAGACCGTCCTGGAGAACATTCAGGAGGGAGTTGCGATCAAGGCCAAGCTCGACCGCTTCAACGAGATCTCCGCGCAGATGGCGGACCCCGACGCCGACTTCGACACTCTGCTCGCCGAGATGGGCGTGCTGCAGGAGGAGATCGACGCGGCGGACGGCTGGGACCTCGACTCCCAGCTCGAGCAGGCCATGGATGCGCTGCGCACCCCGCCGGCCGATGAGCCGGTCACCAAGCTCTCCGGCGGCGAGAAGCGCCGCGTCGCGCTCGCGAAGCTGCTGCTGCAGAAGCCGGATCTGCTCCTGCTCGACGAGCCCACCAACCACCTCGACGCGGAGAGCGTGCTGTGGCTGGAGAAGCACCTGCAGGCCTACAAGGGAGCCGTGATCGCGATCACCCACGACCGGTACTTCCTCGACAACATGGCCGAGTGGATCGCGGAGGTCGACCGGGGCCGCCTGATCGGCTACGAGGGCAACTACTCGACCTACCTGGAGAAGAAGGCGGAGCGTCTCGACATCCAGGGCAAGAAGGATGCCAAGCTCGCCAAGCGCCTCAAGGACGAGCTGGAGTGGGTGCGGTCGAGCGCCAAGGGCCGCCAGACCAAGTCGAAGGCGCGCCTGGCCCGGTACGAGGAGATGGCCACGGAGGCCGAGCGGACCAGGAAGCTCGATTTCGAGGAGATCCAGATCCCGGCGGGTCCGCGTCTGGGCAACGTCGTGATCGAGGCGAAGAAGCTGCAGAAGGGCTTCGGCGATCGCTCGCTCATCGATGGGCTGAGCTTCAGCCTGCCGCCGAACGGCATCGTCGGCGTGATCGGCCCGAACGGCGTCGGCAAGACCACGCTGTTCAAGACGATCGTGGGCCTGGAGCCGCTGGACGGCGGCGATCTCAAGGTCGGCGAGACGGTGAAGATCAGCTACGTCGATCAGTCCCGCGCGAACATCGATCCCGACAAGACCCTGTGGGAGGTCGTCTCCGACGGCCTGGACATCATGATGGTCGGTAAGATCGAGATCCCGTCGCGCGCCTATGTCTCCAAGTTCGGCTTCAAGGGCCCGGACCAGCAGAAGAAGGCCGGAGTCCTCTCCGGCGGCGAGCGCAACCGTCTCAACCTGGCGCTGACCCTCAAGGAGGGCGGCAACCTGCTGCTGCTCGACGAGCCGACCAACGATCTCGACGTGGAGACCCTCGGCTCGCTGGAGAACGCCCTGCTGGAGTTCCCCGGCTGCGCCGTGGTGATCACGCACGACCGGTGGTTCCTGGACCGGATCGCGACGCACATCCTGGCGTACGAGGGTACCGATGAGAACCCCGACCAGTGGTACTGGTTCGAGGGCAACTTCGAGTCCTACGAGGCGAACAAGATCGAGCGGCTCGGCGCCGACGCGGCCAACCCGCACCGCTCCACGCACCGCAGGCTCACGCGTGACTGACCCTTCGACGGCCTCTGGGACCGCTGCGGAAGCTCCCCTGACCGCGGCTCCCGAGGGGGCCGCGGCGGGGGAGCGTCTGCACATCCCGATCCACCTGCGCTGGGGCGACCTGGACGCCTTCAACCACGTCAACAACACCTCGATGCTGAAGCTGCTCGAGGAAGCTCGGGTGCGGGCTTTCTGGCGCCCGGGGGAGGGCGAGCACGGCCCGAGCACGGCCGTACTGAGCTCGGGGCTCGACGCCGGTGTGATCACGCTCGTCGCCCGGCAGGAGATCGAGTATCTCGCGCCCGTGCCGTACCAGCGTCATCCCCTCGAGGTGCAGATGTGGTTCGGAAAGCTCGGCGGATCCAGCATCGAGGTCTGCTACGAGGTGTACAACGACGCGGCGTTGGAGGAGCGGGTGCTGTACGCGCGCTCGACGGCGATCATCGTGCTGGTGGACGCAGCGACCGGTCGTCCCACTCGGATCGGCCCGGAGATGCGCGAGGCATGGTCGCCGTTCTCCGGACCGTCGATCGTCTACGCGCACCGCTGAGCGCGGTCGCGGAGTGGCCGGGCCGTCGTTGACGGGCCCGGCTGATCAGGCCTCCGGCACCCGGATCGTGATCTCCTGGGCGACGCTGGCCACCAATGCGCCACCGCGATCGTAGATCCGCCCTGTGGCGAGGCCCCGGCCTCCGCGGGCGTTCGGCGACTCCTGCACGTACAGCAGCCAGTCGTCGACGCGCCCCGGGCGGTGCCACCACATGGCGTGGTCCAGGCTCGCGACCTTCAGGCCAGGCACATTCCAGCTGAGCCCGTGGGCGCGCAGGATCGATTCCTGGATCGACATGTCGCTGAGGTACGCCAGCGCCGCGCGGTGCAGGGCAGGATCGTCCGGGAACGGCGCGCGCATGCGCATCCACACCGCCTGGTGCGCGGACTTCTCGGCGCCCGCACCGAACAGCGGGCCCTCCACATGACGCATGTCCACCGGCCGATCGGTGAGCATGCGCTTGGACAGGGGATGGATCCCGTCGGACAGCTCCTCGTCGGGGAGGAGGTCTTCGGGATCCGGGATGCCGTCGGGCATCGGCGCCGCGTGCTCGATGCCCGGGTTCTCGTCCTGGAACGACGCGATCATCGAGAAGATCGGCACCCCGTTCTGATAGGCCTGCGCCCGCCGCGTCGAGAAGGAACGGCCGTCGTGGATCCGGTCCACGGCGAAAGTGAGGCCTTGGGAGGCGTCCCCGGCGCGCAGGAAATAGCCGTGCATGGAGTGCGGGACGCGGCCATCCGGCATCGTCCGCTCCGCCGCGATGAGGGACTGGCCGAGCACTTGCCCGCCGTAGATCCGCCCCGTAGGCATCGGGTGCGACACGCCGGTGAAGATGTCCTCGGTGGTGCGGGCGTCCGAGGAGTCGAGATCGAGGATCCCCAGCAGCATCTCGACAGATCGGCGGGCGTGCTCGTCGGGCGTCATGGGATCCTCTCCGCGCCGCGACACACCGGGGGACCGGTCGCGGCCGGTTGCTAGTTTAGAGGGCGTGCCCACGCCGCTGATCCTCGCCGATGCCGACACTGCGCGTGATGCGCTCACCTTCGTCTCCCGGGCCGCGCGCGCCGGCGATGAAGGGGTCCGGCTGCAGGCCGACGGAGGGGTGCTCGCGATGACGGCGGCGGCCCTCGTGCCGCAGACCCTGTTCGACGCGACGCCGACGATCCTCGCGATGCGGATCGTCCGGGCCGACCCCGAGTTGCGGTGCGACATCGTGATCGACGAACTCACCACCACCGAGGACCCGCGCGCCCTCGCGCTTCCGGACACCGGCCGCAGCCCCTCCTGGGCCGGCGTCGCACCGCCCCGGAGTGGCTGGGCGACGGCGGGGACGCTCGGCGCCGACGTCATCGCGCAGCGTGCGCAGTGGGGCATCTCCGCTGTCGCGCACGGATCCCCGGTCGGCGCAGGGGAGGACGCGGTCCGCGCGCTGCGTGCCGCCATCTGGGGCGAGCCCGACGAGGACCTCCTCGGGCTGCCCCGCGGCATCGCTTTCGCCGCGCACGCCTTCGGCTTCATCTCCGGTGCCGAGCAGGTGCCGATCACCACCTCCGGCCGCTGGACGCGCCTCGCGTTCGCGCGCGGTCACGTGCTCAGCCGCGGGCCCGCCGCGGTGGGGCTGACGCCGGTGCGCTCGACCGGCGCCGCCAGCTGAGGCGCAGCACGAGTCGGGCGGCGCGTCCGGGTTCACGCCGCGGCGGTCAGCGCCGGACGACCGTGATCGTCGGAGGGGATGCGAGGCTCTGACCGACCACGCAGTACCGCTCGGTCGACGCGGCGATCCGTTCCAGGCGTCCATCGTCGGCGTCGCTGTCGATCGTGATCGTGACGGCGATGTCGCCGACGCCGACCGGCACCTCACGGTCCAGACCGAGCGTGCCGCGTGCGTCCCAGCGGCACTCCGCCGCGAGTTTGACGTTCTGCACGGTCACGCCCATCGCCGTGGTGACGGCGCGGAACGTCACGCCGACACAACCCAGCAGCGCCTGCATGAGGAGGTCCGCCGAGCACGCATCGGATCCGTCGCCCCCGGTCGCGGGGTGCTGTCCAGCGCGGACCGGCCCCGACCATCCGTCGATCGTCGCGGTGATGCCGGGGTCGCGATAGTCGCCGGTCGCGCCGGAGATCACCCTCGCCAGTTCCGGATCCTGCCGGTAGCGCTCCTTGAGCGGAGCCTGGCGTGCTCGCAGCTCTTCCGCGTCCATGCCGCGATCATGGCACTCCCGCCGCGCGAGGTCCAGGCGCTCGACGGGTGCTCAGACCGCCTGCGCCGCCGCGCGCCCGGCCTGGCGTCCCGAGAACAGGCAGCCGCCGAGGAACGTTCCCTCTAGCGCCCGATAGCCGTGCACACCGCCGCCGCCGAAGCCGCTCGCCTCGCCCGCGGCGTAGAGCCCCGGCACGGCTGCACCGTCGCCGCCGAGAGCGCGCCCGTCCAGGTCCGTCTCGATGCCGCCGAGCGACTTGCGGGTGATCACGCGCAGCCGCACGGCGATCAGCGGACCAGCGGACGGGTCCTGCAGACGATGCGGGGCGGCCGTGCGGATCAGCCGATCGCCGCGGTAGGCGCGGGCCGAACGCAGCATCGCGATCTGCGCGTCCTTGGTGAAGTCGTTGTCGATCTCGCGATCCCGCGCGACGACCTCCTCGCGAACCCGCGCCGGGTCCAGGGCGTCTCCGCCCGGGAGCTCCTGCATGCCTGAGATCAGCCGGCCGAGGTCGTCCTCGACGATGAAGTCCTCGCCCCGCTCGAGGAACGCCTGCACCGGGTCCGTGGGGCCCTTGGCGAGCCGGGAGCGCACGAGCAGCGGTATGTCCTTGCCGGTGAGGTCGGGGTTCTGCTCGCTACCGGAGAGAGCGAACTCCTTCTCCACGATCTGCCGCGTCGTCACGAACCAGGAGTGGTCGTGCCCGGTCGTGCGCAAATGCGCCAGGGTCCCGAGCGTGTCGAACCCGGGGTACAGCGGCACGGGCAGGCGCCTGCCGGTGGCGTCCAGCCACAGCGATGACGGGCCGGGGAGGATCCGGATGCCGTGACCGGGCCAGACCGGATCCCAGTTGCGGATGCCCTCGACGTAGTGCCACATCCGATCGCCGTTGATGAGCCGTGCCCCGGCCGCCGCCGATACGGCCTGCATGGATCCGTCCACATAGGCGGGCACGCCGGTGAGCATGTCGGTCGGCGGTGCGCCCAGCCGTTCGGGCCATGCGGCGCGCACGAGGTCGTGGTTGCCGCCGATGCCGCCCGAGGTCACGATCGTCGCGCTCGCGGTGATCTCGAAGGCACCGATCGGCTCACGATCGCTCTGCACGCCGCGGGCGGCGGCGGACGATGCGAGGATCTCGCCCTGTGCGCCCGTGACGACGCCGTCGAGGGCGGTGAGCGCGGTGACCCGGTGCCGTGGGAGCACGACCAGGCTCCCGGTCCGCTCCGCCTGCTCGAGCGCGGCCTGGAAGGGCGCCACGATGCCGGGGCCCGTGCCCCAGGTGATGTGGAAGCGGGGGACCGAGTTGCCGGGTCCGAGAGCGCCGTAGCCTCCGCGCTCGGCCCAGCCCACGACCGGGAAGAAGCCCACGCCGCGCTCCCGGAGCCATGCGCGCTTCTCGCCGCTCGCGAACTGGAGATACGCCTCTGCCCAGCGCCGCGGCCAGGCGTCCTCGTCGCGGTCGAAGCCCGCGTTGCCGAACCAGTCCTGTCGGGCGAGCTCGTAGGAGTCCGTGATGCCCATGCGGCGCTGTTCGGGGGAGTCGACGAGGAACAGCCCGCCGAAGGACCACCACGCCTGTCCGCCCAGGTTCGTCCGCGGCTCCTGATCCACCACGATCACGCGTCTGCCTGCGGCGGTCGCCTCCGCGGCGGCGACGAGGCCGGACAGCCCCCAGCCGATGACGAGGACGTCGGTGGAGTGAGTGGTCGTGGTCGCGGTCATGAGATCTCCGTCGAACTCGGTGTACGTGCGGTGGGCGCCGCTAGAGGACGGGGCGCCCGTCAGGGGTCGGGGCGCCCGTCGTGGTCGTGCGGCTCGGCTCGAATGTATTCACCATCGCATGCGCGGCGCGCTCGAGATAGTCCCACAGCGTCGCCTCGTGGATCGGCGAGAGGCGGGCGTCGTCCACGGCGGCGCGCATGCAGCGCAGCCAGCGGTCGCGGGCGTCCGGGTCGACGTGGAACGGCATGTGACGCATGCGCAGCCTCGGGTGCCCACGCTGCTCACCGTAGGTCGTGGGGCCGCCCCAGTACTGCTCCAGGAACATGCGCAGGCGATCCGCCGCAGGGCCGAGATCCTCTTCCGGGTACATCGGCTTCAGGACCGGGTCGAGCGCAACCTCGCGGTAGAACACCTCGACGAGGCGCTGGAACGTCGCGTGGCCGCCGACCTCGTCGTAGAAGGACACCGGTTCACTCATCGTTCGTCTCCAGGGGTTTGCGGATCCTGCGGGCTCTGCGGATCGGGGAGCGGAGGGAGCGGCAGGCTCTGCGGGGCGGAAGGCGGCGTCTTCGGCTTCTCGGTCTTCTTCGGCGCAGGTGCGGTCGGCGCCGGTTTGGTGCGCGGCGGGGGCGTGGCCGTGGCGGGCTTCTCGCCCTCGGTCTTCTTCTTGCGCCAGAATCCGCGTTCCGGCACCGTGGGCGCCGTCGCGACCGGGTTCGGGCGGGTGCGCGGCGGGTTCGCGCCGTGCACCCGGCGGGCACCCTCGGGGCCGGCGAGCTGCACCGTGGCCATGCTGGGGACGGTCAGCTCCATGCCGAGCATGGCGTCGCGCAGCCGCATCCGCAGCTCGCGGGCGACGTCGTCCATCGCATTCGTGCGGGTCTTCATGACGACCCGGATCACGAGAGCATCGCCCTCGATCGACTCCAGTCCCCAGATCTCGGGCTTCTCGACGATGCGGGTGCGCCACTTCGGATCCTTCGCGAGCCCCTGGGCGGCGGCGAGCAGAGCGTCCTCGACCGCGGGGACGTCCGCATCCGCCGGCACCCCGAGGTCGATGATCGCGCGCGCCCATCCCTGCGACATGTTGCCGATCCGGGTGATCTCGCCATTGCGGACGTACCAGAGCGTGCCGTTCGCGTCACGCACCTGGGTGATCCGCACGCTGACGTATTCGACGACACCCGACGCGAGGCCCAGGTCGACCACATCTCCGATGCCGACCTGGTCCTCGGCGACGAGGAACATGCCGTTCAGCACATCTTTGACGATGTTCTGGGCACCGAAACCGAGGCCTGCGCCGACGGCGGCGGTGAGCAGCGTCAGAGACCCGAGCAGCGTGGGCTCGATGATGTTCACGATCAGGACGACAGCGACCACCACGAGGATCACGTTGACGATGTTCTGCAGGATGGTGCCGAGGGTCCTGGTGCGCTGTACGAGCCGCATGTCCGCGAGCGGGGAGCGCTCCAGCGCCCTCGTGTCGGTGACCTCGGCCTTGGACTTGGCGCCGGCGACGATCCGGCGGACGACGCGGCGGATCACGAAGCGGAGCGCATAGGCGATGAGGACGCAGACGACGATCGTGACGACGCTCCAGAGCGCCTTCATGCCGATCTTGCCGAGGACGTCGAGCGTCTGGGCCCACAGGTCTGCGATCTTGGCGGCCTGATCCTCGAAGGAGACGATATTCATCGTTCACGATCCTATGGCTGCGGCCCTTGGCGGGCTCTGAGCGTCGACGGCGCTGCGCCGTGAGCCGGCGCTGTCCGCTCGGGACGCGACGAAGGGGCCGGAGGAGAGCAGTCTCCTTCGGCCCCTTCGAGGTCGTGCGTCAGCTCTGCGCGGCCGCGGACTCGAAGGCCTCCTCATCGCGCGCCTGAGCGGCGAGGGCGCGCTCCACGTCGGCGAGGTTCTCGAACACGAGGCGGCGCAGCGCGGGCGCGGCGTCCTGGTGGGCGGAGAGCCAGGAGCGGGTCGCGTCGCGCAGGGCGGTGTTCGCGAGCGCCTTCGGGTACAGGCCCACGATCAGGTAGTTCGCGACCTGGAACGTGCGGCCTTCCCAGATCGGGAGCAGGGCGTCGAAGTACTGCGCGACGAACGGCTCGAGCAGTGCGACACCGGCCGGGTGGGTGAAGCCGAGGGCGGCGGAGCGGACGATCGTGTTGGACAGGTCGTCGTGCTCGACGAGCGACGACCACGCGGCCTGCTTGTCCTCGGGCGTGGGCAGCGCGGCGCGGGCCTGCGCGGCGAACTCCGCGCCCTTGGCGGTGTTGTCGCCCTCGAGCGCGGCATCGATCGCGGCCCCGTCGACGGCGCCGACCGTGGCGAGGCCGACGAGCAGCTGCCACGACAGGTCGGTGTCGATCGTGAGGCCGTCGAGGGTGAGTGCGCCGTCGCGCAGGCGGCGCACGACGTCGGCGTGCTCGGGCGTGGTGAGCGAGTTCGCGAACGCCGTCACGAACTGCAGCTGGCTGTCGGAGGCGGCTTCCGCGCTCTGCGCGAGCGCCCACAGGCCGTCGGCGACCCGGGTGCGGGCGGCCTCACGGTGCTCCGGGGTGACGTACAGCGCGGCGGCGGTCTGCAGCTGGCTGAGCGTGGTGCGCACCGTGGTCGACTCGGTCTCGCGGCCGATGTTGCCCAGCACGAGGTCGATGTAGTCGCTCGCGCCGCTCTCGGCGTCGCGGGTCTGGTCCCAGGCGGCACCCCATACGAGCGAGCGGGCGAGAGGGTCGCTGATGTCGGCGAGGTGTGCGACGGCGGTCGCGAGGGAGCGCTCGTCGAGACGGATCTTCGCGTAGGCGAGGTCCTCGTCGTTCAGCAGCACCAGATCCGGGCGCTTCAGGCCCTGCAGTTCGGGAAGCTCCGTGCGGTCACCGTCGACGTCCACCTCGACGTGGTGGGTGCGCACGAGAGCGCCCGTCGCGTCGAGGTTGTAGAAGCCGATGCCCAGGCGGTGCGGGCGGATCGTCGGGTAGTCGGCGGGAGCCGTCTGCGTCACGGCGAAGCGCGAGATGGTGCCGTCCCCAGCCTCGGCGATGACGGGCGCGAGCGTGTTCACTCCCGCGGTCTCCAGCCACTTCTTCGACCAGACGGTGAGGTCGCGGCCGCTGGTGCGCTCCAGCTCGACGAGCAGGTCGCTGAGCTCGGTGTTCTGCCAGGAGTGCTTCTTGAAGTACTCGGAGACGCCGGCGAAGAACGCCTCGATGCCCACCCACGCGGCGAGCTGCTTGAGGACGGATCCGCCCTTCGCGTACGTGATGCCGTCGAAGTTCACCTGCACGTCGTCGAGGTCGTTGATCTCGGCGACGACCGGGTGCGTGGAGGGGAGCTGGTCCTGACGGTAGGCCCAGGTCTTCTCCATGGCGTTGAACGTCGTCCACGCCTCGGTCCACTCGGTGGCCTCGGCGGTCGCGATGGTCGACGCCCACTCGGCGAACGACTCGTTCAGCCACAGGTCGTTCCACCACTTCATGGTGACGAGGTCGCCGAACCACATGTGCGCGAGCTCGTGCAGGATCGTGACGACGCGGCGCTCCTTGACGGCGTCGGTCACCTTGCTGCGGAACACGTAGGTCTCGGTGAAGGTCACCGCGCCGGCGTTCTCCATGGCGCCGGCGTTGAACTCCGGTACGAAGAGCTGGTCGTACTTCGCGAACGGATACGGGACGCCGAACTTCTCCTCGTAATAGGCGAAGCCCTCGCGGGTCTTGTCGAAGATGTAGTCCGCGTCGAGGTGCTCCCACAGGCTCTTGCGCCCGTAGACGCCGAGGGGGATCACGCGGCCGGAGGCGCTGGTCAGCTCGGAGAAGGTCTCCTCGTACGGGCCCGCGATGATCGCCGTGATGTACGAGGAGATCCGCGGGGTGGGCTCGAAGCCCCACGTCGCGACCGCGCCGTTCTGGTCGGATCCGGATCCGTTCGACGCGTCGTGGCGGATCGGTTCGGGGGTGGGGGAGTTCGAGACGACCTTCCACGCAGCGGGCGCGGTGATGGTGAACTGGAACGTCGCCTTCAGATCGGGCTGCTCGAACACGGCGAAGACGCGGCGGGAGTCGGGCACCTCGAACTGCGAGTAGAGGTAGACCTCGCCGTCGACAGGATCGACGAAGCGGTGCAGGCCCTCACCGGTGTTGGTGTACTCGCAGTCGGCGTCGACGACGAGCACGTTCGAGCCCGCCAGGCCGTCCAGCGCGATGCGCGAGTCGGCGTAGGCCGTCGTCGGATCGATCAGCTCGCCGTTCAGAGTGATCTCGCGCACCTCGCGCGCGATGAGGTCGATGAAGGTCGAGGATCCCTCGGTGGCGGTGAAGCGCACGACGCTGCGGGATCCGAACACCTCCGCGCCCTTGGTCAGGTCGAGCGCGATCTCGTACGACTCGGTGTCGACGATCGCGCGGCGCTCCTGCGCCTCGATGCGGGTGAGGTTCTCTCCAGGCACTGCTCAGACTCCCAGGGGGTGAGGGGTTCGGCCGCAAGATTCGCGCTGCTGGCGCCGGCGGCAACCGTCCCAGCCTACGCCAGAGCGCGTGTTGCGGTTTTTCGCGGGTGCCCGCTGCCTCCAGGAGGGCATCGAGTCGGCGCACGGCCGTGGCAAAGGAAACTCAGGGGAAGATGGAAGGGTGAGTGCTCGAAACGTGACCGCAGCAACCGTTCCCTTCGCCTCCGCGCCCGCCGCGAGCGGGCCGGAGTTCGTGGAGACGCCCGTCGCCTATGACGGCATCCTGCTCGCAGGATTCGGCGGCCCGGAGGGGCAGGACGACGTGATCCCGTTCCTGCGCAACGTCACTCGAGGCCGCGGCATCCCGGATGAGCGGCTCGAAGAGGTGGCGCATCACTACCGGCACTTTGGTGGCGTGAGCCCGATCAACGCGCAGAACCGCGCGCTCAAGGCCGCGCTCGAGACCGAGCTCACCCGCCGCGGGATCGACCTCCCGGTGTACTGGGGCAACCGCAACTGGGCTCCGTACCTGTCCGACGCGGTGACCATGGCCGCCGACAGCGGGGACACCACGCTGCTCGCGTTCGCCACGAGCGCGTACAGCTCCTTCTCCAGCTGCCGTCAGTACCGCGAGGACTTCGCCCGCGTGCTGGAGGAGACGGAGCTCGGCGAGACGGTGACGATCGACAAGATCCGCCCGTTCTACGACCACCCCGGATTCGTCGCGTCCTTCGTGGAGGGCGTGCGCGACGCGATCGTCGGCTTCACGGCCGACGGCGTCGACGCCTCGGCGATCCAGGTCCTGTTCACCACCCACAGCGTGCCGACCGACGATGCCCTGCGTTCCGGCCCGCGCGACGTCGACTGGGGCCCCGGCGGCGCGTACGCCGCCCAGCACGAGTCGGTCGCAGCCTGGGTCATGAGCCGCGTGGCCGAGCTGCTGCCCGCGGCCGCCGACGTGCCGTGGGAGCTCGTGTACCAGTCGCGCTCCGGCCCCGCCTCGCAGCCGTGGCTCGAGCCCGACATCTGCGACGTGATCGAGGAGCTGCCCGCTCGCGGTCGCACCGCGGTCGCCGTGGTCCCGCTCGGCTTCGTGAGCGACCACATGGAGGTGCTCTGGGATCTCGACACCGAGGCGAAGGACGCGGCCGCCGAGGCGGGCCTCGCTTTCGTCCGCACGCCGACCCCGGGGGTCTCCGACACCTTCGTCGCCGGCATCGTCGACCTCGTCCAGGAGCGCCTGGAGGGGCGCCCGGCGGCGGATCGCGCGCACGTCACCGCGCTCGGTCCCGCGTTCGACGTGTGCCGTCCGGGGTGCTGCGAGAACATCCGCGCAGGGTTCAAGCCGGCTGCGGCCGGCATCGCGCCCTGACAGCGCCCGGCGGCCGTGTCACGCCGCCCCGTGGTGGTCGCGGCGCTCCGTAGGATTGAGGCATGCGCATCCACATCGCCACCGATCACGCCGGTCTCGAGTTCTCCACGCAGCTGCAGCACCATCTCGCCGAGGCAGGTCATGAGGTCGTGGACCACGGACCGGTCGAGTACGACGCACTGGACGACTACCCCGCGTTCTGCATCCGCGCGGCACAGGCGACGATCCGCGACCAGCGCGCGGGAGTCGAGGCGCTCGGCGTCGTGTTCGGCGGATCCGGCAACGGCGAGCAGATCGCGGCGAACAAGGTCGAGGGCATCCGCGCGGCCCTGGTGTGGAGCATCGCGACGGCGGAGCTCGCCCGCGAGCACAACGACGCGAACGTGATCGCGATCGGCGCGCGCCAGCACACCTTCGACGAGGTCGCCGGCTTCATCGACCGCTTCATCGCCACGCCGTTCTCGAACGAGGAGCGGCACGTGCGCCGGATCGCGCAGATCGCGGACTTCGAGCGCGACGGATCGCTGCTCCCGGACCCGCGCGCCTGATGCCCGAGGGCCATTCCGTCCACCGGATCGCGCGGCAGTTCGCCCGCAACTTCGTCGGCAAGCCCGTCTTCGCATCGAGCCCGCAGGGCCGTTTCGCGGAGGGTGCCGCTCTGCTCGACGGTCGTGCGGTGGAGAGCGTGCAGGCGGTCGGCAAGCAGATGTTCCTCGAGACCGAGGGGGATCTGTGGCTGCGCGTGCACCTGGGACTCTACGGGGCCTGGGACTTCTCCGGCGAGATCCTCGTGGATCCGACGATCGCGTCGGCGAACGGGCGGATGGGCCAGACGAATCAACGCGGCACCGATCTGGACGCATCGTCGATCGCGGACGAGGCGCCGATCCTGGACGACGCGGGCGAGAACTCGCTGGCCTCCATCGGTGCCCCGCGGAAGACGCGTGTGCACGTGCGCATGTCCGAGGCCACCAAGGGGCTCGCCGATGAGGGCGCCGAATGGCCGCCGCCCGTGGTCGGACAGGTGCGCCTGCGCCTGATGACGGACTCGACCTGCGCCGATCTGCGCGGGCCCACCGCCTGCGTGCTGCAGACGCCCGACGAGATGCTCGCCACGGTCGCGAAGCTCGGACCGGATCCGCTGGTGGGCGACGTGGACGAGGGCGAGGAGCGCTTCGTGGCCGCTGTGCGGCGCAGGGCGGTGCCGATCGCTCTGCTGCTCATGGACCAGTCCGTGGTCAGCGGGATCGGCAACGTGTATCGCGCCGAGCTGCTGTTCCGGGCCCGGCTGAACCCGCACACTCCGGGCCGCGACGTGCCGGAGGAGACCGTGCGCGCGCTCTGGCGGGACTGGGTCCGTCTGCTCGCGATCGGCGTCGAGACCGGTCAGATGATGACCATGGACGACCTCACGGCCGACCAGTACCGCGCCGCGATGGCGCATCGAGACGACCGGCACTGGGTGTACCACCGCACGGGCCTGCCCTGCCGTGTGTGCGGCACCGGCATCGTGCTCGAGGAGATCGGCGCCCGCAAGCTGTACTGGTGCCCGCGATGCCAGGCGTGACGGATCCCGCTCGCTGAGGCTCTGGAAGGGCGGGCGACCGTAGGCTGAAACCATGCGCCAGAACCCCAGTTTCGCCATGACGGATGTCGCAGAACTGCGGCGGATCATCGCCGCCAATCCCTGGGCGACATTGGTGGGCCGAGACGAGAACGGCACGACCGCGTCGCACTATGCGGTGCTGCTCGATCCGGACCGCGACGACCTCACGATCGTCGCGCACGTCGGCCGTCCGGACGACATCGTGCTGGGACTCGGATCCCAGGAGCTGATGGTGATCTTCCAGGGTCCGCACGGATACATCTCGCCCGGTTGGTACGTCGACACGGCGGCCGCCGTGCCGACGTGGAACTATGTCGCGGTGCATCTGTCGGGCGTCCCGGAGCTGCTCGACACCGCGGAGAACCTCCGCGTCCTCGGTCATCTCGTGGACCACTTCGAGGGCAGACTCGCCGACCCGCGCGGCATCTGGACACCGCCGAACGACGAGGCGTTCGTGCGCCGGCTCGAGGCGGGCACCGTCGGCTTCCGGCTCACTCCGACGCGCATCACCGCCAAACGCAAGCTCAGCCAGAACAAGCCCGACGACGTGATCGAGAACGTGATCCTCGAGCTGCAGGGCGACGGCGTTTACGCGAATCCGCTGCTGGCCGCCGAGATGCAGCGCGCGCACGACGCCCGCCTCGCCGCGCGGGCGGGCACCCGATGACGGCGTCGGACGTCGGAGCGCACTTCGACGCGATCCGCGCTGTGCGCATCGCCACGGCGGACCGTCGGCTGCTGGCCGTGGATGGCCCGGTGGACGTGCTGCTCGAAGACGGCCGGATCGCCGACATCGCCCCCACCGGAGCCCTTCCGCTACGGGGCGAGGTGCTCGACGGCGACGGCGCGTGGATCGTCCCTGGCCTGTGGGATCACCACGTGCACACCGTGCAATGGGCACTCGCCGCGCAGCGGGAGGACCTCGCCGGCACCGCGAGCGCCGTCGAGGCGGCCGCACGCATGTCGCTCGCGTCCGTGCTCGGCGACGGTCGCCGGGTCGGATCCGGCTTCCGCGACGTGCGCTGGGCAGACCGGCCCGCCCTGGCCCTGCTCGATGAGCACACGGGTGAGATCCCGACCTACCTCATCAACGCCGACGTGCACAGCGTGTGGCTGAACACTGCCGCCTTCCGCCGGGAGGGCTTCCCCGTCGCCGCGGACGGGATGCTGCGCGAAGAGGACGCCTTCGAGATCTCCCGCCGGCTGAACGCCGCGGATCCGGTGGTCGCCGACGAGGCGGTCGCTGCGGCCGCCCGGCGAGCCGCGAGCCGCGGCGTCGTCGGTCTGGTGGATTTCGACATGGCATGGAACGCCGAGGCCTGGGCTCGACGACTCGCGCGCGGCTTCGACATGCATCGCGTCGAGTTCGCCGTCTATCCGCACGACCTCGACCGTGCGATCGCCGAGGGACTGCACACGGGTCAGGCGATGGATCAGGACCCGCTCGGACTCGTGCACGCAGGGCCGCTGAAGATCATCTCCGATGGGTCGCTGGGCACGCGCACCGCCGCCAGCAGTCAGGGCTATGCCGACGATCCGCACAACCACGGCGTGCTCACCGTGCCGCCCGCCGAGCTGCAGGAGCTGCTGCTGCGAGCCACCGGGGCGGGCCTTGAGATCGCCCTGCATGCGATCGGGGACCTCGCGGTCACCGCAGCTCTGGACGCCTTCGCCGCCACCGGGGCCCAGGGCACGATCGAGCATGCCCAGCTCGTGCGCCACGGCGATCTCGCGCGGTTCGGGCGACTCGGCGTCGCCGCGAGCGTGCAGCCGCAGCACGCCCTCGACGACAGGGACGCGGCGGACGCGCTCTGGGCTGGGCAGACCGCGATCGGCTATCCGCTGGCCTCGCTGCACCGGGCGGGGGCGACGCTGCGCTTCGGATCGGATGCGCCGGTGGCTGCGCTGGATCCGTGGCACGCGATCTCGGCGGCCGTCTTCCGCACCGACGATGACCGCGCACCCTGGCATCCCGAGGAGCGGGTCGACCTGCAGACCGCCCTCGCCGCGAGCGCCCGCGGCGGGACCGGCGGTGACGCCGGCATCCGCCCTGGTGCTGCCGCGGATCTGGCGCTGCTCGGCGCCGATCCGGCGACCGCCGACGCGCACGGGCTCCGCACGATGCCCGTGGCGGCGACGCTGGTCGGCGGACGGGTGACGCACGGGGGTTAACCCCCGTGCGGATCCGGCAGCAGGCGCCCTGGTCCGACGCCCGCGGGACGGGCATCGTGGAAGCCGGTGCGAATCAGCGCACCAGAGGCATGGACCAGGAGATCTCCCGATGACAACCGCGACCCGCTCCCTCGACTCGCGCCTCCCGGCGCCGCCGGCCGCGCCCCGGCGCGGATATGGGCGGGCATGGGCTGCGGCGCCCGGCAACGCGCTCTTCCTCGTGCTGCTGTCGGTACCGCTCGCGATCCTGGCGATGGGAGTGACCTGGACCGTCTTCGGCGTCGGCATCGGCTCCCTCGTGCTGGTGATCGGAGTGCCGGTGCTGGTGGGGTCTCTCTACATCGCCCGCGGCTTCGCCGAGGCGGAGCGGGCGCTGCTGCGGATGACCGACCACCCCGCCATCGCCGCGCCCGACTGGCACCGCGGCACGAAGGGCACCGGGTCCTGGGCCCGTCTGACGCAACCGCTGCGGAACGCGCACTACTGGATGGCGCTGCTGTCGAGCCTGCTCGTGCGCCCGATCGTGGCGATCGTCACGTTCGCCATCGCCACGATCTGGGTCTCGATGGCGCTCGGCGGCCCGACGTACTGGTTCTGGTCGTCGTTCATCCCCGACGGCAACGCCGAGAGCGTCTGGGTCCCCTGGGCGGTGCAGCACATCTTCGGCGGGTTCGACCCGTCTCCGGATCCGCATCTGTGGGCCTCGATGCTGTACCTGGTCGTCGGGCTGGTCTTCCTGGGAACGCTGCCGCTCGTGCTCAGCGGCCTCGCACGACTGCACGGCACGGTCGCCGCCGCATTGACTGGGCGATGGGAGTCCGACGACCTGGTGGCGCAGGTCCAGGGTCTGGACGCCTCACGCGGTGCGGCCGTGCAGGCGGAGGACGCCGGGCTGCGCCGGCTCGAGCGGGACCTGCACGACGGCCCGCAGCAGCGCCTGGTGCGCCTGCAGATGGATCTCGCCGCGCTCGAGCGGCGCGCGGCGGACGGCGATGCCGCGGCGGTGGCGGTGCTCGCACAGGAGTCTCGCGGGCACGCCCAGGCCGCGCTGGACGAGCTGAGGGCGCTGGCCGGCGGTGTCGCGCCGCCGCTGCTGCAGGACCGGGGGATCGCCGAGGCGATCGCCGGGCTCGCGGCCGCCAGTGCGCTTCCGGTTCGGGTCGAGGTCGCCCCTTCCATCACGGCGGCACTGAGCCCCGAAGCCGCGCGCAACCTGTACTTCGTGGTCGCGGAGCTGCTGACCAACGCCGTGAAGCACGGGGGAGCGGACAGCGCATCGGTGACCGCGGTCCGGGAAGGACCCGTGGTCCGCGTCACCGTGCTGGACGACGGTCACGGCGGTGCCGCCCCGCGCCCCGGAGGCGGACTCGAAGGCCTTGCCCGGCGGGTGCAGGGCCTGAGCGGCGCGATGCACATCGACAGCCCGGCCGGCGGCCCGACCATCGTGACGGTGACGGTGCCCGTCTCCGCGTGAGCTGCGCCGCCGCGGGCCGCACCGACGGCGCGGTGAGCGCCCGCGCTCTGGCCTGCCGCGCCCTAGTCTGAAGGGCGTGACCGATCAGCAGACTCCGCTGCGGGTGATCCTCTTCGAGGACTCGATCCTGCTGCGCGAAGGTCTCGTGCGTCTGCTCGCCGAGGCCGGATTCGAGACCGTCGGCGCGTATGCCGACGCCGAGGACGTGGTGGCGCGCACCCGTGCTGCGGCCGCGACGGTGGCCGTGCTGGACGTGCGGATGCCTCCGTCGTTCCGGGACGAAGGGATCCGCGCAGCTCTGGCGCTGCGGGCGGCTCTCCCCGAGGTGGGCATCCTCGTGCTCAGCCAGTACGTCGAAGGCGTCTATGCGAGGGAACTGCTCGGGGCCGGCGACGGGGGAGTCGGCTATCTCCTCAAGGACAGGGTCACCTCACTCGAAGAGCTCTCCGGAGCCGTCCAGCAGGTCAGCCAGGGCGGGACGGTGCTGGATCCTCGGGTCGTGCAGCAGCTGATGCGTACCGGACCCGATCCGGTCGGTCGTCTCACCCCTCGGGAGCGCGAAGTCCTCGAGGCGATGGCGGAGGGGCGCAGCAACGCGTCGATCGCAGCCGGCATGAGCATCGGGGTGGGCGCGGTGGAGAAGAACGTGTCCGCCATCTTCGCCAAGCTCGGCCTCGAGGATTCCGGCACCGACCATCGTCGCGTGCTGGCCGTGCTCGCCTACTTGCAGAAGGACCCCCGTCCCTGAGCGGGGCGGAGGTCCTTCCGAGCTGTGCGCCGTGGGTCAGGCGGCGATGTGCGAGACGAGGAACCAGCGGTCCTTCTCGAGGCCGCGCTGGATCTCGATCGCCACGTCCTGGCTGGTGAGGTCGATCTCGTCGAGGCCCTCGACAGCGGCCTTCACGTTGACGAGGATCGCGTCGATGTCGGCGATCACGGCGCGCACGAGGTCGTCCGAACGGGTGAATCCGGCGGGGACCTGCGTCGCGCCGGCCTTCTCGGCGACGACCGTGACGCGGGCGTCGATCGGCAGGCCCAGAGCGACGATGCGCTCCGCGGCGGTGTCGGCGAAGTCTCCTGCGTGGTCGACGATCACGTCGAGCAGCTCGTGCACGCCGACGAAGTTCGCGCCGCGCACGTGCCAGTGCGCCTGCTTGCCGTTCACGGTGAGCGCCTGGAGGCCCAGCACGACCGGGGTCAGGAACTGGGCGGCGCCGGCCGCGACGGTCGGGTCGACGGTGGCCTGGGTGATGGTCTCGGCGTTGCTCATGATGACTCCTCGGTGATCATTCGGATCCGTGCGTGCTGATGTCTTGAGAGCAACGCTACTCGGCTCAGTTTGTTCCGCAAGCAAGCTGAGGCAACGCTAACTCGCAGGTCAGATGCTATTTCGGCAAGGCTGGCCTTCCCTGTGGATCCACGAGCGCACCGCGTGGAGGACGGGAGGACTCAGCGATCCGGGATACCTTCGTCAGGTGGCAACAGCTGGTACCTCCTCCCGTGCGGCCCTGCGCCGACTCCGTACATCCGAAACGCGGGGCACCTCCGCCGCGCAGAAGGTCGGATCGAACTTCATCCCTCATGTGCAGGGTCTGCGCGCGATCGCGGTGCTGGCCGTCGTGCTGTACCACTTCTGGCCGGGACGGCTGAGCGGCGGCTACGTCGGCGTCGACATCTTCTTCGTCATCTCCGGGTTCCTGATCACCGCGCACCTTGCGCGTGAGCTGAACGCCACGGGGCGGGTGAACCTCGGCCAGTTCTGGGCTCGCCGTGCGCGACGCCTGCTTCCTGCGTCGCTGCTCGTGCTGCTGTTCTGCGCGATCGTCGCGGCGATCCCGGTGCTGTCGCCGTTGTCCCAGCTCCCCGCGGAGCTGCAGGAGATCGTGGCGTCCACTTTCTACGTCGAGAACTGGTTCCTCGCGCTGAACTCGGCCGACTACCTCGCGCACGCCGGCGATCCGACGATGGTGCAGCACTACTGGTCGCTGTCCCTCGAGGAGCAGTTCTACGTGCTCTGGCCGCTGATCATGCTGCTCGCGGCATGGATCGCGGTGAAGCACTTCCGCGGCTCCCGCCTCCGCGCGGCGGCGATCGCGATCGGCATCGTCTCGGTGGTCTCCTTCGCGTTCTGCGTCTGGTTCACGGCGACGAATCCGGCGCCCGCATACTTCGTCACCTTCGGCCGGATGTGGCAGTTCGGTGTGGGCGCCGTGCTCGCCCTGGTGCCCCGCCTCCGCGTGAGCAACGCGATCGGCAGCTTCATCCTGGGCTGGGGCGGCATCATCGTGCTGCTCGTCGTGATCTACCGCTTCGACGCGCAGACGCCGTTCCCCGGCTACATGGCTGCGATCCCCACGCTTGCGGCGGCGGCGGTCATCGCCGCCTCCAACACCGAGCGCTGGTGGCATCCGACCCGCATCCTGGCGATGCGGCCGATGCGCTTCACCGGCGACATCTCGTACAGCCTGTATCTGTGGCACTGGCCGCTCATCATCATCGCGCCGTCCGTGCCGTTCTGGGGCCTCACGATCTACCACCGCGTCGCGCTGGTCGGCATCTGCTTCCTGCTGGCCTGGCTCACCAAGAAGTTCGTGGAGGATCCGACCCGCACCTGGAAGCCCCTGACCTCGCGCAAGCCGCGGCTCTCGCTGTGGGCGTCACTCGCTGCGATGGTGATCGTCGCGGGTGCCGCGGGCGTCGGCTGGGCCGCGAACGCGGGCACCTACCAGCAGGGCGTGCAGGCCATCGCCGAACTTCGTGCGAATCCCCCGGCGTGCTTCGGTGCGGCGGCCATCCTCGATGAGTCTTGTGCGGGGACCAAGTCCGATGAGATCCTTCCCGCCCCAGGCTTCGCGGGCGTCGACCGTCCGGAGGCGTCGCAGTGCTTCGTGCAGCTCAACGACGCACGGCCGGTCTCGTGCGAGTTCGGCTCAAAGGACCCGAACGCGAAGCAGGTCGCTCTGATCGGCGACAGCCACGCGTATCAGCTGCTCACCACGTTCCAGGGCATCGCGGAGAAGGAAGGGTGGCACCTCACCACGTACTTCAAGGGCGCCTGTCCGTGGAACACCACGCCGCTGTCCACCGGCGGGGCGTTCGGCGACGCGTGCACGCAGTATCGCGCCGCGGTGGCGAAGCAGCTCGAGAAGCGGCACTTCGACGCGATCTTCACCGCCGCGCTCTCCACGACGCCGTACGCCGCGGGGGATCATGCCTCCTCCTACGAGGCGGCGGTCGCCGGGTACCGCGAGGCCTGGGCCACGCAGACGTCCAAGGGAACGCCCGTGGTCACCGTCGTCGACAACCCCGTCTGGGAGACCGACCCGAACAAGTGTCTGCGCACCCGCGCCCCGAGCGCCTGCGACGGCTCGCGCTCCGACCTGCTGACCGAGAAGGACCCGCTGCGCGCGGCCGCGCATGGTCAGAAGGATGTCACGCTGCTCGACTTCACAAAGGTCTTCTGCGACGACGAGAACTGCCGTGCGGTGGTCGGCGGAGCCAACATCTACCGTGACCAGGACCACATCACGGTGACGTTCGCGAACTCCCTCGCCCCGCAGTACACCGCGGCGCTGAAGAGCGCGATGGGGATCGGCTGACCGGGGACGCGCGCGAGGGCGGGGCGGATAGGGTCGCAGTATGAGCGACGATGCCACCGTCCTGTCCCTGCCCGGCCGAATCCCCGTCATCGATTCCACGGCGTTCCTCGCCGCGGGCGCGAAAGTGATCGGGGCGGTGACGATCGGCGAGGGCTCCAGCGTCTGGTACAACGCCGTACTCCGCGCGGATTCCGCGGAGATCCGGATCGGCGCCGGCAGCAACGCGCAGGACAGCGTCTCGGTGCACGTCGACCCTGGCCATGGCGTCACCATCGGCGACGATGTGTCGATCGGCCACAACGCGGTCGTGCACGGCTGCACGATCGGCGACGGATCGCTGATCGGCATGGGGGCCGTGGTGCTGAACGGGGCCGTGATCGGATCCGAATGTCTCATCGCCGGCGGTGCGCTGGTGCTGAGCGGCATGGAAGTGCCGGACGGATCGCTCGTCGCGGGCGTGCCGGCCAAGGTCCGCCGCGAACTCTCTGCCGAGGAGAGGGAAGGGCTGCGCCAGAACGCCCGGGTCTACCGCGAGCATTCGGCGCTGCACCGCCAGGCGACCCCGCTCTGAGCCGAGTGCACCGGAGGGTCGCCCTGGCCCGGTAGTCTCGAAGATCCGGGGCGGTGGCCAAGCTGGTGAAGGCAGTGGGCTCATAACCCAACGATCGCGGGTTCAAGTCCCGCCCGCCCCACACTTCGAGTCCTGTACGACGCGCGCACCTCTTCGTCGACTTGCAAAATATGTAGACCGGTCTATTCTTGTGCGCATGGCATCAAAGGGAGACCTCACGAAGGCACGGCTCACAGAGTCCATGCTCGAACTCATCCAGACCAGCGGCTACAGCGGCACGGGCCTGAACGCGGTGACAGACCACGCCGCGGCACCCAAGGGATCGATCTACTTCCACTTCCCTGACGGGAAGGAAGGCCTGGGCGTCGCCGCGGTCGAGCTCGCCACGACGCAGTTCGAGACCTTGATCGCGGAGGCTGCCGAGTCGGCGGACGGCGCGGCTGCGACGGCCCGCGTCGTGATCGAGGCATTGGCGGACATCGTCAGTGAAAGCGACTTCCGGCTGGGTTGCCCGGTCTCGGTGGTCGCTCTCGAGATGGGTGCGGAGAGCGAGCGGATCCGACAGGCGTGCGCGACGGCCTTCACGTCCTGGATCACGCCGACGGCCGCGCTCCTCGAAGCCGGAGGCATCGGCGCCGAAGAGGCCCGTACCCTCGCGACGGTCGTCGTCTCCACGATCGAGGGAGCGGTGATCGTCTCCCGTGCCATGCGGAGCGTCCAACCCCTGATCGCGGCCGCCGACGTCGTGGCGACGCTCATCGAGCAGCGCATCCAGGCTGAGGGGATCACGCGATGACCGCGCAGGAGGCGCCCCGTCACGCGCTGGTCTTCGGGGCCTCGGGGTTGATCGGCCGGCACCTCGTGCTGACCCTCGCGGAGTCCGGTGCGAACGTCACCGCCGCGGTGCGGAGTGCCGCATCTGCAGCACGCGTCGAACGATGGCTGAGCGAGCACGGTCTGACGCGCAGCATCAGCACGACGATCGTCGACTTCGATGCGCCGGAGATCGTCTCCGGCGGTGCCGCGGCGTTCTCGTCCGTCACCGAGATCCACAACTGCGCAGGCTCCTACCGGTTCGGTATGCCCGCCCAGGAGGCGCGCGACGCGAACGTCGGCATCGTCGAGAAGCTGATCGAGTTCGCCGAGGGGCTTCCCGAGCTGCAGCGCGTCGTCCACATCTCCGGCTACCGGGTCGGGGGACAGGATCCTGCCACGGTCCCGTGGTCGGACGCACATCGTGCCGCGGTCTACAAGGAGCTCGGCGGCTACGAGGCGTCCAAGGTGGAATCCGACGCCATCTTCCAGGCCGAGGCCAACGAGCGCGGGATCCCGTGGACGATCGTCAATCCGGCGAGCGTGATCGGCGACAGCGCGACGGGGGAGTCCGATCAGCACATCGGGCTGGCCACCACGATCGAGCAGATCTGGGACGGGACGGCGACCGCGCTGCCCGCGGGCAGGGGCACGTTCCTGCCCGTTCTCACGGTCGACTATCTGGCGGCCTTCATGGCGGCGGCCGCGATCGACCCGGCGGCTGTCGGCACAGCCTACTGGGTGCTCGACGACGACACCCCGCCGCTGGCGGAGCTGCTCACGCACGTCGGCCGGCACCTCGGCGCGAAGGTTCCGTGGCTGCGCGTGCCCGTCGGTGTCATCAAGCGGCTTCCGTCGCGCATCACCAAGGCGGATCCCGAGACGCTCGGCTTCCTGTCGGACGACCGCTATCCGACGACATCCGCGATCGAGCTGGCGCAGCGGAACGGGATCCGCACGCCGGACGTCCTGGTCTCCCTCGATCGCTGGGCCGACCATCTGGCGGCGCATCGCTTCGGCCGTGCCGGGGCCGACGACCGGAGGTTCGTGGACGTCGGCGGGCTGAAGACGTTCGAGCTCGGCCGGCGCGACGCCACCCGGCTGATCCTCCCGGGGCTGCCCGTCAACGCCGACACCTGGACCGAAGTCGCCGAGGCCGTCGATGCGCGCGCCCTGGACCTCCCGGGCCTCGGTCTCAGCGGCGGCACCGGAGTGCGGGACTGGGATCGGTGGCTGCCGGGCCTGCTGGGCGAGGAGCCCGTCGAGATCATCGGCCATTCGCTCGGTTCGGCCGCGGCGGTGCTCGCGGCCGATCGGCTCCCGGGCCGGGTCACGTCGCTCACTCTGGTCGCGCCGTTCTTCCTCCAGCCCCGGGCCGGAGTCTCAGCGAGCCTGCGGCCGTTCGTACGCGCCTACCTGCGCCGCATCGACCCGGTGCGGCTGTCGTTCCGGCTCACCGGGTCGGACGCGAGCGCAGCCGCTCTCGAGTCCACCGTCGGCGATCTCAAGCGCAGCGGGGCTGCGAGGGTCGCTGCGCAGCTCGCCCTGGCGAGTTCGGCCCGGTGGCGGTCCGAGCTCCGAGAGGTGCTCGGGCGATTCGACGGCCCGATCCGCATCATCACGGGAAGCGAGGATCCGCTCGATCCCAGAGAGGAGGAGATGCTCAGGTCGCGTCCGAACGTCGAGCTGATCTCGGTGCCCGGTGCCGGACACCACCCGCAAATGACGCACGGGCATGCTCTTGTCGATGTGCTGACGGGATCGTTCGACGGCGCCCGGGTGTGACGCACGCAGACGAGTCAGCGTGATGTCGCGTTCGCCCCGCCGGGCATCGGGGAGATGTCCGGCGGGGCGGCGCGTCTGTTCGTATCAGCGGTCCATCGCGTCCTTGATGTGCTCGCCGGCGTTCTTCGCGTCGTCCTTCAGGTGCTCGCCCGCCTCCTTGAGGTCGGCCTTGGCCTGATCCATCCGGCCCTCGTTCTCGAGTTCCTCGTTGTCGGTGACCTTGCCGGCCCCCTCTTTGACCTTGCCGGACATCTTCTCCGCCGCGTTCTTCACGTGGTCTGCAGCGCTCATGTGCGCGTCTCCTCTCGTGTGTCGTGGATCTCACGTTCACAGGACGGCGGATCGAACACCACGGGGTTGACGAGCGCACGCGACGCCGCTACGTTCCGCCCGAATGTAACCTTGTGGGTACGTACCCGATGCGGTACGTTCAGGGCCATGGACGCCGTACTGCAGGCCCTCGCCGACCCGAACCGGCGCGTCGTGCTGGACATCCTGCGGGATCACGATGCGACCGCGGGGGAGCTGGCCGATGCGCTGCCGATCGCGCGGCCGGGAGTGTCCCGCCACCTGCGGGTGCTGCGCGAAGCGGGTCTGGTCGACGTGCGACAGGATGCACAGCGGCGCATCTACCGGCTGCGGCCGGAAGCGCTCGCCGACCTCGACGAGTGGCTCGAACGGTACCGCGATCTGTGGACGCAGCGACTCGACGCCTTGCATACCGAGATCGCCCGAGGGAAGAAGGACAGGACATGATCATGACCGGCACGATGTGGGAGCTCGACGACGCCACGGGCGCGATCCGCGTGGAGGACGTCTACGACACCGACGTGGACGACCTGTGGCAGGCGTGCACGGATCCGGAGCGCGCGGCGCGCTGGATCGCCCAGTTGGCGGGCGACTTCCGTCCGGGTGGCATGCTGCGCGCCACCTTCACGAGCACCTGGACCGGATCCATGCGGATCGACGTCTGCGAGGCTCCGCATCACCTTGTCATCACCCAGGAACCGGGCACGGACGAGGAGACGGTGATCGAGGCCTGGCTGTCCGCTGAGGGGGAGAGATCCCGGCTGGTCGTCGAGGAACGCGGATTGGGCGTCGGAGTGCTCCACTTCCACGCCGCGGGATGGCAGGTGCATCTCGAAGACCTCCGGCGTGCGCTGGAGTCAGGCGCGACAGCGCATCCGACCGGGTGGTCCTCGTCCCAGCCGGCGCCGGCCTGGAAGGAGCGCTGGCAGGCACTGCTGCCCGGCTACGAGGCGGTGCGCGCCGGCTGACGCCGCGCGCACCGCTCCCGTGCGCCAGCGTCGGGGTCAGGTCGGCGGGGGTCAGCGCACCCGGCGGTCGTGGGCGAGGTCGACGAGGTGCTCGAACACGCGCCCGGCGCGCAACCCGTTGTGCTCGTGCTCGCTCGTGACCCACAGGCGCAGATCCGGAAGCAGCGCCGCGGTCTCCAACGAGTACTCGATCGGAACGTACGGGTCATTCACGTAGACGGAGGCGGCGCCCTTCACACCGGATGCGGCCAGCGCCGCGGGATCGTAGATCGCGGGCCATTCGTGGTCGGCCAGGGTCAGTGCGACCTCACGCCACGGCTGGAAAGCCGGGACCGTCTCCGTCCACTCGCGACGGATGTGCTCGCCGGTGAACAGCGTGACATCCTGGACGAAGTCGTCGGGCTCGACGCGCTCGGCCGACCAGTCCGTGACATGGCCGTTCGCATAGCTGGACTCGTGGAAGACGAAGTACAGCGGGTTGCGACCGCCGAACGGCATCGCGCTCGCGAGGTCGTAGCGGAACGCGTTGCTCGACGGATCCAGTTCGAGAAGCTGCCAGAGCGTCTGCCAGCCGTCGTTGGTGCCCAGGGCGGATCCCACCGAGCGCAACCGGGACGGCGAGACGACCTCGCCGCTCGGCAGCACGATCTCGCCGGCCGATGCGAGATCCACCAGGCGGCGCATGCGTTCGCGGTGTTCGGGGAAGCGCCGGTAGTACCGCTCCGACGCATCGCGCATCTTGTCGTAACAGAGCGCGTACACCTCGTCTGGACTGCGTGTCACCGTGCTGAGGCCGCCGGTCAGGTACGCCCGATCGATCGACGAGGCATCGGTGGAGAGGTACGCGAGAGTCGTGAATCCGCCGAACGACTGCCCGAGGACGTTCCAGCGGTCAACTCCCAGATGCGAACGCATCGCCTCGCAGTCCCGCACGATCGCATCCGCGCGCAGATGGGTGAGGTACTCCGCCACCGTCTCCGACCCGAGGGACAGGATGCCGTCGCCGACCGGGGTGGACCGACCGGTGCCGCGCTGATCGATCATGACCACGCGGTGGTGCTGAAGGGCCTGATCCAGCCACGACGGCGCCGCCGGCGCATGAAGCGCGCGGGGCGCCTCGGAACCGGGACCACCCTGGAGGAAGACCAGATAGGGGAGATCCTCTCCGCCCTCGCGTGCGACGACGGAGGCGAATACGTCGATCGTGCGGCTGTCGGAGGGATCCGACCACACGAGCGGCACGGTGAGGGTGTGCTCCTCGACGGCGAGGTCCATCATCCGGCGGCGGATCACAGTGCTCTCGAAAGGAGCGGCGGCAGAGATCGTCATCACATCACATTCCCGATGTAGGAGTACTTCACGAACACTTCCGCGGCCAGGCCCGACTCCTCCAGGAGGCCCTGCACCGCGCTCATCATGTACTTCGCGTCCCACCCCATGTAGAGGAAGTGGCCCTCGTCCAGCTCGTCCCAGGTCCCGTTCCACGCCTTCTCGTCGTAGATCGGCCCGCCGTTGCGGTCGTTGAACGCGTCGAGAGCGTCGCGCGTGTCCGTCCAGCCGCGCCGGAAGACGCGGTTGAACAGGTACTTCACGTCCGGAACCTCCCAGCGCTCACCGCGATACTCGACGTAGTCGAACTCCCGCTCCCATCCGGTCGGCCAGCCGCGCCGTCGCACGGCGTCGAGGATCGGGGTGAGTCCGTCGTCGTCGATGTCCACGACGGCGGGTCGGCGCCACACCTGCACGAACGCGTCGGTGAGCGCGGCCGTCCGCTCCGCGATCGCCGCGGTGCCCCACGCGTCGAGACCGGCGAGGGCGGTGTTCTCATCGACCCTGCTGCGGCGGTAGGCATCGCGCTTGTCCGGGAACGACGCGCCGTAGACGCGTTCGGCGAGAGGCTCCTCCAGCAGGGTCAGGTTGCCCAGCGTCCCGGCGAGGGCGCGGTGGCTGTTCTGCTCGTCCTCGGAGTACTCGCTCCATGCACGCACGCCGTCGCCGGACCAGGAGTCGTGCGGCGCGGTCGGCACGATGTGCTCGACGTCGAAGCCACCGGGGTCGGCGACGCCTTCGATCCGGCCCAGTACGTACAGCGCGTGAGGGAGGTCGGTGAACTTCAGCGCCACCCGGATCCGCTCGTCCGACGGCGTGATCCGGGCGAAGGCGCGCAGCAGCTCCTCCGGTCCCTGTGCCCTGGCACGGCAGAGTCGGGCGATGAGACGGTCGTTCGGGATGCCGACGACCGCGCGGCGCAGCAGCATCGACTGCATCCGCTCCAGCGTCTGCACCAGTTCGTCCTTGGAGATCACGCCGAGCTGGTGGTCGCGATAGGCGCTGAGCACGAGCGGATACGTGGAGCGCCCGAAGGTGTTGATGTAGACCAGCTGCCGCCGGATCTCCGGATCCCGCTCCTGCGAGGGATTCAGCAGCATCCGGTAGATGTCCGAGAACTCCCGCCACACGCTCGCCTGCGCCGGCAGGTCCTCCATGCCCATGTGCGGGAACTCATGCCGGAACGCGCTGTAGACGCCGTGCTCGCCATCGACGGACACCTCGCGGCCGGTGGTCATGATCAGGAAGTGGCGCCAGAATGCGCCGATCGCCTCGCCCGTGTTGCGCTCGATCGGCAGCCAGAAGTCCTCCTCGACCTGCTGCTGCTGCGCGTGCGAGAGCCCCATGAGGATGTAGTTGTGGATCAGCTCGTGATCGCGCAGCGGCTCTCCGGTGGAGTTGAGGCTCTCGAAGATCTGCTGCGCGTTGGCGGCTTCGCCGAGGGTGATCGAGACGTGCTCGAGCTTCTGCAGCCCTCGCCAGATCCGCGGCGCCTCGTCGGCGTGCACCTGGGACCGGAAGAACGCGTAGTTGTCGTCGAAGCGCGACTCCGGCTGGTCGGCGCCGCGCCGGTCCAGCACGACGGACTCGAACAGGCCGGCCCAGGCCTCATGCGGGCGGAGCTTGGTGCGGTGCGCGTCGTCGGGTCGCACCAGCACCCGCGCCAGCTCGTCGGCGAGCTCCTGATCGATCTCGCGCACCGCGTGGTGCAGGGCCGCGATGAGCAGCATGAGCGTCGTGATGCGCTGCTGACCGTCGATCAGGATCAGGTCGGCGTCCGGGTGGGCATGGTCCTCGGCGGAGAGGATCGAGCCGATGAAGTGCCGATGCGCGTCGTCCTCGTCCGCCACGGCGCGGATGTCGGACAGGAGCTTCTCGCAGCCGCCGATGTCCCAGCGGTACTGGCGCTGGTAGACCGGCACGACGATCGTGGTCGCGGGGGAGGAGAGCCACTCGATCGTTGAGACTGCGGTTGCTTCGACGTTCGTGGCCGTGCTCATGCTGCTGGGCTTCTCCTCGGATCGCGTGCTGCCGGGACCAGTCTATTCAGCGACCGGAGGCGCCTGGATATTCACGGCCGGCCCTCCGGGTGCGTCGAAGGCGCGCTGTTAGGCTGTCCTAAGAAGGGCCTGTTAAAACGTGCTGGCCCCTTTATGAAAGGACATGACTCGCTCATGGCATACATCAAGTCCGCCGCCCTCGAGGACAAGGGCTTCGTCGTCCTCGACAGCTACAACCAGGAGCTCGACCCCAAGGAGTGGCTCGACATCGAGTACAACGACTGGAAGTCCTCGGGTGACACCCGTTTCGCTCCGCTCGCCTCCGCCAAGGGCGAGATCGAGTGCAACGGCTTCTGGAACCACGTGCCCCCGCGCACCGACAAGGACGGCGTCTGGATCGACGCGCAGACCTCGAAGGCCCCGAACCTGACGCGCCGTGCGCAGGAGCCGGGTGCGAACGTCGGTCGCTGCCGTGTCATCGAGCTGCAGCCCACGCCCTACGGCGAGTGCCTCTACAACCTGCACCAGGACGACAACAACCGCCTCAACCCTGACGGCACCGGCTGGGTCGTGCGCGGCTTCTTCAACCTCACCGACGACAAGGACAGTTACTTCGTCCTGCGCGAGAACCGCACCGACCCGAGCGTCGAGTACCGCATCGCCCTTCCGGCCGGCGCGCAGCTGATCGTCGACACGCAGCGCCTCTGGCATGCCGCCACCCACAACGGCACCGAGCCGCGCTACTGCCTCATCACGTCGTGGACCTCCGGCCCCGAGCTGGACGCCTACATCGAGAAGTACCACGGCACGGACGAGGTGGAGAACTACCCTGTCGACCAGGCGACCCTCGACGCCGGCTACGAGGAGCAGGCCCGCCGTGACGCGGCCCGCGCCGCGTACTACGCCGCGAAGGGTCAGAAGGAGAAGATCGCGATGAGCGAGGCCTGAGCCTCCCTCGTCCTATAGACGGTCCTCGGCGCTTCGGCGCCGGGGACCGTTTCCTTTTCGCAATGAGTTACACAGTTGTGATTTCGCCGATGATCAGTGAGAATGGGCCCATAACCGCATAACGCCGTGCTTCGCGGATCAGGTCGTAGGGGAAGACGCACCTGATGAAACGGAGAGACCATGGCTGCACAAGCACGCGGAGTGGTGTACATCCACTCCGCACCGCGCGCGCTCTGCCCGCACCTGGAATGGGCGGTCGGACGCGCTATCGGGCGCGCCGTCAACTTCGAGTGGACCGAGCAGCCCGTCCTCGATGGCGCCCGCCGGGCCGAGTTCTACTGGGACGGTCCCGTGGGCACGGGCGCCGCTCTCGCGACCGCGATCCGCGGCTGGGAGCACCTCCGGTTCGAGGTGACGGAGGATCCGACCCCGCGCAGTGACGGAGGCCGGTGGCTGCACACGCCCGACCTGGGTGTGCACTATGCGCAGACCGACGCTGCAGGCAACATCGTCGTCGGCGAGGACCGGATCCGCTACGCCATGGAGATCGCCGCCGGCAGCCCGATCGAGCTGCAGCGCGAACTCGACGTCGCACTCGGATCCGCATGGGACGAAGAGCTCGAGCCGTTCCGGCATGCGAGCGACGACGCCCGCGTGGTCTGGCTCCACAAGGTGGGATAGGCCGCTGCGCTGGCGGTTAGGTTGACCGCGGCGCTGGCGGGTCGGAAAGGACTCGTGTGATCCGGTCTCCGGGGTCCGAGGGATCGAGGGCACCGGATCACACGAAGGGACGGGGATCGGAGGAGGCGCGATTATCGGGGGTCGGAGAGCAAGGACCCGGAACCCGAGAAAGCGTATCCCCGGTCCTGGGCCGGAGAGATAACAGAACAGCACAACCGAAAAGAATGAGAATCGCCCCGACCGCTTCGATGAGGAAGCGACCGGGGCGATTCTCGTCCGTGCGGATCAGCCGTCGTAGGAGCGGAACGCGACGACCGCGTTGTGCCCGCCGAAGCCGAACGAGTTGCTGATCGCGAGCTGCGGGCCGTCGCCGAGCGGCTGCGCCTCACCGGAGAGCTTGAACGGCACCGCCGGATCCGGCTCGGTCATGTTGATCGTCGGCGGAGCCACCCGGTCGCGCAGCGCGAGGATCGTGAAGACCGCCTCGAGCGCGCCCGTGCCGCCGAGCAGATGCCCGGTGGACGCCTT
Source organism: Microbacterium sp. 22303 (assembly GCF_052045265.1). Lineage (NCBI taxonomy): Bacteria > Bacillati > Actinomycetota > Actinomycetes > Micrococcales > Microbacteriaceae > Microbacterium > Microbacterium sp. 22303. Next base: position 625,352 of record NZ_JBQEOQ010000001.1, on the reverse strand, counting down.
GGTCGCCGACACCGGGATCTCGTCGATCCGGTCGCCGAAGACGCGCTTCAGGGCGCCGTACTCGTTCGGGTCGCCGACCGGGGTCGACGTGGCGTGCGCGTTGATGTGCGTGACCTCGTCGGGGGTCGCGCCGGCCTGTGCCAGCGCCTGCTCCACGGCGCGGGCCGCGCCATGGCCCTCGGGGTCGTTGCCGGTGATGTGGTACGAGTCCGCAGAGACGCCTCCGCCCACCACGTAGGCGTAGATCTTCGCGCCGCGGGCCTTGGCGTGCTCCTCGGTCTCCATGACCAGGGCTGCGCCGCCCTCGCCCATGACGAAGCCGTCACGGTCGATCGCGCCGGGGCGCGAGGCGTGCTCGGGGTCGTCGTTGCGACGAGACAGGGCCTGCGCAGACGCGAACGAGGCCATGGTGATCGGGTGGATCGCGGACTCCGCGCCACCGGCGATGATGACGTCGGCGAGGTCGTCCTGCAGATGCTGGTAGGCGTTCGCGATCGACTCGGTGCTGGAGGCGCATGCGCTCACGACGGTGCGCGCGAAGGCCTTCGCACCGAAATGCAGCGACAGGTTGCCCGCGCCCGCGTTGGGCATGAGCATCGGCACGGTGAGGGGCATGACCCGGCGCGGGCCCTTCTGACGCAGCGTGTCCCAGGCATCCAGCAGGGTCCACAGGCCGCCGATGCCGGTGGCCCAGTCGATGCCGAGGCGCTCCGGGGCGATGTCGGGGGCTCCCGCGTCGGCCCAGGCCTCGCGGGCGGCGATCATGCCGAATTGCACCGAAGGATCCAGGCGCTTGGCCTCGTGCCGGGGAAGGACCTCCTCCGGGCGGACGGACGCCTCCGCAGCGAACGTCACCGGGATCTGGTAGGTCTCGATCCAGTCGTGGGTGAGGGTGTGCGTGCCGGAGACACCGGCGAGCAGGTTCGCCCAGTTCTCCGGGGCGGTGCCGCCCAGGGCGGACGTGGCACCTATGCCGGTGACGACGATGCGCTTGGTCATGCGTGTTCCTTCTCGGGGATCGGGTGGGTGCTGCGATCGACCGGTTGCTGAGCCTGTCGAACGCTCAGGGGTCGTTGGGGGCGGAAGAGGAGGATGCCACGCCCCGCAGAAGCGCGGGGGTGGCATCCGCGGGTGTCACTCCTGGCCGGCGACGATGAAGCTCACGGCGTCACCGACGGTCTTGAGGTTCTTGACCTCGTCGTCGGGGATGGTGACGCCGAACTTCTCCTCGGCGTTGACGACGATCGTCATCATGGAGATCGAGTCGATGTCCAGGTCGTCGGTGAAGGACTTCTCCAGAGCGACCTCCGAGGCGTCGATGCCGGTCTCGTCGGTGATGAGCTCTGCAAGGCCAGCGAGGACCTCGTCGTTGCTGAAGGCCATGATTTCCTCTTTCTTTGGATGGTTGGAACCGGTGAACAGTCTAGGAGTCGGCGGCGCCCGGTCAGGGGAGCACGACGACCTGCGCGCCGAACACCAGGCCGGCGCCGAAGCCGATCTGCAGGGCGAGTCCGCCGCTGAGCTCGGGGTGCTCCTGCAGCAGGCGGTGCGTGGCGAGCGGGATCGACGCGGCAGAGGTGTTGCCGGTGGTCTCGATGTCGCGCGCGATCACGGTCGTCTCGGGCAGCTTCAGTTGCTTGGCGAACTCGTCGACGATGCGCATGTTGGCCTGGTGCGGGATGAAGGCGGCCAGATCCGATGCCTCGACGCCGGCCTGTTCGAGCGCCTGCTTGGCGACCTTGGCCATCTCCCAGACAGCCCAGCGGAACACGGTCGGGCCCTCCTGGCGCAGCGTCGGCCAGGGCGCTTGCCCATCGCGGAACTCGGTGAGGGTGTGGTTCATGCCGACCGCGTCGGCCTTCGAGCCGTCCGAGCCCCAGACCGTGCCCGAGATGCCGGGGAAGTCACTGGGGCCGACAACGACGGCGCCGGCCCCATCGCCGAGCAGGAACGAGATGCTCCGGTCAGTCGGGTCCACGACATCGGAGAGCTTCTCGGCGCCGATGACGAGCGCATACCGAGCGGCGCCGGCGCGGATCAGGGCATCCGCCTGGGCGACGGCGTAGGCGTAACCGGCGCAGGCCGCGTTGAGGTCGTAGGCGGCGGCCGGGTTCGCGCCGACCCTGTCGGCCACGATCGCCGAGACGGAGGGGGTCTGCTTCGGGTTGCTGATCGTCGCCACGATCACGAGGTCGATGTCGGACGGCGCCACGCCGGACTTCTCGATCGCCTCGATCCCGGCGGCCGTGGACAGATCGATCGCGTCGGTGGTCGGCAGCGCACGGGCACGTGTGACGATGCCGGTGCGCTGACGGATCCACTCGTCGCTCGAATCGATCGGGCCGATGAGGTCTTCGTTCGGAACGGCGTTCTCCCCGCGGGCGGCGCCCACGGAGTAGATGCGGGTGTACGCGGGGCCGGTGGCCTGCTTGAGCGTGGTCATGCTGCTTCTCCGTTGTCGTCAGCGCCGTTCAGCAGCGCGACCGCCGCGTCGAGGTCGTCCGGGGTCTTCACAGCGACGGCGGGAACGCCGCGCAGCCCGCGCTTGGCAAGACCGGTGAGGGCGCCTGCCGGGGTCAGCTCGATGAGGCCGGTGATACCGCGCTCGGCGAATGAGGCCATGCACAGGTCCCACCGTACGGGGGAGGAGACCTGGGTGACGAGGTTCTCCAGCGCCGTGGCGCCGTCTGCGAGGACGGATCCGTCCTTGTTCGTCCAGAGCGTCACCGTCGGATCTGCCGCGTCGACGCCGGCGACGGCTTCGCGCAGCGTGTCGACGGCGGAGGCCATGTAGTGCGTGTGGAACGCGCCGGCGACCTGCAGCGCGATCACGCGGGATCCGCGCACGGGGGCCTCGGCCAGTGCCGCGAGGGCAGGCAGGGCGCCTGCGGCGACGATCTGACCGCCGCCGTTGTAGTTGGCAGGGGTGAGGTCGAGGTCGGACAGCAGCGCGAGCACGGCCTCCTCGTCGCCGCCCAGGACGGCACTCATCCCGGTCGGGGTCCTGCCTGCGGCGTCGGCCATTGCGCGGCCGCGGATGCCGACCAAGCGCATCGCGGTCTCGGCGGGGATCACGCCGGCACCCGACACGGCGGCGAACTCGCCGACCGAGTGGCCGGCGATCCCGTCAGGGCCGCGGCCCGCGCGCTCCTGCAGGGCCTTCGCGGCCACCAGCGAGGCGGCGACGATCAGAGGCTGCGCGATGCGGGTGTCGCGGATCGTGTCGGCGTCGGAGACGGTGCCGTGTTGGATCAGGTCGACCTCGGCGGCCTCCGAGTACGCGGCGAGGTCGTCGGCGACACCGTCGAGCTCGAGCCAGGGGGAGAGGAAGCCGGGGGTCTGGGAGCCCTGTCCAGGGCATGCGAAGACGATCACGTTCCCAGTCTGCCAACGATCCGCCGGTTTCGGTGGCTCAACCCTCACAAGAATCCGCAGATCGGTTATCTGAGACGTACAACGCGTTCGGTATCGCGGCGTCGAAGGATCAGCGCGGGCGACGAGGACGAAGTCCGCGCCGGACCGGATCCGCCGTGCCGATCGTGCCGAGCACGAGCGCGGTCTGCAGGATGAAGGCCTCACGCGGACCGGTGGCGTCCCAGCCGATCACCTCGCTGATGCGCTTCAGGCGGTAGCGCACGGTGTTCGGGTGCACGAACAGCTCCCGCGCGGTCGCCTCGAGGGAACGGCCGTTGTCGAGGTAGCTCCACAGCGTCGTGACGAGGTCGGTGGAGTGGTCGTGCAGCGGACGGAACACGCGCTCGATGAGGGTCTGCTTGGCCAGCGGGTCGCCGGCGATCGCGCGCTCCGGCAGCAGCTCGTCGGCGTCGACGGGCCTCGGCGCGCCGCGCCAGGCGCGCGCCACGGCGAAACCGGCCAGGGCGGCACGGGCGCTCTGCCCGGCGTCGACGAGTGCGGCGACGGCGGGGCCGACCACCATGTGCCCCGGCCCGAAGGAGGGCTCAAAGGTGCGGGCGATCTCCGCGAAGGAGAACTCAGCGGGCTCAGTGCCGTCGGTGGCGTCGTCCGTGGCGGCGGGCTTGGCGCGCCCGACCACCAGCACGAGTCGTGACCCCTGCACGCCGATCAGCACGTCGACCGCCAGCTTGCGCGCGGTGCGGCGCACCTGGTCCACATCGAACTGCGGCGGTGTGGTTCCCACGATCACGCAGACCTCGCCGTGGCCGTGCCAGCCGAGGGCGGCGATGCGGCTGGGCAGCTCCTCGTCGGCTTCGCCGGTGAGGATCGAGTCCACGACGAGCGCCTCCAGGCGCGCGTCCCACAGCCCTCGGGCCTCGGCGGCGCGCGCGTACACATCGGCGGCCGCGAAGGCCACGTCGCGCGAGTACAGCAGGATGGCGTCGCGCAGGTGCTGGCCGTTGCCTGCCACGCGCTCCTCTGTCACCTCGACGGTGACGCGGATGAGCTGCAGCGTCTGCTGCAGGCTCACGCTGCGCAGCAGCTCACGCGGTGCGGCGGCGAAGATGTCCGCGGCGATCCAGGGGGTCGACGTGGGGTCGTCGTACCACTGGATGAACGAGGTGATGCCCGCCTGGGCCACCAGCCCGACGGCGGAGCGTCGGGCCGGTGGCATCTCGGCGTACCAGGGCAGCGAGTCCTCGAGACGCTGCAGGGTCGCCGTGGCGAGATCCCCGGAGATGCGGCGCAGCCACGCCAGCGTCTCCTCCTTGGTCATCTCGGGAGGTCTGCTCATCGTGCCGCTGGCATCAGCTGTCGCCACCGGCGTTGCCGCTGGTGCCGGCGTTCACGTTGTACAGGTCGTACTTCGCGATCGCCTGTCCCACGACGGAGCGGTCGATCCGCCCCTCGTCCGCGAGCGCCTGCAGAGCGCGGACGACCATGGACGGGCCGTCGATCTTGAAGAAGCGGCGAGCGGCGGCACGCGTGTCGGCGAAGCCGAAGCCGTCGGCGCCCAGCGTGTAGTACGCACCGGGGACCCACTGGCGGATCTGGTCCTGCACCGCGTGCATGTAGTCGCTCGTCGCGATGAACGGACCCTGGGCGTCCTTCAGCTTCTCGGTGAGGTACGCCGTCTGCGGCTCCTGGTCCGGGTGCAGGAAGTTGTGCTCGTCGACGGCCAGGCCGTCGCGACGCAGCTCGGTCCACGAGGTGACCGACCACACGTCCGCGGACACGCCCCAATCGGCGAGCAGCAGCTCCTGTGCCTCGATCGCCCACGGCACACCGACGCCCGAGGCGAGCAACTGCACGCGCTGCCCCTCGCCGGATCCGACGGAGATGCGGTGCAGACCCTTCCGGATCCCCTCCGCGTCCACGTCCGCAGGTTCTGCCGGCATCCGCATCGGCTCGTTGTACACCGTCAGGTAGTACATGACGTCCGGGTTCGGGTGGGTGCCGCCGTACATCTGCTCGATGCCGGCCTGCACGATGTGCGAGACCTCGTAGCCGTACGCCGCGTCGTAGACGAGCGTGGCGGGGTTGGTCGAGGCGAGCAGCGGGGACTGGCCGTCCGCGTGCTGCGTGCCCTCGCCGGTCAGCGTGGTGCGACCGGCCGTGGCGCCGATGATGAAGCCGCGGCCCATCTGGTCGCCGGCCGCCCAGAACGCGTCGCCGGTGCGCTGGTAGCCGAACATCGAGTAGAAGATGTAGATCGGGATGAGCGGCTCGCCATGCGTGGAGTACGCCGTCGAGGTGGCGGTGAACGCCGCAGCCGCGCCGGCCTCGTTGATGCCCACGTGCATGATCTGCCCCTGCGGGCTCTCCTTGTACGCGAGCAGCAGCTCCCGGTCGACCGCAGTGTAGTTCTGGCCGTTCGGGTTGTAGATCTTCGCCGTGGGGAAGTACGCGTCCATGCCGAACGTGCGCGCCTCGTCGGGGATGATCGGGACGATCCGCTCGCCGAAGCCCTTGACCCGCATGAGGTCCTTGACCATGCGCACGAAGGCCATGGTCGTGGCGACCTCCTGGTTGCCGGATCCCTTCTTCGGCAGCGCGTAGTCCTTGTCCTCGGGGAGGTTCAGGCCGACGTGAGTGCTGCGGCGCTCGGGGAGGAAGCCACCCAGGTCGCGACGGCGTTCCAGCATGTACTGGATCGTCTCGTCGTTCTGTCCCGGGTGGTAGTACGGCGGACGGTACGGGTCGGCCTCGAGCTGCGCGTCCGAGATCGGGATGTGCATGGTGTCGCGGAACAGCTTGAGGTCGTCCAGCGTCATCTTCTTCATCTGGTGGGTTGCGTTGCGGCCCTCGAAGTGCGGACCCAGGCCGTAGCCCTTGACGGTCTTGGCGAGGATGACGGTCGGCTGGCCCTTGTGCTCCATCGCTGCCTTGTAGGCGGCGTACACCTTGCGGTAGTCGTGGCCGCCGCGGCGCAGGTGCCAGATGTCGTCGTCGGAGTAGTCCTTGACCAGGGCGAGCGCGCGCTCGTCGCGGCCGAAGAAGTTCTCGCGCACGTAGGCGCCGCTCTCCGCCTTGAAGGTCTGGTAGTCGCCGTCGGGCGTGACGTTCATCAGGTTCAGCAGGGCGCCGTCGGTGTCGCGGGCGAGCAGGTCGTCCCACTCCCGGCCCCAGACGACCTTGATGACGTTCCAGCCGGCCCCGCGGAAGAAGCTCTCCAGCTCCTGGATGATCTTGCCGTTGCCGCGGACAGGGCCGTCGAGGCGCTGCAGGTTGCAGTTGATCACGAAGGTGAGATTGTCCAGACCCTCGTTCGCGGCCACCTGGAGCTGGCCCCGCGACTCGACCTCGTCCATCTCGCCGTCGCCGAGGAACGCCCACACATGGGAGTCGTTCTGCTTGATGCCGCGGTTGGCGAGGTACTTGTTCGTCATCGCCTGGTAGATCGCGTTGATCGGTCCGAGGCCCATCGACACGGTCGGGAACTGCCAGAACTCCGGCATCATCCGCGGGTGCGGGTAGGAGGGAAGGCCGTTCGGGGCGCCGGACTTCTCCTGGCGGAACGCGTCGAGCTGCTGCTCGGTGATCCGGCCCTCGAGGAAGCCGCGCGCGTACATGCCGGGGGAGGCGTGGCCCTGGTAGAAGATCTGGTCCCCGCCGGCGGCGTCATCGCGCCCGCGGAAGAAGTGGTTGTGGCCGACTTCGTACAGCGAGGCGGCCGAGGCGTAGGTGGAGATGTGACCGCCGACGCCGATGCCGGGCCGCTGCGCGCGGTGCACGGTGATCGCGGCGTTCCAGCGGATCCAGTGCCGGTATCGGCGCTCGAGGTCCTCGTCGCCGGGGAAGGCGGCCTCGTTCTCCGGGGCGATGGTGTTGATGTAGTCCGTGGTCGGGACCATCGGCACGCCCAGATGCAGGTCCTTCGAGCGCTTCAGCAGGCTGAGCATGATCTCGCGGCCGCGGCCGTGGCCCTTCGCGTCGACGAGTTCGTCGAGCGATTGCTGCCATTCGCTGGTCTCTTCGGGATCGCTGTCGAGCGGGCCCTGGGAGTACGGATCCTGGTCGTGAACAGTCACAGGAGGCCTTTCGTCTGTCTGGCAGGTCATGCCAACGAAATCGGGATGCGGCGCCGGGGAGGCTTGTCGACTCCGCACAAAAGACGCGCGGATCTCAGCCTAGCCCTCCCAGCGGTCAGGCCGGTTATCGAAGGTCTGCGTCCGCCGTCGTCGGTGCGGAGTGCTCGGGGCGGAGTACCGCAGTCAGGTTCTGCGCGGCGTCGCGCACGAGCCCGCCGAGCTGCTGAACGCGATCCGCACCCATGCGGAAACTCGGCCCGACGATGCTGAGGGCCGCGACGACGGCGCCCTCGCTGTCGAGCACGGGAGCCGCGATGACGGTGGCGTCGGGCGCGGACACCGCACCGAGAGTCACGAACCCGGTGTCCGGCGTCTCGCCGTCCAGCACGGCGCCGACCGCCGAGCCGTCCATCTGCACCGTACGGCCCGCCCATCCGGCGAAGCCGACGTGCCGGATCGGCTGGTCGCTCTGCACCTCACGCAGATAGATGCAGCTGCGCCCGGGGCCGCGAACGGTCAGGTAGCTCGACTCTCCGCTGAGGTCCGTGAGCCGTTGCAGCACCTCTGCGGAGCGCTCGAAGAGGTGCTCCGCGGTGGCGGGTTCTGCGTCGAAGCGCGAGCGGGCGAAGCGGTGACCGGAGACGTAGCCGCCGTCGGCTGTGCGTGCGACATAGCCCCAGTGCTCGAGGGCGCGCAGCGAACGCATCGTCGTGCTCGTGGGCAGACCGCTCGCGCGCGCCAGCTCGGTGAGCGGCTGGGGTCCCGTCTCGACCACGATCGTGAGCAGCTCGAGCGCCCTGTGCACGGAACGGGGACCCGAACCCGAGTCGAGCGCCTCAGCTCTCTCCTCCGCGGCAGGCACCCCGCCGGGTCCGATCGTGCTCATCGATGCTCCTCCGTTTACTCGTGCGACTCACCGAGCCGAATCCTATCCAGCGCCGACGCGGTGTCGGCGAGTTCACTGCTCAGATCGCGATCCTCGAGCCCGCCGTGCCTCTCCGGCAAACCCCGCAGCAGGTCTTCCGCACCGGGCAGGCGACGCAGGGCGACCGCGAAGCAGGCGAGCATCGTACGGTAGCTCTCCGTCGCGAGACGGAGGCGCCGCACCGCCTGCGGCGTGAACGGTGCATGCTCCTCGGCGCCGAGCGAGAGATGCACGCCATGACCCCCGTGCGCGGCTGCGAGGTCCCGGATGTCGGCGAGCGCCGCGGCCGCGACGTACTCCAGCATCATCGCCCCCGTCGCATCGGGAGTTCCGTCGCCGAGGAACTCGGCCTGACCGGTGTAGCGGGGGTTCATGAGCAGCCCGAGCCGCGCGAGGAGCAGGCTCGCGTCCTGAGCGAGGGCGCGCAGCGCCGTACCGCAGGCGAGTTCCAGGTCGACGGTGTAGAAGTTGCCGGTGTGCGCGACCTGCTCCTCACGGATGAACACGCGGGGGTTCTCGTGCGCACTGTTGACTTCGGCCAGCATCGCATCCCGGCAGCGCTCCCAGGACAACCGCACGGAGCCGAGCGACTGCGGCAGCAGGCGCATCGAGAAGGGGTCCTGCACTCGCGCGCTGGGGCCGGTGTCGGAGGGGGCGAGCCTGGTCGCGGCATCGCGCATCGCCGGGTAGCGGTCCGCGAACGCCGCCGCCGCGAAGTGCTCGGCCGTCGTCCGAAGTGTTGTCGCGGTGGCGGCACCGAGCACCATCGCCGCATCGATCGCACGATCGAGATCGACGAGCGTGAGCGCCGCATCGGCGAGTGTCAGCGCACTGCTGCTCATGAACGGAAGGCCGTCGGAAGCGGCGAACGGACCGGAGGGCTCGTCCGCGGTGATCTGGAGCGCAAGGGCCGCGAGCGCGCCGAGATCGCCCGTGCCGAGCGCGCCGCCGAAGGCCACCGTCGGCGGATCCTCGCGGGTCGTCGCGGCGAGCAGGGCGCCGGCGAGCGCCGGGCTGACGCCGGATCCGCCCTGCGCGAGCTGGTTGGCGCGGATGAGCAGCATCGCCCGTACGCGCTCGGCGTCGACGGCAGGACCGTATTGGAGCGCGTGGCTGCGCCAGAGGCGCAGACACGACGCCCTGTCGCGCACGACGGCGACGCTGCGCCGCGCGCCGACTCCCGTGGAGAGACCGTAGACCGGGCGCGTCTCGGCGAGGTGCAGCAGGGTGTCGTGGGCAAGAGCGATGGCATCAACGGCCGCCGCCGAGTATTCCGCGCGCGCGCCATCTTCGGCGAAGACGCGGATGTCGTCCAACTGCAGCGGCTGGTCGCCGAGCACGATCGTGACGCCTGCGGACGCCGCCGCAGGCGCGGTGGCTCGATTCGACCGCCCCTTCGCGTCGATCATGGGACTCCTTCCGACGGAGCGCTTCGCACTCGGGTCTTGACATTCTGGCAGTCACCAAGTTTCATGTGGTGAACAATCACTATTTCACTACATGGGAACACAACGTGGCAAGGGAGCTGCTGATGAATTCCGCCATCACCGACGAGGCCCAGGAGCCGGTCCCCGAAGGGAAGATCGCTCTCGATCAGATCCCGTTCGGACGGTTCCACTTCAAGGTCACGATGATGACCTTCGGCGCCAACTTCTCGGACGGCTATGCGCTGGGGATCATCGGCGGCGCGTTGCCCCTGCTGTCGCAGCAGTGGCACGTCGACGGGTTCTGGCAGGGCATGCTGGCGAGCTCGGCGCTGATCGGCCTGTTCTTCGGATCGTTGATCCTCGGCCGGATCAGCGACCGGATCGGTCGGCAGCGCGTCTACGTCTTGAACTTCATCCTGATCGCCGCCGCATCCCTGGCGCAGTTCTGGGCACCGAACGTCGAGACGATCTTCGTGCTTCGCCTGCTGATCGGCTTCGGTCTCGGCGCGGACTACGCCGTCGGTCCGACGCTCCTGTCGGAGTTCGCGCCGCGCAAGTCCCGCGGCCTTATGCTCTCCTCGTTGACCGTGCTGTGGACCGTCGGCTATGTCATCGCCAACGTGATCGGCGCCTATGTGAACGTGGGCCCGGACACCTGGCGCTGGCTTCTCGCCTCAGGATTCATCCCGGCTCTGTTCGTCCTGATCGTGCGCATCGGCTCACCCGAGTCGCCGGGCTGGCTCATCAGCAGGGGGCGCGGCGATGAGGCCGCAGCGATCGCGGAGAAGTATCTCAAGACGGGGAACATCTTCATCCCGGCAGCTCATGTCGAGGAGAAGAGCAGCTACCGCGAGCTCTTCAGCCCCGCGCTGCGCAAGAGCACCTGGTTCGGGATCCTGTTCTACACCTGCCAGGTGCTCCCGTACTTCGCCATCTACACGTTCGTCTACACGATCCTCGAGGCGATGAAGGTGTCGGACGCGAACGTGCAGAACCTGCTGATCAACATCTTCCTGTTGGCCGGTGGCGTCGCGGGCCTCTGGGCGATCGTGCGATTCCCGCGCAAGGCCTTCACGTTCTGGACGTTCGTCATCATGACCGTGATGCTGGCTCTGCTCGGGCTCCTCGCGGAGGCGTCGCCGTGGCTGATGCTCATCCCGTTCGTGGTCTATTCGTTCGTGATGTCCGCGGCGTCGAACATCACCCAGGTGTACCCGCCCGAGCTCTTCCCGACGCATCTGCGGGGGAGCGGCGTCGGCCTGCTCAACGCGACCAGCCGCATCGGCTCGGCGATCGGGACATTCCTGCTGCCGATCAGCTTGGAGAAGTGGGGAGTGTCCGTGTCGATGTACTGGCTCGCCGGGGTGCTCGCACTCGGCGCGCTGGTCACCTGGCTGTGGGCGCCGAAGACGGAGGGCAAGAGGCTCGTCTGATCGATGGGCGCCTCGCGGCGTCGCGCGTACGGGCGACGCCGCTCGCGGTGCGCCCAGAGAGACTCGAACTCCCGACCACATCCGTGTAAAGGACGTGCTCTACCAACTGAGCTATAGGCGCGTTCCCTCCAGCCTAGCGGGAGCGGTGTGCCAGGCTGAGCGCATGAACCTTCCGCACGACGATGTCGATCCCGACGGCCTGCTGGAGTACTCGGTGGTCTTCACGGACCGCTCCCTGAACCACATGTCCGCGCGATTCGTCCGCGTGATGCAGAGCGTGCAGTCCGATCTGCGGGCCGCCTATGGTGCGACGACGACGGCGATCGTCCCGGGTGGCGGGACCTACGCGATGGAGGGCGTCGCTCGCCAGCTCGCCACCGGGCGCCGCTGCCTCATCGTGCGCAACGGACTGTTCTCCTACCGCTGGTCGCAGATCCTCGATGCCGGCGACATCGCGCACAACACGGTTGTGTGCGCGGCGCGCCCGGATTCCGATGGCGCGCAGGCTGCCTGGGCCCCCGCACCGATCGACGAGGTGGTCGCCGCGATCCGCGCCCAGCGCAGCGAGGTCGTCTTCGCACCGCACGTCGAGACGGCGGCGGGGATCCTGCTGCCCGATGACTATGTGCGCGCTCTCGCCGACGCGGTGCACGAGGTCGGCGGGCTGTTCGTCCTGGACTCGATCGCGTCGGGTGCCCTCTGGGTGGACATGGCAGCCCTCGGCGTGGACGTGCTGCTGAGCGCTCCGCAGAAGGGGTGGAGCGGATCACCCGGCGCCGGTTATGTGATGCTCGGCGACGCGGGTCGCGAGGCTGTGACGTCGCGCACGTCGACGAGCTTCGCCATGGACCTGGCGAAATGGTTGTGGATCTCCGAGGAGTATGTGGCGGGCCGTGCGCCGTACCACGCCACCATGCCGACCGACACGCTCGCGCACAACGCCGCACTCATGACCGAGACCCGCGAGCGGGGCTTCGAGGCGCTGCGTGCCGCTCAGTGGGACCTCGGCAGCCGGGTGCGCGCCCTGCTGGCCGAGCGTGGTCTGCCCTCGGTGGCCGCGGAGGGATTCGCCTCGCCGAGCGTCGCCGTGGTGCACACCACGGAGCCGGGACTGCGCACCGGAGCGCTGTTCCGCGAGCAGGGGCTGCAGATCGCGGCCGGTGTGCCGCTGCACTGCGGAGAGCCGGAATCGTTCTCGACGTTCCGGATCGGGCTGTTCGGTCTCGACAAGCTCGCGGATGTGGACGGCACGGTCGATCGTCTGGCAGGCGCTCTGGACCGGATCGGACTCTGAGTCCGATCCGGCCGGGCCACCGGACATTCAGTGCGAGCCGTGCTCCGGTGAGGCGGCGACGCTCTCGGGCCGCAGGTCGAGCCGGCGCAGCAGCTGCGCGTTGAGGGCGACGACCACGGTGGAGACCGACATCAGGATCGCACCGACCGACATCGGCAACAGGAAGCCGATGGGGGCGAGCACGCCCGCGGCGAGAGGCACGGCGGCGAGGTTGTACCCGGCCGCCCACCACAGGTTCTGCCGCATCTTGCGGTAGGCGGCCCGCGACAGCTCGATCGTCGCGACCACCGAGCGCGGATCCGAGCTGGCCAGCACGACCCCGGCGGATCCGATGGCCACGTCGGTGCCGGCCCCGATCGCGATGCCCACGTCCGCCGTGGCCAGTGCGGGGGCGTCGTTGACACCGTCGCCCACCATGGCGACCACCCGTCCCTCGGCCTGCAGCTCGGCGACCCGCGCCGACTTGTCCTCGGGGCGCACGCCCGCGAAGAACCGCCGGATGCCGAGTTCCGCCGCCACGGACGCGGCGACCGCCTCGGCGTCGCCGGTGATCATGACGACGTCGACGCCGCGCTGCTGGAGTGCCCGCACCGCATCGCGGGACTCCGGCCGGATCGCATCGGCCAGTTTGAGAGCTCCGGCGAGCCTTCCGTCCACGAGCACGTGCAGGATGATCGCACCCTCGGCACGCCACGCCGACGCCTCGGGCATCTCCGCCGCGCCGGTCTGCGCGAGCAGCCCCGGTCCGCCCACCTCGACGCTGCGGTCGTCGACGACGGCCCGGACACCGAGCGCCGGCTCGGAGCGGAATCCCGACACGGCGCCGCGGGCCAGACCGCGGTTCTCAGCGGCCGTGCGGATCGCCGTGGCGAGCGGGTGCTCGGAGTCGGACTCTGCAGAGGCGGCGGCGCCGAGCACCTCGTCCTCGGTGAAGCCCGCCGCGACGGCGATCCCGATCACAGCGGGAGCACCCTCCGTCAGCGTGCCGGTCTTGTCGAACAGCACGGCATCGACCTGGCGCATCCGCTCGAGGGCCATCCGGTCCTTCACCAGGATCCCGCCGCGCGCGGCCCGCTCCGTCGCGATCGAGACGACCAGCGGGATCGCCAGGCCGAGTGCATGCGGACAGGCGATCACGAGCACGGTGATGACCCGGACGACGGCGGCGTCGGGGAGGCCGATCGCGGTCCACACCACGGCGGTCACGATGCCGGCGATGAGGGCGAACCAGAACAGCCAGCCCGCGGCGCGGTCGGCGAGGCGCTGCGCCCGGGACGAGGACGACTGCGCTTCAGCCACGAGCCGTCCGATGCCCGCAAGGGCGGTGTCGGCACCCACCGCCGTCACGCGAGCGCGCAGGGCCGAGTCCGTCGCGATCGTGCCGGCGACGACATGGTCGCCCACGGTGCGTGGCACCGCGCGCGACTCGCCCGTGATCATGGACTCGTCGACGGTGGCGGATCCCTCCGCCACCACCGCATCCGCGGGCACGCGTCCGCCGGGGCGGATCAGGACGACATCGCCGACCCGGAGCTCCGCCGGTGACACGAGCTCCACGTCGTCGCCGACGACGCGCTCCGCCTCATCGGGCAGGAGTGCGGCCAGTGAGTCGAGGGCGGATGTCGTCTGGGCCAGGGAACGCATCTCGATCCAGTGCCCGAGCAGCATGATCACGACGAGGAGGGCGAGTTCCCACCAGAAGTCGAGTTCATGGTCGAGGAGTCCGAGAGTCGCACCCCAGGAGGCGAGGAAGGCGACGGTGATCGCGAGCGCGATCAGCAGCATCATCCCCGGACGCCGTGCGCGCAGCTCGGAGATCGCGCCGGCCAGGAACGGCTGTCCGCCCCACGCGTACAGCACGGTGCCGATCGCCGGCGGGATCGCCCGCACGACGAGGGCGTCGGGAACGTGGTATCCGACGAGCATGGCGAACATGGGGGAGAAGGCGACGACGGGGACCGCCAGCACGAGCATGATCCAGAACAGGCGTCGGAATCGCGCGACGTGATCGCCGTGCCCGGCGTGGCCCGAGTGGCCGTCGTGATCCGAGTGGCCGGCATGGCCCGAGTGACCGGCGTGGCCCGAGTGGCCGGCATGGCCCGAGTGGGCGTGCAGTTCCGCGTGATCGATGTCGCCGTGATCCGTAGGGGAGTCGTGCATCTGCGTGTGATCCGTCGGGGTCGGCGTCTCGTGCGCCGTTCCATGACCGTGCGTCGCGATGCCGTCGGCGTGGGGGCTGCCGTTCTGCGTTCGTTCGTCCATGATCGGACCAACCATATACCCCCTAGGGGTATTCCGAAGGGTATCGACATCAACGAATAGGCTGGACGGGATGAGCGATGGATCGATGGCCGGAAGGGCGGCGCAGCGCTGCCCCTGCGGCAGCGGCGACCTCTTCGAGACCTGCTGCGGTCCGATCCTCGCGGGGCGACCTGCGCCCACCGCGGAGCGTCTCATGCGCTCCCGCTACACGGCGTTCGTGGTCGGCGATGCCGCGTACCTGCTGCGCTCCTGGCATCCGACGACCCGGCCGGCGCAGCTGGACCTCGACGCGCATCTGCGCTGGCTCCGCCTCGACATCCTCGCGAAGCACGCTGGAGGGCCCTTCGACACGGAGGGCATCGTGGAGTTCGAAGCGATCCACCGGGACGCGACGGGTCGTGGCGTGCTGCATGAGCGCAGTCGCTTCGTGCGCGAGGACGGCCAATGGCTCTACGTCGACGGCGACGTGTCCTGACGCGGGATGCGCGCGCGGCCGGATTCCCGCCTGGCGTAGATTTGGACGCGTGAAAGCCAACCCCGCGCACCAGATCGTGCTCCTCGACATCGCCGACATCGACCGCCGTATCGCGCAGGCCGACTACGCGCGCACGCATCCGGTGCAGGGGGAGCGGATCAACGAGCTCTCCGCGCAGCGGCAGGGACAGCTGCGCGAGCTGACCGAACTGGCCGGAACGCGCGATGACGTGCAGACCGAGCTGAAGCGCCTCGAGTCGGATGTCGCCCTCGCGGCACAGCGCCGCGACCGCGATGCCGGCCGGCTCGCTGCCACGCAGAACCCCAAGGACGCGGTCGCCCTCGAGCAGGAGATCGCGAGCCTCGCACGCCGGATCAGCGACCTGGAAGACGCCGAGCTCGAGCTCATGGGCCGGTTGGAGGATGCCGAGGCGGCCGTCTCCGCCCAGCAGGCGCTCATCGACCAGACCGTGGCCGAGGGCACGCGGCTGACCGCGGAGGCCAAAGCCCTCATCGCCGCAGCGACGACCGAGGGCGAGCAGCTCGCTCGAGACCGCGTCGCGCTCGTCGACTCGGTCTCCCCGTCGCTCATGGCCGAGTACCAGCGCCGCGTCGGACGCACCGCGGGCGCGGCGCTGTTGCGCCGCGCCACCTGCGAGGGGTGCCGCATGGTGCTCTCCGGTACGGACCTCAACGCCATCCGCCAGGCTGCGGACGACGACGTGGTCTCATGCCCCGAGTGCGGGTGCATCCTGATCCGCACCGAGGAGTCGGGCCTGAAGAGCTCCGCCCCCGCGGAGTGAGCCGGGCGGCGCCGACCCCGGCGGTGGAGCGCGCTCAGAATTCCTCGTGCGTGGCCGGATCCGCGTCCCAGAGGCGCCCGTCGGGTGCGCCGAGAGCCGTGATCGCGGCGATCTCGTCGGAGCTCAGCCGCACCTGGGCCGCGGCGAGGTTCAACGCCTGATGCTCGGCCGAGGCGGCCTTCGGGATCGCCACCACGCCGCGTCCGGCGTGCCAGGCCAGTACAGCCTGCGCCGGTGTCAGACCGTGCGCTGCGGCGACGGCGGTGATCGCCGGATCTTCGAGCACCTCGCCGGCCCTGCCGAGCGGGCTCCACGCCTCGGTGAGGATGCCGTGAGCGCGGTGGTACGCCAGGGCCTCCTCCTGCGGGAAGCGTGGGTGCAGCTCGATCTGGTTGACCACGGGGCGCACCCCGGTCGCGTCCTCGATGCGTTCCAGGTGCTCCGGCAGGAAGTTCGACACGCCGATCTGGCGTACCAGGCCCCGGTCGCGCGCCTCGATGAGCGCCTGCCAGGCCTCGACGTACGCGTCCACGCGCGGCAGCGGCCAGTGGATGAGGAACAGGTCGATCGCATCGACGCCGAGGCGGAACCGGCTCTCCTCGATCGCGTCGAGCGCCTTGGCGCGCGCGTGGTGGCGCCCGGCGAGTTTCGAGGTGACGATGAGTTCGGCCCGGTCGACGGCTGCCCCGGAGATGCCCCAGCCGACCGCACCTTCGTTCTCGTAGTTGAAGGCGGAGTCGATCAGCCGATAGCCGTTCTCGATGCCGCTGCGGACCGCATCCGCACCGGCCTCTCCGCGGAAACCGTAGGTGCCGAGGCCCTGGGCAGGCAGGGCGAAGCCGTTGTGGGCGATGAAGGGGGACGCATCGGACATGGGGGACTCCTCTCCGGTGACTCCACGCTAACCGCCGCCGGGTTCGGGTGCGCGCGCGGCGATACACACCGACACACCCGAGGATCCGGTGTACAGAATCGCGGATGCCGTGCCTGGCTCCCGGAGGGCGTAGATTCGAAGACATGATCGAATCGGCTGCTCCGCACGAGGTCGTGCTGGGGCGGTCCGCACGAACCAGCTGGACTCTGGTGCTGTTCGACGAGGACGGCGCAGAGCTGTGCAGGAATGAGATCGCGGCATCCGCGCTGACCACCGAGGTGGCCGCTCTGGAGGAGCGGGCCCATCCGCGGTGGGTGGTGCGTCATCTCCGCGAGGTGTACCCGCCGCTGCTCGCCGCCGGGATCAGGATCCGCCGCGCGCACGACCTGGTGCTCTGCCACGCGATCCTGCGCGACACGGCGAGTCTGGCGGATCCGGTCCCGGCTTCGTCGCGCTGGATCCGGTCGGATCCGCTGGCGACGACGATCGAGACGCCCGCGCTGTTCGATCTGCATGAGGTCGCGTCACAGGCCTCCGGCGACCCGTACGTGGAGATCGATGAACTCCTCGCCGAGTACGCTCGCCAGCGCGCCGCTCTGGGGCGTGCCCCGGACGGTCGCCTCGCTCTGCTGTGCGCCGCCGAGTCGACCGGGGCTCTCGTCGCCGAGGAGATGACGGCCGCCGGCCTGCCGTGGAGCGCTGCCGTGCACGAGCAATTGCTCGCCGAGGCGCTCGGCCCGCGGCCGGTGCCCGGTGCGCGGCCCGCTCGGATGGCCGAGCTCGCGGCCGTGATCGGTGAGACCCTGGAGGACGCCACGGTCAACCCCGACAGCCCGCCGCGTCTGCTGAAGGCGCTGCGGCGGGCCGGGATCCTGATCGACTCGACCTCGCGCTGGGAACTCGGCGAGGTCGAGCACCCCGTCGTCGAACCGCTCCTGACGTACAAGAAGCTGGCTCGGCTCTACTCCGCCAACGGCTGGGCGTGGCTCGCGGAGTGGGTGCGCGAGGAGCGCTTCCGGCCCGTCTACCTCACCGGCGGCGTGGTCACCGGGCGCTGGGCGTCCAGCGGCGGGGGAGCATTGCAGATCCCGCGGAGCCTGCGCCCGGCGGTGCGCGCCGATGCCGGCTGGACGCTGGTGTGCGCGGACGTGGCGCAGCTGGAGCCGCGGGTGCTCGCGGCGATGTCGAAGGACCGGGCGATGGCTGCGGCTGCGCGTGGCGCCGACCTGTACGAGGGCGTCGTGCGCTCGGGTGCGGTCCAGACGCGTCAGGAGGCGAAGTACGCGGTCCTCGGGGCCATGTACGGCGCGACCACGGGACCGAGCGGCCAGCTCGGTCCGCGGCTGCGCAGCGTCTTCCCCCGGGCGATGGCGCTCGTGGACGGCGCGGCGAAGACGGGGGAGGACGGGGGCGTCGTCTCGACGCTGCTCGGCCGCAGTTCGCCACGGCCGGATGTGCTCTGGACCGCGACGCAGTCGCGGGCGAGCGACCCCGATGCGGACGGCGCCGACGAGCGGCTGGCCCGCAGCAGGGCCAGGGATCGCGGCCGGTTCACCCGCAACTTCGTGGTGCAGGGCACCGCAGCCGAATGGTCGCTGCTCTGGTTGGCCGAGATCCGGCACCGCCTGACCGCGCTGCCCGAGGCTGCCGAGCCTGCGTCCGGTTCTGGACCGGTGTTCTCACGGCGCGCGCATCTGGCGTTCTTCCTGCACGACGAGGTGATCGTGCACGCGCCTGTCGCGCAGGCCGACGAGGCCGCGCGTGTGGTGCAGGACGCGGCGGACGCGGCGACGCGCCGGCTGTTCCCCGGATTCGAGATCGACATCCCCCTCGACCTGCGCATCGCCGAGGACGCGGGCAAGGACTCGTAGACTGGATGTGAACGGGTCGGCTGGACGGTCGCGTGGCGGGAGACCGCACCGAGGAACGTCCGGGCTCCACAGGGCAGGGCGGTGGGTAACACCCACCCGGAGCAATCCGCGAGACAGTGCCACAGAGAGAAGACCGCCGCGGCCCGCAAGGACCGAGGTAAGGGTGAAAGGGTGGTGTAAGAGACCACCGGGGCCGTGGCGACACGGCCCGCCAGGTAAACCTCGCCCGGAGCAAGGCCAGACAGGGGATGATGACGCGGCTCGCCGAGTCCCCGGGTAGGCCGCTGGAGCGGCGCGGCAACGCGTCGCCGAGAGAGATGACCGTCGAAGGGATGCCCCGAGAGGGGCCCCGGCACAGAACCCGGCGTACAGGCCGGCCCGTTCCTCTCACGAAGAAGGCCCGGATCCGCAGCTCAGCGGATCCGGGCCTTTCGGCGTGCAGGGGGCGTCAGTCGCCCGCGAGCGAGGCCGCGCCGATGATGCCGGAGTTGTTGCGGTGGATGGCCGGGACGATCGGTGTCTTGAGTTCGAGAAGCGGGAGGAAATCGCCTGCGTTCTTGGACACGCCCCCGCCGACGACGAACAGGTCGGGGCTGAAGAGGAACTCGATGTGCGAGTAGAAGGCCTGCAGGCGCTCGGCCCATGCCGCCCAGCTGAGCCCCTCGCGTTCGCGGGCGGAGGTGGCCGCCCACTTCTCCACGGATTCGAACCCGCGGAAGTTGAGGTGCCCGAGTTCGGAGTTGGGGATCAGGACGCCGTCGTACAGGAAGGCGGAGCCGATGCCGGTGCCGAGCGTGGTCATCAGGGTGAGCCCGATGACGTCGCGTGCCGCGCCGTGGCGCGCCTCGGCGACACCGGCAGCGTCCGCGTCGTTCACGAAGACGATGTTGCGACCCAGGCCGTCCCGGAAGAAGCGCTCGGCGTCGAAGTCGATCCACTTCTTCGAGACGTTGGCGGCGGAGAGCGTCCTTCCGCGCTTGACGATCGCGGGGAAGGCGACGCCGAGTGGAAGGGTCGACTCGTGCACCTCGAGGGTCCGCAGCACGGTTTGGACGGCCGTCAGCACATCCTGGGGCGAGGCGCCCTCGGGGGTGGGCACACGTACGCGGTCGGACGCCATGGTCCCGTGCTCGAGGTCGACGATTCCTGCCTTGATACCCGTGCCGCCGATGTCGACGCCGATCGCTTTTGCCATGCGCAACAGCCTAGCGAGAGGCGGGCACGCCAGTAGGATCGTGACAAAGCCCAGGAGGAGCAGCGATGTCCGGCGAGAACAAGTACTGGTTCAACAGCAGCACCGGTGAGGTCGAATACGGTCTGGAATCGCCGTCTATCGACCGGATCGGCCCGTTCGACACCGCCGAGGAGGCCAGTCGCGCCCCGGAGGTGCTCCAGGAGCGTGCCAAGGCCTGGGCCGATGAGGATGCGGCCGAGGACAACTGGGGCAAGGGCACGGACGGTACTCGATGAGCGGAATGGACAAGCAGCGGGACTTCGTGCTGCGCACCATTGAGGAGCGCGGCGTCAAGTTCATCCGACTCTGGTTCACCGACGTGATCGGCACCCTGAAGTCGGTGGCGATCGCCCCGGCCGAGGTCGAGGGCGCCTTCGCCGAGGGCATCGGGTTCGACGGCTCCGCGATCGAGGGCCTGACCCGCACCTTCGAGTCGGATCTGCTCGCGCAGCCGGATCCGACGACCTTCCAGATCCTGCCCTGGCGCGGGGAGATCGACCCCACGGCGCGGATGTTCTGCGACCTGACCACGCCGGACGGTCGTCCGGCCGTCGCGGACCCGCGGCACGTGCTCAAGCGCACCCTCGCCAAGGCGGCTGATGCGGGCTTCACGTTCTACACGCACCCCGAGATCGAGTTCTACCTGCTGAAGTCGTCGCAGTTCGGACCCGAGGGGCCCGTCCCGGCGGACTCGGCGGGCTATTTCGACAACGTGCCCGGCGGTACGGCGCACGACTTCCGGCGCAGCGCTGTGCGGATGCTGGAGGACCTCGGCATCTCGGTGGAGTACAGCCACCATGAGGGCGGTCCCGGCCAGAACGAGATCGACCTGCGCTACGCGGACGCGCTCACCACCGCCGACAACATCATGACCTTCCGCACCGTGGTGAAGGAGGTGGCGATCGAGCAGGGCGTGTACGCGACGTTCATGCCGAAGCCCCTGAACAACCACCCCGGCAGCGGCATGCACACGCACCTGTCGCTGTTCGAGGGCGACTTGAACGCGTTCTACGAGGAGGGGGCGAAGTACCAGCTCTCCCGTACGGGGCGCCAGTTCATCGCGGGGCTCCTGCGGCACGCGAACGAGATCGCGGCGGTGACGAACCAGTTCGTGAACTCGTACAAGCGGCTCTGGGGCGGCGACGAGGCGCCCAGCTTCGTGACATGGGGCCACGCGAACCGCTCCGCGCTGATCCGGGTGCCGATGTACAAGCCCAACAAGGGCCAGTCCACGCGGATCGAGTACCGCGCCCTGGACTCTGCGGCCAACCCGTATCTGGCGTACGCCCTCATGCTCGCGGCCGGGCTCAAGGGCATCGAGGAGGGCTACGAGCTGCCGCCCGAGGCCGAGGACAACGTCTGGTCTCTGAGCGACGCGGAACGGCGTGCGCTCGGCTACGCGGCGCTGCCTGCGAGCCTGGACCACGCACTCGAACTCATGGAGGAGTCGGAACTCGTCGCCGAAACGCTCGGCGAGCAGGTCTTCAACTATGTGCTGCTGAACAAGCGCAAGGAGTGGGAGGCGTACCGCGGTCAGGTCACGCCGTTCGAGCTCAAGAGCAACCTCGAACTGCTCTGAGCAGGGGTCGCAGTGCCCCGTTTCGACGACTCGCTCTCGCTGTCCGCGCTCGCCCGGCTGGGCTTCGTCGGCCTGTCCGCCGCGTCCGCCGGGCTGCGTGAACTGGGCGAGATCACCGGGCTCACGCCGTCGACGCTGATCGAGCCGCTGCGCAGCGCCGACCCCGACGAGGCGCTGGCCGGGCTCATCCGCGTCGCCCGCCGAGATCCGTCTGCGGTGTCAGCCGTGCTGTCGGACGCGGCGTCGCGCGCCCGCGCCTGGGCGGTGTTCGGGGCCTCGCCGGGCCTCGGTCGGTTCTTCGAACGCCGTCCGGAGGAGCTGGCGCTGCTGCGTGAGGACCGCTCGGCGCTGCCGAGCGCCGAGCGGCTGCGCGACCTGCTGCTGTCCTCAGTGGACGCGGCGGACGGGTTCGCGGCGACCGGAGACGCGGCGGCCCGGATCCGGCTGCGCATCGCGTACCGGCGTGCGGTTGCAGGGATCGCGGCGTGGGATCTGACCGCATCGGATCCGGTCGCCGCGGTGGCGGACGTCTCGGCGGCGCTCGCGGATGCGGCGTCCGCTGCGCTGGAGGCGGCGCTCGCGATCGCGCGCACCGCGATCGCGGCCGGTTCCGCCGACGTCCGGCGGGACGTCGCTCTGACCCGGCTGGCGATCATCGGCATGGGCAAGACCGGGGCGCGCGAGCTGAACTACGTCAGCGACGTGGACGTCATCTTCGTCGCGGGCACCGCGGATGAGGAGCGGCTGACTGAGCCCAGGGCGATCGACATCGCCACACGGCTGGCGCGGGAGACCATGCAGGTCATCGCCGGGATCGAGTCCGAGCCGCCGCTCTGGGAGGTCGACGCGGCGCTGCGCCCCGAGGGCAAGCAGGGCGCGCTCGTGCGCTCCCTGGGCTCACACGTCGCCTACTACGACCGCTGGGCGAAGAGCTGGGAGTTCCAGGCGCTGCTGAAGGCGCGGGCGATCGCCGGCGATGACGCCCTGGGCACGGCATACATCGAGGCTGTGCAGCCCAAGGTGTGGTCGAGTGCAGCACGCGAGGACTTCGTCGGCAGCGTGCAGCGCATGCGCGAGCGCGTCACCGAGCACATCGCTGCCGAGGACGTGCCGTACCAGCTCAAACTCGGACCGGGAGGACTGCGCGACATCGAGTTCACCGTGCAGCTGCTGCAGCTCGTGCACGGCCTCACGGATCCGCAGATCCGCACGAGGGGCACGCTGGAGTCGCTCGACGCGCTCGTCGCGGGTGGCTACATCGGCCGAGCCGAGGCCGGCCTGTTCGCGCAGGACTACCGGGTGCTGCGACTGATCGAGCACCGGCTGCAGCTGCGCGAGATGCAGCGCACCCATCTCGTGCCGCGCGAGGAGGAGGCGCTGCGCGTGCTGGGCCGCGCCACCGGCCTCGCCGAGACTGCGGACGGCATCAGGAGGGTGTGGGAGGACGTGCGCCGTGAGGTGCGGGACCTGCACACCCGGCTGTTCTATCGTCCGCTGCTGAGCGCGGTCGCATCGTTGCCGGAGGAGGAGCGCACGCTCTCCACGGACCAGGCGCACGACCGCCTCGCCGCGATCGGCTTCCGCGACCCTGCCGGTGCGCTCCGCCACATCGGCGCCTTGACCACCGGACTCAGCCGGAAGGCCACGATCCAGCGGCACCTGATGCCGGTGATGGTGCGTTGGTTCGCGGACGGCACGGATCCCGACTACGGCTTGGTCGCGTTCCGGCGCATCAGCGAGCGGCTCGGCGACACGCCCTGGTTCCTGCGCATGCTGCGCGACTCGTCGGGCGCCGCGGAGCGGCTCACCCGCGTGCTCTCGACCTCGCGGTACATCGGCGAGCTGATGGAGTGGATCCCGGAGTCGGTGGCGTGGCTGGAGAGCACCGAGCAGCTGCGACCGCGGCCGTGGCAGGCGCTCGATGAGGAGGCCAGGGCGATCCAGACCCGGCACGACACGATCCTGGATGCGATGCGCTCGGTACGGGCGCTGCGACGCCGGGAGTTGTTGCGCACCGCGATGGGCGCCGTGCTGGACGTGCTGAGCATCGACGAGGTCGCGTTGGCGCTCACGACGATCACCGATGCCGCGATCCAGGCCGCGCTGCGAGCCGTGCGCCGCGATGTCGTGCCTGACGAAGACGACGTCTTGGACTTCTCCGTCATCGGAATGGGGCGCTTCGGCGGCGCGGAGCTCGGATTCGGATCCGACGCGGATGTGCTCTTCGTGTACGACGCGAACGGTGTCGACGCGCAGCGTGCGCAGCAGCTCGCCGCGCGGATCGTCGCAGGGCTGCGGGAGCACCTGACCGACCATCGGCTTCCGCTCGAGCTCGACGCGGATCTGCGCCCAGAGGGGCGCAACGGCCCTCTCGTGCGTACCCTCGACGCGTACGCCGCGTACTACCGCCGCTGGTCGCTGTCCTGGGAGGCTCAGGCGCTGCTGCGCGCCCGTGGCGTCGCGGGCAGCCACAAGCTCATCGAGCGCTTCCTGGAGCTCGCCGACGGCGTGCGCTATCCGGAGGCGCTGGATCTCACGTCACTGCGGGAGATCAAGCGGATCAAGGCACGCGTCGAGGGCGAGCGCCTGCCGCAGGGCGTGGACCCGCGCCGGCACCTCAAGCTCGGCCCCGGCACTCTCAGCGACGTGGAGTGGCTGATCCAGATCGTGCAGCTGCAGCATGCGCATGCCGTGCCGGCATTGCGCACGACCTCGACGCTGGCGGCACTCGACGTCGCCGTCGAGAACGGTTTCGTGCCGGCCGCGGCGGGGGAGCGGCTGCGTGAGGCATGGCGGCTCTCCAGCCGGCTGCGCTCGGCGATGACGCTGCTCACCGGGCAGACGAAGGACGTGCTGCCGGCTGATCCGCGCGAGCTCGACGGCGTCGGCCGGATCCTCGGCTACCCCGACCGCTCGGCGGCCGCCGTCGAGGAGGAATACCTGCGCGTGACGCGGCGCGCCAGGAAGGCTTTCGAGACGCTGTTCTACGGCTGACGGGCGCTGTGCGCGGCGTTCGGCCGGCGATGCGGCGAGGATGGTCTCATGACGATGATCGGCGTGGTCCGCAATCCGGTGAAGCTCGAATCGGAGGATGAGGTGCGCGCCGCGGTCGCTGCGCACATCTCCGATGCCGACATCCGGTTCTTCCTGACGACCGAGGAGGACCCGGGACGGGCGATGGCGCAGGAGGCGGTCGATGCCGGCTGCGAGCTCGTCTTCGCGGCGGGTGGCGACGGCACGGTCCGCGCAGTGGCCGAGGTGCTCGCCGGCACCGATGCCGCTCTCGGGATCCTGCCGCACGGCACCGGCAACCTGCTCGCCAGGAATCTGGGCGTGCCGCTGGACGGGGTCGCGGCCGCGGTCGCCCACGCGCTCACCGCAGAGCCGCGCCGCATCGACGTGGGCACCATCGAGGTGAGCGAGGGTGACGCTCCGGGAGAGCACGTGTTCGTCGTGATGGCCGGCCTCGGGCTCGATGCGCGCATGCTCGAGGAGACCGACGAGGAGCTCAAGGCGAAGGCCGGCTGGCTCGCCTATGTGAAGGCGCTGGGCGCCGCGGCCGCCGGGACCGAGCTCGTCTCCGTCGAGCTCGCCCTGGACGGGGAGCACGCGGACCGGGCGCGGATCCACACCCTCATGATCGGCAACTGCGGCATGATCCAAGGCGGGATCACCCTGCTTCCGGACGCCGTGCCGGACGACGGGCGGCTGGATCTCCTTCTCGTCAGCGCGGAGGGCGTGGCGGACTGGTTCGAGACGGTGCGCACCGTCGTCTGGGACAACGGTCTGCGCAGGCTCCTCGGTGGCGAGACGACCAGCACCGACGTGGTGCGGCATGCTTCGGCGCAGCGCATCAGAGTAGAGCTGGCGCGCCCGCAGCCCTTCCAGATCGACGGCGAGGAGCGCGGCCAGGTGCGCTCCTTCACCGCGGGCATCCGTCCCGGAGTGCTGCTGGTCCGCGCCTGAACCGGATAAGGTGCCGGGGTCTCTCGGCCCGGGCCGAGCGCACGAGACCTCAGGCGCCGCGGAAGTAGGTGTTCGAGGCGGGCAGCCACAAGAGCACGACTGCGACGATGCCGAGAAGGAGGGCGAGGATCCCGATGCCGTTGGTGCCGCTGAACAGTGAGCCGATCGAGAGGATCTCCAGGACCGTCAGCACGATGCGTGCCCAGTTCCTGCCTGCCTTCATCCTCCGGAGGATGAACAGCTCGATGATCGCGAACACGAGTGCGATGGCACCCGTGGCGATGAGGACGGTCCCGTCGACGCTGGTGCCCGCGACAGTGGCCGAGTCGCCGGTCGTGGTGACGGCCGCTCCCGCGATGATGATCAGGACGGCGCCGACGACGTCGAGGATGATGCCGATCAGGAAGATCCAGAATGAGATCTTGACGGTGGTGGGGGTGAGCATGCTGACTCCTCTGCGGGCCGGAGATGCAGTCACCGGGGTGACTGGCCTCACCTTGTCATGTCCGTGAATCCGCCGCGACGAACCACGCCGTGCCGGGCGGAACGACGAACGCCCCCGACCATGAAGGTCGAGGGCGTTCGTCGGATCGGGGGTCAGACGCCGAAGTACAGCTCGTACTGTCCGCGGATGAATGGACGGCATCGGCTGAGGGTGGGATCCGAGTGATTCCGCGGATCTAGGCGTAGGGGAGTGGTGGCCGATGATGGGCTTGAGTGGACCTGCGACGGAAACCGCCACGGAAACCTGGCTCACGTACGCGTCTGCGGCGAGGCGGGTGAAGCGCAGCGAGCACAGCATCCGCGTGTGGCGCCAGAACGGGATGCCGATGGAGTGGCGGACCGACGACACCGGGCAACGGTTCCGGGTCGTGCGTGAGGACGTGCTGCTCGCGTGGTGGCGGGACCGGATGAAGGCCTCCCCGGTGCACTTCTACAGGCTCCGGAAGGATCGGCGCACGGCCGGGCTACCGGATCTCTCTCTCCCCACCTCCGTGACAGGCCGCAAGGGCCGCGGACACCTCCAGGTGCCTGAGGATGCCTCTGACGCCGCCAGCGAGGCGTACACGTCCGCGCAGAGCCATGTGGACCTGGCGCCGTTGCTCGCGGATCTGCCCGAGTTCGTCGGTCAGCACGCGCACGCGGCGCTCGTGCGGGCGATGGAAGACAGCCCGCCGGCGTGCGACGGGCTCGACGGGTTCACCCGCGACCGGTTCGATGACCCCGAGGAGACCGCGATGATGCGCGGCATCTGCCGTGCGTGCTCGCTGCTCGAGCTCTGCGAGGCGTTCGCGATCGCCGGTCGTCCAGCGGCGGGGATGTGGGCGGGGATGACCCCGGCAGACATCCGCCGCACCGGCTCAGTCCACGCTGCGTAGCGGGCCAAATGCCCTTCCCCGATCGCTTACGCCCGGCCTGACAGGCCTAATCCCGTCCGAGGTGCTCGCGCGGCGCTTCGATGTCTGCGACGCTCAGAGACCCACGGGAGCGCTCGACGCTATCGACGATCCACCACGAAGGCTGTGCCGTACGGGACCCTGATGTAGAGACCCTGATCGGCGCCGGTGCCTTCGATGCAGAGCACTCCGCCAGGTGCGGTGAGTTCGCTCTGCTCCACGAGGCGTACCGCGGTCGCGCTGTCGACGTGCAGCTGCGCACCGGCGATGTAGAGGACGGCCATGGGACTCCCTTCTCGGCAGCTACCGTCAGTCCGCGATCTCGCGGCCCCAGCCATCCCGCCAGACGCCGTCCTTGCCGCGCGACTTCGTGTTCTGCGGGTTCAGCGCGGAGAGCTCCTGCGAGATCGACAGCAGAGCCGCGATCTCGGCGACCTTGAGCTGCTGATCGACCGTGAGGTGTTCCACGTCGTCGATGTAGCCCGAGCTCTCACCCTTCGCGGCGCCGATCGCGTTCGCCAGCGCGTCCCAGGCAGTCGAGTAGTCGTTCGCCATGATGTCTCTCCTTCCGAGCCCTACCTCGTGCTCTGTCCCCACGGCTACGTCAGGCTCCGCGCGCGGTGCTAGTCGCCCCACAGGTCGTTGACCACCGCTCTGTCGTCTGCCGCAAGGGCCTTCTTGAAGCTATCCTCGGCCTTGCTCAGCGCGGTAAGCGCCTCGGCCACGGGTCCGAAATCCTCGCCGTCGAAGAGCTCCCTCGGACGCGTCTGAACGGCTTCTCGGTGATAGAGGTTGGTCTTGAGGTACCCGGCGCGCGCAAGGATGTCCGACGGACCGTTGACCTTCCCCCGGAACCTCGCGGTCAGCGCGCTTTCGATGTCCTGAGATCGGACCTGACTATAGGGCTCAGAGCGCGGCCAATTGATCTCGTCGATAGCACCCACGAACTGATCGCCCAGCCGTTTTGCTTCCTTGGCAAGATCCTCGCGGAGCTGGGCGACGCGATCGGCGCCGAGCTCGCGCGTGACCTCGGGATACTCGTGCGCGATTCGCTTCGCGATCGCATCGACCTTTGCCGGCATGTTTGACGCGATACTCTCCAGCGCGGATCGCTTCACTGCGCTGGCGTGGGTCTGTGCCTCACCCAGGGCCGTGCGTGCTCGGTCGATCTCAGCCTTCGTTTCTTCGCTCACGATCGTGAGCGTAGCGGACACCTCCGGCGCACGCTGCTCCTTCAGCGGATCCCGTGCGCGTCGAGCGCCCGGGTCAGCTGTGTCCGCTGCGCCCGCGCCTTCTCATCCGGGTCTTAGGAGTAATTCGTCGAGTGGTCCTCGAGAACGAACCTCGGCCGGGGTCTGCGTCGAGGATACGGTGTCCTCGTTCGCGCGCTGCTCCTGCCCCTTGAGCTCGACACCGCGCTTGATCGCCTCGTTCTGCGAGCCGATCCCGTTCGTCAGCGCCTCGAGCGCCAAGCGGGTCTCTGCGGCGCTCATGCCGGTCTTCGATGCGAGGTCGTAGAACTTCGCCGTGTCGGCGCCGAGCGCGTCGTAGTACGGCTTCAGCTTGGCCATGGCGCCCTGGTTGCCCATCGCCGCATCGGTGACCGTGTCGAGGGAGATGCCGAGCTTGTCTGCCGCGTCGTACGCGGACTGCCAGTTGAACGAAAGCCAATCGCCGCCCTTCTTCAGCTGCTCGACCGTGATCTTCCGGGCCGCGTCACCGACCTTGTCCGCGCCGGCCGCGATCGTGTCCGCGTACTGCTGAGCGAGCTCCGCGCCCCGCTGCTGCTTCGCGGCGAGCTCACCCACGACCAGGAACAGGCCCCCGAGCGCGAGGCCTGCGGCTCCCGCCGACAACCCGACGCCCTTGAGGGACAGACCGGCCTCGGCGACAGTCGCCTTGAACGACTGCCACTTCGGAATGGCAGTGAGCGCGGTCCCTCCCGAGAGGAGCCGTCCTCGCCTGCTGCGGCCGATACACGTACTCGCCCCAGATCGCAGCACGGATGCTCTGACGGTCGTCGTAGTCGCGAACGTCGTACACCTCCGGCCACCCGTAGTGGATCTCCTTATCCTTCCCGTCGACGGCCACCGAGAGCAGGTTGTCCTCCTCGTCACCGTCGCGGATCACGATGTCCGGATAGTGCCGGGCGACCTCCTCCAACCCGAACCCGAACCGCCGGAGCTCCTGCGCCGACGACGCCGGAAACGCCGTCGACAGGTCGAAGAAGGCCCCCGGCATCATCAGTGGCATCACCACGGTCACCACGTGGTCGGCGAGCACGACCTCCACCTCGAGCGGAGTCTTGATCCGCTTCTCGAGCATCGATTTCTGCCTCGCGATCAGCGCATTCAGATCCATCGTTGTTCCTCTCAGACCATGAACCAGATACGGCCGAACAATGCAGTTGAGCCGTCCGTGCGGATCGTCATCCGATCCCATTGATTCAGCGTCCGCCCCGCGGTTCCGGAAACGGTGGTGGCGATCGTGACCACTCCTGCTCCGACGTTGACGACATTGAATTCGCGCCCAAGGGCAGCAGCCGTGACCGCAGGGAGCGCCAGCGTGACGGCGCTCGCAGTGTTCACGACGATGTTGCGCGGGTCGGACAGCGTCAGCGTCGTCGTGCCCGCCGCCGTGATCGTCTTGAACCCCTGCCCTTCGCCATCGATCTTCACATCGCCGTTCAGGCTGTACACCGGGGCCACACCAGGAGGCTTACACCCGAAGATGTGCCCGTTGCGTTGGGTTGCCGAACCGGCCTCGATGTCAAACACGCCTGCACCCAGACCGCCCGCGTTCGCAAGGCGGAACGAGTTCGTGATCTCCCAGTTGTTGCACACGGCAGACCCCACCGGGGCGAGTTTGAACAGGCTCCCGGCGTATGCCGGGGCGTAGTCCCAGTCAGGGCAATTCTCGATAATGACCGCGTCACAGGCGTACAGGTGGATGAATCCTCCACCGTTCTGCTCACCGGTCACGTTCACGAATGACGTGTCGTAGTACCAGCCCGACCGGGGCCGGAGGTAGAAGAAAGGTGCCGCTGAGGTGTTGTGGCCATGCGCCCAGCAGTTCAGCCACAGGTTGCTGTTGTGGAGGCTCCCTGAGACGGTCTGGATGTCAACCGCGGGGACCGTGCCCGCGGCACGGTCGAGATCGCAAGTGTCGAACGTGGTCGCGAGGAAGTTGGAGTTACCGCGCTGCCGGATGAGCGAGGACGCCGGGTTGCGAGTCAGAAACCGGCAGTGGTCGAACTTCGACGTGCGGATAGCCGCGCTCGGCGGCGTCACGTAGCTACCGATCGGGTAGTTGGTGTTCGCCGTCTGAGACGCCACAGGAATGGAGGTCGCGCCAGCCGCGACAGCCGCGGTCGTTGTCCAGTCCTGCTGGGACACGTTCGGGATCACAGTCGATACGGTCGCGCCCGATGCGATCGACGCGGGCAGCGGGGACACCACCAGTGAGGTCACAGCTGCACCGGAAGTGAGCGCGCTCGTCAGGGTGATGTCGGTGCCGACCGAGAGCACATGCCCGCCCGCCGCTCCGGTTTCGAACGAGACGTTAGCCGCGAAGACGTCGATCGGCATGCTGCCCTCGAGGATCTGAATGAGATCAGTGGTGTTGTTGACGAGTCGCGAGGAGGTGCGGCCGTTGCCGAGGATCTTGAGCCCGGAATGTGCAGACACCAACTTGATCGGCGAGTTCACAAGGAAGATGCCGTCGACAACGACCGTCGCACCCTTTGACGTCTGTGAGTTGAACGATCCCGATGCCCATGCGGCAGCGTCAGCGAACGCTGCCAGCACAGATGTCGTGGAGACGGTTGCTCCGGTTGGGTCGCCGCCGTAGTCCTCGCCGATGCGGAACACTCCATGCGCACGTCCACGGCTACGAACGATCGGGCGCGCTTCACCGTCGATCGTGGACGATAGCACCCCAGCGAATGCGCTAACACCATTACTGGCGACCGCGGCCATGATCGTGTCGTTGGTGTTCCCGACAGCGACCGCCTCGTCACGTGCCGTCTCCGCTGCAGACTTTGCCGACGCGGCCGACGACGCTGAGGCCACAGCCGCTCCGCTGGCAGTTAGAGCGTCCCCGCGTGCCGCGAAGACGTCGGTCAGCCATGGCGGCGGCGCATACAGCGGAGTCCCGACCGGTTCCACTGGTATCAGCGACCGGTACTCCGCGTCCGTCGCAGGGATCTGCGTCCACCACTCGAACGTGCGCCCGCCCAGGATCTCCCGGAGTCGCACCGCTGTACCTTCCGGGTTCGCTGGCATGTCGAACGGAGACCCGTCGAGCGCTCGGATCTGTCCGTCGACGACCTGCGCGGTCGCAACGGTCTGGGTTACGAGCGAGTAGCCCGTATCCAGCCTTTGAGCCTGAACGAACTCGATACGCCCGTTCGCCGGAGCCCCGGCCGAGTCGGTGATGGTGCCAGTGATCAGCGTCATGCTGAATCCCTTCTCGTAAATCTTTGAATCCGAATCAAACCGGAGCCACCTCCCCGGCGGTCCGGTGCTGGTCGGCCTCTTAGGGGCATCCCCCCAGGGTCGGATGTCGGTGGTTCAAGGCACGATGTGGGGTGTTGCCGCAGCGCTGGGCTGGGGACGAAGGGATGGTGGAGATGACGGACAAGATCACGACGGAGCAGATCATCGCGGCTCAGGACAGGGCGCGCGTTGCGCTGATGGATCTGATCGCTGACTCGGTGGCGAACATCCGCGACAACACCTACACGTTGGCATCGCAGTCGAGCAAGACGAGGGATCTCGCCTACGCGTACAGGCTGGTCGAGGGCGGGCCGCAGCCCGGGAGCGTCGAGGTGTCGTCGAAGTAGCGGCATGCGGACTCCGAGCGTGTGAACGGAAAGGTCTGATCGGGCCATCACGCTCGGAGTCCTGTCGTTACCGCGCTGCCCGGATCGCGTGGATCAGGGCGAGGCGGAGCGGTGTGGTCTTGTCGGCGCCGGCGGGCAGAGCCTCCGCCGCGGCGATGAGGGCGTCGGCGGTGGTGTACGCCGTGCCGGTGCCGAGTGCGCCGGCAAGGTGCGCGTGCACCTGAGCGGCGAGGTACTCGGTGTCGAGCGGCGGCGTCAGGCCGGGTGCGGCCTGACGGGTCACAAACGCGTCGACGGCGGCGCCGTGCTGGGTCGGGGTGCTCACTGGTCTGCGTCCTTCGGTCGGGGATGGTGCTTGTCGTACAGGTCACGGCCGGCAGCGAGCGTGCCTGCGGAGCGCTGGTCCCGGGCGGACTGGCGTCCCTCCGCGGTGTGCATCTCGTCGTAGAGGTCACGGCCGCGGCGCATGCTGCCCTGCTTCTCGTGGTCAGCCATGTCAGATCTCCCTCTTCACGCCGGGTTCCTTGGTCACACCGTCACGGGCGTAGTACGCGTCTCGGGCGGCGGTGCGCTGTGCGGGACTCCCAGCACGATTGAGGATCCGGTCCGCGAGCTCGTCGACGCGGATCATCTCGTCGACGCCCGGGATCCACGCCTTGTTGCCGTCGGCGATCCACCGCAGGTACGCGATCGGATCGACGGGGAGGACGTCGTTCCCGGTGCGGTTGAACGGCGGCCGCGGCGCGGCCTGGATCCACTCGACGAGCGCAGCCTCGCCAAGACTTAGCTCACGGGCGCTGTGTGTGGTTCGACGGTGTTGGAAGGCCCTCTCGTGGTCGAGCGGGTTCCGCAGGTGCCCGGTACGGTTCAGCACCTCGATGCGGTACTGCGCGCCGTCGGTGCCGAGGAGGTTCACGACGAGGTGCCGCTGTGCCGCACGCAGAGCCGCGTACCGGTCCACAGCAGCCTCGATGACCGCCCAAGCGTCCTGTGCCTCGCCACCGCCGCGGAGCGCGGAGCGTGCGTCGTGGATGCCAGCGAGGGCTGGTTCCTGCTCCCTCACCTCGGCCATGAGCGTCCGCAGCTGCTCGTCGAGGAACGCGAGAGCCGGCGCCACGTCGTCAGCGCCGAACGTGGGCCGGACGTTGCGGGTCCTGTCGACGAGAGCGCGAAGATCGATCCCGATCTGCTCGGCCGCTCGGGCGTACCGGTCCGAGTCGATCGCGGCGAGCTGCGCCTGCAGGATCTCGTCGAAGGTGTCGGCGAACTCGATCGCGTGCTCGTAGTTCGCGTACGCCTCACGAGTCCGGGCTGCAACCGCGTCGAGATGCGTGAGCAGCGCGTTCTCCCTGCGCCCTCCCGACACAGGGTCGACGTAGCCACGCACCCTGCCGAGCGCCTCAGATCGCAGCTGCTCCGTCGACACCACAGCCGGCGCAGTCGTCACGCTTCCCATGTCATCGCTCCTGATTCCTCGCGGCCAGCAGGTGACGGAGATCCTCAGCACGGATCCGCCATCTACCGCCGAACTTCTCGGCCTGCAACCGACCCGACTCGATCAGTTGCAGCACCCTGCGCGGCGAAACCCCTGTCCGGAGCCCCACTTGCTTGGTCGTGAACCACTCTGCGCGGACTTCCGCGACTACCGCCGGGATGCTTCCGTGATCGGCACCCGCCCACCGCGTGCCGGCCATCCGCAACGCCTCGAGCAGGTTCCCGAGATCCGGGCGCACATGACCCTTGGCCTGGTGGAACTCGTCGAGGTGCCCGTGCGTGTACAGGATCCGCGCGAGCTCCGGCGGGACCAGCACGTCCCCGGACGGGGAGATGTACCCGGCCGGGGGACGTGCCAGTGCCCCGCTCATGCGACCGCGCCCCGCGCGCGTCTGTGGTTGCGCTGGGAACCGGCCACCTCGAGCGCACCCTCGGACCCGTCGGCCGGGTGACGGGAGCAAGCACCCTGCCAGCTCGTCATCCCCAGCCAGCGCCGCCGGGAGGCGGCAAGACCGCGAGCACGCTGGGACCGGACATGCCTCTGCCGTGCACCCAGCGTGACGTCGCCTTGAGCCTCCTCGCCGGAGGGGCAGCGACCGGCAAGCCGGCCGCTACGCATGATCTGATCTCGGATCAATCTGCTCCGGAATCGGCGACCGCTGAGTGCGGCTCGGGACGCCTCAGAAAGGGCGTCCTGCGCCCGGCAGCGCGGCCAACGGAACATGTTCTTACTTCTGGGTGCACCAGGTGCACTACCGCGTACAGCACGTGGTGCACTACCAGCCCGGTTCCGTAGTGCACCTGGTGCACTACCGCTCACGACGTCACCAGCTTCGGCGACGTCGTGAGCACGTAGCGGACCGCATGCCGAGAATGCGCACCCCGAGGGGACGACCCCGCCGCTCGAGCCGTGAACCCGCGCTGTTCGAGCTCCGCCAGGGCACTCTTCACCGCCCGATCCCCGAATCCCGTCTCGGCCGCGATCGTCGGCGCCGATGGATACGCCTCGTTCCTCGCGTCGGCGTGATCCCACAGGCACATGAGCACAGCGCGTTCCACCGCGCTCAGCCCGAAGTGCGAGCATCCGCGGCGCGCGATCCACACGGGCGCCGGCTTCCTGCTCATGCATCGCGCTCCCGAAGCTCCTCATCGACCCGTGACGGACGCCGGAGCTCCTTCACGGCGGCGCGGTGCCGTGCTTCCCGGCCCTTCGCGCGCTCGGCACGCTCGAGCTCGATCGCCGCCGACAGGATGCCCCTCCCGAGATCCCGGGCCTCATCGGACGTGAGCGCCACCGTGACGGCCTCTTCGACCTGGACGAGCACCTGACCCGCAGAGCCACGCTGAGGGCGGCAGACGGTCACCTGGATACCGGTCATGGCTGCTCCCTCGTCCCGATCCGCGACCCTAGAACCCACGCGTACACCTCAGCCTCGTCGTAGCAGATGACCTTCCCACCGGCCCCCGTCGGCTTGTAGTACGCCGGCCCTCGCCCGGTCTTCCGCAGCTCCTGCAGGTTCGCGACCGTCATCCCCGGGACGATGTCGCACACCTGCTCCGGCGACAGGTACCGCGGCCGCTCAGTCGGCGCCGACTTCGCCGGGCCGCTCACGAGACCACTCCCGCTGCCACGGCGAGCATCGACTCGCGAGCGCTCACCAGGTGTGCGATCGCCTCCGCGATCTCGGCCTCGATGTTCCCGGGCGTGATCGACCACTCCGAGAACGGTGCGATGTCGAACTCGAGGGAACCGGGCTCGTCGTCGGCGAACCATGCGCTCACCACGGTCTGCACGTGCTCGCCTTTGAGGTCGGCGATCGTCCCGGAGTGCGCCAGGCGGTCGGCCTCAGCCTCGCCCTCGTAGTGTCTGTCGCACCACGGGAACTGTGCGCAGGGGATCCGCTCCGCGTCGACGGTGGGCGCCGGCGACGGGCGGTCAGGGAGGACGTCGGCATAGCTCGGGATCTCGGCGTACCAATACCGAAGCGCCCTGACGAGATCCGGCGCATAGAGGATATCGGGCCCGCGCCCCGGGTTCCGGTTCACCATCAGCAAGCGCCGACCGGACCTCGCGAACTCTGCCTCAGCGATGCCACGCGCAACGTTGAAAGACATGATCGGTGTGAACCCGAGCGCGCGGTCAGCGATCCAGCCCTGCTCGATCGCTTCCTCAACGCTCTCCGGCGTATCCTGATCCAGGATCGTTCCTGCCCCGTGCTGGGAGATGGTGCCGATCTCGCCCTCGCCCTGGCCGGCGAGGGCATTTTTCGTGTCGGGCATGGTCACCGCACCTCCGCATCGGCGAATGCGTCGTCGATGAACTTCTCGACGTCGGAACTCCCGCCAGCACCGACGGCCGGCGATCATCGCGCTCTTCGGCGCTGTGCCCTTCGTGATCATCCAGCGCAGCTGCGCCTCGCTGCGCCCGAGGCGGTCTGCGACCTCTCGGATGAACAGGACCTTGTCTGCCATCTCAACTCCCTTGCGTTGTAACGCAGGTGCTCTGCGTTACAACGCAAGATACGTGCTTCTGCGTTGCAAGTCAACTAGTCTCGTTGCATGGCAACAGAGACTCGAACGCGGCAACGCGGAAACCCGGCAGGGCCGACTGCGACAATCGTGGGGGAGAACGTTCGACGTGTCCGGACGGTGCTCCAGTTGACGCAGGCGCAACTATCCCAACGCCTCGATGCGCTCGAGCATCCGATCCCCGTCGCGAGCGTGGGTCGCCTCGAGAGTGGTGATCGCCGGGTGGAGGTGGACGACCTCATGGCACTTTCGGTCGCGCTGGGTGTGTCCCCACTGGGCCTCCTCATGCCCTACACGCGCGGCCCAGAAGACGAGATAGAAATGACCGGATTTGGCCGCATGTCAGCGGACGACGCATGGGGCTGGGTGCTCGCCGATCACGACGCGAGCAAGCAAGCCGAGGACGAACCGGGCTCGATGTACGCACGCTCATTCCCTAAGTGGGTCGAGACCCGAGTGCCGCGAAGGTGACCGATCGTGGCTAGGAAGTTCGTCGAGGATCGCTGGTGGGTGCGCGACGGGGACGGCAACAAGATCGCGTCCCGCAACCACGGCCAGGGCCTGCGCTGGCGCGCCCGCTACCACGACGAGACCGGCAAGGAACACGCGAAGAGGTTTCGCCTCAAGGACGAGGCCCAGACGTGGGTCGACAAGCAAGCCGCGGCCGTCGACGCCGGCACCCACCTGCCCGCCGCCCGGGCGCGCATCACGGTCGGCGAGTGGGCGGATACCTGGATCGAGGGGTACAAGCGTCACCGCACGTCGACCGTGCGCCAGGCGTCCACGCACCTCGCGATCATCAAGGCCGACCTGGGGCACCGCCCGTTGACTGCTGTGCGCCCGTCTGAAGTCCGAACGTGGGTCGCGGGCCTATCTGGGCGCGGGTACGCGCCGAGCTACGTCTACGCGCTGCACAGGCGCTTGTCGCAGCTGTTCGCCGACGCGGTGCAGGACGGTCTCGCACCAAAGAACCCATGCAACCGGAGCACGTCGCCGAAGGCCGCGAAGCAGCGCGCGTACGTCGCGACCACGGAACAGATCTGGGCGCTCTACGATGCTCTGCCGGAGCACTTCCGACCGGTCGTGCTGCTCGGCGCCTTCGCGGGCCTCCGCGTCGCCGAGATCGCCGCGCTGCGAGCTGAAGACGTCGACGCGAAGGCGGGCGTGATCACGCCCGCGATCCAGTACCCGGCCGAGCCGCTCAAGACCGACGAGTCAAAGAATCCGATCCCGATCCCGCGCGAGCTCGCCCTGCAGCTGCGCGTCAACGTCGTGAAGTGGGGGAGCAGCACGATCGTCGTCGGCGCGTTCGGCCGTCCCGTGGCGCCGTACACGATCGAGACAGCGTGGCGTGAAGCTCGAGCCACCGTGAAGGGCCTGCCCGAGGACTTCCGGATCCACGACCTCCGCCACTACTTCGCGAGTCTGCTGATCGCCGCCGGCCTCGACATCAAGACCGTGCAGGCGCGGCTCCGTCACGCCTCAGCGAAGACCACCCTCGATACCTACGGGCACCTGTGGCCCGATCGGGATGAGTCGTCGCGGGCCGCCGTGTCCGCGGTCCTGGACGCGCGAAAGCGCCCGCCTCAGTCGGGGGAACCTGAGACGGGCGCTCTCTGAAGTTTCGTGCGGAAACCTCCACGGAAACCAGGCCCCTCAGGGCCCGGAAATCCGCGGAATCTCGTTACACTCCGTAGTACAGCTCGTACTCGTACGGGTGCGGGCGCTGGGCCATCGGCAGGATCTCGTTGTTGTACTTGTAGGAGATCCAGGTCTCGATGAGCTCCTCGGTGAACACGCCGCCCTCGAGCAGGAAGGCGTGGTCGGCGCGGAGAGCCTCGAGCGAGTCCAGCAGGGAGTTCGGCACCTGCGGGATGTTCTTGGCCTCCTCAGGGGGAAGCTCGTAGAGGTCCTTGTCGATGGGCTCGAGCGGCTCGATGCGGTTGCGGATGCCGTCCAGGCCGGCCATGAGCTGCGCGGCGAAGGCGAGGTACGGGTTGCCCGAGGCGTCCGGAACGCGGAACTCGATGCGCTTGGCCTTCGGGTTGGAGCCCGTGAGCGGGATGCGGATCGCGGCGGAGCGGTTGCCGGCGGAGTAGGCCAGGTTGACCGGCGCCTCGAAGTGCTTCACCAGGCGGTGGTAGCTGTTCAGGGTCGGGTTGGTGAAGGCGAGTACCGCGTGCGCGTGCTTGAGAAGGCCGCCGATGTACCAGCGGGCGGTGTCGCTGAGCTGGCCGTAGCCGTTCTCGTCGAAGAACAGGGGCTTGCCGTCCAGCCAGAGCGACTGGTGCGTGTGCATGCCGGATCCGTTGTCGCCGAACAGCGGCTTCGGCATGAACGTGACCGTCTTGCCCCACTCCTCAGCGGTGTTCTTGATGATGTACTTGAACTTCAGGATGTCGTCCGCCGCGTGCACCATGGTGTCGAAGCGATAGTTGATCTCCTGCTGACCGGCCGTGCCGACCTCGTGGTGCGAGCGCTCGAGGTGGAACCCCGCGTCGATGAGGTTCAGCGTCATGTTGTCGCGCAGGTCGGCGGTCTTGTCCACCGGCGCCACGGGGAAGTAGCCGCCCTTGAACGGCGTCTTGTTGCCGAGGTTGCCGCCCTCCTCCTCGCGGCCGCTGTTCCACGCGGCCTCCTCGGAGTCGACCTTGTAGAAGCTCTCACCGGCGGTGACCGAGTAGCGCACGTCGTCGAAGATGTAGAACTCGGCCTCGGGGGCGAAGTACGCGGTGTCGGCGATGCCGGTCGAGGCGAGGTACTTCTCGGCCTTCTTGGCGACCTGACGCGGGTCCTTGCTGTAGATCTCACCCGTGCGCGGGTTGTAGATGTCGAAGACCATGACGAGCGTGCTGGCCTCGCGGAACGGGTCGACGTAGGCCGTGGTCACGTCGGGGATGAGCTGCATGTCGGACTCGTGGATCGACGCGAAGCCGCGGATCGAGGAGCCGTCGAACAGCTGGCCGTTGGCGAAGAAGTCCTCGTCGACCGTCGCGGCAGGGATGTTGAAGTGCTGCTGCACGCCGGGCAGGTCGGTGAAGCGGATGTCGAGGAACTTGACGTCGTTGTCGCGGATGTACGCGAGCACGTCGGCGGGGGTGGTGAACATGCATCAACTCCTGGAGGAACGGGTGCGGTCGAGCGACCTGCAAGCAGGTTACGAGCAGGGGA
Organism: Microbacterium sp. 22303; assembly: GCF_052045265.1. Taxonomy (NCBI): domain Bacteria; kingdom Bacillati; phylum Actinomycetota; class Actinomycetes; order Micrococcales; family Microbacteriaceae; genus Microbacterium; species Microbacterium sp. 22303. Next base: position 586,328 of record NZ_JBQEOQ010000001.1, on the reverse strand, counting down.
TGACGCGGCCGTGTCTGGAATGTTTCCGGCGTGTTACGGGTCTGCCTGCGGCTGAGGCGTCCGCGGCGGGATCAGGGAGCGCGCTCGCCTAGGCTGGAGGGATGTCCGACACCGCGCAGAGCTACCCCGGAGAACGACTCGGTCTCCCGAAGACCGGCCCGGGCAGCGTCGGCCGGATCGGACGACGGATCGCCGCTCTCGTGATCGACTACGCCGCGGCATCGATCATCGCGAGCGCGTTCCTCGGCTTCCAGCAGTTCGCCCTGCCGAAGGAGGCGGGCATCACCCAGTTCGCGCCGATGATCGTGTTCGCCGTGCTGCAGATCGTGTTCATCCCGACTATCGGCGGCAGCCCGGGGCACCGGATCGTGGGCCTGCGCCTGGTCATGATGAACGGTTCCTGGGTGGGCCCGTGGCGTCCGATCGTGCGCACCCTGCTGCTCGTCTTCGTGATCCCGGCCGTGATCTTCGATGCGGATCAGCGCGGGCTGCACGACAAGGCGGTCGGAACGGTGCTCATCCGCGCCTGACGCGCCGGGCTACGACGCGATCGCGCAGGAGATGGGCAAGGCTCCGCAGAGCCTTCAGGCGGCGGCGTGACCGCGGTTGAGGCGGCGGAACGTCTTCGGGGCCTTGCCTCCGACGAAGGAGCGCGCCGGGTCGATCGTGAAGCCCTGTCGCAGCGCCTCGCGGCCGATCAGCATCCGGAATCCCATCTCGCTGCGATTGCTGAGAGTGACCTCTGCGGTGACCCTGTGGTCGACCAGCACGAGATCGAGCAGCACCACCAGGCGGCTCTGCGCGTGCCCGGATGAGGAGCGCACGTCGCGGCGGTCGAACACCGGCAGCTCCACCGGGACCAGTTCGTGCGCGCCCTGCCAGGGGCGCACGTCGAACCGCACCCACGGGGCGCCGTCGCGTTCGAACTCGCGGATGTGCTGGGCGTGCAGCGATGAGCTTCGCGCCCCGGTGTCGACCTTCGCCTTGATCCAGGGGATTCCGACGTCGGGGAGCGACACCCACTCCCGCCACCCGATTAGGGTGCTTGAATGAGTAGGTCGGTCCACAACACACATCCTGGCAGGAAATCACCGTGAAGCTCGCCGTGCTCTCGCGCGCCCCGCAGTCCTACTCGACCCAGCGCCTCCGTGCCGCCGCGACGCAGCGCGGTCACCAGATCAAGGTGCTGAACACGCTGCGCTTCGCGATCGACCTCACGGCGGACGAACCGGATCTGCACTTCCGCGGGCGCCGTCTCAGCGACTACGACGCGATCCTCCCGCGCATCGGCAACTCGATCACGTACTTCGGCACGGCGGTGGTCCGTCAGTTCGAGCAGATGGACGTCTACACGCCGAACACCGCGAACGGCATCTCCAGCGCGCGGGACAAGCTCCGCGCGAACCAGATCCTCTCCCGGCACAACATCGCGATGCCGCCCACGGCGTTCGTGCGCAACCGGGCCGACGTGCGTCCTGCGATCGAACGCGTCGGCGGGGCGCCGGTCGTCATCAAGCTGCTCGAGGGCACGCAGGGGATCGGCGTCATCCTCGCCCCGCAGGTCAAAGTCGCCGAGGCGATCATCGAGACGTTGCACTCGACCAAGCAGAACGTGCTGATCCAGAAGTTCATCTCGGAGAGCCGGGGCCGCGACATCCGGGCCCTCGTCGTCGGTGATCGGGTGGTCGCGGCCATGCGGCGCGTGGCGAACGGCGACGAGTTCCGTTCGAACGTGCACCGCGGGGGCACCGTCGAGGCCGTGCACCTCGACCCGATCTACGAGCAGACGGCCGTGCGGGCCGCGCAGATCATGGGGCTGCGCGTGGCGGGTGTGGACATGCTCGAGGGGGAGGACGGGCCCCTGGTCATGGAGGTCAACTCCTCGCCGGGCCTGCAGGGCATCGAGGCGGCGACCGGGCTGGACGTGGCCGGCGCGATCATCGACTTCATCGCCAACCAGGTGAACTTCCCCGAGATCGACGTGCGCCAGCGCCTGAGCGTCTCGACCGGCTACGGCGTGGCCGAGCTCGTGATCCACGCCGGCGCGGAGCAGGTCGGCAAGCAGCTCGGCGACCTCGGTCTGTGGGATCGCGACATCACCGTCCTCACGCTGCACCGCGGCGTCACGGTGATCCCGAATCCGCGCAAGCACGTCGTGCTCGAGGACGAGGACCGGTTGCTGTGCTTCGGCAAGCTCGACGAGATGCGCTCGATGATCCCGGAGCGCCGTCGCCGGCGGGCCAAGGTGCGCAAGCTCCAGAAGGAGCACATGCCGGACACCACGGGCTGAGCGAGTCCCCTCGGCCATACGACGAGCGCCCGGCCCCGAAAGGGGACCGGGCGCTCGTCGCGTCAGGAGCAGGTTCAGCGCGGACGCGGTGCGCGCGTCTTGAGCGGGTCGATGCCCTTGGGGATCGGCAGCGAGGCGACGGACTGGGAGACCGACTCCATGCGCTTGATCACGGCGGCCATGGTCGCGTTGTCGATGGCCTTGGGCAGCTTCTTGATGGTCTTGGAGAGCTTGTCGATCGAGACCTCGTCCTCGCCGTGACCGACGTAGAACACGTTCACGGGCACGCCCTGGGCCACGCGCATCGCCTTCGTCTTCTCATCCTTGACGAGCCGGGTGAGCCGGCCGCGCGCGCCCTCGGCGACGACCACGATGCCGCCGCGACCGATCGCGCGGTAGACCGCGTCCTGCGTCTTCGGGTTCACGCCGACCGGGACCTCGGAACCCTGCCAGCTGCGGCCCAGCGAAGTGCTGAGGACATGGCCGGCCGCGCCGGGCATGCCGTCGATCTTGCGGTACATCGCGGTCGTGGACAGGCGCGTCATCAGGAACATGGCGCCCAGCACACCCAGCAGCAGGCCGGTGATGCCCCACAGTACGAGGCTCCAGATCTGGAACGGGGGGATCAGGTAGCCGACGATCAGGCCGACGAGGACGCCGACGACCAGGAGCGCGATCTGCGCCCAGGGCAGCCACGGGTAGATCTCCCGGGTGAAGCGGAAGAGCGAGCGCAGCTGCGAGAAGAAGCCGGGCTGCTTCTCCGTCGCGGAGGGACTTTTTGCCATGCCCTCCAGCCTACCGATTCTGCGAGGCCGTGACGGCCCGGATGGACACGCGGTGGGCGAACAGCATCGTCCTGCACAGAGGGCTCGCGATCCGGAATGTGCACGGATTGCGTGATGCCCCCGTTGTGAGGGATGCCGGCGCGTTGGGATGGGGGCATGACGGAACGAAGCAGAGGCATCGCCGTGGCGGGTGCGCATCGCACCGTCCGTGTGCTCGCGGAGGGGGAGGGTCCGTATGACGGCGAGCTCGTCACGTGCAGGAACGGCAAGGCTGTGCGGGTCGATGCGGCGCAGCTGCACGGCTGGGCCGGATGGGTGTTCGCCGGCGCCGAGCACGTGGCCGCGCCGCTCGATGTCGCGCTGAGGCCGGATGGGCAGGACGTGCTGCTGCCGTGGTGCGTGCGCACCGTGCGTGCGCACCTCGCGCAATCGGCGGACACCGGCGGGATCGGACACGGTGAAGCGGTGACCCTCGCGGTCAGCGTGCTGCGCGGTGTGCTCGAGCTGGAGGTCCCGCAGGACGCGCCGTCCGGCGAGCGGAGTGCAGGCGCACGTTCGAGCGCGGACGATGAGGCCGAAGGAGGCCTGGACGGCGGCTGGTGGCTGACCGATGAGGCGCGTCCACTGTTCGCGATCGGAGCGGCCGACTCGCCGGGTGCCGGGGGATCGCCGCGCGAGACCGGAGAACGGCTGCTGCGTGATCTCGAGGCGCGGATCGAGGACCGTGCGCTCCGTCGCGTGCTGACACGCCTCGCCGACGCGCTGGATGATCCGCGCCGCCTCCGCGTCGAAGCCGCGCGGTGGGAAGGCGAACTGCTCGAGATCGCCGCCCCGCGAGCGTTGCGACTGGACGTCGGCGGGGTCCCGGATCCTGACGACGGGAGCCAGAGGAGGGACACCTTGCGGACGTCGCCGCAAGGAGGCGACCGTCCTCCGCGACGGAGAGACCTGCGTACCGCCGCACGAGACGACGGGCGACGGGAGGTTGTGGCACAGCGGAATCGCCCCGCGGGGGCGAAGGGGCGCCACGCACGCGGCAGGCGCTCTTCCGCCCCCGGGCCGGTGCTGATGCTGCGGCTGCGCGATGCCCTGGAGCATGTGCGGGAACGTGCCGGGCGCGTCATGCCGTTCCGGAGAACGGCCCGGGTGCAGTCCCGGCTCCCCGCATCGCGGCCGGATCGGTCTGTCGAACGCAAGCGGTGGAGGGGGCCAGTTCTTGTCGCCGTGTCGGCGGCCGCCGTGATCGCTGTGGTCGGCGCATTGTGGCCGTCCGGCTCGGGCAGTGCTGACGCGGCCGACCGTCCGTCCACGGCGACTCCGGCCGTTCCAACGTCGACCGGACGGCCGCCCTTGCCGTCCCCGTCTCCTACGCTGCCTGACCGCGGGGGAGCGACGCCGGCCGCTCCTGTACGGCCCCGCGCCCTCGGTGCGTCGGCGCAGTCGGATCCACGGGCCGCCGGCGAAGAGCTGATCGCTGCGGGCCGGAGCTGCGAGGTGCACCCGCAGCCGGAGTGCGCGGAGGTGTGGGACGGCGGTGCGACCACATCCCGGCACCTGCGGGAGGCAGACGAACCGCCGGTGCTGATCGAGGACTACGGCGATATCGCCGCGATCAGGAACGCCTCCGAAGAGGGAGCGCAGATGGTCGTGATCATCCGCCGGGACGCCGAATGGCGGATCCGCGATGTGTACGACATCGCGAACCCGCCATCCGAGGGGACCGGAGCCCCGTGAGTGTGGTCAGGCGCCGAGCTGAGCGGCGAAGTCCGCCGCTTCCAGGCGCGCCTTCACCGACGACAGGAACCGTGCGGCGTCGGCCCCGTCGACCGTGCGGTGGTCGTACGACAGAGCGAGGTAGACGTAGGACCGCACCGCGATGGCCTGCTGGCCGTCCACCGTGATCACACCGGGGCGCTTCGCCACGATGCCGGTGCCGAGGATCGCCGACTGCGGCAGGAACACCACAGGGGTGTCGAACAGCGCGCCGCGCGAACCCGTGTTGGTCAGTGTGAAGGTGCCGCCGGCCAGCTCGTCGGGCTTCAGCTTGTTGTCGCGGGTGCGCGCCGCGAGATCGGCGATCTCCCGGGCGATCTGCGCGATGTTCTTCGATCCGGCATCGCGCAGCACGGGCGTGAGCAGGCCGCGCTCGGTGTCCACCGCGATCGAGATGTTCTCCGACGCGGGGTACACGATGTCCGTGCCGTCCACCGTGGCGTTCACGATCGGGAACTCCTGCAGAGCCTCGGCGGCAGCGAGGGCGAAGAACGGCAGGAACGAGAGCTTGTCGCCGGTCTTCTGCTGGAACGAGCCCTTGACCTCGTCGCGGTACGCGGCGAGCTTCGTGACGTCGACCTCGACCACCGTGGTCAGCTGAGCGGTCTGCTGCATGGATGCGACAGCACGCTCGGCGAGCACCTTGCGCAGACGCGACATCGGCTGGGTGGTCCCGCGCAGCGGCGAGATCTCACGGGCCTTCGCCGGTGCGGCGGCTGCAGCGGGTGCCGCAGCCGGGGTCGCGGAGGCATTCAGCACATCCTCCTTGCGGATGCGTCCGCCCACGCCGGTGCCGGTGATCGACGCCAGGTCGACGCCCTTCTCGGCGGCGAGACGGCGCACGAGCGGCGTCACGTACACCGAGTCGGAGCCGGCGTCGGTGGCAGCCGGAGCTGCCGGTGCCGGCGTCGCGGCGCTCGGTGCGGATGCAGCGGCGGGTGCGGGAGCAGCGGCGGGTGCAGCGGGGGCAGGTGCCGGCGCAGCTGCGGGAGCGGCGGGGGCAGGTGCCGGTGCAGCGGCTGCGGGAGCCGGGGCCGGCTCGGCTGCCGGTGCGGCAGCAGCCGGAGCGCCGCTGCCGATGCGAGCGAGCACCGCGCCGACGGCGATGGTCTCGTCCTCGGCGGCCAGGATCTCCTGCAGCGTGCCGGCGACGGGCGAGGGGATCTCGGTGTCGACCTTGTCGGTCGAGATCTCCAGCAGCGGCTCGTCCACGGCCACGTCATCGCCGACCTGCTTCAGCCAGCGGGTCACGGTGCCCTCGGTGACGCTCTCGCCCAGTTCGGGGAGGCGCACGTCGGTGGCGTCCGAAGACGCGGCGGGAGCGGCAGCCGGAGCGGCAGGTGCGGGCTCGGCGGCAGGTGCGGGCGCCTCGGCAGCCGGCGCTTCGGCGGCGGGAGCGGCCTCGGCAGCGGGGGCGGCGGGAGCCGATGCGCCCGAGCCGTCACCGATACGGGCGAGGATCGCACCGATCTCGACGGTGTCGTCCTCGGCGACGAGGATCTCCTCGATCACGCCGCTGACCGGCGAGGGGATCTCGGTGTCGACCTTGTCGGTCGAGATCTCGAGCAGGCCCTCGTCGGCCTGGACGGTGTCGCCCACCTGCTTGAGCCAACGGGTCACAGTGCCCTCGGTGACGCTTTCGCCGAGGGCGGGAAGGACCACGGGTGTGCTCATGACGGAGTCTCCTTAAGGAAGTTCGTGATGGTGTTCAGCTTAGTGGGCAACAGGGCGTTCAGCCCAGCCTTGAATTCCACGATGCGCAAGAAATCTTTCACAATGCGTGAAGTGGCTTGCCGGCGAGGGCGAGGAACGCCTCGCCGAGAGCCTCGCTCTGCGTCGGGTGGGCGTGGATCAGCGGGGCGATGTCCTCGGGGTGCGCATCCCAGCTCACCGCGAGTTGCCCCTCGGTGATGAGTTCTCCGACACGGTCGCCCAGCAGATGAACGCCCAGGATGGGGCCGTCCTTCTGGCGCACGACCTTGACGAGCCCGGCCGTGCCGATGATCTCGCTCTTGCCGTTGCCGGCGAGGTTGTACTCGTAGGCGACGACCCCATCGGCGCCCAGCGCCTCGATCGCTGCGGCCTCGGTCACCCCGACCGAGGCGACCTCCGGGCTGCAGTACGTGACGCGGGGGATCTGCGCATCCGGGATCACTGCAGGGCTCAGCCCCGCGATGCGCTCGGCGACGGCGATGCCCTGCAGGAACCCGCGGTGCGCGAGCTGAAGCCCTGGCACGATGTCGCCGACCGCCCAGACGTGGTCGACGTTCGTGCGCAGCTCGGGGTCAGTGAGCACGAAACCACGGTCCATGTCGACGCCGGCCTCCTCGAAGCCGAGGCCCGCCGTGGCCGGGCCCCGGCCGACGGCCACGAGCAGGTAGTCGGCCTCGTAGGCGGTGCCGTTCTCCAGAGTCACGGTGACGGCGTGCTCGGTCTGGGCGGCGCTCGCGAACCGCACGCCCAGCGAGTAGGTGATGCCCCGCCGGCGGAACGCGCGCTCGAGCCCCTTGCTCAGCGCGATGTCCTCGTTGGGGGCGAGGTGGTCGAGCGCCTCGACGATCGTGACCTCGGCGCCGAAGGAGCGCCAGACGCTCGCGAACTCGACGCCGATCACACCGCCGCCGAGGATGATGACGCGCTGAGGCACCTCTTCGAGTGCGAGCGCCTGCTCGCTGGTGAGGATCCGTCCGCCGATCTCCAGGCCGGGCAGCGAGCGGCTGTACGACCCGGTCGCGAGGATCACATCGGATCCGGTGTACACGTCGTCCCCGACCGCGATGGTCCGGTCCGGACGCAGAACGCCCTCGCCGCCGACGACGGTGATGCCGCGCGCCTTGATGAGGCCCTCGAGGCCCTTGTACTTCTTGGCGACGATCCCCTCCCGATAGGAGCGGACACCGGCCGGGTCGATCCCGTCGAAGGAAGCGCCGACGCCGTACTTCGCGGCATCGCGGACGTTCTCGGCGATCTCCGCCGAGTGCAGCAGCGCCTTGGTGGGAATGCATCCGCGGTGCAGGCAGGTGCCGCCGACCTTGTCCTTCTCGATCAGCGCGACGGACTTGCCCAGTTCGGCGGCGCGGAGCGCCGCGGCGTATCCGCCGCTGCCGCCGCCGAGGATCACGATGTCGAAGGCGTGAGCGGTCATGCGTGTACTCCGTTCGCGCGGGCCTCGGCGAAGGCGATCAGCGTGCGCACGATCGCGCCTGTGGCGCCCTTGTCGGTGAAGCCGTACGGGGCGCCCTTGTGCTCGGACGATCCGGCGATGTCGAGGTGCGCCCAGGGGATGCGCGGTGCGTCGGCCTCGTCGGAGGTGCGTCCGACCATGCGGCGCAGGAACAGGCCTGCGAAGAGGGCGCCGCCGGCAGGGTCGCCGATCTTGGCGTTCACCAGGTCGGCGATCGGCGACTTCAGCTCGTCCTCCATGTGCTCGGGAAGCGGCATGTGCCAGGCGGCCTCACCGGTCGAGGCCGCCGCGGTCAGCACCTCCTGCACGGTGTCGTCGTCACCGAAGACGCCGGTGTGGCGCATCCCGAGGGCGACGATGATGGCGCCGGTGAGAGTCGCGACGTCGAGGATCACATCGGGGTGCTCACGGCTCGCCGCGACGAGCCCGTCCGCGAGGACGAGACGCCCCTCCGCATCGGTGTTGAGCACCTCCACGGTCTGCCCGTCGGCGAAGCGCAGCACGTCGCCCGGGCGGATCGCCGAGCCGGACGGCATGTTGTCCGCGATGCACATCCAGGCGGTCACGCGGACGGGCAGGCCGAGAGCCGCGACGGCCTTGGTCGCGGCGAGGATGCTGGCCGCACCCGCCATGTCCGTCTTCATGCCGACCATGCTCGCCGGCGGCTTGAGCGACAGGCCTCCGGTGTCGAAGGTGATGCCCTTGCCCACGAGGGCGATGTGGCTGACCGCATCGGCGGGGGAGTAGTCGAGGCGCACGAGGCGCGGCGGGCGGTCGGATCCCTGACCGACACCGAGGATGCCTCCGAAGCCCCCGGCGGCGAGAGCGGCCTCGTCGAGCACCTCGACGGCGACGTCGAGTCCGGAGAGCTCGTCGACGGCACGCGCCGCCAGATCTGCCGGCCCCAGCCATTCGGCCGGGGTGGTGACCAGATCGCGGGTCAGCGCGACAGCGCCGGCGAGCGCCGTCGCGTGCGCGACGTCGTCGGGGGAGAGGTCGGCATGCAGCACGACCGTCCCGGCGCGCTTCGGCTGTTCGCCGGAGCGGTAGTCGTCGAAGCGGTAGGCGCCGAGCAGCGCGCCTTCGGCCGCAGCCGTCGCGAACTCGGCCACGGCGTCGCCGAGCAGCACCAAGACGCGCTCGAACCCGGTGAGTGTGCGCAGCGCGGCACCGACGGCCTCGCGCACGGCATCCGCATCCGGCGCGGATCCTGCGCTCACGACGGCGACCGGGACGTCCGCGACCTCGGGAGCGGGGATGCGCGCGTACGCGCCCGCCTTCCCGGTGAAGCCGACCGCGGTCAGCGCGGCGTGGGCGGTGGAGAAGGGGGACAGGTCTTCCGGGGTGTCCGTGAGACCGGCGACGACGAGCACGACCGCATCAGCGTTCGCGTCCGCCGGAGCGCCTGTGTGCAGCTCGAGCGCAGGTGACGTCATGGGTTCCATCCTAGGTTCGGCGCCGTGCACGAAGAGAGGATGGCCCCGCCCGCGTGTTCGCTGTCAGCGCTCAGCGGATCCGCGGGGCGGGGCGACTCGTAGCATGGAGGCATGCCCATCTCCGGAGAGATCCACGAACGCGTCGCCTACCCCGGCGGCGTGCCGTCCGGCCTGCCGCTCGTCATCCTGCTGACCGGCTTCACGGACGCGGGATCCGCGGTGTCGGGGCTCATCGATCACCTTTCTGAGACGACGGATCCGCAGCCGGTGCTGGTCTTCGACAACGACATGCTGCTGGACTACCGTGCGCGCCGCCCGGTGCTCACCTTCGATCAGGACCACATCGCGGAGCTGAAGCCCGCGCGGCTCGAGCTGTCCTTGGCGCACGACGCGCTGGGGCGGCCGTTCCTGCTTCTCGCCGGCTACGAACCCGACTTCGCGTGGAACGCGTTCGCCGATGTGGTCCTCGACTTCGCCGCGGAGTACGAGGTATCCACCGTCACGTGGGTCCACTCCATCGCGATGCCGGTTCCGCACACCCGGCCGATCGGCGTCACCGCGAGCGGCAACCGGGCCGAGCTCACGGCGGCGCATTCGGTGTGGCGCCCGCGCACGCAGGTGCCCGGCACGGCGGGCCATCTGCTGGAGTACCGCTTCGTGCAGGCGGAGCGCAGTGTCGCGAGCTTCGTCCTGCTCGTGCCGCACTATCTCGCCGACACCGAGTACCCGGATGCCGTTCTCACCGCCGCCGAGAAGGTCATGGCGGCCACGGGTCTGGTGCTGCTCACGGATGCGCTGCGGGAGAAGCGCGCGGAGTATCTCGAGCGGGTCGACGAGCAGGTGCGTGACAACGAGGAGCTCGGTCAGATGGTGCAGACCCTTGAGCACCGGTATGACGCCTACATGTCCGGGCTGGAGTTGGAGGACGAGGCGCCTGCGCGTTTCGACGAGGGATCACTCCCCAGCGCCGATGAGCTCGCCGCGGAGCTGGAGCGATTCCTGGCTACCCGGCCCGGTGGCGACGAGGACAAGAACGGCCGGATCTGAGCGATTCCGGGAGTGTCCCGGGAGGATTCAGGCGGAATGCGGGATCCGGTGTCTGCGCCCGCAGAGTGTGCGATACTTATCTGACGACCCGTTGTCAATACCCTCTCCGCAAGGTCGGGGACTTGACAAGGGTCTTACTAGTGCCCGCAAGGGCACGGGCTGTCAAGGCCCACAGGCCAAGAACCACAGGGCGCCTGCGCTAGCGCTCCGTTGAAAGGCGAGACGTGACGACTGCCACGAAGAAGAACACCCGGACCAAGAGCGACCAGGCCGAGCCCGAGGAGGTCGCGGCCGAGGCCGTCGACGTCGCGGCGACCGCCGCGCCGAAGAGGGCGGCGGCGAAGAAGCCGGCGGCCAAGAAGACGTCCAGGGCGAAGAGCAAGGACGAGGCGGAGAGCGAGACCGCTCCGGAGGAAGCCCCCGCGGACGATGAGGGCGACGAGGAGGAGGGCGGCAAGCCCGCCTTCACCGAGCCGCTGCCCACGGGTGCGATCCGGATCAGCTCCACCGACGAGGACGACGTCCCCGTCTACTCGACGCAGATCACCGGCGCCACCGCCGACCCGGTCAAGGACTACCTGAAGCAGATCGGAAAGGTCGCGCTGCTGAACGCGGCCGAAGAGGTCGAGCTCGCGATGCGGATCGAGGCCGGCCTGTTCGCCGAGGAGAAGCTCTCGGCGATGTCGGCGGCCGAGAAGACCGGCCAGCTCGGACTCGACCTGCAGTGGGTCGCCCGCGACGGTCAGCGCGCCAAGAGCCACCTGCTCGGCGCCAACCTGCGACTCGTGGTCTCGCTCGCGAAGCGGTACACGGGCCGTGGAATGCAGTTCCTGGACCTCATCCAGGAGGGCAACCTCGGTCTCATCCGCGCGGTCGAGAAGTTCGACTACACCAAGGGCTTCAAGTTCTCGACCTACGCGACGTGGTGGATCCGTCAGGCCATCACCCGCGCCATGGCCGACCAGGCCCGCACCATCCGCATCCCCGTGCACATGGTCGAGGTCATCAACAAGCTCGCCCGCGTGCAGCGGCAGATGCTGCAGGACCTGGGCCGCGAACCCACGCCCGAGGAGCTGAGCCGCGAGCTCGACATGACCCCCGAGAAGGTCATCGAGGTGCAGAAGTACGGCCGCGAGCCGATCTCCCTGCACACCCCGCTCGGCGAGGACGGCGACAGCGAGTTCGGCGACCTCATCGAGGACACCGAGGCCGTGGTCCCCGCGGACGCGGTCGGCTTCACGATGCTGCAGCGTCAGCTCGAGCAGCTGCTCGATTCGCTGTCCGAGCGCGAGGCCGGCGTGATCCGGATGCGCTTCGGCCTCGGCGACGGCCAGCCCAAGACGCTCGACCAGATCGGCGACACGTTCGGCGTGACCCGCGAGCGGATCCGTCAGATCGAGTCCAAGACGATGGCTAAGCTGCGTCACCCGAGCCGTTCGCAGTCGCTGCGGGACTACCTCGAGTGAGCGCGGAGCCGAAGCCCAACGACGGCAAGAACCTCGAGATCTCGGTCGATGGCGCCCGCTGGCTGCGGATTCCGATCCGCACCAAAGTGGTGATGCCCGGCGACGTGCTCGCCGACATCGTCACCGAGTACGCCGCGGGTGAGGTGCAGAAGGGCGACCTTCTGTTCATCACCGAGAAGATCGTCGGCATCACTCAGGGCCGGTCGTTCCTGCTCGAGGAGATTCAGCCGCGCAGGCTCGCGTTCTTCCTGTCGAAGTACGTGACGCGCACGCCCTACGGCATCGGCCTCGGCATGCCCGAGACCATGGAGATGGCGCTGCGGGAGTGCGGCACGCCTCGGATCCTGTTCGCGGCGGCGGTGTCGGCCGTGACCAAGGCGTTCGGCCGCCGCGGCGACTTCTACCGGATCGCCGGCGAGAAGGCCCGCGCGATCGACGGACCGACGGAGGGCACCATGCCGCCGTACGACCGCTCGGTCGTGCTGGGGCCGGCGCGCCCGCGCGAGGTGGCGCACGAGATGCAGCGGCTGATCGGCGGGGTGTGCGATGTGGCCGTGGTCGACATCAACGACCTCGGCGGCAACATCCTCGGCTCCACGCTCGAGAAGGGCGCCGAGAAGCGCCTCGTCGCGATCCTCAAGGACAATCCGCTCGGCCAGGGCACCGAATCGACGCCGATGGGCATCATCCGCCCGGCCTGACCACCCGGATCCACGAGGAAGGCCGCCCCGTCATGATGACGGGGCGGCCTTCTTCGCGTGAACGGCGCGCTCAGAACTTGATGGCGGCCTGGTAGCGCGGCTTGTGGCCGGTGCGGATGCCAGAGACGCTCGGCTTGTTCTCGTACACGCCGGCGCCCCAGTTGCCCTCCACGAGCACGGGGCCGTCGGGGCCGACCACGATGTCCCAGCCGACGTACTGCACCTGGGGCACCACGCGCGCGACCTGGTCGATGAACGCCTTGACCTCGTCGATCATCGGCAGCTGGAAGTCGGCGATGCGGAAGCCGGAGTCGGGGTGCAGCTCGTGCACGTGCCCGTGCGAGTCGTAGCCGGCGCTGACGGCGTGGCCGTCGTCGTCGAGCATCGTGTAGAAGCCGCCGAAGGACATCTGGTCGCTGACCTCGCCGCGGCCGAACTTCTGCGCCATCGCGAGGATGTGCGTCTTCTCCCCGTCGAAGAACGCGGTCACGCGCGTGGTGTTGACGGTGCCGGGGCAGACGGCCGCGAGGTCGGGGTGCTGTCGGATGACCTCCTCGACGAGCAGACGGCCCTTGCCGAGCAGGTCGGCGTGGAACGCGTCCCAGTCGGTGATGTCTGCGGCGTGGTAACGGAACACGCCGGATCCTGCCTGGCCCATCGGCGTCTTCACGATGACGGTGCCCTGACGCTGCACGAAGTCGCGCAGCTCGTCGGCGTTGCCCGGCTTGACGACCATCCATTCGCGACGGAGGAAGTCGGAGAACTTCTCGTCGAACTCGATCTTGTCGTGGAACAGGTGCCGGTAGTCGGGGTGGGCGTAGCGCTCCGAGATCTGGTTCGACACAGGGTGCGTCATGTAGGTGGCGCGCTCGGCCCTGTTCAGGATCGCGAAGTCGTAGTCGATGTAGTCCTGGAAGCCGACATTGTGCCGGCCGGCCGACCACAGCATGTCCACCACGACGGCGGGGACGGCCTTGCCGTGCTGCGCGGACGCCTCCTTGGCGCGCTCGATCACCGAGCCGACGTTGATGCGACGGGCGCGCTCGGCGAGGTAGCCGAGACGGGACTTGAGGCCGAGGCCGTTCGAGGGCATGCGTACTCCGGGGAGATCGGGCGGGGACCGGTCCATTCTAGGTGGCCCGCCTCCGAGAACCCCCGGGCGCCGGCGTCGGGCGGACCCGGCCGGATCCGCCTGGGTAGGCTGGAACGGTGAACGAGCCGCTCCCCGACACGCTTGCGCAGAGTGCGATGCTGCGTTCCGTGATCTCGCGATCCGCGCTCGAGGACGGGGCGGCTGCAGCCGTCGCCGCCGGGGGAGCGGGCGTCGCCGATCTTCGCCGGGATGCCTGGGGGCATGGCCTCCTCGAGGTGGCCCGGGTCGTCACCGCAGCCGGTGCGCGGGCCGTGCGTGTGGACGATGCGGACGACGTCGCGCTGCTGCGTGCGGAAGCCATCGACGCGACCTGCACGGAGGCACCCGAGCTGGATCCGCGCCTGCTGTACGGCCTGCCGGATGCGACCGGTGCGCTGCCGGGCCGGCCGGTGATGCGGGTGGCGGGGCGGGTGCTCTCGACCAAGGACATCGCGGCCGGAGGGGGCGTCTCCTACGGCTACATCCATCGCGCTCCGGAGGACTCTCGTCTGGCACTCGTCACCGGTGGCTACGCGCAGGGGGTCGTGCGTGCGCTCGGCAGCAGGGCCGCGGTCGAGATCGACGGCGTGGTGCACCCGATCGTCGGCCGGATCGCGATGGACGTCTGCGTCGTGGACATCGGCGAGGCCGACGTCGCCGTGGGCGCCGAGGTGACGTACTTCGGCGGATCCGGCCCGATGTCGGCCGGGGTCGCGGACTGGGCGCGGATCACCGGCATGGGCGTCGATGAGCTGGTGGCGGTCGTCGGGCAGCGGACGGAGCGCGCATGGGAGGCATGACCGGGCCCGTGCTGCGGGTGGACCAGGGCGTGCTGCGGGCGAACATCGCGGCGGTGACCGCGCGCGTCGCCCCCTCCACCCTGATGATGGTCCTCAAGGACGACGGATACGGTCTCGGCGCCGTCTGGGCGGCCAGAGCCGCGGCGGACGCAGGCGTCGGATGGTTCGGAACCTACGACATCCCCACCGCGATCCGGCTGCGTGGCGAGATCGGTGCGGCGCCCCGATTGTTCGCCTGGGCGACCTCCGCGGATGCGGAGATCGATGCGGCGCTGCGAGCCGACGTGGACCTCGGCGTGGGAACGCTCGAGTATCTGCGCCGGGTGATCGCGCGGGCAGCGGTACTCGGTGCCGTCGCGCGCATCCATCTCAAGGTCGACACCGGGCTGCACCGCAACGGACTGTCGGCCGTGGAGTGGGACGAGGGCGTCGCTGCGGCATTGCGCGCGCAGAAGGATGGGCACGTGCTGCTCGTAGGTGCGTGGAGCCACCTCGCCGAGGCGAGCGATGACGAGGATGACGCCGCGCAGGAGCTCTTCCTCGCGGCCGTGCGACGTGCCGGCGAGCTCGGCGCAGAACTGCCGTACCGGCACCTCACGGCGTCCGCTGCCACCTGGGCTCGTCCCGAGCTGCGCGGCACGCTCGTGCGTGTGGGCGCCTTCTGCTTCGGCGTGCGCTCCGCCGACGGACCCGACCTGCCCGGGATCGCCCCCGCGGGCGAGCTCGTCGCACCGGTGCTGCAGGTCGAGGGCGACGAGGTCATCGTCGGGGTCGGATCCTTCGACGGGCTGCCGAGCATCCTCGCCGGGCGCGTGCAGGTGGGCACTCCCGCCGGAGCTCGCGCGCTCCTTGCCGTCGGCGCGGACACGGTGCGTGTGGCCGGCTGGGACGACGCCGCCGTCGGCGACGAGGTGGTGCTGTTCGGCCGTGGCGCCCATGGGGACTGCACGCCGACGACCCTCGCGGAGGCGATCGGCACTGTGGGCGAGGAGATCCTGTGCCGGCTCACCGCGCACGTGCGGCGCGAAGCGCGCTGAGTTCCCGTTCTCGGAGTCGCCCGCCGCAGAAAGCAAAGCGCCCGATGTCCGAGGACACCGGGCGCTTCTGTCTATGGGCGGGTCAGCCTTCGAGCAGACGCGACGTCTCGTCGTGCCAGCTCGTGGCCACCGCGCGGAGCTTCTCCTCGTACTTGCGTCCGTGGTGGGCGCAGAACAGAAGCTCGCTGCCGTTGACCTCGGCGGCGATGTAGGCCTGGGCTCCGCAGGAGTCGCATCGGTCCATCGCCGTGAGGCGGGGGATGACTGTGCTATCCCGTTCGGTCGTCGCGTTCATCTCGATGCCTCCTCGTTGTTCGGGTCCGCTGTGTGGAGTGTGCTCAATACAACCACGCAGAGCTGAGAGTCATGCCCGCGAGACGGCGTGTTTCGCTCACCGCGTACGCGCCCGGTGACGAGCGGGTGACGGCCAGGAGTGTCGTCGGGGCCAAGTCCGTGCTGCTCGATACGATGGGGGATTGTGACAGCCGAGTACTCCGCCCATCATCTCCAGGTCCTCGAGGGTCTCGAAGCCGTCCGCAAGCGGCCCGGAATGTACATCGGCTCGAACGGCTCCCCGGGCCTCATGCACTGTCTCTGGGAGATCATCGACAACTCCGTCGACGAGGCCGTCGCGGGCAACGGCTCGAAGATCGACATCATCCTTCATCCCGATGGCAGCGTCGAGGTGCACGACCGCGGGCGCGGCATCCCGGTCGATGTCGAACCGCGCACGGGTCTCACCGGCGTCGAGGTCGTCTTCACGAAGCTGCATGCGGGAGGCAAGTTCGGCGGCGGTTCGTACGCGGCATCGGGCGGCCTGCACGGCGTCGGCGCCTCGGTGGTGAACGCCCTGTCCGAACGTCTCGACGTCGAGGTAGACCGCGGCGGCAAGGTCTACGCGATGTCGTTCCGTCGCGGCGAGCCCGGGATCTTCACGGATGCGGGGGAGAAGAGGCCGGACGCGCCTTTCACGCCGTTCCAGGACAACAGCGAGCTGCGCGTGATCGGCAAGGCGCCGCGGGGCGTCACCGGCACCCGGATCCGCTACTGGGCCGACCGGCAGATCTTCACCAAGGACGCCGCGTTCCAGCTCGCCGACCTCGAGACCCGTGCACGGCAGACCGCGTTCCTCGTGCCGGGACTCGAGCTCGTGGTCCGGGACGAGCGCGCGGCGACTTCTGCGACGTCGCAGAACGGCGTCGAAGGCGAGCCGGCCACCGGCGCCATGGACGCGGTGAACGAGACCTCGTACCACTACGAGGGCGGCATCGCGGAGTTCGTCGAGTACCTCGCAACGGACGCGCCCGTCACGGACACCTGGCGCGTGCAGGGCGAGGGCACGTTCAAGGAGACCGTGCCGGTGCTGCAGCCCGACGGCCACATGGTCGCGACCGAGGTGGAGCGCGTCTGCGCCGTCGACATCGCCCTGCGCTGGGGGACGGGATACGACACGAGCATGCGCTCGTTCGTGAACATCATCGCCACGCCCAAGGGCGGGACGCATCAGCAGGGGTTCGAGCAGGAGCTCCTCAAGGTGCTGCGCGCCCAGGTCGAGCAGAACGCCCGTCGCCTGAAGGCCGGCAACGACAAGATCGAGAAGGACGACGTTCTCGCGGGGCTCACCGCCGTGCTGACCGTCAACGTCCCCGAACCGCAGTTCGAGGGGCAGACCAAGGAGGTCCTCGGCACGCCGGCCGTGCGCACGATCGTCGCGCAGGTGGTCCGCAAGGCGCTCGGCGAGCGTTTCGCCTCCACCAAGCGCGATGACAAGAACCAGGCGTCGATGCTGCTGGACAAGATCGTCGCCGAGATGAAGGCGCGCGTCTCCGCCCGTGCCCACAAGGAGACCCAGCGCCGCAAGAACGCGCTGGAGTCGTCGTCGCTGCCGGCGAAGCTCGTCGACTGCCGGTCCACCGACGTCGCACAGACCGAGCTGTTCATCGTGGAGGGCGACTCCGCGCTCGGCACGGCCAAGCACGCCCGCACGAGCGAGTACCAGGCACTCCTGCCGATCCGCGGCAAGATCCTGAACGTGCAGAAGGCGTCGGTCAGCGACATGCTGTCGAATCTGGAGTGCGCCTCCATCATCCAGGTGATCGGAGCCGGATCCGGTCGCTCCTTCGATCTCTCCACGGCGCGTTACGGGAAGGTCATCCTGATGAGCGACGCCGACGTCGACGGCGCGCACATCCGTACGCTGCTTCTGACGCTGTTCTACCGGTACATGCGCCCGCTCATCGAGGACGGGCGGGTCTTCGCCGCAGTGCCGCCCCTGCACCGCGTCATCGTGATGAACCCCGGATCCAAGCCGAACGAGACGATCTACACCTACAGCGAGGGCGAACTGCACACCCTGCTCGCGAAGCTGCGCAAGCAGAACAAGCGCTGGCACGAGCCGATCCAGCGGTACAAGGGTCTCGGTGAGATGGACGCCGAGCAGCTCGCCTCCACCACGATGGATCGTTCCGGCCGCCTGCTGCGCCGTGTGCGCATGGAGGACGCCGAGGCCGCGGGGCGGGTGTTCGAGCTGCTGATGGGCAACGAGGTCGCCCCGCGACGCGAGTTCATCATCGATTCGTCCGATCGCCTGGCCCGCGAGGCGATCGACGCCTGATGGCCGCGCTCCCCTCGGATGTGTCGCTGCGTCCCGCGCTTCCGGGCGACGTCGACGCGATCGCGGCGCTCAAGGAGAGGGTGCTGCGGCAGGATCTGGAACCGCTGGTCGGATGGGATCCGGCGCGCTCGCGCGCCCGCGTCGTCGAGCACTTCTCGCCGGAGCACACCTGGATGATCGCCGTCGACGGTGAGACCGCAGGCACGATCACACTGCGCCCCGATCATGACGCGTTGTGGCTGGAGATGTTCTATCTCGACGGACCGCACCAGGGCCGCGGGATCGGATCGTCCGTTCTCCGTGCCGTGCTGGCCGACGCACCCGCTGATCGGCCTTTGCGGCTTCAGGTGCTCGTCGGATCCGCCGCGCGGCGTCTGTACGAGCGGCATGGCTTCGTCGTCGAGCAGAACGACGGCATCGACATCTGGATGCGCCGCGATCCGCGCGCGGCTGCCGAGTCCGTCGCGGCGTCTTGACAGACTGAGTCGATGGTCGCCATCGTCTCCGCCCCCACGAACCTCGGACTGCGCCCGCCGGTGCGCGGCGGTGTGCCCGGCACGGCGAAGGCGCCCGAAGCCCTGCGCGAGGCGGGTCTGCACCGGCGGCTGTACGCCGCGGGAGCGGTCGACGCCGGCATCGTGCTGCCCGGACGCTACGTGGACGATGACGGACGCCGTCCGGCGGGCACGGTGCGCAACCAGGCGGCGATCGTGGAGCACGCCCGGCGGCTCGCCCATCGGCTGTTCGACATCAGGGAGTCTGGCCAGGCGCCGCTCGTGCTCGGCGGAGACTGCAGCCTCGCGATCGCCGCAGGTCTGGCGTCGCGGGTGACCGGCGGCGGTGGGCTCGTGCACATCGACGGTCACACCGACTTCCGCCATCCCGGCAACAGCACCGGGGTAGGCAGCGTCGCCGGCGAGGATCTGGCGATCGTGATCGACCGTCACACGCCGGAACTCGCCGAGATCGACGGACTCGGGCCGTACTTCGACGCCGCGCGCGTGGCGCACATCGGCCACCGCTACGAGGACGCGTTCGTCGACGAGGTGCGCGAGGCGATCGCCCTCGTCGTCCCTGCGGACGACGTGATCCTGCACGGCGCCGCGCGGGCAGCGTCGCGCGTGCGGGCGGTCGAGGGGCTCGAGCGCGACTACTGGATCCAGGTGGACGTCGACGTCCTCGACCCCTTGCACATGCCGGCCGTGGACAGCCCCGACCCGGGTGGCCTCGCTCCGGACGAGCTGATCGGCCTGCTGCGCGACCTCGCTCCGCACGCATGGGGCGCTGCCGTGACGGTGTTCGATCCGGACCTGGATCCGGACGGCGATCATGCGGCGACCCTCGCCGAGGTGATCGCGGAGGGCTTCGCGGAGCTCGGGACCGCCGTCGACGAGGACTGAGGGTCAGCGCGCGGCTCGCGCGGCCCCGGCCGCACAATAGACGCGGAGCAGCTCACCGCGGTGGGCGCTCTGCGCGACATGCGGTCGATGTGCGATCGCGGCCGCGCTCATGCCGGCGACGCGCGCCGGATCGTCGCGGAGCGCGGCGAGGGCGTCTGCGAGACCGGCGGCATCCGGCCGCGACGCGACCAGATGGCCCTGACGAGGCAGGGTCTCGGACAGCTCGGGATCCGCGACGATCACCGGCAGCCCCGCCGCGACGGCCTCCAGCAGCACCATCGGCTGGTTGTCGAAATCGAAGGAGCTGGACACCAGCACGTGCGCCGTGCGCATCGCGTCGAGCACCTCGGACTGCGGCACGGCTCCGCGCACGTCGACCCGCCCGAATCCGATCCGGGACGCCTCACGCGCGACCGTCCGGCGTGAGATGCCGTCACCCAGCATCACGGCCTCGATCCCGGGTGTGCGGGACACGGCGTCGAGGAAGATCTCAGGACGCTTCTCCGGCGACAGGCGTCCGCACCAGAGCACCCGCAGCGCGGCTCCCGGCTCCGGCCGGCGCGGGACGGGCGTCCCGATCGCATCGAGCACCGTCGCCTCGAGCCCGTTCGAGAGCACGTCCACCGGCGTCTGCACACCCTGTGCCACCAGTTTCGCCGCGAAGTGCGCGGAGGGCACGATCACCCGATCCGCGCGCTCCGCCTGGCTCACCATGAGCCGCCACATCCGACGGGCCGTGCGGGTGCGGGTGTAGTGCGCGCGCGTGTCGAGGGGAAGCGGTCGTGAACCGGGCGCAGAGCCGAGCCCGCGGCGATGCAGGCCGGCGAGCAGCACCGTCGTGATCGCCGGCAGGGGGAGCACCGAGCGCGTGTAGACGTCGATGCGCCCGTGCATGGTCTGCACGAGCGGGATGCCGAGCGCCCGGGCGGCGCGATAGGCGGCGAGCGCGGCGAACATCTCGGTGTGCACGTGCACGACGTCGAAGCCTGCGAGTTCGCGTTCGAGCTGGGCGGCGGCGTCCCGCAGGGGCCAGGTGAACGGGTAGCCGTCGGGCGCGAAGCCGCGCGCCGTCGGCAACCGCACGACAGGCGGGTCGGACGAGGGTTCGCTCAGAGGGGCGAACACGACGACCTCGTGCCCCGCGCTCACGAGCTCTTCGCGCTGCGCCTTGATCGCGGTCTGGACGCCGCCGAGCGTGGGCAGGTAGTAGTCCGTGACCATCGCGATGCGCACCGTCCCACTCTAGGGCGGACCCCGAGCCTCATCGCATGTGCGCCGGACCTCCCGTCGGGGGCGCGATCGTGCCATAGCATCGGGGCATGTCTGCGTCCGCCCGGCCCGTGCTCGTGACCGGCGCCGGCGGCTTCCTCGGCGGATACGTCGTGCGAGAGCTCAGGGCGCACGGCCTTCCGGTCCTGGCCTCGGGGCGCAATGCGGAGGCGCTCGCCCGGATCGCGGCCCCGGAGGAGACCCTGGTCTCTGCGCTGGCCGATCTTCCGGATGCGGCACGCCCCGTCGAGGCGGTCGTGCACTGCGCAGCGCTGTCGACGCCGTGGGGACGTCCGCGCGACTTCCTGGCCGCCAACGTCGAGGGAACGGCTGCGGCCCTGCGTTTCGCCGAGAAGGGCGGGGCGCGCCGGTTCGTCTTCGTGTCGTCGCCGAGCGTGTACGCGGCCGCGCGCGATCGGATCGGCATCCGTGAGGAAGAGGTGGATCCGGGCAATCGCCTGAACGACTACATCCGCTCGAAGCTCGCCGCCGAGCAGCTGCTGCACCGGGCGCAGCGGGCCGGGCGGATCCGGGAACTCGTGATCCTGCGCCCGCGCGGACTCATCGGCGCCGGGGATCCGAGCCTGGTCCCGCGGCTGCTCGCCGTGCATCGCCGCATCGGCGTGCCGCTCTTCGATGAGGGGCACAACCTCATCGATGTGACCGCCGTGGAGAACGTGGCCACCGCACTCCGCCTCGCGTTGAGCGAAGGGGATCCGACCGGCGGCGTGTACAACATCAGCAACGGCGATCCCCGGCCGTTCCGAGAGCTGCTCGAGGGCCTGCTGTCGCGGCTCGGCGAGACGCCCCGGTTCCGACGGCTGCCGCGCCGGGGAGCATGGGCGCTCGCGTCGGCGCTCGAGGGGATCTGCCGCGTGCTGCCCACCCACCCCGAGCCGCCGCTGACCCGCTACACCCTCTCGACCATCGCGTATGCGCAGACCCTCGACATCTCCCGTGCCCGCGACCACCTCGGCTATGCACCCGGGGTGTCGCTCGACGAGGCGCTGGACCGTGCCGTCGCCGACCTGCGCGCGCGAACGGATGCGGCCGCATGACGCGCCGGCTGCGTCACTACGCGTGCGGCAGCACGGTGCACGACATCGGCATCCTCTTCCGCGGCGGCGGACGTGAGGTGCGCGGGTTCCCGTCCGGGGTGTTCCTGTACGAGCCCGGGGACGGACGCCGGATCCTGGTGGACACGGGTTATGCCCCCGACCCCTGGGACACGGGCTGGCGCGGCGCCGTGTACCGGCGCATCCTGCCGCCCACGATGTCCGCCCCGGACGACGTCGCGCGACAGCTCGCGGACGACGGCGTCGCACCGGAGAGCGTGACGCATGTCGTGCTCACCCATCTGCATCCCGACCACATCGGCGGGATCGCGCGGTTCCCGTCGGCGCGCATCGTGGCGACCGCCGGACAGCTGGAGACACTGCGGCGTGCGCGTCTGCGCGACGCGATCCTGCCCGGCCTGCTGCCGGCGTGGTTCCCCGGGGTCGATCCGCTCATCCTCGATCGGGCGGACTTCACTCAGGCGGAGGTCGCGGGCGTGGAGCTGCACATCGCGGATCCGTTCCCCGGGGCGGGGCTGAGAATCGTCGACCTCCCCGGGCACGCGCAGGGGCACATCGGGGCGCTGGCGGACGACCGGGTGCTGCTCGCCGGAGACGCCGCCTGGGGATCCGATCTGCTCGCCGAGGAGCCGCGCATGCGGGCCCTGCCGCGAGCACTGCAGCACGACGGCGACGCGTACCGCGACACCGCATGCCGACTGGTCGCGCTCGCGCGCGCCGGCATCAGAGTGGTGTGCAGTCACGATCCGATCGGTGACCGAGAGCTGCTCCCGCGATGAGCCGGCTGCGCATCGTCGCGGAGTTCGCCGCCGCACGCTGGCTGCGGCCGTTGCGCACGCGCGCGGCCGTGGAACGCCGGCAGCGGCGCCTGCTGCGCCGGCACCTGCGGTTCCTGCGGCGCAGATCGGCGTACTTCCGCCTGCTCATCGGAGCGAACCCCGCCGATCTCGCCGCGCTGCCGCTCATGGACAAGCGCGTCATGATGGAACGCTTCGACGAGCTGAACACGGTCGGCGTCCATCGCGACGAGGCGATGCGGATCGCCCTCGCGAACGAGCGCTCCCGCGACTTCGCGGCCGACCTCGAGGGCTGCTCGATCGGGCTGTCCAGCGGCACGAGCGGACACCGCGGCCTGTTCCTCGTGAGCCGTGCGGAGCGGGAGGCTTGGGCGGGGACGGTGCTCGCGCGCACCCTGCCGCGAGGGCGCATCCTCGGACACCGCATCGCGCTGTTCCTGCGGGCCGACAACACGCTGTACGAGGCGGTCCGATCTCGCGCCGTCTCCTTTTCCTACTTCGACGTGTTCGCGGAGATGACGGAGAACCTCGAGCGCCTAGCCCGGTACGCGCCGACGATCCTGGTCGCACCGCCCTCGGTGCTGCTGGCGATCGCACGCGCTGCGGAGAGCGGCGCCATCGCCGTGCGCCCGGAGAAGGTCTACGCCGTCGCCGAGGTGCTCGAGGTCTCGGATGCGCGCAGGATCGCGGCCGGTCTCCGGCAGGAGCGGATCCATCAGCTGTATCAGTGCACCGAAGGGTTCCTCGCGCACACGTGCGAGGAGGGCGTGCTGCACCTCAACGAAGACGGCGTGCTCATCGAGCGCGAGCCGCTGGGCGACGACAGGTTCGCGCCCATCGTGACGGATCTGCGCCGCCGGGCGCAGCCGATCGTGCG
The DNA here is from genome assembly GCF_052045265.1 of Microbacterium sp. 22303. Taxonomy (NCBI): domain Bacteria; kingdom Bacillati; phylum Actinomycetota; class Actinomycetes; order Micrococcales; family Microbacteriaceae; genus Microbacterium; species Microbacterium sp. 22303. Next base: position 562,644 of record NZ_JBQEOQ010000001.1, on the reverse strand, counting down.
CTATCGCCTCGGCGACGTGTTGCGCGAGCGCGAGGCGCCTTGTCCGTGCGGGAGCGCTTTGACCGCGTTGGCTCGGATCGAGGGACGCGAAGGCGACACGCTGCGACTGCCTGGGCAGGACGGCGGCGTCGTCGACGTGTTCGCCGATCTCGTGTCCCGCGCCCTGGTGTATGCGGACGGCGTGGCGGAGTACCGGATCGTGCAGACTGGCCGTCGCGAGCTCGAGGTCGGCATCGAAGCGGCGGCGGACACACCGCTCGCCCTGGTGCAGGCGAACGTCGCGGCGGAACTGGGAACATTGGCGGACCGTCTCGGTGCCGACCGCGCAGAGCTGCGTTTCGTGCCGTATGCACCGGAGCCGGGACGGAAGCTGCGGCGCGTGGAGCGGCGCTGGAGGGGGGATCGTGACGATGCGGAGCTGTGAGATCGCGGGATGGGGCAGGGTGCTCCCGAGCCGCACGGTACGGTTCGGCGAGAGCGTGCGATATCGGGTCGAGGATGACGTGTCGCACCTCGACATGCTCGCCGAAGCCGGGCGGCGCGCCATCGAACATGCGGGCCTGACGACCGATGACATCGATCTGGTGCTCGGCGCATCCGCCGCCGGCGTCCAGCCGATCCCGTGCACGGCGGCGCTCGTGTGGGAGCGCCTCACCTCGGCCGGCCATGCAGCCGCCTTCGACGTCAACTCGACCTGCACGAGCTTCGTGACCGCTCTCGACATCGCCTCCCGCTATCTGGAGGGCGGCGACCACCAGACCGTGCTGGTCGTGGCGGGCGACGTCGCGTCGCGGTTCCTCAACCCCGACCAGCGGGAGAGCTTCGAACTCTTCAGCGATGCCGCCGTGGCGGTCCTGCTCCGCCGCGCGACCGCGCCGGATCGGGGCGTGGTGGCCAGCCAGCAGCAGACCTGGCCCGCGCACGCGCACGACACCGAGCTGCGCGGAGGGTTGTCGCACTCGCCCGCCCAGCAGTACGCCGTCACGGATCCGGCCGACTACCTGTTCGACATGGACGGCCGACGGGCGCTGCTCGGCATGATGCGCGTGCTGCCCGATTTCTTCGACCGGTTCCTGCGGAGGGCCGGCCTCGCCCACGACGACATCGCCCTGTGGATCCCGCATCAGGCGTCGGCGGCGCTCGGTCCGATGCTCGACCGGATCGGCGTGCCCGGTGACCGGCGCGTCGACGAGGTCGAGGCGTTCGGCAACATGGTGTCGGCGTCGGTGCCGTTCATGCTGACCCGTGCCCTGGAATCCGGCCGCGTCGGCACGGGCGACACCGTCGTGCTGTGCGGCACGGCGGCCGGCCTCACGGCCAACGCGCTCGCGCTGCGGCTGTAGGCGACGGCACCCGGTGATCAGGCGCCGAGGGCGGTGCCGATCGACCCGATCACGCCGTCGATGGGCTGTCCGGATCCGTCGCGCTTGGCGCCGGCCTCTGGTAGAGCCCGGGCCGATCCGTCCGGGCCGACCGCGAGCGCGGGCTCCGCGCCGACCCAGGCCAGGGTCAGCCGGTCCTCGCCCTTCAGGAACGCGTGCGCCCTGACACCGCCGGTGGCGCGTCCCTTGCCGGGGAACTCGGAGAACCGGGACGACTTCGCGCGGCCCGCATCGGTGCCGGCGATCATGCCGGTCGCACCGGACACGGTCACCACGATCGCCTCCGCATCGGCGGCGAGCACGGAGAAGGCGATCACCTCGGCCTTGGCGCCGAGCTTGATGCCGGCCATACCGCCCGCGGGCGCTCCCTGGGGGCGCACTCCCGACGCGGCGAAGTGCAGCAGCTGGGCGTCGCTCGTGACGAACACGAGTTCGGCGTCGTCGGGGGCCGGACCCGCGCCGACGACCGCGTCGCCGGGCTTCAACCCGATGATCTCGAGCTCGGGCTTCACGGGGAGGGACGACGGCACGATGCGCTTCACGACCCCTGTGCGCGTGCCCAGCGCGATCGGCGTGTCATCGTCGAAGCGCACGAGCGCGAGGATCCGCTCGCTCTTGTCGAGCAGGCCGATGTAGTCGCGCAGCGGCACGCCCGCCGCGAGGTGCACCGAGGCGGACGGCACGGACGGCAGGTCCATCGCGGTGAAGCGCAGGACCCGGCCTGCCGTGGTGACCGCACCGATCTCGGTGCGGGTGGTGGTGTCCAAAGTGGCGAGGATCGCATCGTGCTTGCTGCGCCGGGAGGCGGGGGAGAGCTCCTGACCGGGCTCGAGATCCACCCGCACGGCGCGGCCGGTGGTGGACAGGACCACGACGGTCGGCGCGTCGGCGATCTGCGTGTCCACAGGGCCCTTGGCGGCGCGTGCCTTGGGCGGCGCGGCATTGAGCAGCAGGGTGCGCCGCGGGGTGCCGTAGGCCTCGGCCGCCGCATCGAGCTCGGTCGCGACCTGGCCGCGCAGCAGGGCCTCGCTGCCGAGCAGCTCCTGCAGCGCCGCGATCTCCGCGAGGAGCGCGTCGCGCTCGGTCTCCAGCTCGATGCGGGAGAACTTGGTGAGCCGACGCAGGCGCAGCTCGAGGATGTACTCGGCCTGCCGCTCGCTGAGGTCGAAGACGCTCTGCAGGCGGCTGCGGGCCTGCTCCGAGTCGTCGGAGGAGCGGATGACCTGGATGACCTCGTCGATGTCGAGGATCGCGATGAGGAGGCCCTCGACGAGGTGCAGGCGCTCCTCGCGGCGGGCCAGGCGGTACCGGCTGCGGCGCGTGACGACCTCGAGACGGTGCCGCACGTAGACGCTGAGCAGCTCCTTGAGTCCGAGCGTGCGCGGCTGCCCGTCGACGAGGGCGACGTTGTTGATGCTGAAGGAATCCTCGATCGGCGTCAGCCGGTACAGCTGCTCCAGCACCGCATTCGGGTCGAAGCCCGTCTTGATGCCGATCTGGATCCGCAGACCGTGATTGCGGTCGGTCAGATCGTTGACATCGCTGATGCCCTGGAGCTTCTTCGCCTGCACGGCGTCGCGGATCTTCTCGATCACCCGTTCGGGCCCGACCATGTAGGGCAGCTCGGTGACCACGATGCCGGTACGGCGCGGTCCGAGCGGCTCGATGGAGACCTTGCCCCGCACCTTGAACGCTCCGCGGCCGTTCGCGTAGGCGTCGCGGACGCCGTCGAGGCCCATCACGATGCCGCCCGAGGGGAAGTCGGGGCCCGGGACGAACTCCATGAGCTCCTCGGTGGTGGCCTCCGGGTGCTCGAGGAGGTGGATGGCCGCTGCCACGACCTCGATGAGGTTGTGCGGTGCCATGTTGGTGGCCATGCCGACCGCGATGCCGCTCGCGCCGTTGACCAGCAGGTTCGGGAACGCGGCGGGCAGCACGGAGGGCTGCTGGAACTGGCCGTCGTAGTTCGGCACGAAGTCGACGACGTCCTCGTCCAGGCTCTCGGTCAGCGCGAGAGAGGAGGGGGCGAGGCGCGCCTCGGTGTAGCGGGAGGCGGCGGGACCATCGTCCAGGGAGCCGAAGTTGCCGTGTCCGTCCACGAGAGGCAGGCGCAGCGCGAAGGGCTGCGCGAGGCGGACCAGAGCGTCGTAGATCGCGGAGTCGCCGTGCGGGTGCAGCTTGCCCATCACGTCGCCCACGACGCGGGCGCTCTTGACGTGGCCGCGGTCGGGGCGCAGGCCCATCTCCGCCATCTGGAACAGGATCCGGCGCTGCACCGGCTTGAGCCCGTCGCGCGCGTCCGGCAGCGCGCGGGAGTAGATGACCGAGTAGGCGTACTCCAGGAACGATCCCTGCATCTCGCTCGAGAGATCGATGTCCTGGATGCGCTCTTCGATCGGCTCGGGCGGCGTGGTCGTGCGGGGCATGGGCTTCCTGCGGGTTTCGGGCGGCGGCGGAGCGGTTCTCGACGCCGGATCCGTGCCGGGCTCTGTGCGAGACTGACTCGGATGACCCTCATGCTACCGGCGATCCCGCCCTCACTCCGGAGCATCACCGGGGTGGCGCACGACCTGTTCAACGCTCTGGACGGCCGCGACGGCGTGCTGCCGGGGGTGCGGTCGGCGGTACTGGTCGTCATGGACGGGCTGGGCGCGATCCCCCTGCGCGCGCATGCGGGCCATGCCCGCCGCCTGGCAGGGGCCATGGCGAAGAAGGACGTGCTCTCCAGCGTCTTCCCGTCCACGACCGCGGCCGCCCTCACGAGCCTGCTGACCGGCGTGGATCCGGGCCGGCACGGACTGGTCGGCTACGAGGTCAGAGACCCGCGCACCGGCGTGCTCGTCAACCAGCTGGCAGGCTGGGAGAAGGCGCGCGTCGATCCGACCGAATGGCAGCGCACGCCGACCGTGTTCGAGACCGCAACCGCGGCAGGACGTCCGGCGTTCGCCGTGGGACTGGCCGAGTATGCCGGCAGCGGCTTCTCCGCGGCGACCCTGCGGGGTGCCGAGTTCCGCTCCGCCCGCACGGCGGCCGAGCGCGTCGCATTGGCCCTGAGCCTCGCCGAGGAGCACGAGGGGTCACTCGTGTACTGCTACCTCCCGGAGGCGGACAAGGCCGGACACAAGCACGGCATGGCCTCAGCGGAATGGGTCCGCGCGCTCGAGGAGCTGGATGCGGCGATCCCCGCCGGGACGCCCGACGGCGTGGGCATGCTGATCACCGCCGACCACGGCATGGTCGACGTGCCGCGCACCAGGCATCTCATCCTCGACGAGCGCAGCCGCCTGCATGACGGGGTCGCAGCGATCGCGGGGGAGCCGCGCATGCTGCACGTCTACGTGGAGGATCCGGCCAGGCGCGACGAGATCGCTGCGGCCTGGGCCGCGGGGGTCGAGGGCGCTGCGGACGTGCTCACGCGCGCGCAGGCGATCGACGGCGGCCTGTTCGGATCCGCTCCGATCGCTGAGGCACAGGAGCGGATCGGCGATCTCGTGGTACCCGCCCGTGGCCTTTGGGCGCTGTACGACGGGACCGCTGAGGATCAGCGTTCACAGGGCATGATCGGTCAGCACGGATCGCTCAGCCCGGAGGAGCTGCGCGTGCCGTCGCTCCGGTTCGGCGCCTTCGCGCGCTGATCGACCGGGGCCGATCAGCGGCTGCAGCCGTGGTCAGTCGTCGCTGCGGGCTCCGAACACGATCTCGTCCCAGGACGGCATCTCACGCCGGCGTCGGCGCGGGGTGGAGTCGCCGTCGATCAAGACGGGGGCCGTCGTCGACTGCTCGGGCTCCGGCTCGTATCCGGGCTCGAGGGCCTCGAACAAGGCGAGCGGGCGGGACTCCTCGGGCTCTTCCTCCACGGTGGGTCGGACCTCGCGCTGCCCGCGCCGGCGGCGCAGTGCCTCCAGCAGGTCAGCCGTGTCGGACGGCGTCGCAGGAGCGAAGGACGCGCTGCGCGTCGCCGCCTCCTGGGCGTTGGATGCGGTCTGAGGGTGTCGCGCAGACCGGGGCTCCTGTGCGACGGTCGCGCCGTCCTCCTCCGCCTCGACGGGCTCGGCAGGGGCGGGCACCAGGCGCGGGCCGAACGCGCCCGAATCGAATCGGGTGTCGTCCTTGTACGGCGACGAGCGGTCCTTGTCGAGTGCGCGCAGACGGGGGATCAGCCCCTCCGGCAGAGCGCCCTGGCGGGACAGCTGCGTGGCGTCCGCATTGAGCGGCGCCAGCGCGCTGCGGCGCGGGTCGAACGACCATCGTGCATCGTGCTCGACGTCGTTCGCGGTGAACTCGAGCTTGATGACCCAGCCGGTGTCATCCTTCCAGCTCGCCCACCGCTCGTCGGCGGCCGCCAGCTCCGAGAGCTTGGCGCGGATCGCGACGCCGAACGTCGGCTGTGCATCGGGCTCGACCTCGTTGCCGATCAGCACAGGAACGGCGAGGGCCTGACCGACGATGTGCTCGCGCTCGGCGAGCACGGGGCTCTCGAAGCGCTGCACCACTTCGAGGTCCACCCCGAGGAGTTCGGCGACCTCAGTCGCGGACAGCCCGGCGCGGATGTGCGACTGGATCTCGCGGGGACTCGCAGCCAGCGGAGGAGCCTTCTCCTCGCGACCGGCCTTGGCCCGGCGCAGTTCGGCGCGCAGCACCTCGTCGATCGGGAGGGCGAATCGCTCTCCCGATTCGGTGGCGAGAACGAGGACGTCGTCTTCCGCGCCGACGATCGTGACGTGTTCCATGGCTTCAGCCCCTCAGAATGAGTGTCGGTTCATGGTGTCATGCGGTGTGCGCGCCGCCGGGAATATCGCGGGCGTGCCGTGAGTTCTGATGCGCAGACAGAGCGGCATTTGCGATTTGCACGCGCGTCATGCAAACTATGGGCCGCCGAACACCCCCGGCGCCCGGCACACGCAGGATGCCAAGCCGCTCGCAGGATGAGACTGGAGATCCAAACCCATGGCAACCGATTACGACGCTCCGCGCAAGAACGAAGACGAGAGCGAGTCGATCGAGGCTCTCAAGGAGCGCGTCCCCGACAAGCTGTCGGGATCGATCGACGCTGAGGATTCGGACAACCCGGGCGGATTCGACCTTCCGGGAGCCGACCTCTCCGACGTCGAGCTCGACGTCGTGGTGCTGCCCCCGCAGGAGGACGAGTTCACCTGTGTCAGCTGCTTCCTCGTGAAGCACCGTTCGCAGCTGGACCACGAGGACAAGGCAGGCCCCATCTGCAAGGAATGCGCGGCCTGATTCCCCTTCGCTGCTCGCGCCCGGACCTTCTCGGTTCCGGGCGCGTTCTGCGTTTGCGGGCGTTTGCCGTCTGGGACATCGATCGGCATCGGGGGCCGCCGCCCGATCCGGTCTGCTCAGGCCTGCGGGTTCGCCGCGGCGCGAGCGGCGTCGATCGCAGCGGCCAATCGGTCCGGCGTGCGCGAGGAGATCGTCCAGCTCGGCGCCGGGTCTGCCGGATCCGTATTCGGCACGATCACCACGCCGTCGATGCCGCCGCGGATCAGATGCCAGCCGCGGGCCGGAAGGCCGGGGCCGCGCGCCTGACGCGCATCCTCCCCGGTGCGGACCTCCGGCTCGCCCAGCCAGGAGGCATCGATCCAGGCCCGGCCGGCGCGTAGTACGTGCTTTTCCACCGCCACGCGCGGCGACCCGGCGATCATCAGGACGATGATCGCGACGGTCGCGGCGATGCCGATGATCAGCGCGACGCCCGATCCGGCCGGCACGAACACCAGCGCGAGCATGGGGCCGCCGAGGGCCGCGGCGAGGAACAGCCACAGACTCGGCGCGAGACGTTCGTGGTAGCGGGTGGCCGTCGGGGCGGTCCCGGCATCGCGTGCTGCGTTCTGCATTAGCCTCTTTCCGTGACCGAATCCGTGGACGTTCCCATTATCGCGCCCCAGCTTCCCGTCTACGCCCACCCCGGCGACGCCGGAGCCGACCTCGTCTCGACCGAGGCGCTGCGGCTCGAGCCCGGGCAGCGCGCGCTGGTCGGCACCGGCGTGAGCATCGCGCTTCCCGAGGGTTTCGCCGCGTTCGTCGTCCCGCGCAGCGGTCTCGCGGCCAAGCACGGCATCACCGTCGTCAACGCCCCGGGCACAGTGGACGCCGGCTATCGCGGGGAGATCAAGGTGAGCCTGCTGAACACCGACAGCAATGCGGCGTACGATGTCGCGGTCGGTGATCGGATCGCCCAGCTGATCGTCATGCCCGTCACCCGAGCCCGGTTCATCCCGGTCGACGCACTGGACGAATCGGTGCGCGGAGCAGGCGGATTCGGATCCACCGGCTATCAGACCCAGAGCCAGGAGAACGCATGAGCGACGACACCACGTCCGGGATCGAGCCCGTGGAGGACGCCTCGGAGGCGCCCGTCCGCGACCGCGCGGTCGACGGCCCGTTCGACGAGAGCGAGGCCAACCCGGTCCGTCCCTACATCGACCTCGGTGCCATCAAGATCCTTCCGCGTGAGGGGCTGAACCTCCGCCTCGAAGTGGAGGAGCAGACGCAGCGCATCGTCGCCGTGGGCCTCGACTACGCCGACTCGACCTTGCAGGTGCAGCCGTTCGCGGCGCCCCGCTCGAGTGGGCTGTGGGACGAGACGCGCGCGCAGATCCAGGAGCAGATCTCGCAGCAGGGCGGCACCGTCACCGAGCGTGAAGGCGCCCTGGGTGCCGAACTGCTGGCGGAGATCCCCGCTGTCGCCGGCGACGCAGCTGTCACGCGTCTCGCCCGGTTCGTGGGCGTCGACGGTCCGCGCTGGTTCCTGCGGGGCGTGATCGGCGGAGCCGCGGCATCCGACGAGACTGCGGCCGCTGCCGTCGAGGACCTGTTCCGCTCGATCGTCGTGGTGCGCGGCGGAGCCCCCATGCCCCCGCGCGATCTCATCCCCCTGCGCATGCCCGCGGCCCCCGGCACGGCGTGAGCACGTCGCGGCCGGACGACGCGGAGCGCGGGTCCGAGGGTGCTCCCGAAGATCGGTACGCGCCGCCCCCGGCGCCCGACGCCGCGCAGAGCCTCGGGGCCGCGCTCGGCGGCGCCGCGCAGCGCCTCGGCATCGATCCGAACTCCGGTGCCAGCACGGGGCACGTCGTGTGGAGCGCGATGGGAGGCTGGCGCGGAGTGCTCGAGTCGGTGCTGCCCAGCGCCGCGTTCCTCATCATCTACACGCTGCGACCGGATCCGCTCTGGCTCTCGCTGATCGTGTCGGTCGGGCTCGCCGCGATCTTCTCCGTGGTCCGCCTGCTGCAGCGTTCGCCCGCTGCTTCGGCGCTCGGCGGGCTCGTCGCCGTCGCGGTCGCCGCGGGACTCGCACTGTGGACGGGGCGTGGCCAGGACAACTTCGTGCCCGGCTTCTTCACCAACGCGCTCTACGGCACGGTGCTGCTCGTCTCGGCCCTCATCGGATGGGCGCTCATCGGCCTCGCCGCCGGATTCCTCATGGGCGACGTGCGTGGCTGGCGGACCGACAAGCGCAAGCGCCGCGCCTTCTTCTGGATCACGATCGCGTGGGCCGCCCTGTTCTTCGCGCGCCTGGCCGTGCAGCTGCCGCTGTACTTCTCCGGCAACGTGCAGGCGCTGGGCACGCTCAAGCTCGTGATGGGGCTCCCGCTGTTCGCGCCGATGGTCGCTGTGACGTGGTTGCTGGTGCGCGCGCTGTACCCGCCGAAGCACGACGCCGACACGCGTCAGGGGTGAGTCGGCGCCGCCCGCACCGTGCTAGATTTATCTTGACGTCAAGATAAATCAGCACCTTTCGCTCGCCTGTCCGCGAGAGCAGACTGGTAAGGCCCGCCTTGCTAGCCGCGCGGGGGAGCGGGCGAGCAAGATGGTGTCGACTGTCGCTTCCATCCGAACAGAAGGAGACGGATCCGTGTCCACGGTGAACAGCTTCGGTGCCAAGAGCACCCTGACGGTCGGCAGCACCGACTACGAGATCTTCCGGATCGACACGGTCCCCGGATACGAGAAGCTCCCGTTCAGCCTCAAGGTTCTCCTGGAGAACCTGCTTCGCACCGAGGATGGCGCGAATGTGACGAAGGCGCAGATCGAGGCTCTCGGATCCTGGGACCCGGCGGCCCAGCCTGACACCGAGATCCAGTTCACGCCGGCGCGCGTGGTCATGCAGGACTTCACCGGCGTGCCCTGCATCGTCGACCTCGCCACCATGCGCGAGGCCGTCACCGCCCTCGGCGGCGACCCGAACAAGATCAACCCGCTGTCCCCGGCCGAGATGGTCATCGACCACTCCGTGATCGCCGACCTGTTCGGCCGCCCGGACGCGATCGAGCGCAACGTCGAGATCGAGTACGAGCGCAACGGCGAGCGGTACCAGTTCCTGCGCTGGGGCCAGACCGCCTTCGACGACTTCAAGGTCGTCCCGCCGGGCACCGGAATCGTGCACCAGGTGAACATCGAGCACCTGGCGAAGGTCGTCTACGACCGCTCCGTCGACGGCGTGCTGCGCGCCTACCCCGACACCTGCGTCGGCACCGACTCGCACACCACCATGGTCAACGGCCTGGGCGTGCTGGGCTGGGGCGTCGGCGGCATCGAGGCCGAGGCCGCCATGCTCGGCCAGCCCGTGTCGATGCTGATCCCGCGCGTCGTCGGCTTCAAGCTGACCGGCGCGATCCCTGCCGGCGTCACCGCGACCGACGTCGTGCTGACGATCACCGACATGCTCCGCAAGCACGGCGTGGTCGGCAAGTTCGTCGAGTTCTACGGCGCCGGCGTCGCCTCGGTGCCCCTCGCGAACCGCGCGACGATCGGCAACATGTCGCCGGAGTTCGGCTCCACCGCTGCGATCTTCCCGATCGACGACGTCACCCTCGACTACCTGCGCCTCACCGGCCGCGACGAGCAGGCCGTGGCCCTCGTCGAGGCCTACGCCAAGCAGCAGAAGCTCTGGCACGACGCCAGCAGCGAGCCCAGCTTCAGCGAGTACCTCGAGCTCGACCTGTCGACCGTCGTGCCGTCGATCGCCGGCCCGAAGCGTCCGCAGGACCGGATCCTGCTGTCCGAGTCGAAGGCGCAGTTCGAGAAGGACATCCTGAACTACGTGACGGGTCCGATCGACATCAACGACTCCGGATCCTTCCCGGCGTCGGACCCGGGATCCGTCCCGGGGGAAGAGGTCGAGACCAACGAGATCCCCACGCTGTCCTCGGGGTCCCCGAAGGCCGCGTCCAAGCCGGTCAAGGTCAAGACGCCGGACGGGCAGAAGTACATCCTCGACAACGGCGCCGTGACGCTGGCCGCGATCACTTCGTGCACCAACACCTCGAACCCGTCCGTCATGATCGCCGCCGGCCTTCTCGCCCGCAACGCCCTCGCCAAGGGCCTGAAGCAGAAGCCGTGGGTCAAGACCACGCTCGGCCCGGGCTCCAAGGTCGTCACCGACTACTACGAGAAGTCGGGTCTCGACAAGGACCTCGAGGGCCTCGGCTTCTACACGGTCGGCTACGGCTGCACGATCTGCATCGGAAACTCGGGCCCGCTGATCGACGAGGTCTCGGCCGCGATCAACGAGCACGACCTCGCCGTCACCGCGGTGCTCTCCGGCAACCGCAACTTCGAGGGCCGGATCAGTCCCGACGTGAAGATGAACTACCTCGCGAGCCCGCCGCTGGTCGTCGCCTACGCCCTGGCCGGGTCGATGAACTTCGACTTCGACACCCAGGCGCTGGGCACCGACGGCGAGGGCAACGACGTGTTCCTCAAGGACGTCTGGCCCGACCCCGCTGAGGTGCAGCAGATCATCGATTCGTCGATCTCGCGCGACCAGTTCATCAAGCAGTACGCCACGGTGTTCGACGGCGACGAGCGCTGGACGAGCCTGCCCACGCCGACCGGTCCGGTCTTCGAGTGGGACGCCGACTCGACCTACGTGCGCAAGGCGCCGTACTTCGACGGCATGCAGGCGACCCCGGCTCCGGTCACCGACATCTCAGGTGCTCGTGTGCTGGCGACTCTGGGAGACTCGGTCACCACCGACCACATCTCCCCGGCCGGCAACATCAAGGCGGGCACGCCCGCCGCCCAGTACCTCACCGAGCACGGCGTGGCGCAGAAGGACTTCAACTCCTACGGCTCGCGTCGTGGCAACCACGAGGTGATGATCCGCGGCACGTTCGCGAACATCCGCCTGAAGAACGCGCTGGTCAAGGCCGTCAACGGCGGCGAGCAGATCGAGGGCGGATACACCCGCGACTTCACCCAGCCCGGCGGCCCGCAGGCGTACATCTTCGACGCCTCCACGAACTACCAGGCCCAGGGCACCCCGCTGGTGATCTTCGGCGGCAAGGAGTACGGATCCGGATCCTCCCGTGACTGGGCGGCGAAGGGCACCAACCTCCTCGGCGTGAAGGCGGTCATCACCGAGAGCTTCGAGCGCATCCACCGCTCGAACCTCATCGGCATGGGCGTCGTGCCGCTGCAGTTCCCCGCGGGCGAGTCCTGGGAGTCGCTGGGCCTCGACGGCACCGAGATCGTCTCGATCGCGGGCCTCGAGGAGCTCAACGAGGGCACCACGCCCAAGACGGTCCGCGTGACCGCGGCGCCGAGCGAGTTCTCTCCCGAGGGCAAGCCGACGGTCGAGTTCGACGCGGTGGTCCGCATCGACACCCCCGGTGAGGCCGACTACTACCGCAACGGCGGCATCCTGCAGTACGTGCTGCGCTCGCTGGTCTGATCCACGCGCACCACAACGGGGCCGGTTCCTTCGGGAGCCGGCCCCGTTCGTGTATCTCGTCAGCTCTTCTTCGCCGGAAGCGTCGGCGGCGGGTCGTCCGGGGCGAGTTCTGTGGCGATCTGCCGGAACAGCCGGTCGCTCGAGTTGTCGTAGATGCCGTTCGCGTCAAAGGCACCCGGCAGGAACGTCGTCGCCACCGCGATCGCGATCTTCTTCGAGGGCAGATACGCCTCTGTGGCGCTGTAGCCGCTCAGCAGAGGATTCTGCAGTTGCCAGGATCCGGATCGCACCACCCCGAGCCCGTAGTTGTAACCGGTGACCTGGGTGAAGCACGACCCGGCGCAGACCGGGAGCGGTGTGCCGAAACCGATCAACGTCGAATCGGTCATCTCGTGGAAGCTCTTCGGTGAGAGCAGCTTGCCGGTGCCGACGGCGACCGCGGTCGTCGCCATGTCGGTGATCGTGGTCGTCTCGGCCGCTCCGATCGGCGTGCCCCAGGCGGGGTTCCAGAACGTCGACTCCTCCGTGAACGGCATCGACGGAGGGATGCCGAGGGCCACGCGGCGTTCGGAGCTGTACGCATGCAGCACCGGCTCCGGCACGGTCGCCGTGCTGTACGCCGCCGTCTGCGTCAGACCCATCGGGCCGAGGACCTTCTTCTGCAGCAGCTGGTCGAGGGGAGCTCCTCCGATCATGGAGAGGATGTGGCCGAGGATCATGAAGTTGGTGTGCGCGTAGCTCCAGTTTGTGCCGGGCTCGAATTGCAGAGGGCGATTGAACGCGTCCTTCAATCGCTCGTCGAACGTGAACTCGTGGAACGGGTCGGCGTTGTAGGCCGCGGTCCACTCCGGATCCGTCTCGAAGTCGGGATATCCGGTGGTCTGGTTCGTCAGCATCCTGAGCGTGACCTTGTTCGCCTCGGGCAGGCTGGGCATCCACTTGTCGACCGTGTCGTCGAGGGTGATCTTCCCCTCGTCGACGTACTCCAGCAACAACGTGGAGACGTACTCGAACGCCACCGCACCGTTGCGGAAATGCATGTCGGTGGTGGCGGGGACGCCGGTCATCGAGTCGCCGTACGCCTGCATCGAGACGACCTTGCCATCGATCGTGACCCGCACGATCACCGCCTTGAGACTGTCGGCCTTCATGGACTCTCGGATGATCGAGTCGACCCGTGCGTTCTGGACGTCCGGACGTGCGGACGACGCGATCGCGGCGGGAGCGGCCCCGCCCGCCGGCCGCCACACGATCCAGGCGATGACCACGAGCAGTGCGATGGCAGCAGCGCCTGCGATGACGACGATCGTCCTTCGCCGCGCGGTGCCGCGGGATGCCGGTGTCTGCGCGTTCACGTTCGTCTCCTCGGATCCACGATCGCGGAATGTCCAAGCGCACCGGCGGGCCGTTCGGGTCTGGTCCTTCGGGCGCACGGGGACGATCGCTCGCGTCCCCGTGCCCGCCTGCCGCCGAGCATAGACCCGGGGTCGGTGGCGATCAACGAGAGTGTGACGACGCTCCGATGTAGCGGGACGAGGGGCGGAGGATCTTGCCGTCCTGCACCTGCTCGCAGGCGTGCGCGCCCCAGCCGATCAGGCGTGCCGATGCGAACGTCGGAGTGAACAGCTCGCGCGGAATCCCGCACGCCTCCATGACGACTGCGGCGTAGAGTTCGACGTTCGTGCGCAGGGCGCGGCCTGGCTTGAGCTCGTCCAGCACCCGCAGCACGGTCTGCTCCACCGTCACGGCGAGGTCGACGCGGTCCGACGCGAGTCCGTCGGTGCGCAACCGCTGAGCGACGCCGCGCAGCAAGCGCGAGCGGGGATCCTCCGTGCGATACACCGCGTGCCCGAACCCCATGATCCGCCGGCCGTTCTGCACGCGCTCGCGCACCCAGGCGTCCGCACGATCGGGTGTCCCGATCTCGTCCAGCATGTCGAGCGTGCGCGCGGGTGCGCCTCCGTGCAGCGGCCCGGAGAGCGCGCCGAGTGCACCGCCGACGCACGAGGCGAGGTCGGCGCCGGTGGACGCGATGACCCGCGCCGTGAACGTCGACGCGTTGAAGCCGTGATCGATCGCCGCGGTCAGGTACGTGCCCAGCGCAGCGGCGAGACGGAGGTCGGGAGTGACGCCCGAGAGCATACGCAGATAGTCCGTGACGGGGTCGAGATCGCCGTCCGGCTCGATCGGATCCTGATCTCTGCTCCACCGGTGCAGTGCCGCGATCAGGGACGGCGCGACGGCGGCGAGACGGATCGTGTCGTCGACGCGCTCCTCGTCGGTCTCGTCGTAGAGCGCGCGCCGTCCGTCCGCGGCGGAGACGAGAGCGAGCGCGGTGCGCAATTGGGCCATGGGATCCAGACCCGAGACCGCGATCGCCGACAGCGGTCCGTGCAGGTGTTCGGGGATCGTTCGCGTCGTGGCGGTGCGGGCGCGGAATTCTGCGGCGTCCGCTCCGCTCTGGGGCAGCTCGCCGAGTGCGACCAGCCTCCAGGCGTCCTCGAATCGGGCTTCGGCGGCCAGCTCAACACCCGAGACGCCCCGGTACTGGAAGAAGCCCTCCTCGCCGCGGACGTCGCCGATCGTGGTCTCCGCGACGACGACGTTGGTGAGCCCTCGCGGGACGTCGATGAGCTGCGTGTTGTTGCGATCGATGGTGATGGCCATGTCGGCTCCTCTCTGGCGAGTCGCGGCTGGCGGCTCTTCGCTCACGATGGCTAATGGATCCGGATATCGTCAATGTTGATCGGATCAATGAAGGAGCCCGCGATGGACGCACTCACGGCGGCGCAGACCGCGGCGCGCCTCGGTGTGCGGACGGAGACGCTCTACGCGTATGTCTCTCGGGGCCTGATCGCGCGCGAGCGCGGGGCGCACGGCTCGTTGTTCGACCCGCTCGAGGTCGAGCGCTTCGCCCGTGCCCGCCGCCGTGCGACCTCGCCCTCGCACGGCGCGGCTCGCGCGGCCGGCGCGGACGGGAGCCCGCTGGCGGTCATCGACACGGACATCGCGCTGATCGAGGACGGGGAGCTCTGGATCCGGGGGGTGCCGATCGACGAGCTGGTCGCGGGGGAGGGCGAGCCGCCGAGATTCGACGCGATCGTACGGTGGCTCTTCGCGCACACGGACCTGCCGCAGCGGGACGCGTTGCCGCTGGAAGGGTCCGGGAGCGCAGCGCCGAGCCGCGTGGTCGCAGCCCTTCCGCCCGCTGCCGGGGCGTTCAGCCGACTGCTCGCGGCGGTCGCGGCTCTCGCGGCGGAGGACCCGGAGCGCTACGACCTCCGTGTGGAGACCGTGGCACGCGTCGCGACGCGTCTCGTCGCCGGACTCGTGGATGCGCTCCCGCTGCTCGGTGTCGGTCAGGAGAACGACGGTGGGGCGTCGACCAGCGGGACGACGGGTGGACCGGTGGCGGCGCGGCTCTGGCCCCGGCTCACCGCGCTGCCGGCGACGCCGGCCCGCGTGCGGGTGCTTGACGCCGCACTCGTGCTCCTCGTCGACCACGACATGGCGGTATCGACCCTCGCAGCGCGGGCCGCGGCATCGGCGCGTGCCCATCCCTATGCCGTCGTGGCCGCCGGTTTCGGTGCGCTCGACTCGGCCCTGCACGGCGCCGTGAGCGCCGCCGTGCACGCCCTCCTGCGGCAGGTGCAGGACGGCGCGGATCCTGCGGCCGCCGTGGCGACCGCGACACGCCTGGGCGGAGCGGGGATCCCCGGATTCGGTCAGCTGCTCTACCCGGACGGCGACCCGCGGGCGAGGCTGCTGCTGCGCCTGTTGCAGGAGACGGCGGATCCGCAGGCCGAAGCGGCGTTGCACGTGGCCGATCAAGTCACCGCCGTCGTGCATTCCCGGACCGGTCTTCATCCCACGGTCGATCTCGCGCTGGCCGTGATGGCGCTGGCCTGGGAGATGCCCGCGGACGCCGGGGAGACCGTTTTCGCTGTTGCTCGCTCCGCCGGCTGGTGCGGGCATGCGCTGGACGAGTACGGGCGCGCGCCGTTGCGGTTGCGTCCGATCGGGCGCTACGTCGGCCCGGATGCGGCAGATCTCCAGCGGTCCGGCAGCATTGCTCGGTAGGCTGGCTCGGTGCTGCGGGTTCTGACTCGTCGCGCACGATTGGCTTCAGGAGGCAGACACGGTGGCGATCCTTTCCGGCATCTCCGGTCCCCGCGACCTCGATCGGCTCACCCCCGAACAGCTCGTCGAGCTGGCCGCGGAGGTCCGCTCATTCCTGATCGAGAACGTAGCCCGCACCGGGGGACACCTGGGGCCGAACCTCGGAGTCGTGGAGCTGACGATCGCCCTGCACCGGGTGTTCTCCTCCCCGGATGACCCGATCATCTTCGACACCGGGCATCAGTCGTACGTGCACAAACTGCTCACCGGGCGTCAGGACTTCTCCGCTCTGCGGTCGCGCGGGGGACTGGCCGGCTACCCGCAGCGCTCGGAGAGCGCCCACGACGTGGTCGAGTCCTCGCATGCCTCGAGCTCGCTGAGCTGGGCCGACGGGATCTCGCGCGCCTTCACCGCGACAGGTCGCGGGGACCGTCACGTCGTCGCGGTCGTCGGCGACGGCGCGCTCACCGGCGGCATGACGTGGGAGGCGCTCAACAACATCTCCGATGACAACGAGCGCAACCTGGTGATCGTCGTGAACGACAACGGGCGCTCCTACGCGCCGACGATCGGCGGTATGGCCCGATACATGAACCGGGTGCGCACGGCGGGGGTGTACCGCGACCTGCACCGCAAGTCGGATCGGTTCTTCCGCGCGTTCGGCCCGGTCGGGCGCGCGTTCTATCGCGGAGTGCGCGGTGGGACGCACGGCTTCCTCTCGCGCTTCTCGAACAACGAGGAGCTGTATTCCAATCTCGACATCAAGTACCTGGGCCCGATCGACGGACACGACATCCCGTCCCTCCTCGAGACGCTGCAGCTCGCGAAGGACTATGGCGCGCCGGTCATCGTGCACGTCATCACCGAGAAGGGCCGGGGCTATCAGCCCGCGCTCGATGACGAGGCGGATCAGTTCCACGCGGTCAACAAGATCGATCCGAAGACCGGGGCCCCCCTCTCGGCGAGCGGCACCGGCTGGACCGACGTGTTCGCCGACGCGCTGGTCGACGTCGGTTCGCGCACCCCGAAGGTCATCGCGATGACGGCGGCGATGCTGCGGCCCACGGGTCTCGCGCCGTTCGCGGAGCGGTTCCCCGACCGCGTCTACGATGTCGGCATCGCAGAGCAGCACGCGGTGACCGCGGCCGCGGGGCTCGCCTACGGCGGTCTGCATCCGGTGGTTGCGCTCTACGCCACGTTCATGGGCCGCGCGTTCGACCAGGTGCTGATGGACGTCGGACTGCACCGCGCCGGGGTGACGTTCGTGCTTGACCGGGCGGGCGTCACCGGGCCCGATGGCCCGAGCCACCACGGTCTGTGGGACCTGTCCATGCTGCAGATCGTGCCGGGGATCCGCATCGCGGCGCCCCGTGACGCCGAGCGCCTGCGCGAGGAGCTCGAGGAAGCGGTGGCCGTCGACGACGCGCCGACCGTGATCCGCTTCCCGAAGGGTGCGGTGACCCCCGAGATCCCGGCGCTCGAGCGCCTGCACGATGGCGTGGACGTGCTGTCCCGTGATGAGGACGAGGACGTGCTGCTCATCGGGATCGGCCCGTTCGCGACGCTGGCGCTCGACGTGGCGGAACGGCTCAAGGCCCAGGGGATCGGCGCGACCGTGATCGACCCTCGTTGGGCGATCCCGGTGCAGCCCTCAGTGGTCGAGCTCGCCGCCCGGCACCGCCTCGTCATCACCCTCGAGGACGGCATCCGTGTGGGCGGTGTCGGCACGCGCGTGCGGCAGGTGCTCCGCGAGGCTGGCATCGACACCGCCGTCGACGAGCTGGGTCTGCCCGACGAGTACCTCGACCACGCCAGCCGCGACCAGATCCTCGAGGACGCCGGTCTCACCGCCGGCAAGATCGCACAGGACGTGGTCGCGCAGGTGCTCGGCACCCGCGTGCCGATCGCGCGCCCCACGGGCGAGGTGCCGCTGCACACGGGCACGGTCGAGATCGTGGCGGGGCGCACCGTCGACGCGGACGCCGAGGAGCGCCGGCGACGCTAGGACGGATCCGAGCGCGCCGCGGTGGCTCGGGCGTCATCGCGCAGCGCCTTGTGCGACGTGAGCCACCAGCCGGTGGCGGTGGCGACAGCGGTGGTGGCCGTGGTCGCCGCCAGGAGGGGCGGGTACCACCAGCCGCTCAGGGCTCCGATCCCGAGGGCGACGCCGGCGCCCACGACCGCGCCCAGTGCGAGTTGGGCGCACAGATGGATCGCACGGTGCCGAACACGCGCGAGACCGCGTCCGACCAGACCGGCGAGCGGTGTGACGACGAGCGCCACGAGCCCGGAGAGCATGCCGCAGACGACGAACGCAATCAGCAGGACGGGGAGCCCCGCGAAGAGGTCGACGATGCGGGAGGACAAGATCGCGCCCGCGTCGTCCCCTGACCAGATACCTGCCCACCCCGCCGCGAACGTCGACGCCAACTCCGGGACGACGATGACCAGGGCCACCAGTGCGAGGAAGACGAGCCAGGTCCAGACTCCGCCGCGTGCCAATTCCTCCCCGGTGAACGCCATGGGCCGTTGCGGGGTGCGGGGCGAGCGCGGGACGTGGGAGTCCGTCATGATGCGGACCTCGGGAACCTCCACGCGCAGGGCGCCGCGATGCCGCGATCGGCGTTCAGCGCCCGTGCCGCGGTGAATCTCCAGGCGAGGGGGAACGCGATCGTCGCCGCAACCGCGCTGCTAAGAACCACCGGAACGGCGAGCGCGGACAAGCCGACGATCCCGAGGGCGAACAGCGCGCCGAAGGAACCTGTGGCGCCGACAGCCAGACCGAGCACCGCATTGACGGTGATGTGCACCGCAGGATGTGCTGACCGTTCCCACGTCCGATTGAGCGCATGTGCAGGCAGCACGAAGAGGAAGAACGCGGGGACGCTGGCGACTGCGCCCGCGAGTGAGAGGGCGATTGCTCCGATGAGCCGGGACGAGACGTCCGAGATCGAGCAAGGCACGGAGGAAACTTCGGTAGCACAGCCGATGCTCAGCACCGCGAACAGCAGAACCGGCAGCAGCAGTAGCGTCAATCCCCAGGCGAGTAGCGCACCGTTGATGAACTCCTCCTTGGTGAACGCCATGGGCCTCGCGGGCGTCCGCGGGGGAGAAGGCGCGTCGGTGCCGATGCTCATCGTCATCGGGGAGCCGCCTGAGGATGGGGATGCCGGCGACGGAACCAGGGCTGCGGAGTCAGCCCACGGTCCTTCCGCAGCGCGAGCGACGCCGTCCTCGCCCAGGCGAGCGTGATCGCGACCGACCCCGAGGCCCAGCCGGCGACGGCGATGACGGTCAGAACGCCTGCGAAGCTCAGATGCAGCGTGGTGATCACGGCTGCCGTCACCCCACCCGAGAAGACGATGCCGAACCCGGCCCATGCGATGACATGCGTTCGGAAATCCGCCACCCGGACGATCGCACGTCCGAGGAGCAGCGCCGGCATCACTCCGATCAGGAGCGCGAGGAGTGAGATCGGCACGGCGTAGAACTGGACCAGGATGGTGAGGCCCACGCCTCTCCCGAGGGCGGAAAACAACGAATCCGCTTGGTCGAGTCTGTCGACGAACGCGGCGACCGTGCCCGCCAGCACGCACGCGATGAGCAACAGCACGAGGTGCAGCCCGAGAGCACGGAAGGCGCCCGCGATGAACTCCTCCGGGGTGAACGCCATCGGCTTCTTCGGTGTCCGCGGCCATGCCGCAAGCTCTTCGGCGTTCATGGCCGCACGTCCGCGATCTGGTCGAGGAGGTCGCGGGTCACACCGCGGACACCGGGGACGCGCAGGAACGGGAGTGCGACGGCGAACAATCTGAGTCCGGTATCGAGGAGGCGGGTGGTCTTAGCCTGGTCGGGAGACTCGTCATAGGTCCACCGGAGGATGAGCGCGAGATACATCGGGAAGATCGCCTCGGGCAGACGCTCGGCGATATCGTCCGGCACACGATGCGACGCGCCTTGGACGACTTCGCGGAGCAGGCCGATCGTCATCTCGCGCGCGGGAGAGGACTCCACGGACAGAGGGTTGATCGGGGAGTCGGGGGAGACCATCGCGCTGAGGAAGCCCGGTGCGACGGCGCGGTAGGCGCCGACGGTCTCCAGGCCGGTCTCGAGGAAGATGCGCAGACGATCGACGAGGCCGGTCACACCCTGGAGCCGTGGGCGCGCTACTGCTCCGTGATCCCGCTGCTGCTGGTCGTAGAGCTCCTGGACCAGGTGCTCCTTGGAAGGGAAGTAGTAGTAGGCGTTCCCGACCGAGACGCCTGCCTCCTTGGCGATCAGTCGGATGGTGGTGTCGGGGTAGCCGCGCTCGACGAATGAGGCCATTGCGGCCGCGCGTATCCGCGCTCTTGTCGCTTCGGCCTTCGGGGTGAGCGGCTTCGACGTGGCGTCCGACTCTGAACTGAACATGTTCAAAGAATAGCGCGAAGCAAGGCACGCGTCCATCGCCAGGTCCCGCAAGCTGTGGGATGGATTCAGGCGGGGTCGGCGAGCGTCTCGGCCACGAGGCGCGACACCTGGTCGTGGGCGAGGGAGCGGTCATCGTCCACGAGGCCGATCCGGGTTCGCCTGTCCAGCACGTCGTCGGTGGTCAGCGCGCCTTCGGCCCGCACCGCGAACTCGATCTCAGCGCGTGTCACGTCGATGCCCGGGGCGATGCGCTCCCGCGGATCCGCACAGCGCGCGCGGGCCAGCACCAGGCCGGCCTCCGCTCCGTAACGCCAGTGCAGATCGTCCGAGGGGCGCGAAGGAGCCGCAATCGCGCCGACGAGAGGCAGCGTGGCGGTGCGGCACGGCCCCGCGGGGAGACCTGCGATCGCGACTGCTCGATCGACCGCATCCTCTGCCATGCGGCGATAGGTGGTGAGCTTTCCTCCGAGCACGTTCACGAAACCGCTCTCGGAGACGGCTACGAGATGGCGTCGAGAGATGTCCGCAGTGGAGGATCCGCCGCTGTCGACGAGCGGCCGCAGCCCCGCGTATGCACCGCGGACCTGGTCGCGCCGGATCGGCGTGGCGAGGGCGCGGTTGAGGACCTCGAGCAGGAGCGCGATCTCCGGCTCCGTGGGGACGGCGACCGAGGGCACCGGCCCCGGCGCGTCTTCATCGGTGAGACCGACCACGACGCGTCCGAGCTGCTGCGGCAGAGCGAACACGAAGCGGCTGATGGATCCGGGATGCGGCAGGGTGAGGGCCGCCGTCGGGTTCCCGAGCGCCGCGGCGTCGAGCACGAGATGCGTGCCCCGGCTCGGCCGCATGCGGATGGCGTCATCGAGATCTCCGGCCCAGACGCCCGTGGCGTTCACCACGGCACGGGCGCGGATCTCGAACCTCTCGCCGTTGAGGACGTCCTCGACGTGGGCGCCGTCGGCGCGCAGCGCGAGTGCCCGCACCCGCGTGAGGATCCGGGCGCCGAGGGATGCGGCTGTCCGCGCGACGGCGACGACGAGCCGGGCGTCATCGACGAGCTGACCGTCGGCGGCGAGCACGGCGCCCCGCAGCCGCTCCGCCTGCAGGGTCGGAACCAACCGAGCCGCGGTGCGCGCCGTGATGAGGTGAGGTGCGGGCAGGACGGCGTGCGGAGTGCCCGCCCGCAGCCGCAGCAGATCCCCGAGTGCGAACCCCACGGCGCCTGTCAGCCGCTGCTTCGGGGTGGCAGCGGGGGAGAACGGCAGCAGCTGAGCCATCGGGCGGATGAGATGAGGGGCGATCCGCGTCATCAGCAGGTGGCGCTCGACCGCGCTCTCCCGCGCCGTGGCGACGTCACCGGTCGCGAGGTAGCGCAGCCCGCCGTGCACGAGCTTCGAACTGAACCGGCTGGTGCCGAAGGCGAGGTCCTCGGCCTCGATGAGCACGACCGACAGTCCGCGGCTCGCCGCGTCCAGGGCCACTCCGGCGCCGGTGATCCCGCCCCCGACGACGAGCAGGTCGACACGGTCCTCGGCAGTGCGGAGCAGTTCCTCGCTCCGGCGCCGAGCGTTCAGTTGCGAAGAGCCGCTCATGGCCGCAGCAGCCCGTCGATGGCGGTGCGCAGCTCGCGTTCGAAGGAGAGCTCGTCGATGAGTTCGCTCACCGTGCCGTGGGAGAGCAGTGCGGACTGCGCGATCAGCAGCAGCATCACCGCCATCGCCTGCGGATCATCGCGGCGGACGGATCCATCATCCTGGGCCGCCGAGATGGAGACCGCGATCCAGGCCAGGATCGCACGCTGGCTGGATCCGACCCGCTCCAGGGTGTAGCGCGTGAACGCCTCGGGCTCATCCGTCAGCAGGTGCCGGTAGACCGGGTCCCCGCGGAACAGCGTGGAGAACCGGAGCACGTCCTCGATGATCTCGGCGCGGGTCGTCGCCGGCTCGGAGAACTGGTCGAGGATGCTCGCCACGCGGCGCAACAGGGCGGCGCGGACCACGTCGTCGGCATCCGACCAGTGGCGATAGATCGTCGGGCGACTCACTCGCGCGCGGCGGGCGAGCTCGGCGATCGTCACGCCGTGTACGCCTCGCGACGCGATGAGCGCCTCAGCGGACTCGAGGATCCGGGTCTGCGTCGGGTCCCAGCTCGGCAGGGGGACATCGAACGCGGGTTGACGTTTTGTCATGATCTGTCACACTGTAACGCATGACGAACCCGAGCGGCAGAGACGCCGACGATCCGATCGAGGCGGCCACTCCCATGCGCTGGAACGGGTGGGGCGATCCCCGGAAGGCCGAGGATCTGCCGTTCGCGGTGCGATCGCTGCTTCCGCTCCTGCTCGGGCGCATCCGGCGGCCCCAGCCGGCGATCGCCCTCGCCGACGTGCGGCCGAGCGCGTCCGGGTTCACCCCCGACGATGTCGAGGCGTTCTCCGAGGCGATCGGTGTCGACAACGTCCGGACGGATGCGGAGTCCCGCATCCGGCACGCCGGGGGGCGTTCCACCCCCGACCTGCTGCGCCGCCGTGAGGAGGACCAGGCCGCGCCCGACGCGGTGCTGCGCCCGCACGACCACGACCAGGTCGTCGCGTGTCTGCGCCTGGCCGCGGAGCGCGACATCGCCGTGATCCCTTTCGGCGGCGGGACGAGCGTCGTCGGCGCCCTCGACCCCGAGCGCGGTGCGCACAGGTGCGTCGTGAGCCTGGATCTCGGCCGGATGACCGGCCTGCTGCGCTACGACGCCGTGAGCGCGGAGGCGGTGCTCGCCGCCGGAACGACCGGGCCGGAGGCGGAACGGTTCCTCGCGGGGCACGGCATGGAGCTGGGGCACTACCCGCAGAGCTTCCGCTACGCGACGATCGGCGGATTCGCCGCCGCGCGCTCATCGGGGCAGAACTCGGCCGGATACGGGCGGTTCGACACGATGGTCACCGGTATCAGGGTCGCGACCCCGACGGGCGACATCGCGCTGGGACGGTCGCCGGGGAGCGCCGCGGGACCGGATCTCATCCGCCTCTTCCTCGGATCCGAGGGCATCTACGGCGTCATCACCGAAGTCACGGTACGCGTGCACCCGATGCCGGCCGAACGCGTGATGGAGTCGTGGACGTTCCCCGACTTCGCGACCGGAGCCGCAGCGCTGCGGGTCGTGGCGCAGCACGGCGATGGACCCACCGTGATGCGCTTGTCCGACGAGGCCGAGACCAGCGTGAGCCTCGCCCAGGTGGGGAAGATCGGCAAGGCCCTCGCCAAAGGCGCGAGCGCCGTCACCGTGTTCGAGGGCGTCGACGTAGCGGCGCGTCGCGCGCGCACGGCCGCACTGCTGCAGGCAGCCGGCGGCACCTCGCAGGGCGAGGGCGCCTCGGAGGACTGGCTGCGCACCCGCTTCGACGGGCCGTACCTGCGCGATGCGCTGCTGGATGCGGGCGTGTTCTGCGAGACGCTGGAGACCGCGACGACGTGGTCCCGGCTCGCGGGCTTGCGCGATGCGGTCACGGCGGCGCTCAAGACCGGGTTCGCCGAGGCGGGGCGCAGGTCGTTCGTGATGTGCCACGTCTCGCACGTGTACCCGACCGGGGCATCGCTGTATTTCACCGTGCTGGCCCCGCGCGGCGTCGATGCGCTGGAGGCATGGGTCGACATCAAGCATCGTGCCGGTGACGCGATCATGGCGGCCGGCGGCACGATCAGCCACCACCACGCGGTGGGGCGCGATCACGCGCCGTGGCTCGCGGACGAGATCGGAGAGACGGGAATCCGGATCCTCGCGGCCGTCAAACGCGAACTGGACCCGCGCGGGATCATGAACCCGGGGGCGGTGCTCGGCGCGGCGACGCCGATTCCCGCCCCGTCCGCGGGAGCCTGAGACGTGCCGAGGATCGCGCTGATCGCCAACCCGCGCTCCGGCAAGGGGCGGGGCGCTTCCGCCACGGACAAGGCCGTGGCCGCGCTGCGAGCGGCCGGTGCCCAGGTCGAGGTGCACATCGGGTCCTCGGCGGCGGACACGCGACGCCTGGTCGGGATCGCCCTCGCCGAACCGCCGGATGCGCTCGTCGTGGTCGGCGGTGACGGCACCGTATCGGAGATCCTGCCCGAGATCGCGGGCACCGAGGTGCCGATGACGCTCGTGCCGGCCGGCACCGGCAATGACCTCGCCCGAGCCCTGGGCGTGCCTCGGCGCGACCCGGCGGGCGCCGCGCTGCTCGCGCTGCACGGTGTTCCGCGCCGGATCGACGTCGGGGAGATCACGGCAGGCGGGCGGACCACCCCGTTCCTCACGGTGGCGGCGCTCGGCTTCGACGCCAAGGTCAGCGACCGCACCAATCTGCTGCGGTGGCCCCGGGGAGCTGCGCGTTACTACCTGGCGATCGTGATCGAGGTCGTGCGGCTGAGGCCCACCCGGTTCCGGCTGGCCTGCGACGGCGCGCCCCTGCGCGACGCCCCCGGCACCCTCGTCGCTGTGGGCAACACCGTCAGCTACGGCGGCGGCATGCCGATCTGCCCCGATGCGCGCCCCGACGACGGCCTGCTGGACGTCGTGCACGTTGCGCCGCTGCGTCGCGCCCGGCTGCTCACGCTGTTCCCCCTGCTGTTGCGCGGACGGCATCTGATGCGGTCGGAAGTGACGCATCGCCGGGTGCGCCAGATCACCGTCTCCGCGCCGGATCTCGTGGTCTACGCAGACGGAGAGCGGATCGCGGAGCGGGAGTGCACCATCCGGGTGCGTCCGGCGTCGCTGACCGTGATGGTCCCGAAGGGAGAAGCGGCATGAGCGACTTCGACGAGGACGTCGTCGTGATCGGGTCCGGCTTCGGCGGCTCCGTCGCCGCGCTCCGGCTGGTGGAGAAGGGGTACCGGGTCCGCGTGTACGAGGCGGGCCGCCGCTTCGAGGATGAGGACTTCGCGAAGACGAACTGGAACGTTCGTCGCTACCTGTGGGCTCCCGCGTTCGGGTGCTTCGGCGTGCAGCGCATCCACCGGCTTCCGCACGTCATGATCCTCGCGGGCGCGGGCGTCGGCGGCGGATCCCTGAACTACGCGAACACGCTGTATCAGCCCGGCGCCGCATTCTTCGAGGATCCGCAGTGGGCCGGAATCGCCGCATGGCAGGAGGAACTCGCGCCGCACTACGCCACCGCCAAGCGCATGCTGGGCGTCGTGGAGCACTATCCGCATACCGGGCCGGTGGAGCGGATCATGGCCGGAGCGGCCGAGGACCTCGGCGTCGCGAAGACCTTCCGCCGGGCTCCGGTCGGCGTGTACTTCGGCGCGCCCGGCGTGACCGTGCCGGATCCGTTCTTCGGCGGCGAGGGGCCCGCGCGCACGGGCTGCACGCTGTGCGGCAACTGCATGGTGGGCTGCCGGGTCGGGGCGAAGAACACCCTCATGAAGAACTACCTCGCCCTCGCGGAGCGGCGCGGCGCGGTGATCGAGGCCCTGCGCACGGTCGTCGAGGTCCGCGAGCTCCCGCGCGGCGGGTTCTCCGTCACAACCCGCCGCAGTGGCGCCTGGATCGCGGGTCGACAGCGCACCGTCACCACGGAGCGGGTCGTGGTCGCGGCGGGCACCTGGGGTACGCAGCAGTTGCTGCACCGGATGAAGGCCTCCGGTGCGCTGCCGCGCATCCCCGATGCGCTGGGCCGGCTCACCCGCACCAACTCGGAGGCGCTGGACGGCGCGGTGTCGACCGCGGTGCCGGAGGAGGCCGGCTTCGCCCGCGGCGTGGCCATCACCACGTCATTCCACGTCGACGACCGCACCCATGTGGAGAACGTGCGGTACGGGCCCGGATCCAACCTCATGGGGGCGTTGGCGACCGTGCTCGTGCCTGGCGATGTGCCGCTGCATCGCCGCCTGGGCGCGCTCCTCGGAGCCGTCGCGGGTCATCCGATCCGACAGTTCCGACTCGGGACGCTGCGACGGTGGAGCGAGCGCGGCATCATCGCGCTCGTGATGCAGACCGCCGACAACTCGCTCACGCTCTCCCTGCGGCGTCGATTCGGGCGCGATGTGCTGACGAGCGCCCAGGGCCACGGCGCCCCGAACCCGAGCCATCTGCCCGAGGCGCATCGCGCGGCCGAGGCGATCGCCGCCCGCATGACGCGGGAGACCGGCGTCCCGGCGTCCGCGCGCGGATCCTGGCCCGAGGTCTTCGGGATCCCGCTCACCGCTCACTTCCTCGGCGGGGCGGTGCTCTCGGATGCGCCTGAGCGCGGCGTCGTCGATCCGTACCACCGCGTGTGGGGGCATCCCGGGCTGTCGGTCGTGGACGGATCTGCGGTCCCGGCGAACCCCGGCGTCAACCCGTCTCTCACGATCACGGCCCTCGCCGAACGCGCGATGTCGTACTGGCCGCGACGGGGTGAGGCGGATCCGAGGCCGGAACAGGCCTGAACAAGCGACGAAGGCCGCCTCCCTCGGGAGACGGCCTTCGTCGTGCGGATCGGTCGCGCAACTCTCAGGCGTTCGCGATCCCGCGGATCACGGGTGTGTGGAACGTCGCGCCGAACACGCGCTCCGAGGCGCCTTCGCGGTCGAGGTATGGCGAGGCCCCACCGTCGATGAACGGCCAGCCCGCGCCGAGGATGAGGCACAGGTCGATGTCCTCGACCTCCGGCACCACGCCCTCGTCGAGCATGAGCCTGATTTCGTGCGCGAGCCCGTCCTGCACGCGGCGGAGGATCTCCGCGGCCGGCGTCGGGGTGGAACCGGCGGCCTGCTTCACGAGCTTGTCCGCGGCCTTGGTGAAGCCGGTCACACGGCCGCCCTTGTCCTTCTCGACGACCTCGGCCAGATCCGCCAGGGCATGGAAATTCTCGTTCGCGTAGAAGCGATCCGGGAACGCGTGCACCATGGTGTCCTGCACGTGCGCGGCGACCTTCCAGCCGACCAGATCGATGAGCTGGAACGGCCCCATGGGCAGTCCGAGCGGACCGAAGGCCTTCTCGACGTCGGCGACGGGTGTGCCCTCGTACACGGCACGGGCCGCCTCGCCCATGACCTTGGCGAGCAGGCGGTTCACCACGAAACCGGGGGCGTCGGCGGTCAGCACGGCGTTCTTGCCCAGGCCCTTCGCGACCACGAAAGCGGTCGACAGGGCGGCATCTGTGGTCGCCGGCGTCTTCACGATCTCGATGAGCGGCATGACCGCGACCGGGTTGAAGAAGTGGAAGCCGACCAGTCGCTCGGGGTGCGCGAGCTTCGAGCCGATCTCCTCGACGGAGAGCGACGAGGTGTTGGTCGCGAGGATCGCGTCCTCGGCGACGATCTTCTCGATCTCGCCGAACACCGCCTGCTTGACGCCGACCTCCTCGAACACGGCCTCGATGACGAAGTCGCAGTCTGCGTAGAGGGACTTGTCGGTCGTGCCGGTGACCAGGCCGCGCAGCTTGTTCGCGCTGTCCGCGTCCAGGCGGCCCTTGGCCTCGAGCTTGCCGATCTCGTCGTGGATGTAGGCGACGCCCTTGTCCACGCGCGCCTGGTCGAGATCGGTGATGAGCACCGGCACCTGCAGCTTGCGCACGAACAGCAGCGCGAACTGGCTGGCCATGAGGCCCGCACCGATGATGCCGACCTTGGTGACCTTCTTGGCGAGCGTCTTGTCGGGCGCGCCGACCGGGCGCTTGGCGCGCTTCTGCACGAGGTCGAAAGCGTACATCGACGCCGCGAACTGGTCGCCGGTGACGAGGTCGGCGAGGGCCTCGTCTTCCCGTGCGAAACCTTCCTCCCTGGTTCCGCTCTTCGCCTTGTCGAGCAGGTCGAGAGCAGCGTAGGGCGAGCGGGGCACGGTGCCGATCTTGGACTCGAGCATGCCGCGGGCCATCTTGATGGCGATCGGCCACTTGGTGAGGCGCTCGATCTTGCCGGGCTCGTTCTTGCGCTCGACCTTCTTGCCGCCGAGCACCGCGTCGGCCCAGCGCAGCGAGTCCTCGAGGAAGTTCGCCGCGGGGAAGATCGCGTCCATCATGCCGAGCTCGAACGCCTGCTGCGGCTTGAGCATGCGGTTCTGCTTGAGCGGGTTCGAGATGACGACCTCGAGCGCGTTCTCGATGCCGATGAGGTTCGGCAGCAGGTACGCGCCGCCCCAGCCCGGGATGATCCCGAGGAACACCTCGGGCAGCGCGAGGGCGGCCGCCGAGGCGTCGACCGTGCGGTAGGTCGAGTTGAGCGCGATCTCGACGCCACCACCGAGAGCGAGGCCGTTCACGAACGCGAACGACGGCACGCCGAGCGTGCTGAGCGATCCCAGCACCTTGTGTCCGAGCTGCGCGATGAGGCGCGCGTTGTCGCGGGATCCGACCCTGCTGATGTCGGAGAGGTCGGCGCCGGCCGCGAGGATGTACTGCTTGCCGGTGATGCCCACCGCGGCGATCTCGCCGGCGGCAGCGCGGGCGCGGAGTCCGGCGAGAGTCTCGCCGAGCTCGGTGAGCGTGGCAGGTCCCAGCGTGTTCGGACGGGTGTGATCGCGGCCGTTGTCCAGCGTGATGAGGGCGAGCACCTTGCCGGAGGGCAGGCGCACGTCGCGCACGGGGGAGTGCGTGACGACCTCGCCCTCGGTGAGGTCCATGATGGGCGAGAAGTCGATCGCGTCGTAGTTCGTCATCGCTGCCGTCACTTCCGCTTCTTGCCGTCGAAGTAGGGGTTCTCCCAGATGACCGAACCGCCCTGGCCGAGACCCACGCACATCGCGGTGAGGCCGTAGCGGACGTCGGGACGCTCGGCGAACTGCGCGGCGAGCTGGATCATCAGGCGCACGCCGCTCGCGGCGAGCGGGTGACCGAGCGCGATCGCGCCGCCCCACTGGTTGACGCGGGGATCGTCGTCGGCGATGCCGAAGTGGTCGAGCAGGGAGATGACCTGGATCGCGAACGCCTCGTTCAGTTCGAAGAGGCCGATGTCGGAGATCGTCAGGCCGGCCTTCTTGAGCGCCTTCTCGGTGGAAGGGATCGGACCGATGCCCATGATCTCCGGCTGGACGCCGGCGAACGCGAACGAGACCATGCGCATCTTCGGGGTGAGACCCAGTTCCTTGACGGCTCCGCCGCCGGCGAGCAGCGACATGGTCGCGCCGTCGGTGAGCGGCGAGGAGGTTCCGGCCGTGACGCGCCCGTGCGGGCGGAACGGCGTCTTCAGCGCTGCCAGGTCCTCCATCGTGGTCTGCGGCCGGCGGCCCTCGTCCTCGGTCGCAAGACCCCAGGCGCCGTCGGCACCCTTGATCGCGACCGGCACGAGGTCGGGCTGGATCTTGCCGGCGTCGTACGCGGCCTGCACCTTGTGCTGGCTCAGCATGCCGAAGCGGTCCGAGCGCTCCTTGGTGAGGTGCGGGAAGCGATCGAAGATGCGCTCCGCGGTGACGCCCATGTTCAGGGCTCCCGGGTCGACCATCTTCTCGGCGACGAACCGCGGATTGGGGTCGGCGTTGCCGCCGATCGGGTGGTGGCCCATGTGCTCGACGCCGCCCGCGAGGGCGAGGTCGTACATGCCGACGCCGATCGATGCGCCCATCGTGGTGACGCTGGTCATCGCGCCGGCGCACATCCGCTCGACGGCCAGGCCTGGCACGGTCTGGGGGAGTCCGGCGAGGATCGCCACCGAACGGCCAAGGGTGAGTCCCTGGTCACCGGTCTGCGACGTCGCGGCGATGGCGACGTCGTCGATCCGGTCCAGCGGGACGTTCGTGTTCCGCTCCATCAGGCCGATCGTGGCCTTGACGGCCAGGTCGTCCGCGCGGGTGTTCCAGTACATGCCCTTCTCGCCGGCGCGCCCGAAGGGGGTGCGCACTCCATCGACGAAGAAGACGTCCGAGATCTCGGCCACTCTGCCTCCAATGCCCCGTCCGCTGCGCGGACAAGGCCTCCGTTGTTCTGCCGGCAGCCAACGCACGCCGGACTTACAGTTTCGCACGTCCTGAGGAACGCGGTTCCCTATTTTGTGAGACCGAGTGTCATGGCGGTCTGCGCATTCCAGGGGTGTCCCCTCAGCCTAGGTGGGGTCACAGAACGGAGTATGAATCGGTTGGGCTGAACCTACGAAGCGTCTCCGGGCGCCTCGTCGGTCGTTTGCGCGGCTTCCACAAAAGCATCCGC
Organism: Microbacterium sp. 22303; assembly: GCF_052045265.1. Classification (NCBI taxonomy): domain Bacteria; kingdom Bacillati; phylum Actinomycetota; class Actinomycetes; order Micrococcales; family Microbacteriaceae; genus Microbacterium; species Microbacterium sp. 22303. Next base: position 531,950 of record NZ_JBQEOQ010000001.1, on the reverse strand, counting down.
GATCCGCTGTGCGGTTTCCTCAATCTGCCAGGGTCTGGCATCGCGTGCGGCGAGGGCGGAACCGATCGAGGCGGCATCGATCTCCGACGGCGGCTCCCACGCGATCCTGCGCAGCGTGTCCGGGGTGAGCAGGTTCTCCGTGGGCATCCCGAGCTCTTCCGCACGGGCCTCGACGGCGGCACGTGCGGCCTTCAGCCGGATGTCCGCTTCGGGGTTGCGATCGGCCCACGCGCGCGGCGGCGGGGGAGCGTCGCTGGGCACCCGCTCACGCGGAAGGTCGGTGCGCTCGCGTCCGCGCTCGATCGCCGCCCACCACCGGTCCAACTGACTGCGACTGGCGCGACCGGTGAACGCCGAGACGGCGGCGAGGGCGCCCTTGTTCTGCGGGTTCGCCTGCACGGCGGCGATCAGCGCGCGATCGGGGACGAGACGACCGGGGGAGACATCGGATTCGCGGGCGAAGTCCTCCCTGGCCAGCCAGAGCTCGCGGGCCACAGCGAGATTCCTCGCACCGCGCACCTGGTGCAGGCCGCTCAGGCGCCGCCACGGCTCCTCACGCGGAGGCTTGGGCAGGCGCACGCGCGTCGCCTCGAATTCCTCGGCGGCGAACGCCGTCTTGTCGGCCGCTGCGAGCTCGGCGGCGATGAAGTCGCGCACATCCACGAGGTGCAGCACATCGAGCTCGGCGTATTCGAGCCAGGCGTTCGGCAGCGGCCTGGTCGACCAGTCCGCGGCCGAGTGCTCCTTGGCCAGCACGATGCCCAGAGCGCGCTCGACGACGGCCGCGAGGCCCACGCGCTCATAGCCGAGAAGACGCGCAGCGAGCTCGGTGTCGAACACGCTCGCGGGCTCCAGCCCCAGCTCGTGCAGGGACGGCAGATCCTGGCTGGCGGCGTGGAACACCCACTCCTCACCGCCGATGGCCTCCTGCAGCGGAGCGAACGAGCTGATCGCGATCGGATCGAACAGGAACGCCCCGGCGTCGCGTCGGAAGGCCTGCACCAGGTAGGCCCGCTGCGAGTAGCGGAAGCCGGAGGCGCGTTCCACGTCTACGGCGACGGGGCCGCTTCCTGCGGCGAGAGTCTGGACCGCGGCGACGAAGTCCTCGTCGTTGTCGATGACGACGTAGTCAGTCACGGATGTTTCTCCTGGCGCCGAACACGGCGATGTCCTCTGAGCCGGGCGGCAGTCCCGCCAGCATTCCGACCAGCTCCGCCCATGCCTCGGCATGCGGGGCAAGCGATCCGGTCGGCGACCACGACGCACGGAGTTCGATCTGCGCGCCGTCTCCTTCCGCGGCCAGCCCGCCGAAGCCCCTGGACAAGGTCTTCGTGGAGGTTCCGGATGCGGAGTGATGCGTCGCGCCGTGGGACGCGAGCGCGTCGATCAGCCAAGACCACGCTACATCCGCGAGCAGCGGATCCGTGCCGATCTCGGGCTCGAGAGGAGCCTGAGCGAACGCCACGATGCGCCAGGGTCCCGTCCAGGCGTCCGGTTCCGACGGATCGTGCAGCAGCACGAAGCGCCCGGTGCCGTACAGCGAGTCGCCGTTGTCGTCGGGGCGCACGTCGGCTGCGAGGGCGAGGGCATCGGGCGCGAGGCCGGACGGTGCGGGGATCTCGTGCACCACGATGTCGTCGCGGAATCGCAGCGCCCGCAGCTGTTCGGCGGCATGCGCGAAGACGCCGTCGGATCCGGGATGAGCGCTCACGCGGACAGACTAGAGTCAGGAGGCGATGAAGAGTCTCAGGCACGCCGCGACGGTCGGCGCGATCGCGCTGGCAGGCGCCGCGGCTCTGGGTGCGGCGATCGGCAGCGCCCTCGTGCTGCGCATCGCGCGCCAGGTGGTTACCCCCGCCCCTCGCAAGAACGACACTGACGTGCTCTCGATCGACACGGGTGCGCAGACGATCGAGCTCTCACGGACGCCGGACACCGAGCTGCCAGGGCGCTACGGCCTCTATGTCGACGGCACCCCCGGATACGTGAAGCTCGGCGCCGTGCTGCACGCGGACGCCGGCAGCGTGCGTCGAAAGCTGCTGACCCAGATCGAGCCGGGTGCCGAGGTCGGGCGCCGCGCGGGATTCAGCGGCTACTACTACCTCGCACCGGGGGAGCTGCACCTGCCCTACGAATCGGTGCTGATCGGTACGCCGGCAGGGCCCTGCCCGGCCTGGCTCTTCCCGGCGGAGTCGACCACCTGGGTGATCCAGGTCCACGGCCGGGGTGCCACCAGGTCCGAGTGCCTGCGCGCCGTGCCCGTGCTGCATGCCGCAGGGCTGCCGGTGCTCGTCACCTCCTACCGCAATGACGGGGAGGGGCCGCGCACGCGTCCGGGCTCCTACGGCCTCGGCGCGACGGAATGGCGCGACGTCGATACGGCGATCGCGTACGCGCTCCGCCACGGCGCGGAGCGGATCCTGCTCATGGGGTGGTCGATGGGTGGCGCGATCGCGCTGCAGACCCTGGTGAGCTCGGACCACGGCGGCGCCGTGGTCGGCATGATCCTCGACTCCCCGGTCGTGGATTGGCGGACGGTGCTGCGCTTCCAGGCGAAGGCGATGAGGCTGCCGGATCCGCTTCCGCAGCTCGCGATGGACGCGCTGGAACAGCCCTGGTCCGCACGGCTCAGTGGTGCGGACCAGGCGATCCCGTTCGATGCGCTGGACATGGTCGCCCGCTCCGCCGAGCTCGACGTGCCGATCCTCCTGCTGCACAGCGACGACGACGGCTTCGTGCCCTCGGACGCCTCGCACGCACTGGCGAAGGCGCGGCCGGATCTGGTGACCATGCCGCCGTTCACCGGCGCGCGCCACACCAAACTGTGGAACTACGACCAGAACCGGTGGACCGACGCGATCACGGACTGGCTCGGCGAACAGGGCTTCGCGCAGGACAGCTCCCTGGGCTGAGGGCTCCGTCGGCCGGCTCCGCCGCGTATCGGTCAGGTGGCCGCGAGGCGGGCGCGCACCTGCCGCTTGGCGCGCATGAGCATCCCTGTCATGCCGGAGATGCGCAGCGGCGACACCACGCGGGTGAGACCGATGGACTGCGGGAAGTCGTCGGGGATCGCCAGCACGGCCTCCGGGCTGAGACCGGCGATGCCCTGCGCGAGGATGCTCGCGAACCCGCGCGTGGTCGGAGCCTCTGCGGGCGCGGTGGCGTGCATCGTCACCGCGCCGCCCGCCAGCTCCAGGTAGATGTAGACGGGCGACTGGCACTCGGCCACGCGTTCAGCCATCTCGGGATGAGCGGCGACCTCCTCGGAGACCGCAGGCAACTCGTTCGAGAACTCGAGCAGGAGCTGCAGCCGGTCCGCTTCGGGGAGCTCCAGGAACGCGTCCCGGATCTCTGCGAGCGCGTCGGGGAGGGCGAAGGCAGCGGTGTCAGTCATCACCGCAATCCTCCCATGCTCAGAGCGACCCGGGCTCCTCGCCGGTGACGATCGGGACCCGCACGGCGCTGCCCCACTCGGTCCAGGATCCGTCGTAGTTGCGCACGTTCTCGAACCCGAGCAGGTGCTTCAGCACGAACCAGGTGTGCGCGGAGCGCTCACCGATGCGGCAGTACGCGACCACGTCGTCGCCGGCCTTGAGCCCGGCGCCATCGAGATAGATCGCTTCGAGTTCGGTACGGGGCTTGAACCCGCCGTCCTCGGCGACGGCCTTCGCCCATGGCACGTTCTGCGCGGTCGGGATGTGTCCGGCGCGCAGCGCGCCCTCCTCGGGATAGGCCGGTGCCGACGTGCGCGAGCCGTTGTACTCCTCCGGCGAGCGCACGTCGATGAGCGGGTTGCCCAGGTGCGTGAGCACGTCGTCCTTGTAGGCGCGCAGCACCGAGTCGTCGCGCTCCACGACGGGGTACTCGGTGGCCGCGCGGCCGGGGAGCTCGGTGGTGATCTCGCGGCCCTCGGAGATCCAGCGGTCGCGCCCGCCGTCCAGCAGGCGTACATCCTCGTGACCGAACAGCGAGAAGACCCAGAGGGCGTAGGCGGCCCACCAGTTGTTCTTGTCGCCGTAGATGACGACCGTGTCGTCGCGCGAGATGCCCTTACGGCTCAGGAGCGCGGCGAACCCGGCGCCGTCGACGTAGTCGCGCACGACCGGGTCGTTCAGTTCGGTGTGCCAGTCGACCTTGACCGCACCCGGGATGTGCCCGGTCTCGTAGAGCAGCACGTCCTCGTCGGACTCCACCACGACCAGGCCCGGTTCGCCGAGGTGCGTGGCGAGCCAGTCGGTGCTGACGAGCCGTCCGGGCTCGGCGTACTCGGCGAACGATGCGGACGCGGTGTCGAATTCGACGGTCACAGGGGGCTCCCTCGGAAGTGGTGATGCAGGGCGACGATGTCCGTGAACGGCCCGTCGCGCGCGATGACGCGCGGTGAAACCGTGACGGCGACGGCGTAGGGTTGATCCGTCTCTTCGACACTAGAACCCCGTGCGCCCCTGCGCACCCGCAGGGTAAGACTTCGACACAGGATCCGCATGACCGATCAGGCCGCCACCTCCGGCGTCGTCCACCTCATCGACCGCCAGCCGCAGATGACCGGCGCAGAACTGCTGACGGGGCTCGTGCCGCCGCCGCAGTTCGACGGCGCGACGTTCGAAAGCTACCGCTCCGACGCGGCCTACCCTTCCCAGGAGGAGGCCAAGCAGCATCTCATGACGTTCGCGACGGGCGCGCAGCCGGTCAAGCGCGGCGGCCTGTTCCGGCGGGCGCCTAAGGTGCCCGAGACGAAGCCCGGTGTCTACCTCGACGGCGGCTTCGGCGTCGGCAAGACCCACCTTCTCGCGTCGATCTATCACGCGATGCCCGCCCGGCGGAAGTACTTCGGATCCTTCATCGAGTACACGGCTCTCGTCGGCGCGCTCGGCTATCGCAACACCGTCGACCTGCTCCGCGGATCCGATCTGCTCTGCATCGACGAGTTCGAGCTCGACGACCCGGGCGACACCATGGTGATGACCCGACTGCTCGGCGAGCTCGTCGGCACCGGCACGAAGCTCGCGGCCACCTCCAACACCCCGCCGAACGCGCTGGGCGAGGGCCGTTTCGCCGCACAGGACTTCCTCCGCGAGATCCATGCGATGTCGGACAGCTTCGAGACGATCCGCATCGACGGCGTCGACTTCCGCCAGCGCGCGCTGGACGGGCACGCCGTGGCGCTGTCCGGCGAGGACTACGCCGAACGGATCGCGGTGCTGAGCACAGGTCACCGCGTCTCGGACGACGCGTTCGACGACATCGTCAAGCACCTCGCGCAGGTGCACCCGTCTCGCTACATCCGCCTCATCGCCGGAGTCGAGGCGCTGGGGATCCGCGATGTGCGCCAGCTCACCGACCAGTCCGAGGCGCTGCGGTTCGTCGCCTTCGTCGACCGCGCGTATGACGCGCAGATCCCGATCCTGGCGACCGGACGTCCTCTGGACGAGGTCTTCAGCGAGGAGATGCTCGGCGGCGGCTACCGCAAGAAGTACCTGCGTGCGATCTCGCGTCTGAACGCTCTCTCGCACGCCGAGCTCCCCGTCGCCGGCTGATCCGGACGCGCGAAACACGCTGTTCACACAGCGGCGGATCCTGTAACACCGGCGCAACATGCGCCTCCCTCCCGCGAAACACAGCGCCGCCACACTGAAACGCACGACGCGATCAGGTGGAGGCGCACAGTATGGAAGCAACAGGGAACATCTCCTGGGGAGTGACGGCGACGGCGCTGGTACTGCTCATGACGCCAGGAGTGGCGTTCTTCTACGGCGGTCTTGTCAAGGCCAAGAGCGTCATCAGCATGATGATGATGAGCTTCGGCGCGATCGGGCTCGTCGCCGTGCTGTGGATCCTGTTCGGGTCGTCGATGGCGAGTGTGTCCTCGCCGACGCAGTTTGCCGGTGACCCATTCGCCGACTTCGGCCTGGCCTCGCTCGCGAGCGGCAAGGGATCCAACGTCGCGCTGCTCACCGTGGGGTACGGCGCCACGTTCGCGATCATCACGGTCGCCCTCATCTCCGGCGCCATCGCGGACCGGGCGAAGTTCGGTCCGTGGCTCATCTTCGTCGGCGTCTTCGCGACCGTCGGCTACTTCCCGATCGCCGCGTGGGTGTGGGGCGGCGGCTGGATCATGCATCTGGGCGCCATGTTGTTCGGAGCCGACAGCGGCATCGAGTTCATCGACTACGCCGGCGGCACCGCGGTGCACATCAACGCCGGCGCCGCGGCCTTCGCCCTCGCGCTCGTGCTCGGCAAGCGGATCGGGTTCCAGAAGGGCATCCAGAAGCCGCACAACGTGCCCCTCACGCTGCTCGGTGCCGCGCTGCTGTGGTTCGGCTGGTTCGGATTCAACGCCGGCGCGCAGTGGACCACGAAGGGTATGGACGGCGTCGGGCTGATCACGATCAACACGTTCGGAGCGGCCGCTGCGGGCATTCTCGGATGGATCCTGATCGAGCGGATCCGCGGCGGCAAGGCCACCTCGATCGGTGCCGCCAGCGGTGCCGTCGCGGGCCTCGTGGCGATCACGCCGGCGTGCGCCAACCTGACGCCGGGCTGGGCACTGCTGCTCGGGGCGCTGACCGGCGCGGTGTGCGCGCTGGCGGTGGAGCTGAAGTTCCGTCTCGGCTACGACGACTCGCTCGACGTGGTCGGTCTGCACCTGGTCGGCGGTTTCATCGGCACCATCTACCTCGGCTTCTTCGCGACGGGGCAGGGCCTGTTCACGGGCGGCGACCTCCGGCTGCTCGTGGTGCAGGTGCTCGCTTCGGGCGGCGTGCTGATCTACTCCTTCGTCGTGGCGCTGGTCATCGGCTTCGCCATCGAGAAGACCGTCGGTTTCCGTGTCACCAGCGAGGACGAGATCGCCGGCGTCGACCTCGTGGTGCACGGCGAGGAGGGCTACGCGCTCACCTCCTGAGGCCCGCGGGGATGCGGGACAGGCGCGGATAGGGTGTCGTTGTGACCACCAATGGCAACGGCATCCTGTCCGCGCTCTTCGCCGCCGTGGCGGCGATCGCGAAGGCAGTCACGAACACCTCCACCCGTGAGAAGGCGCCGCAGGGCCCCGCAGCTCGCACGATGGCAGGCGCCTCGACAGGCACCGCGACGCTGGAGCCGACGGTGGGCCACGGCGGAGCGACCGAGACCCTCGAGCTCGATCCCCGCTCGGTGCGCGGCCTTCACGTCGCCTACGCGCCGCGGCGCGACGGTGCTCCGGACGCGGGGGAGATCGTCTGGACCTGGGTGCCGTACGCCGAGCGCGACGGCCGGGGCAAGGACCGGCCGGTGCTCGTGATCGCGGTGCAGTCGGCGGAGCGGGTGTACGCGGTCAAGCTGACCAGCAAGTCGCACGACGGGGACCGCGACTTCCTCTCGCTCGGATCTGGTCCCTGGGACGGGCAGGGCAGGGAGAGCTGGGTCGACATCGACCAGCTCTACAGCGTGCACATCTCCGGTGTGCGGCGCGAAGCGGCCGCTCTCGACCGCGCCCGCTTCGAGCGCGTGGCGAGCGTGCTGGAGCGCCGGTTCGGATGGACCGCGGCCGCCTGAGGGCGGGCTGAACGCACTGCTCAGCGCCGCGCCGGCGATCCGCTTCGCAGCACGAGCACAGTCGTCACCGCGAGGACGACGATCCCGATCGATTCCATGACGACCGTCTGCGGGACGAGCGTGAAGGTCCACACCTCGGTGATCCCGAACAGACCCACGGTGAGCGCGAGCAGAAGCGCGCCCAGTGTGGCGATCAGGAACAGCAGGGACAGCACCGTCGCGGCCTGCGCGAGCCTGCCGTGGAGCACGAGCATCCCGACCGCGAGCACGAGTGCCGCCACGGCGTTGAGCACGAACATCACGCCGAGGATCCCGCCGACTCCTGCGAACACGAGGAAGAGGTGGATCCCGCCGGTGGTGAGGAGGACGAGCGCGCTGAGGATCCGCATGACCCGCAGCGCCGGGGTGGTGGTCGACGTCATCGTGCTACCTGCTTCCGTCTCGAGCCGAGGCCTTCTGGGGTGACACGAGATGCGAGCTCGTCCGGTTCATCCGGACGAGCCAGACGACATCGCGACCGAAGGATTCGCACAGCAGGAGGAGCGCTCCCGCCGCGATGGCGATGTTCGCGACAGGCGGCAGCAGCTGCGTGGCGATCAGCGCCAGCGCGATGCCGCACGCCGCAGCGACGACCTTCCGCCAGTACCGGTAGGGGAGTGTGCGGCCGAGGAACGGCAGCGCCCATGCCGCGGCGACGAAGGCGTACCGCATGAGCCCGATCGCGAGCACCCAGCCGCCGACGAATCGCACGTCGTACACGCACAGCACAAGCAGCAGGAACGCGTCGACCTCCATGTCGAAGCGGGCGCCGAGTTCGCTCACGCTGTCGGTCCGGCGCGCGACGTACCCGTCGACGCCGTCGAGGGCGAGGGCTGCGGCCACGATCGTCGCGAAGAGCGCGACGGAGATTCCATCCGTGAACGAGGTCACGACGAGGCCCGTCGCGATGCCGACGAGCATCGATCGGGCGGCCGTGACGGCGTTGGCGGCGCCGAAGCGCGTGCTGCCGCGCCGTCGGAGCCCGCGTGAGACCAGCAGGGACGACACGGCCAGGTAGCCGAGCGCAACCGTCCAACCCGCCGGCGACAGCGGTTCGAACGCACCGAGCGTGAGCAGCGCGAGGACTCCTGCGGCCCCCCACAGCCAGGGCGTGAGCTGAACCTTTCGCATCCGGCCTCCGTGTTACTTTCATGGTAGTCATGGGTGACACGACGCAGCGGGCGCTCGAGGTTCACGCGGATCGCGCAGAGACGGCGACCGCGTGGTGGACGACGGGCCAGGGACATGGCGAGTTCCGCAGCGAACAGGTGCGGCCCGCCGCCCCGGGCGAGGTCTCGGTGCGCACCCTGTGGACAGGGATCAGCCGCGGCACGGAGTCGCTCGTCGCGCGCGGGGCGGTGCCCGACTCCGAGCACGAGCGGATGCGCGCTCCCTTCCAGGACGGCGACTTCCCCTTCCCCGTCAAGTACGGCTACCTCAACGTCGGCGTGGTCGAGGACGGCCCGCTGGCGCTGCGGGGACGGACAGTGTTCGCGCTGGTCCCGCACCAGTCGGGGTACGTCGCGCCGGAGGGAGCCGTCGTGCCCGTGCCCGAGGGCGTGCCGGCCCGGCGGGCGGTGCTCGCGGGGGCGGTGGAGACCGCAGTGAACGTGCTCTGGGACGCAGCACCCGCCATCGGCGACCGCGTGCTCATCGTCGGGGCCGGGATGATCGGCTGCGCCGTGGCACGCCTGGCGAGCGGCATCCCCGGAGTCGAGGTCACCGTGGTCGACATCGACCCCGAGAAGCGGAGCGTCGTCGAGGCGCTCGGTGCGCGGTTCGCCGGCACTGCGGCTCCGCCCGGCGACGCGGACGTGGTGATCGAGGCCAGCGGATCCGGTGCCGGACTGCAGTTGGCGCTGCGGTGCGCGCCCACGGACGGCGAGGTGCTCGTGGCGAGCTGGTACGGCGCCGAACCGGTGTCGCTCGAGTTGGGTGCGGACTTCCACTCGCGCCGGCTGAGGATCCGCTCGAGCCAGGTCGGCGCAGTCGCCACGACCCGTCGCGGTCGGCGAAGCACGCGGGATCGGCTCACACTCGCGCTCGGCCTTCTGCAGGACCCCGCGTTCGACCTCCTGCTCGGGGCGACCGCATCGTGGCGGCAGCTGCCGGACGTGACTGCGGGCCTCGCCGACGGCACCGCGGCCGAGCTCTGCCAGACCATCGATTGGAGCAGGCCATGACCTTCGCCGTGACCGTCCGTGACCACCTGATGATCGCCCACAGCCTTCGCGGCGAAGTCTTCGGGCCCGCGCAGCGACTGCATGGCGCGACCTATGTCGTCGACGCCTCTTTCCGCGCCGCGGAGCTCGATCCGGACGGAATCGTCGTGGATATCGGTCGGGCCTCGGCCGCGCTGCACGAGATCGTCGATGCGCTCTCGTACCGCAACCTCGATGACGAGCCCGACCTGCAGGGCGTCAACACCACGACCGAGCGGCTGTGCCAGATCATCGGCGACAGGCTCGCAGGGCGGGCGCGCGACGGCGGCTTCGGCGATGCCAGGCTGACCGGCATCGCCGTGACCCTGCACGAATCGCACATCGCGTGGGCCTCGTACGAGGTGACGATGTGACCGGCCGCGCCGTCACCTTCCTCGTCCCCGAGGGGATCGACGATCCCGCCCGGGTGAGCGGCGGAAACGTGTACGACCGGCGCGTGCGCGACGGCCTGGGCGCCCGCGGATGGCGGGTCACGACCGTCGAGACGAGCGGCTCCTCCGACGCGGCGGCGGCCCTCGGGGAGGTTCCGCGCGGCGCGACCGTGCTCGTGGACGGGCTCGTCGCCCTCAGGGCATCGGAGGCGTTGGCCGAGGCGTCGGCCCGGGCGCGGACAGTGGTCCTGGCGCACATGGTCGCGGCGGCGTTCCCGGATGCGACGGCGCGGGCGACGGATGCGGAGCGTCGTGCCCTGACGGCAGCGGACCACGTGATCGTGACGAGCCGGTGGACAGCGGAGGAGCTCCGCCGGCGCGGGCTGGCGGACTCCGACCGCGTGACGATCGCGGTGCCGGGAGTCGACGTGCCCCGGGCTCAGGCGTCCTCCGCCGCGGAGACGAGCGCGCTGAACCTTCTCTGCGTCGGCATCGTGGCACCGCACAAGGGACAGGACGTGCTGCTCGCCGCACTCGATCGGCTGTCAGGACGGGGCTGGACGTGCCGCATCGTCGGATCCTCCCCACCGTCCGGCAGCTTCGCCTCCTCGGTGGCACGCGAGGCACAGCGGTTCTCCGGCAGGGTGCGACTCACCGGTGTGCTCGAGGAGCCGGAGCTCGCCGCGGAGTATCGCCGCAGCGGGTTGCTCGTGGCGCCGTCCCGCGTGGAGAGCTCGGGCATGGCGATCGCCGAGGCCCGCGGGCACGGCGTGCCCGTCCTGGCCGCGGCGGTGGGAGGCATCCCCGACACCGTCGCCGGAGGCGGGGCCCTCCTCGTCCCACCCGAGGATCCCGGTGCCCTCGCGGCCGCTCTTGACGGCTGGATGACGGATCCGGCGCTGCGCCGGCGGCTGCGCGCCGAGACCCGCGCCGCTCGCGACAGCCTGCCGAGCTGGTCGGACACGGTGGATGCCGTGTCCGTCGCGCTGGAGACGTCATGAGCTCCGTCTCGACCGCAACTCCGTCGTGGCTCGCGCTGCGGTCCGCGGCGGATGACGCCGCTCGCTCGACGGAGCTCGCTGCCGTGCTCGCGCGCCTGCTGCCGTCCGGGCCGGTCGTGCTGCACGACCTCGGGGCCGGAACCGGCGGCATGACCCGGTGGCTCGCCCCTCGGCTGCCCGGCCCCCAGGAGTGGGTGCTGCGCGACGGGGACGCAGGGATCCTCGAGCACCTCGACCTCGACGCGGTCGTCGACGACGCCGGGAGGCCGATCCGCATCGTCACGAGCGTCGAGGTACTGGAAGCACTGGATGCTCGGGCGTTCGCCGGCGCGTCCGCCGTCACTGCCTCCGCCCTGCTCGACGTCGTCACCCGCGACGAGGCGGCCCGCATCGTCCGTGCCTGCGTCGCGGCGGGTGCTCCCGCGTTCTTCAGCCTCTCCGTCATGGGAGTGGTGGTCCTCGATCCTCCCGATGACATCGACGCCACCCTCGGAGACGCGTTCAACGCGCACCAGCGGCGGGACGCCGACGGACGGCGGCTGCTGGGCCCGGATGCCGCTCCCGTCCTGGCGAGGCTGTTCGCCGACGCCGGATGGAGGATCCGAACGAGCTCGACGCCGTGGCATCTCGGCCCCGCGGACGCGCCCCTGGTCGCCGCGTGGCTGGACGGCTGGGTCGATGCGGCCGTCGAGCAGCATCCCGAACTCGCAGACGATGCCGCCGCCTATCTCGCCCGGAGAAGTGCCCAGCTCGACGAAGGAACGCTGCGCGTCACCGTCTCGCACCAGGATGTGCTCGCATGGCCGCGGTGAGCCCCTTCTCGGAGGACACCCTCCCGTACGCGCCCGACGCAGCGGATCGGCGGCGCGATCACTCCCCGATCCGCTTCGCCGCCCGCGTCGGCGCCGGAATCGCGATCCTGGTCGCGACGGTGCTGATCGTCGGACTCGGCCCGTTCCTGCGAGGCCTCGCCGCCATCTCGCTGCTGTCTGTGCTGGCGGCCCTTGTGCTTGCGGTGATCGCGACCTCGGCCGCCGCGTGGCGCTGGAGGGCCGTCGCCACCGGCTACGGGCTGACGCTGAGCCGGCGCGCCGGATTCGCCGCCTACTATCGGTCGCAATTCCTCAATGCCGTGCTTCCGGCGGGCATCCTCGGCGACGTGCATCGCGCCTGGGCGCACGGCCGGGACCAGGCGCGCCTGGGCATCGCCGCTCGTGCCGTGGCCGTCGAACGGATCCTCGGGCAGATCGTGCAGATCGTGCTGACGCTCGCGATCCTGTTGCCGCTCGGGTTCGGGTCCCGGCTCGTGCCGCTCGTCTGGGGCGCGGGAGCGATCGCGGCCGGGATCGTCGTGATGGCGGCGACGGCGGTCGCCCTGCCGCGCCCGCGGCGGCTCCTGCGGCAGGAGTACCTCCTGCTCCGCCCGGTGCTGGCAAGACCGGCCGCGCTGCTCACGATCATCACCGCATCGGTCGTAGTCGTGGCGTCGCACGTCGCGCTGTTCCTCGTGGCGTCCCTCGCCGTCGGACTGCGGCCCGACGGTGCGATCGCGGCGGTCGGCCTCGTCGTGCTCGCAGCCTCCGCCATCCCGCTCAACGTCGGCGGCTGGGGCCCGAGGGAGGCCGTGGCCGGCGCGGCATTCGCACTCGTCGGCCTCGGCGCCTCCGCCGGCGTGTCCGTCTCCGCCGCGTTCGGCGCATTGGCGCTCATCGGCGTGCTGCCGGGCGCGGTCGTGCTTCTCGTCGAGCAGAGGAGAAGGCCATGAGCGAGCGACCGTACGTCACTCTCAGCTGTGCGATGTCGATCGACGGGTACCTCGACGGCTCCGCACCGCGCCGCCTGGCGATGTCGAACGAGGCCGACTTCGACCGGGTCGACGAGGTGCGCTCCCGCAACGACGCGATCCTGGTGGGCGCGTCGACGGTGCGGCGGGACAACCCTCGACTGCTGGTCCGCGATGCCGCGCGGCGTGCGCGGCGGCTGTCGTCCGGATGCGCTGCGTCTCCGATGAAGGTGACGGTGACGGCGTCGGGTGATCTGTCCCCGGACGCCGCGTTCTTCACCGCGGGGGAGGTGCCGCGTCTGGTGTACACCCCGTTGCAGGGCGTGCGCAGTCTTCGCTCACGGCTCGGCGAGCGGGCCACGGTGGTCGGCCTCGGCGCGCAGGTGACCATGGCCGCCGTGCTCGACGACCTCGGCGAACGCCGCGCAGTCCGCCGGCTCATGGTCGAGGGAGGCGGTGCCGTTCTCACACAGTTCCTCCAGGCCGATCTCGTGGATGAGCTGCAGCTCGTGATCGCGCCCTTCTTCGTCGGCGAGTCGGGTGCGCCCCGGGCAGCGGCCGCGGGCCGGTATCCCTGGACGGCTTCGCGTCGTGCCCGTTTGGCGGACACGCGGCAGATCGGCGACGTCGTGCTGCTGCGCTACGCGCTGTCGGATCGCTGCGACGTCCCTACGGATCACGGCGATCCCGCCGTCCGGGATCACGCCATGGCCGCTTCCGCATGGTCATGAGCCCGTCGGCCCGGCGTCGAACCTCAGGAGGGTCGCGCCTCGGTTCGGCCCCGGCGCAGAGGGGAGGGGGCACCGGTCTGGCCGTCGCGATCGTGGCGCTCGTCGTCCTCCCGCTCGCTCCGGGACTGCTGGCGACGGATCGGCCCTCTCCCGGACTGAACGGACTCCTCGGAATCCCCGCGGAGTCGCTCCTGATCGTGCTTCTGCTCCTGCTCGTTCCGTGGCGCGCCGTGCGCCGTGTCCTAGCCGGGGTGTTCGGTGTGTTCGTCACCTCTGCCCTTGCTCTCGCCGGAATCGACCGCGGATTCCGTACCACCGTCGGAACCCCGTTCGTCCTCGTGGACTGGCCGCAACTCGGATCCGCCTATGGGGTCGTCGTCGACTCGGTGGGCCCCTTCCTCGCAGAGCTGCTGCTGCTCAGCCTCCTCTGCGCGGCCCTCGCGTGCGCGATGCTGCTGGCCTGGGCCTCCCTCCGCGTCTCGGAAGTGGTGCAGCGACGTGCCGCGGGACGACTCGTGATCGCGGGACTCGCGGTGGTGTGGCTGGTCGCAGGGGGCGTGGCGCCGCCGCCGACCGGCGATCCCCTCGCCTCCGCCGCCTCGGTCGGCTCCGTCGCGACCGCGGTGTCGCGCACCGAGCGCGTGCTCGCGGAGCAGGCGGCGGTCGCGCATGCCATCGCGGAGGATCCGTTCGCGGCCATGCCCTCGTCTGGCCTGCTCAGCGGACTCCGGGGCAAGGACGTCGTGGTCGCGTTCGTCGAGAGCTACGGCCGGGTCGCGCTGGAGGGCGCGGGGATCGCCGACGGCGTGACGGATGTGCTCCGGGCCGGGAACGCTTCCCTGGTCGCCGACGGGTACGCCGCGCAAAGCGCCTGGCTCACATCGCCCACCTACGGCGGGCTGAGCTGGCTCGCGCACGGCACCCTGCAAACCGGCGTGTGGACGCCGACGCAGCAGGCATACGATCAGCTCGTCGCCAGCGACCGCCTTTCCTTGGCGCGGGCATTCGGTGAAGCCGGGTGGCGGACGGTGTCCGACGTGCCCTCGGACACCGAGGCCTGGCGCACCGGGTCGTCCTTCTATCGATATGACTCGCTGGTCGACGCGACGGACGTCGGTTACCGCGGCCCTGGCTTCGGCTACGCGCGCATTCCCGACCAGTTCACACTCAAGCACTTCGCCGACACGGAGCTCACGGGTCCGCATGATCCCGTGATGGCCGAGATCGACCTGGTGTCGTCGCACACCCCGTGGGCGCCACTGCCGCAACTGGTGCCCTGGGAGCAGATCGGCGACGGCTCCGTCTACGAACCGCAGCCGGGTCAGAGCGAATCCGCAGGAACGGTCTGGCAGAGCGCGGAGACGGTCCAGCGCTTCTACGGGCAGTCGGTGCAGTACTCGCTCGGATCCCTGCTTTCGTTCCTCGAGAACGTCGACGATCCGAACCTCGTGGTCATCGTCCTCGGCGATCACCAGCCCGCCGCGATCGTGAGCGGCGCCGGCGCCTCGCACGACGTGCCGATCAGCGTCATCGCCCGCGACCCCGCGGTGTTCGCGGCGATCGACGGCTGGGGGTGGACGCGCGGCCTTCAGCCGCGTGACGGCTCTCCGACCTGGCGCATGGACGCTTTCCGGGATCGTCTCTTCGCCGCGTTCAGCGAGAAGCCATGAGCGGCGGCGAGGGAGCGGGCACGTAGGCTGAGGGCGTGGCGAAGAGCATCCTCATCACGTCCATCGAAGGTCACTCCGGCAAGTCGCTTGTCGCGCTGGGTGTGATCGACGCGCTGAGCAGAGCCGCTGCCCGAGTGGGCGTGTTCCGTCCGGTCAGCCGTGCAAGCGACGGCTCCGACGACGTGCTGGAGATGCTGCTGAGCCGCACCGAGGTCGGGCTCGATGCGGCCGAGTGCATCGGCGTCGGCTATGACGCGCTCCACGCCGACCCCGATGCGGCCCTCGGGCGGATCCTGCAGCGTTATCGGGCCGTGGAGGCGCAGTGCGACGCTGTCGTGATCCTGGGCAGCGACTACACCGATGTGGCGGCTCCCGCGGAACTCGGGGTCAACGCGCGGATCGCGGCGAATCTCGGGGCGCCGGTGCTGCTCGTGCTGGGCGGAAGGGACACCGCGGGGCACGGCGAGCGCCTCGGCGTCACCGAGGCGCGCACACCCGCGCAGGTGGGCCAGCTCGCCAGGCTCGGCATGGCCGAGCTGGCACAGGAGCGGGCCGTGCTCTCCGCGATCGTCGTCAACCGCGCCGACGGTGCGCAGCGCGATCAGATTGCGGCCGCCGTCGCGGCGGTGCTGGGGGAGCGGCCGCCGAGCGCCGAGGAGGTGCCGGTGTGGGTGATCCCGGAGGATCGCTCGCTCGTTGCGCCCTCCGTGCGCGGTGTGCGCACGGCACTGGACGGGCGAATGGTCCGCGGTGATGAGGAGCTCCTCGACCGTGAGGTGCTGGACGTGATGATCGCGGGCATGTCCATGGTGAACGTGCTGCCACGGCTCATCGAGTCGTCGGTGGTCGTGGTGCCTGCCGATCGCGAGGAGGTACTGCTGGCCACCCTGCTGGCGCAGGCGGCGGGAACCTTCCCGTCGATCGCCGCGATCGTGCTGAACGGGCCGTTCGCGCTGCCAGAGCCGATCGAACGCCTGCTCGACGGGCTGGGGCCGCGGGTGCCCATCATCGCGACGGATCACGGCACCTACGACACCACCGTGCGCATCATGAATGCGCCGGGCCGCCTCTCGGTGGACGCGCCGCACAGGGTGGGCCGGGCGCTGGCGATGTTCGAGCAGAACGTCGACGTGCCGGCTCTCATCGCGCGGCTGGGCGTCGCGCGCTCGGATGTCGTGACGCCGCTGATGTTCCAGTACGAGCTGTTCGACCGGGCGCGCACCGAGCGCCGCACGATCGTGCTCCCGGAGGGTGGCGACGATCGCGTGCTCCGGGCTGCGGGTGCGGTCCTCGCCGGTGGGATCGCAGACCTGGTGATCCTCGGTGAGGAGGCGGCGGTGCGGGCTCGCGCCAGGGAGCTCGGAGTCGACCTGGACGCGGCGCGCATCGTGTCGCCGACGGATCCCGAGCTCGTGCCGCGGTTCGCGGAGGAGTACGCGCGGCTGCGTGCGCACAAGGGCGTCACCGTCGCCCAGGCGGCCGACACCGTCACCGACGTCTCCTATTTCGGCACCCTCATGGTGCACCTGGGCCTCGCCGACGGCATGGTGTCCGGTGCCGCGCACACCACCGCGCACACGATTCGCCCCGCGTTCGAGATCATCAAGACGCGGCCCGGGGTCTCCGTGGTGTCCTCGGTCTTCCTGATGGCTCTCGCGGACCGCGTCCTGGTCTATGGTGACTGCGCGGTGATCCCGGATCCGACCAGCGAGCAGCTCGCCGACATCGCGATCTCCTCGGCCGCGACGGCGACCGCGTTCGGCATCGAGCCCCGGGTCGCGATGCTCTCGTACTCGACGGGGGACTCCGGATCCGGCGCCGAAGTCGAGAAGGTGCGCGCCGCGACCGACTTGGTGCGTGAACGTGCGCCGGAGCTGCCCGTGGAGGGACCGATCCAGTACGATGCCGCGGCCGACGCGGCGGTCGCCAGGGCGAAGCTTCCCGGGTCATCGGTGGCCGGCCGGGCCACCGTGTTCGTGTTCCCGGATCTGAACACCGGCAACAACACCTACAAGGCCGTGCAGCGATCCGCCGGCGCGGTGGCGATGGGGCCGGTGCTGCAAGGGCTCAACAAGCCCATCAACGACCTCTCCCGCGGCGCTCTCGTCGAGGACATCGTCAACACGATCGCGATCACCGCGATCCAGGCCCAGCAAGGGAGCGCCTCGTGAGCATCGTCCTGGTCATCAACAGCGGATCCTCGTCCTTCAAGTACCAGCTCGTCGACGTCGCCGGCGGTGTCGCCCTGGCCTCGGGGCTGGTCGAGCGCATCGGCCAGCCGGAGGGTCGAGCGGTCCATGTCGATGCTCAAGGACACGAGACTGAGCGGATCCTGCCGATCCCCGACCACACCGTCGGGTTCCAGGTGATGCTGGACGCTTTCGATGCGCACGGGCCGTCCCTCGAGGAGTCCCCTCCCACGGCGCTCGGGCACAGGGTGGTGCACGGCGGCGCGCGCTTCTTCGAGCCGACGCTCATCACACCGCTCGTGGAGATCAACATCGACGAGCTCTCCGCGCTCGCTCCGCTGCACAATCCCGGCGCGCTCCAAGGCATCCGCGCGGCGAAGGCCGCCTTCCCGGACGTGCCGCATGTCGCAGTGTTCGACACGGCTTTCCACCAGACCCTCGCGCCCGCCGCGTACACCTACGCGATCGACCGCGAGCTCGCCGAGGCGCACCGGATCCGCCGGTACGGCTTCCACGGGACCTCGCACAAGTACGTGTCCGAGGCGGCCGCGGCGTTCGTCGGCGGTGAGCGGGACGACCTGCGCCAGATCGTGTTCCACCTCGGCAACGGCGCCTCGGTGACCGCGGTGCGCGGAGGACGCTCGGTGGAGACGTCGATGGGCATGACGCCCCTGGAAGGGCTCGTGATGGGCACGCGCTCGGGCGACATCGACCCCGCCGTGCTGTTCACGCTGGCCCGTCGGGCCGACATGACGACCCACGACCTCGACGAGCTGCTCAATGCCCGCAGCGGACTCAAGGGGCTCGCGGGCGTCTCGGACATGCGCGACGTCCTCGCTCGCGCCGCGTCGGGCGACGAGCACGCGGCCCTTGCGTTCGAGGTGTACATCCACCGTCTGCGCGGGTACGCGGGGGCGTACATCGCCCAGCTCGGCGGCGTCGACGTCATCTCGTTCACCGCCGGGGTGGGCGAGAACAACGCGCTGGTCCGCCGGGAGGCGATGGCCACGCTGGGCTTCGCGGGCGTCGAGATCGACCCGGTGCGCAACGAGGCGTCCGGGGCGGGGATCCGCGTCATCTCGACGGATGCGTCCCGAGTGACGGTGCTGGTGGTGCCGACGAACGAGGAACTCGAGATCGCCCGCCAGACAGTGCAGACACTGCCTTGAACAGCCGCGCCCCGGGCGTCACGCGAACAGGGCGTCCAGCTCTCCCAGACTCACGCGAGGACCGGGAGCGGCCGCCGTCGGACCCGGCTCGGGGATCCTCGAATCGAGCACCGTCATGAATGAGAGCGCCGCACTCGTCAGGAATCTGCTCGGCTTGGTCTGCACATGCCGTGCGGTGAACGCCGTCGGGTGCGTCGGCAGCGTCGCCGGTGCATAGACGCTCAGCGTGTCGCGTGCGCGGGTGAGCCCGACGTAGAACAGGCGCCGCTCCTCCTCCAGGCCGGCGGGCGAAGTGAGGGCCATGTCCGATGGCATCGCGCCGTCCGTGGCGCGAAGCAGGTGCACGTGCGACCACTCCAGGCCCTTGGCCGAGTGGATCGTGGACAGCGTCACCCAGTCCTCGTCCAGATGCGGCTGCGCGGCCCAGTCACCTGTCCGCGTCACCGGATCGATCGCCTGCTCGCCGACGAACGTGCGGAGGTCGCTCTGACGCCCCGCGGCTTCGGCGATCTCCTGGACATCGGACGCTCTGCGCTGCCAGTCGGGGTAGTGCTGCTCCAGCAGCGCCGAGACGGCGTCATGGCAGGCCTCCACCAGATCCGGCACGGGGGACTGGGCATCGACGACGCCGAGCAGTGAGAGCGTAGTGGCGAGCCCGACGCGGGCGGTCGGGGGTGCGGAGGCGATCGCCTCGGACCCTCCTGCGATGCCCTGATCCGCGAGGATGCCTGCGAGCCGCCGCGCGCTCACCTTGCCGAGGCCGCGGTGCCGGGTGAGCAGGCGGTACCACGCGATTTCGTCGCCCGGATTGAGCACCACACGGAATGCCGCGAGCAGGTCTCGGACGTGGGCGGTCTCGAGGTAGCCGATGCCCCCGAACTTGACGAACGGGATGTCGCGGACCTTGAGTTCGACCTCGAGCATCGCACTGTGCGATCCGGTGCGCATCAGCACGGCCTGCTCCCGTAAGGGCACCCCGTCGGCATGGACGGCCAGGATCCGATCTGCGACGGCGCGGGCCTCGTCGTCGGCGTTCTCGCATCGGATGAGTTCGGGGCGCAGCGCGGTTCCCGCACGATCCGCGACGAGCCGGATCGGGAAGTCCTCCGGCCGGGCTGCGTTCGCGAGGTCGAGGATCGGCTGCGTCGAGCGGAAGTTCCGCTCGAGGCGAATGAGCTCGGCGTCGTGATGACGCTCGAGCACCTCCTGGAGCTGGCCGGCCCCCGCGCCGCGGAAGCCGTAGATCGCCTGGGCATCGTCACCCACGACGGTCAGGCCACGCCCGTCGGGAGCGAGTCCGTGCACGATGTCCGCCTGCACGCGGTTCACGTCCTGGTATTCGTCCACGAGCACCCAGTCCCAGCGCGTGCGCAGCCTCGCACCCACATGGGAGTCGCGTACGAGCGCGCGCCACGCCACCAGGAGGTCGTCGAGGTCGAGAAGGCCGCGGGCGCGCTTCCGCTGCGCATAGGCGCGGAGCAGCCCCATGATCGCGTCGGCGTGTCCGAGCGCCCAGGGGAACTGCTCGGATATCACCTCGCGTCCCGGCTTCTCCAGGCTCACGGCACGGGAGGCGATGTCGGCCATCGCCCTGCTCGTAGGCATCCGCCGGTCGGTGCCGTCCAGCCCGTGCTCGCTACGCAGCAGATCGATCAGGTCGACGACGTCGTCGGGGGCCAGCACAGAGACGTCCGCCAGGCCCAGGTGCTGCGCGTACTCGGCGACGACGCGGTGCGCCACGGCGTGGAACGTCCCTCCCGCGATGCGCTGGGCGAGCGCCGTGTCGCCGACCATCGCCGCCGCACGCGCGGTCATCGCGGTGGCTGCGCGCCGGGTGAACGTGAGAAGCAGGATCCGCTCCGGGGGCACGCCCGTATCGATCAGCCGTGCCACCCTGCTGGTGAGCACGCGCGTCTTGCCGGTCCCCGCGCCGGTGGCGACGACGAGCGGTCCCTCGCCATGCTCGACGGCACGCCGCTGCATCTCGTCCAGCTCTTCGATCACGTCTGTGCTGCTCACGAGGCCGACGGTATCGGGGCCCTCCGACATCGGTGACCGGGGTCGGTGCGCCACGCCCGGCCGACCGGCGCTGTCCTCGTGTGCTCGTGGGATCGGGTATGCTCTTTACCTGTGCCTCAGGGCACGTGAAAACCACAGATGGGCGATTGGCGCAGTTGGTAGCGCGCTTCCTTCACACGGAAGAGGTCGTCGGTTCGAGTCCGGCATCGCCCACCATAGAAAGCCCCTGGGAGACCCAGGGGCTTTCGTCGTTCCGGTGCTTGTCGACTCGCACGGCGGACCCGGCATCGTGATCGGATCCACGCTCCTGATGTAACCTCTGGGTTGCAGGAGGGTATCGCAGGCTCTCCGGAGGGCCACGGGAGGCACGTCTATGACGAGCACGACACGCAATGAGGCATCGATCGCGGACGACCGGGCCTTCACCGTCACTCGAAGCATCTCGATCGCTGCGCCCGCGGAGAAGGTGTGGCGCGCGATCACCGAACCGGAGCATCTCTCGCTCTGGTTCGGGCGCACCGTTCTCGACGGAGCAGGTGTCGGGACGATGACGTTCGACGGGCATGGTGCCGTCCCGATCCGGGTTGAGGCGATCGACGCGCCTCGATCGGTGACCTACCGCTGGAGCAACGACAACGCCCTCGACCGGCTGCCGGTCGAGCTCGATGAGGAGAACTCGACCGTCTTTCGCTTCACCCTCGCCCCCGAGGGAGAAGGCACGCGACTCACCGTCGTGGAGTCGGGGTTCGAGAAGACCTCGGATCCGCTGGCGAACATCGAGAGCCATCGTCGCGGGTGGGATGCCGAGCTCGACAAGCTCATCGCCCTGTTCGGGGGTGTCGCATGACATCGACCCTCGTTCCCGTCTTCGCCGCGCTCGGCGACGAGACGCGATGGAGCATTCTCGCCGCACTCGGCGAAGGCGACGCGTCGGCGTCCGCTCTTGCCGAGAGGTTCCCCGTGTCGCGGCAGGCCATCGCCAAGCACCTGACTGTTCTCGCGGAGGTCGCTCTGGTCGAGCCCGTCCGCGTGGGGCGCGAGGTCCGATACCGCGTCGTCGGTGAGGAGCTCAGTGCGACCGCGCGACGGCTCGATGCGATCGGGCGACAATGGGAACACCGGTTGGCCGCGATCAAGGAGATCGCCGAGGGACTGTAGATCCGCTTACTGCAATTCAATGGTTGCAGCACCCTGTCCTGTTGTGCAATTCTAAAGTTGCACAACAGGACAGGAGAGGAGGCGGCATCATGCTGCTCGAGAACAAGGTCGCAGTGATCCACGGCGGTGGCGGGTCGATCGGCGCGGCGGCCGCGCGAGTGTTCGCCCGTGAGGGAGCGAGGCTCTTCCTGACCGGTCGGTCGCTCCCTCGCCTCGAGGCCGCGGCAGTCGCGGCCAGGGGCGAGGGGGGAGAGGTCTCCATCACCGTCGTCGATGCGATGGACCAGGCCGCCGTCGACCGCCATGCCGATGACGTCGTCGCGGAGGCCGGGCGCATCGACGTCGCGCTCAACGCTGTCGGCTTCGACCACGTGCAGGGCCTGCCCATCGGCGAGACATCGCTGGAGGACTATCTGCGCCCCGTCGTGGGCTACCTGCAGACCAACTTCGTGACGGCCAAGGCCGTGTCGCGCCACATGATCGCGCAGGGCGGTGGAGTGATCCTGACGATCTCCACGCCGGGCGCCCGCCTCACGGGACGCGGGCTGATCGGCAACGCGGCGCAGTCTGCGGGGCTCGAGGGATTCTCGCGCGCGCTGGCGGGTGAGCTCGGACCCGCGGGCGTGCGGGTCGTGTGCGTGCGCCCGCACGCCATCTCCGATGCGATGGAGACGTCCTACACGCGGGAGATGTTCGGACGTATCGCGGCGGCGGGAGGGATCCCGATGGGGGACTGGGTCGGTGGCCTCGTCGGTACGACACTGCTCGGCCGGCTGCCGGTGCTGGACGAGGTGGCCGAGTATCTGGCGTTCGCCGCATCCGACCGGGCCGCCTCGATGACGGGAGCGATCGCGAATCTGTCGGCAGGGGCGCTCGTCGACTGAGTCAGCACCTCTGTGTGAAAGCGGCTTCGCCCACATCGAAGATCTGTTCCTGACGCGTCCCGACGAGAACGCCGGGGCTTCCGTCGCGAGCCCGTGCATGCCTAGGCTGACCGCCATGGAGGCCGATCAGGAGACGTTCGATGCTGTCCGGGTACTCGTCGAGCGGACGTACGACGCGATGTCGACACCAGGCAGCGACTTCGCCTCGATCTTCGGTCACGAAGACATGACCGTCGCAGGATCCGGCCTGGGTGAGCTCATCGACGGCCCGGATCGCGTGATCGCCGTCGCCCGCAGGATCGCGTCGCTCGAGCTCGCCTGGGGCGTGGAAGGCGTGCGAGTGTGGCGCCGAGCCTCAGGAGAACCCGCGCGTCTGAGCGGCAGACTGTGCCAGGGCGCGCGCCGGACACGCCCGAGAACGGGCCCCGGTTTGGTGAAGCCTCAAACCTCGGCTAATGTATTTCAAGTGCCCGGGACACCGGGGAAACACAAAACGCGGATGTAGCGCAGTTGGTAGCGCACAACCTTGCCAAGGTTGGGGTCGCGAGTTCGAGTCTCGTCATCCGCTCCAGTGCAGGAGCCCCTTCGGGGGCTCCCGCATGTGGGTTCGAATCCACATGGTGGCGTGGCCGAGAGGCTAGGCACCGGCCTGCAAAGCCGTTTACACGGGTTCGAATCCCGTCGCCACCTCGCTCTTCTCAACTGAATAGCCTGAACAGGCGCGATTGGCGCAGCGGTAGCGCGCTTCCCTGACACGGAAGAGGTCACTGGTTCGATCCCAGTATCGCGCACAACAGAAACCCCCGGTCTTCCGGGGGTTTTGTCGTTTCCGAGGCGAGCCGGAGCGCACACTGCTCCTCGGCTGTCTAACCTGGGGCGCATGCGGAAGTCGCTGCTCCTGATGCTGCCGGCCGGCACAGCCGCGGCGGGGTTCGCATTCTTACTGTGGGGCGAGGTGGTCTCGGCGCACGCGAGCGCGCGGGGTCTCGAGCAAGGTCGCCCCGGCACGCGCCGTGCCGTGCTGGTGCTGGGTTTCGGCAATCGCGGACCTCGGGCCAACGCCGTGAACCGCTACCGCGTGCGCGCCGGCCTTCGCACGTTGCGAAGCGCCGATGACGTGCTGATCTTCTCCGGCGGCGCAGTGCGGGGTCCGGAGCCGGAAGCGCGGATCCTGGCCCGGTACGCCGCCGAGAGGGGATGCCCAGGAAGGGTCCTCCTGGAGACGGAGAGCCACTCGACCGAGGAGAACATCCGCAACTCGATCCCTCTGCTCGAGGGGGCGGAGGAGATCGCCGTCGTCTCGAACGCGCTGCACGCCGAACGGGCCAGGGGACTGCTGCGCGAGCGCCGGCCGGATCTGGCCGCCAGACTCATCCGCGCGGACGACTATCGGTTCGGCGAGATTCCGGTCATCAAGGCCGTCGCCGCCGCGCTCGCGCTCGTCGAACGCCGTCGGAGTCGGGTGGATCCGGGCTCGCGCTAGGTTGGACGCTGCATATCCAAGGGGACTGGAAGTCCGAGGGGATCGGGGAGAGCATGACGAACGCCGTCGAAAGATACCGGCATGGGCTGAGCCCGATGCGCGGGCGGTCGCTGCATGAGCAGCACAGAGCGGCCACGCCGCTGGAGCTTTTGTACGACTTGGTCTTCGCCGCCGCGTTCGGGGTCGCCAGCACACAACTGGTGGAGGGCGTCGCAGCCGGACACGGTGGCGCAGCGGTCGGAGCGTTCGCCTTCGCGGTCGTCGCGATCATCTGGGCGTGGATCAACTTCTCTTGGTTCGCGTCGGCGTTCGACACGGACGACTGGCTGTTCCGCGTGTTCACGATGGTGCAGATGGCGGGCGTCATCGTGCTCGCGATCGGCCTGCCGGCCATGTTCGCGTCGCTCGAGGAGCACGGCGCCTTCGACAACCGCGTCATGGTCTCCGGCTACATCGTCATGAGGGTGGGGCTGCTCGCACAGTGGCTGCGCGCCTCGCGCGAACCCGCCTACCGCCGGCACGCCCTCACCTATGTGCTGTTCGTCGCCGTCGCGCAGATCGGCTGGGTCATCGTGGCCTGGGCGCCGCTGCCACTCGGCGCCGCCTTCGCGGCCGCAGCGGTGTGCTGGCTGATCGAACTGGGCGGCCCCGTCGTCGCCGAGCGCAAGGGCGACGGCGAGCGCAGGGGAACGCCCTGGCACGCACACCACATCGCGGAGCGTTACTCGCTCCTGACGATCATCGCGCTGGGCGAGACGGTCATCGGCACCCTCGCCGCCGCGCAGGAGGTCTCGCACGAGAAGGGGTGGTCCGGAGACACGGTGGTCGTGATCGGCGCCGGTGTCGCGATGACCTTCGCCCTGTGGTGGTCGTACACCGTGATGCCGTCCGGCCCGATCCTCGCCGTGCACCGGAGTCGGTCCTTCGTATGGGGCTACGGGCATGCCTTCATCTTCGCGAGCGTCGCCGCCGTCGGCGCCGGACTGCACGCGATCGGGTTCGCGTACCGGCATGAGGATCCGCTCGCCACGCCCGTCGTCATCCTGATGATCGCGATCCCCGTGATCGTCTTCATGGTGTCGGTCGCGCTGCTGCACTCCTATCTGGTGCACTCGCTCATGCGGGGCCTGCTGCTGCACGCGATCGCGATGATCCTGCCGCTCCTCGGCATCGTGCTGGCCTTCGGCGGGCTCCCGCTGTGGGTCTGCCTGCTCGTGGTGCTGGCCGGGCCGGTGCTCGTCGTGGTCGCCTACGAGGCCGGCGGCTGGCGGCTCGCGCAGCGGCATCTGGACGAGGCGCTGGGTGGTGCCGTGACCGGCCGGCCGCACGGGGCGGCGTAGGATTCTCCTATGGACTTCGCCCGGGTGACGCACGCGACTGTGATCGCGGTCACCGGCACGCGAACTCTCAGGGCCTGAGCGGGCAGGGCGCCTTCGCGTCCGAAGCTGAGCCGAGACCATCGCCAAACTGGAGAACTTCCTTTGTCTGAGAATCCTGTGCCGTCTGAAGCCGCGGCGTCCGCCCCCGAACTGCCGTCCTATCCCTGCGACGGTTTCGCGCTCTACGGCGCGAACGGACCTTTCAGCGACCGCTCCGTCGTCGCCATGCTCGTGAACGGGGAGCAGAAGGACCTCGCCGCCCTCGTGAACGAGGACGACGACGTCCAGCCCATCACCATCGACAGCCCCGAGGGGCTCGCGATCCTGCGCCACTCGACGGCGCACGTGCTCGCGCAGGCCGTGCAGCGCATCAAGCCTCAGGCCAACCTCGGCATCGGTCCGCCCATCACCGACGGCTTCTACTACGACTTCGGCGTCGACACCCCGTTCACCCCCGAGGATGTCAAGGCGATCTCGAAGGAGATGCAGCGGATCCAGCGCGAGGGGCAGCGCTTCGTGCGCCGGGTCGTGAGCGACGACGAGGCGCGCGCCGAGCTCGCCGACGAGCCGTTCAAGCTCGAGCTCATCGGGCTGAAGGGTCCGGGCGCCGACAAGACCGAAGGCGCATCGGTCGAGGTGGGCGAGGGCGAGCTGACCATCTACGACAACGTCGCCAAGGACGGCGAGGTCGTCTGGAAGGACCTCTGCCGTGGTCCGCACCTGCCGAACACCCGCATGATCGGCAACGGCTGGGACCTCACCCGGATCGCCGCGGCGTACTGGCGAGGATCCGAGAAGAACCCGCAGCTGCAGCGCATCTACGGCACCGCCTGGCCCACCAAGGACGAGCTGCGCGCCTACCAGCAGCGCCTCGAGGAAGCGGCCAAGCGCGACCATCGCCGCCTCGGCAAAGAACTCGACCTGTTCTCCTTCCCCGACGAGATCGGATCCGGCCTGTCGGTCTGGCATCCGCGCGGGGGCATCATCCGCGGGGAGATGGAGCAGCACGCGCGTCGCCGGCACATCGCCGGCGGCTACAGCTACGTCTACACGCCGCACATCTCCAAGGAGGATCTTTTCCTCACCTCCAACCACCTCGTCACCTATCGCGACGGCATGTTCCCGCCGATCCGGATGGACGAGGAGCGCGACGAGGACGGCCACGTCACCAAGCAGGGCCAGGACTACTACCTGAAGCCCATGAACTGCCCGATGCACATCCTCATCTACAAGGAGCGTGCGCGCAGCTATCGCGACCTGCCGCTGCGGTTCGCCGAGAACGGCACCGTCTACCGCAACGAGCTCTCCGGCGCCCTGCACGGCCTCACCCGCGTGCGCGGCTTCACCCAGGACGACTCGCACCTGTTCGTCACCCCGGAGCAGCTGGAGTCCGAGGTCACCAAGGTCCTCGAGTTCATCCTCTCGATGCTGCGCGACTTCGGACTCAGTGACTTCGAGCTCGAGCTCTCGATGCGTGACGACGAGAAGGACAAGTGGATCGGATCCGACGAGTTCTGGGAGTACTCGACGAATGCGCTGCGCAACGTCGCCCTGGCCTCCGGTCTGAAGCTCACCGAGGTGCCCGGCGAGGCGGCCTTCTACGGTCCGAAGATCGACCTGAAGACCACCGACGCGATCGGCCGCGTGTGGCAGCTGTCCACGGTGCAGGTCGACCCCAACCTGCCGGAGCGCTTCGGACTCGAGTTCACGGACAAGGACGGGCAGAAGAAGCGCCCGATCATGATCCACCGCGCGCTGTTCGGCTCGATCGAACGGTTCTTCGCGATCCTGCTCGAGCACTACGCGGGCGATTTCCCGCTCTGGCTGTCGCCGGTGCAGGTCGTGGGTATCCCTGTCGCCGAGGCGTTCGCCGACTACCTCGATGACGCCGTCGCGGCCCTGCGCGAGGCGGGCGTGCGCGCCGAGGTCGACCACTCCGACGAGCGTATGCAGAAGAAGATCCGCAACCACACCACGGGCAAGGTCCCGCTCATCCTCATCGCGGGGGAGCAGGACCGCGCTGCGGGCACGGTGTCGTTCCGGTTCCGAGACGGGACGCAGGAGAACGGCGTGCCGCTCGCAGAGGCCGTCGAGCGCGTGCGTCGAGCGATCGAGAGCCACGCGCTGATCCAGACCGCGGGCGACCTGGCATGACCGTCGACGGGGGCGCCGCCGGGGACGCGCAGCTGGAGGACGCTGCGCATCTGGTGGGCGTCCCCGACGAGTTCCAGCGCCTCTGGGTGCCGCACCGGATGACCTACATCCAGGCGGGCCCGGAGCCGCTGCGCGAGGAGTGCCCGTTCTGCGAGGCGCCCAAGCACCCCGACGAGGAGCGGCTCATCGTCGCCCGCGGGCATACCGCCTATGTGCTGCTCAATCTGTTCCCGTACAACTCCGGCCACCTGCTCGTCTGCCCGTACCGTCACATCGCGACCTACGACGAGGCGACGGCGGAGGAGGTCGCCGAGATCGGTGCGCTCACGCAGACCGCGATGCGGGTGCTGAAGGCGACATCGCGCTGCGACGGCTTCAACATCGGCATGAACCAGGGCGCGGTCGCCGGCGCCGGCGTGGATGCGCACCTGCATCAGCACGTGGTGCCGCGCTGGAACAGCGACGCCAACTTCTTCCCGATCATCGCGAAGACGAAGGCGCTGCCGCAGCTGCTCGGAGACGTGCGCAACACGGTCGCGGCCGCCTGGCCCGTCTGAGGCGGCCGTGCGCCGCGCGAGGGCGTGGGGCGATCAGCGCACCCGGCGGGCTTCGAACTGGAGCGGCGGGTTCGCGTAGAACTCCTGAGCCGGCACGAGCTGCAGCTCGCGCTCGTCCGACTCGAGCGTGAGGCGGAGCAGCTCGTACACGCTCGACACGGTGCGCTCGAGCGCGAGCTTGGCATCGCCGGTCTCGACATAGTGCGCGGTGAACAGCGCCGCGGTCACATCGCCGGATCCGTTCGCCTTCATCGGCAGGTGCGGAGTCGCGACCAGCCAGGCACCCTTGTCGTCCACGGCGAGCATCTCGATGGTGCCCTCTGCCCGATCGGGACGGGCGACGCTCGTCACGAGAACGGTCTTCGGCCCCATGGCGCGCGCCTTGTCGACCGAGGCCAGGGTCGATTCGAGCGTGTCGGGCTCGGTCTCGGTCAGGAAACCCAGCTCGAACTGGTTCGGGGTGATGATGTCGGCCACGGGCACGACCTTGTCGCGCAGCAGCACGGGGATCGCAGGCGCGACGAAGCACCCCGACGCGGCGTTGCCCATGACCGGGTCGCACGCGTACACCGCCTGCGGGTTGGCGGCCTTGACGCGCGCCACGGCGTCGATGATGACGTCGCCGATGCCCTCGCCGCCCTGGTAGCCGCTGAGCACCGCGTCGACCTCGCCGAGCACGCCGCGCTCCTCGATGCCGGTGATGACCGCGCGCACGTCGTCGGGGGCGATCAGCGGTCCGCGCCAGGCGCCGTAGCCGGTGTGGTTGGAGAAGTTCACGGTGTAGACGGGGAGCACTTCGACCCCGATGCGCTGCAGCGGGAACACGGCCGCGGAGTTGCCGACATGGCCGTACGCGACGGCGGACTGGATCGAGAGCACCTTCAGCATCCTCTGATCCTCTCATCCAGACGGAGCGGATCCGGTCACCGGCTCCTGTGTGTCAGCGTTCGTGGCAGACAGCGTATTATCTGTCCTATGACAGAACTTGCACCCGAATCGACCACCGGCACCGGTCGCGTCAAGCGCGGCCTGGCGGAGATGCTCAAGGGCGGCGTCATCATGGACGTCGTCACCCCCGAGCAGGCGAAGATCGCGGAGGACGCCGGAGCCGTCGCCGTCATGGCGCTCGAGCGCGTGCCGGCCGACATCCGCGCCCAGGGCGGCGTGTCGCGTATGAGCGACCCGGACATGATCGACGGCATCATCTCCGCCGTCTCGATCCCCGTCATGGCCAAGGCGCGCATCGGCCACTTCGTGGAGGCGCAGGTGCTGCAGGAGCTCGGTGTCGACTACATCGACGAGTCCGAGGTGCTCTCTCCCGCGGACTACGTCAACCACATCGACAAGTGGGGCTTCACCGTGCCCTTCGTCTGCGGCGCGACCAACCTCGGCGAGGCGCTGCGCCGGATCACCGAAGGCGCGGCCATGATCCGCTCCAAGGGCGAGGCCGGTACCGGCGACGTGTCCGAGGCCATGAAGCACATCCGCACTATCCGCGGCGAGATCGCGCGGCTGTCCTCGCTGCCGAAGGACGAGCTCTACGTCGCGGCGAAGGAGCTGCAGGCCCCGTACGAGCTCGTCGCCGAGGTCGCCGAGAAGGGCGCCCTGCCCGTCGTCATGTTCGTGGCCGGGGGAGTGGCCACTCCCGCTGACGCCGCCATGATGATGCAGCTCGGCGCCGACGGCGTGTTCGTCGGATCCGGCATCTTCAAGTCCGGCGACCCGGCCGCCCGCGCCGCCGCGATCGTGAAGGCGACCGCCGCCTACGACGACCCCGCCGTGATCGCCCAGGTCTCGCGCGGGCTCGGTGAGGCCATGGTCGGCATCAACGTGTCCGACCTGCCCGCACCGCACCGTCTCGCGGAGCGCGGCTGGTGACGACCGCCGTGCGGATCGGCGTGCTCGCGCTGCAGGGAGATGTGCGCGAGCATGCCGCGATCCTCACCTCGCTCGGGGCGGAGGCGGTTCGCGTCCGCCGCCCCGAGCAGCTGGACGGGCTCGACGGCCTGGTGATCCCGGGCGGTGAGTCGAGCGTGATCGACAAGCTGTCCCGGATCTTCGGCCTGCGCGAGCCGCTGCGGGCGCTCATCGCCGAAGGACTGCCGGTCTACGGCACCTGCGCAGGGCTGATCCTGCTCGCGGATGAGATCGAGGGCGCGATCGACGGCCAGCTGACCTTCGGCGGTCTCGACGTCACGGTCGCGCGCAACGCCTTCGGCGGTCAGGTCGAGTCCTTCGAGACCGAGCTGGAGATCGAAGGCATCGAAGGGCCGGTGGATGCCACGTTCATCCGGGCGCCGCTCATCACGCGGGTCGGGCCGAAGGCGACGGCGATCGCGGCGCTGCCCGACGGCGGAGTGGTGGCAGTGCAGCAGGGCAACCTGCTGGGCACGAGCTTCCACCCCGAGATGAACGGCGAGGCGCGGCTGCACGCGCGGTTCCTGGAGCTGGTCGCGGCCCGACGGGCTGCTGTCGCAGCGTAGTCTCGCGGCTCTGCGCCCCGCCGTCGGTGCTTCCGACGCGGATCTTCTAGAATGGACGATGCCCTGGCGGGACGAACCGCGGGGCTGATTCGAGCGGGAGAGATATGTCCGGGCATTCCAAGTGGGCCACCACCAAGCACAAGAAGGCCGTCATCGACTCGCGCCGTGCGAAGTCCTGGGCCAAGCTCATCAAGAACATCGAGGTCGCCGCGAAGCTCGGCGGCGCTGATCTCGCGGGCAACCCGACGCTGTTCGACGCCGTGCTCAAGGCGAAGAAGACCTCCGTCCCGAAGGACAACATCGACCGCGCCATCAAGCGCGGCGCCGGCATCGGCGGCGAGTCGGTCGAGTACTCCTCGATCACGTACGAAGGCTATGGCGCGAACGGCGTCGCTCTCATGATCGAATGTCTGACCGACAACAAGAACCGGGCCGCCGCCGAGGTGCGCACAGCGCTCAGCCGCAACGGCGGCACGCTTGCCGATCCCGGATCCGTCGCCTACAACTTCACCCGCAAGGGCGTCATCGTCGTCGACGGCGAGAACACCACCGAGGACGACGTCATGATGGCGGCGCTCGAAGCAGGGGCCGAGGAGATCGAGCCGCACGCGCAGGGCTTCGAGATCATCACCGAGGCATCCGACCTGGTCGCGGTGCGCACCGCGCTGCAGGAGGCGGGCATCGAGTACGAATCGGCGGACGTCGAGTTCGTGCCGAACCTCAAGGTCGAGATCGACGCCGAGGCGGCGCGCAAGATCTTCCGCCTCATCGACGCACTCGAGGACAGCGACGACGTGCAGAACGTCTACGCGAACTTCGACCTCACGGCCGAGGTGCAGGCCGAGCTCGAGAACGACGAGTAAGCCCGAGGGCAAAGGGGCCGGTGGCGCTGCGGCGCGCACCGGCCCCCTTTGTCGTCGTTGTTCTGGTCCGGAAGGCACCGGTCACTGAGCTTGTCGAAGTGACCACGACGAGCCGACTCGTTACAGGGTTCCTCGGGATGACGTTGCGGCTCTAGCGTGGACAGGGTGCGCCAAGGCTGGCAGATCCTCCCCGCGGTGTTGAATCAAAGCCAGCTTCTTTGCCCGAGACCAGCCCTGGATCTGCTTCTCGCGCGCGAACGCCTCGTCAATGCGATCGAACCACTCGGCATACGCCAGGTGCACGGGCCGCCGCTTGCGCGTGAAGTTCGCACCGAGTTCAAAATCGTTGTTGTGCTGCCATACGCGGGCCTCGACATCGTCGAGCGCAGTGCTGCCGGTATAGAAGGATCCGTCTGCGCACTCGACAATGTACGTCCAAGCCATCGGCCAAGTCTTTCCGGAAACGGTCCGCCGTGGAGGGGCTGTGGACAACTGGCCGTGTCGACGGTGTCCCTTCGACAGGCTCAGGGACCGTCGTCTGACTGGCCATATGGGCTGGCCGCGCGCCTCGGCGCCGACCGACTGCGCTGCGCCTAGCCTGGAGGCATGACGGGCGTACGGCGGGTTCTGGGCATCGACCCCGGCCTCACGCGCTGCGGTGTGGGTGTCGTGGACGTCGATGCGAGGCGCCGCGGCACTCTCGTGCACGTGGGCGTGATCCGCACGCCCGTGGATGCGCCGATCGGCGAGCGCCTTGCCGCTGTCGCTGCGGGGATCCGTGCGGTGATCGCCGAACACGGCCCCGACGCGGTCGCGGTGGAACGCGTCTTCGCCCAGCAGAACAGCCACACCGTGATGGGCACCGCGCAGGCCAGCGGCGTGGCACTGCTGATCGCCGCCGAGCACGAGCTGCCGGCGGCCACGCACACCCCGAGCGAGGTGAAGGCGGCCGTCACCGGGTACGGCTCCGCCGACAAGAAGCAGGTGCAGGCGATGATCGCCCGGATCCTGAGGCTCGACGCACCCCCGCAGCCGGCCGACGCCGCCGACGCCCTCGCGATCGCGCTCTGCCATGCCTGGCGCGGTGCGGGACTCGGCGGGGGAGCGGATCCGGGATCCGACGCCCTGACCCCGGCGCAGAAGGCCTGGGCCGACGCGGAGCGTGTCGCTCGAACATACATACGAGCACGTGCGTAGACTGCTTTCATGATCTCTTCCCTGCGCGGCATCGTGCTGTCCGCGAGCACGGATTCCGTCGTCGTCGAGGTCGGGGGAGTCGGCTTCTGGGTCGCCGTGCCCGGCGACGTCGCGCACACCGCCAGGGTCGGGCACGAACTCCGACTGCACACGTCGCTCATCGTTCGGG
This sequence comes from Microbacterium sp. 22303, assembly GCF_052045265.1. Taxonomy (NCBI): domain Bacteria; kingdom Bacillati; phylum Actinomycetota; class Actinomycetes; order Micrococcales; family Microbacteriaceae; genus Microbacterium; species Microbacterium sp. 22303. The sequence goes on along the minus strand of NZ_JBQEOQ010000001.1, from coordinate 498,893 downwards.
AGGACGCGCTGTCGCTGTACGGCTTCGCAGACCAGGCCGAGCTCGAGGTGTTCGGTCATCTTCTGTCGGTGACGGGCGTGGGACCGAAGTCCGCGCTCGGGGTGCTCTCGCACCTCTCCGTGGACCAGATCGCGAGCGCGGTCGCCGCTGACGACGACGCGCCCTTCCGCCGGGTCTCCGGCATCGGCCCGAAGACCGCCAAGCTCATCGTGGTGCAGCTCACCGGCAAGCTCCATGCGCCGGTCGCCGCATCCGCCGCCGCGTCCGTCCCCGACGAGATCGGAACGCAGCTGATCGCCGCCCTGATCGGACTGGGATGGTCGGAGCGCATCGCCGCGGACGCCGCGGAACGCAGCGCCGCCGAGGCCAGCGAGACCGAGCGCGGATCCGTCGCGCTGCTTCTCCGGCGCACGCTCGCCACCCTCGGTCCTGCCCAGGGCGGAAGTGCTCGTGGCTGAGTTCCACGACTCCGGCGACGTCGTCGACGAGGCCGAGCTCGCCGTCGAGGGAGCGTTGCGTCCGGCGAGCCTGAGCGAGTTCGTCGGCCAGCACAAGGTGCGCGGACAGATGACTCTGCTTCTCGAGGCCGCGAGGATCCAGGATCGCCCGGCTGATCACATCCTGCTCTCCGGCCCCCCGGGACTCGGCAAGACCACGTTGGCGATGATCGTGGCGCATGAGAGCGGGCGCCCGCTGCGCATGTCCAGCGGGCCGGCGATCCAGCATGCGGGTGACCTCGCCGCGCTGCTGTCGAGCCTCACGCCCGGCGAGGTGCTGTTCATCGACGAGATCCATCGGATGGCACGGTCCGCCGAGGAGATGCTGTACCTCGCGATGGAGGACTTCCGGATCGACATCATGGTCGGCAAGGGTGCCGGGGCGACGAGCATCCCGCTCGATCTCGCCCCGTTCACGCTCGTCGGCGCCACCACGCGTTCGGGTCTGCTGCCGAACCCGCTGCGCGACCGCTTCGGCTTCACGGCCCACCTGGAGTACTACGAGGCGGAGGAGCTCGAACGGGTCGTGGAGCGCTCCTCGATCGTCCTCGGCGTGGAGGTGCCCCCGATCGCGCGTGCCGAGATCGGACGGCGCTCCCGGGGCACTCCCCGCATCGCGAACCGACTGCTCCGGCGCGTGCGGGACTACGCCCTCGTGCACGGTGGCGGATCCTCGGCCTCCGTCGATGACGTGCGGGCGGCGCTGGAGCTCTACGACGTGGACCGGATCGGCCTCGATCGCCTGGACCGCGCCGTGCTGGATGCGATCGTGCGCCGCTTCCGCGGGGGACCCGTAGGGCTCAGCACACTCGCCGTCTCGGTCGGAGAGGAGGCGGACACCATCGAGAGCGTCGTGGAGCCGTATCTGGTCCGGATCGGATTCCTCGGCCGCACTCCCCGCGGGCGCATCGCCATGCCGGAGGCGTACGCCCATCTCGGCATCGCGCACCCCGAGGGGGCCGCGTTGTTCGATGACCTATAATCGCTGGAGACTTTCACCTTCCCCACCCCTTCCGCGCCCCACCGCCGGCGCGCGCCTCGAAAGGCTCCTCTTCGCATGAATCTCGCGACGTTCTTCTCGCAGTACGGCCTGTTCTTCGTCCTGGCCATCCTGCTCGTCTTCATGGTCCTCTCGACCCGCAAGCGCAACAAGCGAATGAAGGAGGAGCAGGAGAAGAAGGCCACGCAGACCGTCCCCGGAGCCAAGGTGCTGCTGCAGGGCGGCCTCTACGGCACGATCGTCGAGTTCGACCCGGAGAACCTGGACCGTCCCGCGAAGGTGGAGATCGCGCCCGGCGTGGTCATCGAGGTGCACTCGCAGGCGATCCTGCGGGTCGTGGACGAGGAGCAGAACGCTCCGGTCGCCGATGAGGCGCACACGCCGCTCGACGAGCAGACGACTCTCGACGCGCAGACCCCGCTGGACGAGCGCGCCAAGGACATCCGCATCGAGTCGGCCGAGGAGACCAAGGCGCGCCTGGAGCGCGACGCCGACGACAAGAACTGACGCGGTCCGCGCGCGCCGCTCGACCGTCCCTCCGGACAGACCGTCCCCCTCAGAAAGCGAAGAACCTTCGTGGCATCGTCTTCTCCCGTCAAGCACGCCTGGCGGGTCCTGCTCGGCCTGCTCATCGCCATCGGCGTGCTCTTCGGCCTGAACGCCCTGGGCGTGTACGGCTTCGGCAAGAGCTCCTGGTCGCCGCAACTCGCACTGGACCTGCAGGGTGGCACGCAGATCATCCTCAGCGCGCAGACGGCGGACGGCAAGGATCCCAACGCCGAGCAGCTCGATCAGGCGGCGCAGATCATCCGCCAGCGCGTGGACGCCTCGGGTGTCGGCGAGTCGGACATCACCACGGAGGGCGGCCGCAACATCGTCGTCCAGATCGCCGGCAAGGCGGACGAGGCGACGCGCAACCGCATTCAGGCCAGCGCGAAGATGGAGTTGCGTGCCGTGCTGGCGGCCACGGCGCCGTCCACGTCCTTCGTCGGCGACGACGGCAAATCGACGCCGTATCCGACCCCCGCGCCGGATCTCGCCTCCACGCCGTCGCCGTCACCGACCGACGGCAGCGACATGTCGTGGGTGACGCCGAAGCTGCAGGCCGAGTTCCTCGCATACGACTGCAAGACCAAGCGCGATGCGGCGAAGCAGCCCACGGACCAGCCGCTGATCGCCTGCGACAGCAGCGGCCAGGCCAAGTACCTGCTCGGTCCGGTGGAACTGGACGGCACGTCGATCAAGGACGCCGTCGCCGGCCTGAACCAGCAGAATGCCCAGTGGGAGGTCAACCTCACCTTCGACGGCAAGGGCACCGACGCGTTCGGCAAGGTCAGCCAGCGCCTCTACGCGTTCACGCAGCAGAACCAGACGCCGCGCAATCAGTTCGCGTTCGTGCTGGACGGATCCGTCATCTCCGCGCCGTCCATGAACGGCGTGATCCTCGACGGGCGTCCTTCGATCAGCGGCTCGTTCACCCAGGAGACGGCGAAGAGCCTCGCCGACCAGCTCAAGTTCGGTGCGCTGCCGCTGAGCTTCACGGTGCAGAGCTCCGACACCATCTCCGCGACGCTCGGATCCCAGCAGCTGCAGATCGGCCTCATCGCGGGCCTGATCGGTCTCGGCCTCGTCGCGATCTACTCGCTGCTCAGTTACCGGGCCCTCGGTTTCGTGATCATCGCGTCGATCGCCGTGATGGCCGTCATCACCTACGTGCTGATCTGCATCCTGGGCTGGCGGATGGGCTTCCGCCTCTCGCTCGCCGGCGTCGCCGGTCTGATCGTCTCGATCGGATTCACGGCCGACTCCTTCATCGTCTACTTCGAACGAATAAGGGATGAGCTGCGCGACGGCAAGTCCATCACCGGTGCGGTGGAGGACGGCTGGAGTCGCGCCAAGCGCACGATCTACATCTCGAAGTCGATCAACATCCTCGCCGCCGTGGTGCTGTACATCCTCGCCGACGCAACGGTGAAGGGCTTCGCGTTCACGCTGGGTCTGACCACCCTCATCGACGTGCTGATCTTCGTGGTGTTCACGCACCCGATGATGCAGATCCTCGCCCGCACGCGCTTCTTCGGCAACGGCCACCCGCTCTCGGGCATGGACCCGGAGGCGCTCGGCGCCGTCTACCGCGGACGCACCGAGTACCGCGCCGTCGCCACCGGCTCTCAGGGCAAGGCGGCGCGCGCCGGCCGCTCCCGTGGCGAGGCGGAGCGTCGTCAGACCATCGCCGAACGAAAGCGCGCGGAGGCTCTTGCCGAAGCGTCCCAGGGCGCGAGCCGGAACGGGGAGAACGACTGATGCGCTCCATGAACGAGTTCGGAAACGACCTCTACTCCGGCAGGACCTCGTTCCCGTTCGTCGGGAAGCGGCGGCTCTGGTTCATCATCGCGATCCTGCTCGTCGTGGGCTCCGCGCTGGTGCCGCTGTTCCGTCCGGTGCAGTTCTCGATCGAGTTCACCGGTGGATCCCAGTTCACGGTCGAAGCCCCCGCGAACCGCAACCAGGACATCGCGACGACCGCGGTGCGCTCGGTGCTGCCGAATGTCACCACGAAGGTGACCACCGTCAACAACCGCGACATCCGGGTGCAGACCGCCCAGCTCAAGAGCGAGCAGGAGAGCCACGACGTGGCGGCCGCCCTCGCGAAGGCGTACGGCGTCGCCGAGGACAAGGTGAACACCTCGTTCATCGGCCCGAGCTGGGGCGAAGGCGTGACACGCCAGTCGCTCTGGGGCCTTGCGATCTTCCTCGCGCTGACGTTCCTGATCCTCGCGATCTACTTCCGCACCTGGAAGATGTCGGCGGCGTCCATCCTCGGTCTGCTCGACGTGCTGATCATCACGGTCGGGGTGTACGCGCTGGCCGGGTTCGAGATCTCCCCGGCGGCCGTGATCGGCTTCCTCACGATCCTCGCCTACTCGCTGTACGACACCACGGTCGTGTTCGACAAGATCCGCGAGAACACGACCGAGGAGGGCGCCAAGTCCTCCCGCACGTTCGGCGAGGCCGTGAACCTCGCCGTGAACCAGACGCTCGTCAGATCGATCAACACGGCCGTCATCGCGGCCTTGCCGGTCGGCGCGATCCTGTTCATCGGGGCGTTCTGGCTCGGCGCGCAGACCCTCACCGACATCTCGCTGTCGATCTTCGTCGGCATCATCGTCGCCGCCTACTCGACGCTGTTCGTCGCGGCGCCGTTGTACTCGCTGTTCCGGGAGAACGAGCCGGCGATCCGTGAGCACGACAAGCGCGTGCTCGCGGCGCGGGAGCGCGCCACGGCCACCGCGGTGGAGGTCTGAGCCTCGATGCGTCCGGCCGTCCCCGGCGCTTGTAGGATGATCTGCCTGGAGGTCGGATGAGCGAGGTCGGCACGACGCCTGGGGCGTCGGCGCAGGGGTCGAGTCTGCGCAGGCTCGTCCCGCGCATCTTCTCGCGCGCGCCCCGGATCAACGACCTCGACAACCTCATCCGCACGGTGCGGCAGAACCACCCGCGCGGCGATCTCGCGATCATCGAGCGCGCGTACGCGGTCGCGGCGGAGAAGCACCAGGGTCAGAAGCGACAAAGCGGCGAGCCGTACATCACGCACCCGCTCGCGGTGGCGCAGATCCTCGCGGATCTCGGGCTCGGCCCGCGCGCGATCGCGGCGGCGCTGCTGCACGACACCGTCGAGGACACGGGCTACGCGCTCACCGAGCTGACCGCGACCTTCGGCGACGAGGTCGCCATGCTGGTCGACGGCGTCACCAAGCTCGACAAGGTGAAGTACGGCGACAGCGCGCAGGCCGAGACGGTCCGCAAGATGATCGTCGCGATGTCGAAGGACATCCGGGTGCTCATCATCAAGCTCGCTGACCGCCTGCACAACGCCCGCACCTGGGGTTTCGTGCCGCCGGAGAAGGCGGCGAAGAAGGCCACCGAGACCCTCGAGATCTATGCCCCGCTCGCGCATCGGCTCGGAATCCAGGCGATCAAGTCCGAGCTCGAGGACCTGTCCTTCGCGGTGCTGCATCCGAAGATCTACGCCGAGATCGACAGCCTCATCAAACAGCGCACGCCGCAGCGCGAGAAGTACATCCACGAGGTGGTCGACGCGGTCGAGAGCGACCTGCGTGACCTGCGAGTGCGCGGGAAGGTCGCCGGGCGGCCCAAGCAGCTCTACTCGGTGTACCAGAAGATGGTCGTGCGGGGCCGCGAGTTCGACGACATCTACGACCTGATCGGCATCAGGGTCCTGGTCGGCACGGTGCGCGACTGCTACGCGGTGCTGGGCGCGATCCATGCCCGATGGACCCCGCTGCCCGGCCGGTTCAAGGACTACATCGCCACCCCGAAGTTCAATCTGTACCAGTCGCTGCACACCACGGTGATCGGCCCCGGCGGCCGCACGGTGGAGATCCAGATCCGCACGCACGAGATGCATCAGCAGGCCGAGTTCGGCGTGGCCGCGCACTGGATGTACAAGGAGCGGATGAACGGCACGGGCAAGGGCACCGCCGACGCGGACATGACCTGGCTCGCGCATATCTCGGACTGGCAGGCCGAGACCGCCGACCCCAGCGAGTTCCTCGACTCGCTGCGCTTCGAGATCGGCGCGAAGGAGGTCTACGTCTTCACGCCGAAGGGTCGGGTGATCGGGCTTCCCTCCGGTGCGACGCCGGTGGACTTCGCCTACGCGGTGCACACCGAGATCGGTCACCGCACGATGGGCGCCAAGGTCAACGGCCGGCTCGTGCCGCTGGAGACCGCGCTGAACAGCGGTGACGTGGTCGAGGTGTTCACCTCGAAGAACCCCGACGCCGGACCCAGCCAGGACTGGCTGACGTTCGTGAAGAGCACACGCGCGCGCAACAAGATCCGCGGCTGGTTCACGAAGGAGCGCCGCGAGGAGGCGATCGAGCAGGGCAAGGAGGCCATCGCCCGTGCGATGCGCCGGCAGAACCTGCCCCTGCAGCGGCTGATGAGCCAGGAGTCGTTCACCGAGGTCGCGCACCAGCTGCGCTATGAGGACGTCTCGGCGCTTTACGCCGCGGTCGGTGAGGGGCACGTGTCCACCCAGTCCGTGCTGGAGAAGGTCACCGCGCTCATCTCCACGACCGAGGACACCTCGACCGGCGCGATCGACATCCCCGCCCAGGGACGCAGCCGCATTCCGCGCGAGGGCGACTCCGGGGTGCTGGTGCGCGGCGCGGCCGACATCCTGGTGAAGCTCGCAAAGTGCTGCACCCCGGTGCCGGGGGACGAGATCGTCGGTTTCGTCACGCGGGGGAGCGGTGTTTCCGTGCACCGCTCCGACTGCGTGAACGTCAAGGCACTGTCGGTCGAGAAGGACCGGATGGTGGACGTCGAATGGGCGCCGACCACGCGCAGCGTGTTCCTGGTGCAGATCCAGGTGGAGGCGCTGGACCGTTCCGGTCTGCTGTCCGACGTCACCAGGGTGCTCAGCGAGCACCACGTGAACATCCTCTCCGCCACCGTTCAGACGACCAACGATCGCCTGGCGCTCAGCCGCTTCGTCTTCGAGATGGGCGACACGGTGCACCTCGACCGCGTGCTCAACGCGGTGCGCCGGATCGACGCCGTCTACGACGTCTACCGCGTCACCTCGTCCTGAGCGAGGTCTTCGCGCCCCGAGGCGCGGTCGTCTCGCTCAGCAGGACGGCGGTTCTGCTCCGTGAGCGGAGAGGAACCGTGCGACGCGGTGATAGCCGGGGCCGTGGTGCAGCCGTGCCAGGCGGACAGCGGTGCGGGCGACGAGCGACGGATCCGCGAGAACCAGCAGTCGGGCCCAGTCATGCCGCTCCGGCACCGTCACGGGCCAGCGCAGCAGGTCGATGAGTGTGCGCTCCGGGGTCGTCACCGCGTGGCCGCCGAGGTGCTGCACGTCCGAAGGGTCCAGCACCGGATCATGCACGATGATCCGTCGCGTCGTCGGGGCGCGCAGCCGGCGGCCGGTCGCGCTCTGCAACTCGTGCAGATCCGGTGGGGAATCCCCGGCGCCATGGATCCACGCTGCGGTCATGCCGGCGAACGCGGCACCGTGCAGCCCCGCGACGAGGGAGGCCAGTGAAGCGGCCCGGAGAGCGGCCGTCTCGACGAGGTCCGCCGGAGCGTATGCCTCGCCGAGCTCGACCACATCCCCATCCAGGCGCGCTGCCGCGAGTTCGGGCAGGGAGAGCCGATCTCCGGGGAGGTGCAGGAACGCGTCGCGCATGCCTCCAGTGTGCGGTACACGACACAGGGCGGGGATCCGGAGAACCCCGCCCTGTGGACAACTCCCGCGAATGCGGGGTGCGTGTCGTCGTTCAGCCCCCGAGAGCGTTCAGCCAGGCGCGTCGGGCCTCGAGAGCCTCGGTCGCCTCCTTGAGCGCCTTGGCGTTGCCGGACTGCTCCGCGGCGTCGCGCTCGGCCTCGAGCTTGGCGATGGCCTGCTGGAGCTGATCGCTCATCGCGCCGGCGCGGGCCTTCGTCTCGGGGTTGTTGCGCTTCCAATCGACGTCCTCACGCGACTTCAACTCCTGCTCGATGACGCGCAGGCGATCGTCCAGGGCACGCTCCTTCTCGCGCGGGAAGATCCGTCCGACCTCATCCCACTGGCGCTGGATGCGGGTCAGCATGGCTCGCGCCTTGGCGAGGTTCGGCTCGTCAGCGACGGCCTTGGCCTCTTCGAGCAGCGCGGTGCGCGCCTCGATACGGGGAGCGGACTCCGCCTCGGTCGCCGCCGCCTGCTCGGCGCGCGCCGAGTAGAGCGCGTCACCCGCGGCCTTGAACCGGGCCCACAGCGCGTCGTCGGCCTTGCGCCCCGCACGACCGGCGGCCTTCCACTCGTCGAGAAGACTGCGGTAGGCGGGAATCCCGTCCACGCCCTTGGGCGCCAGGGCCTCGGCGCGCTCGACCAGGCGCGACTTGCGGTCGCGCGCGGTCTTGTGGGTCTCGTCGAGCTCGGCGTAGAAGGCACGGCGCTGACGGTCAACCGTCGCGCGGGCATCGCGGAATCGCTTCCAGAGCTGATTCGCCGCACCCTTCGGGAGGCGCGGGCCGTTCTGCTGGTGGCTCTGCCACGCGTCGAACAGCGCGCCCATCTCCTCGGTGACCTTCTTCCACTGCACGGAGGAGAGGTCCTGCGCGGCGATCGCCTCGGAACGCTCCACGAGAGCGGTGCGCTCGGCGATGGCCGCGTCGACGGCGGCCTTGGTCTCGGCCGCCTCTGCCGCAGAGGCGTCGGCGAGGGATCCGGTCAGCGTGTCGAGGCGGGCACGGAGGTTCGCGAGGTCGCCGACCGCAGCTGCGTCGGTGACCTCGGTGACGAGGTGCTGCGCCTGCTTGGCGAGATCCGTGGCGCCGGACCCGCCGGCCTGCACCCGCTGCTCCAGGGTGTTCACCTTGAAGGCGAGATCCTCGAACTTGCGCACGAAGTAGGCGAGCGCCTCGGCCGGGGTGCCGTCGGGGTACTGCCCGACCTCGCGCCACTCGTCGCCTTCGCGAACGGACACCGTCCCGTCCTCGGTGACGCGACCCCATTCGGCCGCGTCGCTGGTGCTCACCGGTGCCGGGACGACGGGCGCCACCGGCACGGCGGGGCGGATCGCCGAGGCGGGGGGCCGGGGCATGGCCGGAGGCCGGGGCATCGCCGGCGGACGCGGAGCCGGGACCGAGGGGCGCGCTTCGACGGCAGGGGCCGGAGCGGAAGCTGCCTCACCGGTCTGCTCGGCAGGCGCGGACTCCTCGACAGGCCTGGCGTCCTCGACCGGTGCAGCAGTTTCGGCGTCGGCGCTCTCGACGGGTGCCGCGGCGACCTCGGGCGATTCCGCGGTCGGGGCCTCGGCTGCGTCGGCGACGGGCGTCGTGGCGTTCTCGGCGTCGGGCTGCGAGGTCTGCTCGGCGGCCGTCGGGTTTTCGGGGGTGTGCTCTTCGGTGGACACGGTGAACTCCTTGCGCGGCATGCCGCGGGAGGCGGAAAGGACAGGGCCAGCCTAGTACGCCGGGGCGGGGCGCGAGAGGGCTGCCGCTCAGCCGGCCGGGGTCTCCGTCGCCGTCGGGGCAGGCGCGGGAACGGAGCTCGGAGCCGCCGTCGGGCTGACCGTCGCAGAGGGGGACGGGGCGGGCGCGGTCGCCTCCGCATGCACGACCTGGCTCACGATCGCGCCGATCACGATGACGGCTCCCACGACCACGGCGACGGTGTTGTCACGCACTCTGCGCCGGACGCTCGCGGCGTGCAGGCCCTGGCGTGCGGCGTGCAGGCGCGCGCGCTCCTGCTGCATGCGAGCGCGCTGATCGCGGGCGTTCGTCGGGCGGCGAGCGGCCATGGATCCTCCCTGGATGTCGAGGACCGAGCTTATATCGCGTGCGCCTCGACGCGCCGTGCGACGCGTGACTTCGCCAGGGGTGCCGCGCGTCCCCGTGTCGGCGCACGACGTTAGCCTTGACCGCATGACTCCTGCAGCACCGCTGATGAGCGGCCAGACGCCGCTCGCCGTGCGGATGCGTCCGATCTCGCTCGACGAGGTCGCCGGGCAGCAGCACCTGCTGCGGCCGGGTTCCCCGATCGTGGCGCTCGCGGATCCGGCGGCGAAGACCGCGTCGAGCGTCTCGATGATCCTGTGGGGCCCGCCGGGCACGGGCAAGACCACCCTCGCGCAGGCCATCGCGCGCTTGTCAGGGCGTCGCTTCGTGGAGCTGTCGGCCATCACGGCGGGGGTGAAGGACGTGCGCGAGGTCATGCAGGAGGCGCTCAACCAGCGCGACCTCTACGGCCAGTCGACCATCCTGTTCCTCGACGAGATCCACCGCTTCACGAAGGCGCAGCAGGACGCTCTGCTGCCGGGTGTGGAGAACGGCTGGGTCATCCTCATCGCGGCGACCACGGAGAATCCGTCGTTCTCGGTCATCTCCCCGCTGCTGTCCCGCTCGCTGCTGCTCACGCTGCAGCCTCTCACCGACGAGGACATCGGCCTTCTGATCGACCGGGCCGTGTCCGATCCGCGCGGGTTGAGCGGGCGCGCGGTGCTGGACGACGCCGCACGGGCCGCCCTGATCCGACTCGCTTCGGGCGACGCACGGAGGGCGCTCACCGCGCTCGAGGCCGCGGCCGCCGTCGCGGCTTCGCCGGATCGCCTCACCGAGGACGAGACGCCGACCGTCACCGACGACGATGTGGCGCAGGCGGTGGATCGTGCGCTGCTGCGCTACGACCGCCAGGGCGACGAGCACTACGACGTCATCAGCGCGTTCATCAAGTCGATCCGCGGTTCGGACGTCGATGCCGCGGTGCACTATCTCGCCCGGATGATCGAAGCGGGCGAGGACCCGCGCTTCATCGCGCGCCGGCTTGTCATCTCGGCGTCCGAGGACATCGGCCTGGCCGATCCGCAGGCGCTCGTGATCGCCGTCGCAGCCGCAGACGCCGTCGCCTTCATCGGCATGCCGGAGGGGCGGATCCCGCTCGCCGAGGCGACGATCTACCTCGCGACCACGGCGAAGTCGAACGCTGCCTACCTGGCCATCGACGCGGCGATCGCGGATATCCGTGCGGGTGGGTTCGGGCGAGTACCCGGGCATCTGCGCGACGCGCACTATCCGGGCGCCAAGCGCCTTGGACACGGCAAGGGCTACCGCTATCCGCATGACAGCGACGCCGGCATCGTGCCGCAGCAGTATCTCCCTGACGAGCTGCGGGGGCGCCGCTACTATCAGCCCAAGGCGCTCGGCGGAGAGCGCGAGGTGCAGGCGCGGCTCGAGCGCATCCGGAGGATCCTGGGGGAGGCGTAGGCGGGGCGTGGCACAAGTCGTCGCACTCAGAGCCACTGCGACAGGCGCACAGGCCTGATCTGATAGCATGGATCGGCTCGAAACCGTGTTTTCGGGCATCTCTCCACTCCTGCACCACCCTCTCGTCCGCCCCGGCGTGCGCTCGTGAGGGGCGGAATCGAGACGATACGTCCGCGAGCCGTGATCGACACGGCCGCGTATCGAAAGGAACACTTCGTGGTCACGAAGTCCCAGGACCGCCGCAAGGTCCGCCTGTCCCGTGCACTCGGCATCGCCCTCACCCCGAAGGCGGCCAAGTACCTCGAGAAGCGTCCCTACGCTCCCGGTGAGCACGGCCGCACCAAGCGCAAGCAGGACAGCGACTACGCCGTCCGTCTGCGCGAGAAGCAGCGTCTCCGCGAGCAGTACGGCATCCGCGAGAAGCAGCTGGTCATCCAGTTCAACGAGGCCCGTCGCAAGGACGGCCTGACGGGTGAGAACCTCGTCGAGCAGCTCGAGATGCGTCTGGACGCGCTCGTGGTCCGCGCCGGTTTCGCGCGCACCACCGCGCAGGCGCGTCAGCTCGTCGTGCACCGTCACATCCTCGTCGACGGCCAGCTCGTCGACCGCCCGTCCTTCCGCGTGAAGCCGGGTCAGCTCATCCACGTCAAGCCCAAGAGCGAGGGCCTCGAGCCCTTCCAGGTGGCGGCCGCAGGCGGTCACGCCGACGTCCTGCCCCCGGTTCCGGGCTACCTCGAGGTCGAGCTCGACAAGCTGGAGGCCCGTCTGGTCCGTCGCCCCAAGCGCGCCGAGGTCCCCGTGACCTGTGACGTGCAGCTGGTCGTCGAGTACTACGCGGCTCGCTGATCCACAGCGACTCTGCTCTCGGAGTTCAGCGAACTCTGCGAACACGCCGAGGAGGCGTCGGGGGTATCCCCGGCGCCTCCTTCGCGTTTGCGCATACGATGGAGAGCGTTGTGACGAGCGGGCCCGAACCGGAGGTGGTGACATGAAGACCCTGCTGTGGTTCCTCATCGGCGTGATCGGCGGCTTCGTCGCCGCGCATTTCATGAACAAGGATCCGCGAGGACACGACGTGCTGGCGGCCGTCGACGACCGGATCAACGAGTTCACCGGGATCCTCGCCGGCGCTTTCCACGCCGAGGAGGCGCGCCTCACTCAGGACGGCGCCGCGGACTGACGCGGATCGCTCCCTCTCCCGAAACCTGCGCTCCGGCGCGCCCTGACAGCAAGGACCCCTCGACGAGCATGAAGACCGCGGAGATCGCGCAGCGCTACCTGAGCTACTTCGAGAAGAACGATCACCTGATCGTCCCCTCGGCGTCACTGGTCAGCGACGACCCCTCGCTGCTGTTCACCGTGGCCGGCATGGTGCCGATGATCCCCTACCTCACCGGCGTGGTCCCCGCACCGCACCCGCGCATCGCCGACCTGCAGAAGTGCATCCGCACCAACGACATCGAAGAGGTCGGTCGCACGGCCCGGCACGGCACCTTCTTCCAGATGCTCGGCAACTGGTCGTTCGGCGACTACTTCAAGGAAGGCGCGATCCGCTACGCCTGGGAGCTGCTGACCGGCTCCGAGAGCGACGGCGGCCTGGGCTTCGATGAGAAGGACCTCTGGGTCACGGTCTTCGAGACGGACGACGAGGCCGAGGCGATCTGGCGCGACGTCATCGGCCTGAAGCCGGAGCGCATCCAGCGCCTCGGCCGTGCGGACAACTACTGGAACACGGGTCAGCCCGGCCCCGGCGGCCCCGACAGCGAGATCTTCTTCGACCGCGGACCCGCGTACGGCCAGGACGGGGGACCGGCCGCAGACGACAACCGGTTCCTGGAGATCTGGAACCTCGTGTTCATGCAGGACTTCATCGAGAACATCCGCGGCAAGACCGAGTTCGACATCGTGGGCGAGCTGCCCATGAAGAACATCGACACCGGCATGGGGCTCGAGCGCGTCGCCTTCCTCAAGCAGGGCGTCGAGAACATGTACGAGACCGACCAGGTGCGCCCCGTGCTGGACCGCGCCGTCGAGCTCTCCGGCCGCCGCTACGGCGCCGAGCACGCCGACGACGTCCGCTTCCGCGTCGTCGCCGACCACGTGCGCTCCGCGCTCATGCTGCTCTCAGACGGCGTGCGACCGTCGAACGAGGGCCGCGGCTACATCCTCCGCCGGCTCATGCGCCGCACGGTCCGCTCCATGCGTCTGCTCGGCGTCGACGAGCCGGTGTTCCCCGAGCTGTTCGCGGTGTCCAAGGACGCCATGAAGAGCGCCTACCCGATCCTCGAGCAGGACTGGGCGCAGCTCTCGGCCGCCGCGGACGCGGAGGAGGAGACGTTCCGCCGCACGCTGGACGCCGGATCCACGATCCTCGACCTCGCCCTCGCCGACACGAAGAAGGCCGGATCCGAGACGCTGAAGGGGTCCGAGGCGTTCCTGCTGCACGACACCTACGGCTTCCCGATCGACCTCACTCTCGAGATCGCCGAGGAAGCGGGCCTGAACGTCGACCGCGCCGCGTTCGACTCGCTCATGCAGGAGCAGCGTTCCCGCGCCAAGGCCGACGCACGCAATCGCAAGCGGCAGATCGCAGACGTGTCCGTCTACGGCGACCTGCGCGCGAAGGGTGAGACCGCGTTCCTCGGCTATGACGAGCTCGAGACCAGCTCGACCGTGCTCGGCATCCTCGTCGACGGTCAGCCCGTGCGCAACGCCGCAGAGGGCCAGGTGGCGGAGGTCGTCCTCGCCGAGACCACGCTGTACGCCGAGTCGGGCGGCCAGGTCGCCGACAAGGGCGTCATCACCGGACCCGGCTACGCGCTCGAGGTGCTGGACGTCCAGCGTCCCGTTCCGGGGCTGATCAGCCACACCGTCGAGGTGACCACGGGCGTGGTGTCCGTCGATGCGCCCGCGACGACGAGCGTGGATGCCGCCAACCGCCGAGCCGCCCGTCAGGCGCACTCCGCCACGCACCTCGTGCATGCGGCCCTGCGCGACACCCTCGGCAAGACCGCCACTCAGGCCGGATCCCTGAACCGCGCCGGCTACCTGCGGTTCGACTTCTCCTGGGGACAGGCGCTCTCCGCAGACACCAAGACCGAGATCGAGGAGATCGCGAACCGCGCCGTGCAGGACGGGCTCGAGGTCACCACGCGGATCATGTCCCTGGACGACGCCAAGGCCGCCGGCGCGATGGCCCTGTTCGGCGAGAAGTACGGCTCGACCGTGCGCATGGTGGATATCGGCGGCCCCTGGTCGCGGGAGCTGTGCGCCGGCACGCACGTGTCCTCGAGCGCTGAGATCGGACTCATCAATCTCGTCGGCGAGTCGTCGGTCGGCGCATCGAACCGCCGTGTGGAGGCTCTCGTCGGCGCGGACGCGTTCCGCGAGTTCGCCGCCGAGCGCGCCCTCGTGTCACAGCTCACCTCTGCGCTGAAGACGCCGCGCGACCAGCTCACCGAGCGCGTGACGGATCTGGCCGCGCAGCTGAAGGCGGCGGAGAAGCGGATCGCGCAGTTCGAGGCCGCGGAACGCGCCGGCCGGGTCCCCGCGATCGCGCAGACAGCCACGCCCCTCGGCTCGCTGCAGTTCGTGGCGCACGATCTCGGCGGGGTCGGCGGCGCGGACGAGGTGCGCGAGATCGCGACCGGCGTGCGAGACACGTTCGGATCCGCAGCCGCGGTCGTGGCGATCTCGGGCGTGGCGAACGGCCGGCCCATGGTGGTCGTCGCGGCCAACGACGGCGCCCGTGCCCAGGGTGCGAAGGCCGGTGCCCTCGCGAAGATCGCGGCCGGCGTGCTCGGCGGCGGAGGCGGCGGCCGCGACGACGTCGCACAGGGCGGCGGATCCGATGCGGCGGCACTGCCGGCGGCGTTCTCCGCGATCGAGCAGGAGCTGCGTCGCGCGTGACCGGGTTCCGACGGGGCGTACGGCTCGGCATCGATGTGGGCCGCGCCAGGATCGGCGTGGCCAGGTGCGATCCTGACGGCATGCTCGCCGTGCCCGTGGAGACCGTGCCCCGCGGCGACGGGGCGGTTGGCCGGATCGCGGAACTCGCCGCCGAATACGAACCGCTCGAGTTCGTCGTGGGCCTGCCGATCAACCTCCGCGGTGAGGACACCGCCTCGACCGCCGACGCCCGCGAGTTCGCCGAGTCCCTAGGCCGTGCCAGCGGGATCGCCGTCCGGCTGATCGACGAGCGCCTGAGCACGGTCACTGCGCACCAGGCGCTGCGCGCCTCGGGACGCACGCAGCGCAACTCGCGCGGCGTGGTCGACCAGGCCGCCGCCGTCGTGCTGCTGCAGCACGCGATCGACATCGAGAAGAACACCGGCAACCCAGCCGGTTCCCCGCTGATCCTCGACGAGGAGAACCCCTGACATGTCCGACCGATCGCCATCGGCCGCCACGCCGGAGAACGACCCCGTCTCGCACGACCTGTTCGGCGCACTGCCGGATCCGCAGGTGCAGACCCCGCGCCCGGCCGAACAGCCTGCGGTTCCCGGTTCCCGTCGTGCGGCCCGCGCGGCCGCGTCCTCCCCGTCCACGCCGGCAGCCTCCGACGAGGGCACCGGGACCCCCGCGGAACGGCACGACGAGACCCATTCGACGCTCGAGGCGCTGTTCCGCCATGAGGCCGAGCCGCCCGTCGCGCCGAAGCGGAAGAAGCGGCGCGGCTGTCTGGTGGCCCTGCTCGTGGTGTTCGTGCTGGTCGCCGGCGCCGCAGGCGGTGGGCTCTGGGTCTGGAACGCCTACGGCGACAAGATCAGCGAGGTCATGGGCTGGGGCCCGTCGAAGGACTATGAAGCGGGTCAGGCCACCGGCAATGCGCTCGTCACCATCAACAAGGGCGACGGCGGGCACCAGGTGTCCGAGGCGCTCTACCGGGCCGGCGTCACGAAGACCTCCGACGTGTTCTACACCATGATGGTGAAGGAGAACATCGTCAACACGTTCTATCCGGGCGTCTACAAGCTGCAGCAGAAGATGACCGCCGCCGCCGCGCTCAAGGCGCTCAACGACCCGAAGAACAAGATGCAGAACTCCGCGGTGATCCCCGAGGGATACACCGTCGCCGAGACCGTGGAACGGATCTCGAAGAGCGTGGATGTGCCGCTGGCAGATCTCCAGGCGGCCGTGCAGAGTCCGGCTGACTACGGGGTGAACGCCCCGTCGCTGGAGGGCTGGCTCTTCCCCGCTCTCTACGAGTTCGGCCCCGGAGCAACCGCGAAGGACATCGTCGCCACGATGGTGAAGCGTACCAGGGACTCGCTCGCCTCCGCGGCCGTCCCCGCGAGCGACGAGCAGCGCGTGCTCACGATCGCGTCGATCATCCAGCGCGAGGCTCGTGCCGAGGCGGACTTCTACAAGGTCTCGCGGGTGATCCAGAACCGCCTGGATCAGGGCATGAAGCTGCAGATGGACTCCACCGCGCAGTACGGCTACGGCGAACTGCACAGCGGTTCGGCCAGCACCTCCGACGAGGCGCAGACCGATGACAACCCGTGGAACACGTATGTGATCGACGGGCTGCCGAAGACCCCCATCGCCAATCCGGGCGACAAGGCGATCGACGCCGCCATGCACCCCGCGGACGGACCCTGGCTGTACTTCGTCACGGTCAACCTGGACACCGGCGAGACGGTGTTCTCGACGACCTACGCCGAGCACGAGGCCGCGGTCAAGCAGTGGCAGGACTGGTGCAAGGCCAACCCCGACTCCGGATGCTGACGTGACCTCTCCGTCGCGACTGGCCGTCTGGGGGGATCCGATCGACCACAGCCGCTCTCCCGATCTGCACAACGCCGCCTACCGGTTGCTCGGACTGGATTGGGAGTACGGCCGTCGCCAAGTGGATGAGGCGGGCTTCGACGAGGCCTTGGACTCCCTCGACGCGACCTGGCGCGGGCTCTCACTGACGATGCCGCTGAAGGAGCGGGCCCATGCACGCGCCCACGCCCTCGACGACGACGCCCGCCTCACCGGCGCCGTGAACACGCTGCTGCTGGGCGAGGAGATCCACGGCTTCAACACCGACGTCGGCGGGCTCACCTCCGCGCTCGTGGCGGCAGGTCTCGCGCAGGTGCGCACCGCGCGCGTGCTCGGCGGGGGAGCGACGGCGCGGTCGGCTCTGGTGTCACTGTTGCGCCTGGGCGTCGATGAGGTCGAGCTGCGGATGCGGCGACCGGAGCAGGCCGAGGAGCTCGCCGGTTTCGCCCAGCGCATGGGCCTGAAAGCGACCACGAATGAGCTCGGATCCGGCTCGCCGCCGCCGCCGTCGGTGGATCTGACCGTCTCGACTCTGCCCGGCAGCGCGGCGCTGCCGGATGACGTGATGACGGTGCTCGCGCGAGAGGGCGGCGCGCTGTTCTCCGCCGCGTACGCGCCGTGGCCGACCGCGCTCGCACAGGCGTGGACCGATGCGCCGGTGCTGACCGGACTGGAGATGCTGCTGCACCAGGCGGTCGCCCAGATCCGGATCTTCCTCAATGGCGCACCGGATGCAGCGCTGCCGGACGAGCCCGCCGTGCTCGGCGTCATGCGGGCGGCTCTGCGCTGACGCGCACACGGAAGTCATCCGGCCGGTCGCGCTCTGAACGCATGGGAGACTAGGGGAATGCTCCGCGTGCTCACGGCCGGCGAATCGCACGGCCCCGAACTCATTGCCGTCATGGAGGGCCTGCCTGCGGGCGTCCCGCTGTCCCGCGAGGCGATCCAGTCCGACCTGCAGCGCCGCAAGCTCGGCTACGGGCGCGGCTCGCGGATGAAGTTCGAGCAGGACGAGCTCTCGATCTCCGGCGGCGTTCGCCACGGCTTCTCACTCGGCAGCCCGATCGCGATGCGGATCGGCAACACCGAGTGGCCCAAGTGGGTCGAGGTCATGAGCGCCGATCCCGTCGAGCTCACCGAGAAGTCCCGGGGCCGCAGCGCGGCCCTGACCCGCCCCCGCCCCGGCCACGCCGACCTCGTCGGCATGCAGAAGTACGGCTTCGACGAGGCCCGCCCGATCCTGGAGCGCGCGAGCGCTCGCGAGACCGCAGCCCGGGTCGCGCTCGGCGCCGTGGCGCGCGCGTTCCTCGGTGAGCTCGGGATCCGCCTGGTCAGCCACACCCTGTCCATCGGGCCCGTCCAGGTGCCGGACGGATCCGACCTCCCCACTCCCGATGACGTCGACACGCTGGACGCGGATCCGCTGCGCTGCTTCGACTCCGCGACCTCCGCGCGCATGGTCGAGGAGGTCGACGCGGCCCGCAAGGACGGCGACACCCTCGGCGGCATCGTCGAGGTGCTCGCCTACGGTCTGCCGCCGGGGCTGGGCTCTCACGTGCACTGGGACCGTCGTCTGGATGCGCGCCTCGCGTACGCGCTGATGGGAATCCAGGCGATCAAGGGCGTCGAGGTCGGCGACGGCTTCGAGACCACGCGCCGGCGCGGTTCCGCGGCGCACGACGAGCTGTTCGCCACCGGGGCCGGCATCAGCCGCGGCTCCGACCGCGCCGGAGGAACCGAGGGCGGCATGTCCACCGGTACCGTGCTGCGCGTGCGCGCCGGAATGAAGCCGATCGCCACCATCCCGCACGCGCTGCGCACGGTCGATGTGGCGTCGGGCGAGCAGGCCACCGCGCATCACCAGCGTTCCGACGTGTGCGCCGTGCCCGCCGCAGGCGTCGTGGCCGAGGCCATGGTCGCGATCGAGCTCGCGAACTCCGTGCTGGAGAAGTTCGGCGGCGACAACGTCGCCGAGACCCGGCGCAACCTCGAGGCGTACCTCGCCGCGATCCCGGAGGAGCTGCGCACCACGCCGGCCTCCGAGGCGGCGCTGATCCTGCACGATGAACTCGGCTGAGCCGGCGATCGTCCTGATCGGGCCGATGGGGTCCGGCAAGACCAGCATCGGCCGCAGGGTCGCGAAGGCCACAGGGCTCCACTTCGTCGACACGGACAAGGTCATCGTGCGCGAGCACGGACCGATCCCCGCGATCTTCGCGGAGCACGGTGAGACGCAGTTCCGCACCTGGGAACGAGAGGCCGTCGCCGAGGCCATCGCAGGCGGGGGAGTGATCTCCCTGGGCGGCGGTGCGGTGATCGCCCCCGAGACCCGAGCGCTGCTGCAGGGAGTGCCGGTCGTGCTGCTGACCGTGTCACCGGAGGCGGTGGCGGCGAGGATCGCCGGCGATGCCCGTCCGCTCCTGCAGGGTGAGGAGGATCCTGTGCAGCGCTGGACGAGGATCTTCGCCGAGCGGCGCGCACTGTACGAGGAGGTCGCCGACGTGCACTTCGACACCTCACGGGTGCCGATGTCGCGGGTGGCGGAGCAGGTCGTGGAATGGATGAGAGGACGAGCATGAGCGTGGAGCAGAACGACGGCGTCACGACGATCGGCGTGACGGGGAGCACCCCCTACGACATCACCGTGGGACGAGGGATCCTCGATCGCGTCTCTGCGGCGCTGGCGCCGAGCGTGCGCAAGGTGCTCGTCGTGCACCCGCCGACGCTCGCCGATCGCGCCGCCCAGCTGCGCGACCGGATCGTCGCCGACACGGCGAACGGCCCGCGCGAGGTGCTGCTGGCCGAGATCCCCGATGCGGAGCAGGGCAAGCGCATCGAGGTCGCGCAGTTCCTGTGGCAGATCATGGGCCAGGCCGACTTCACCCGCACCGATGCAGTCGTCGGCTACGGGGGCGGTGCGGTCACCGACCTTGCCGGCTTCGTCGCGGCGACCTGGCTGCGCGGCGTGCAGATCGTGCAGGTGCCGACGACCGTGCTCGGGCTCGTCGACGCCGCCGTGGGCGGCAAGACCGGCATCAACACGAACGAGGGCAAGAACCTCGTCGGCGCCTTCTGGGCCCCGCGTGCGGTGATCGGCGACCTGGACGAACTGTCCAGCCTGACTCCGAACGAGGCGACCGCCGGTTTCGCCGAGGTCGTCAAGGCCGGGTTCATCTGGTCGCCTGAGATCCTCGACATCATCGAGGCGGATCCGGCTCGCGCCGTCGATCCGCTCACCCCGGAGTTCCGGCGGGCCGTCGAGCTCGCGATCGGCATGAAGGCGAGCGTCGTCTCCGACGACTTCCGTGAGGCCGGGCAGCGCGAGATCCTCAACTACGGCCACACGCTCGGGCACGCGATCGAGCACGCCGAGCGCTACCGCTGGCGGCACGGCGCCGCGATCTCCGTCGGCATGCTGTTCGCGGCCGAGCTGTCCCGGCTTGCCGGACGGCTCTCGGACGACGACGCCAACCGGCACCGCGCGATCCTCGAATCGCTGGGGCTGCCGACGTCGTACCGCGCCGGCGCGTGGCCGACCCTGCTGTCCACCATGCAGCGCGACAAGAAGAGCCGCGGCGGGATGCTGCGCTTCATCGTGCTGGACGGCATCGCAAAGCCCACTGTGCTGCAGGCCCCCGACGAGTCCCTCCTCTTCGCCGCGTACCAGGAGGTCGGCGAGTGACTTTCTCGATCCGGCGCATCGAGACCGACGAATGGCGCGAGGTGCGGGATCTTCGTCTGCGAGCCCTGCAGGATCCCGTCGCCGCGCTCGCATTCCTCGACACATTCGAGAACGCGTCTGAGCAGCCCGATGAGTTCTGGCAGCACCGCGCGAAGCAGGCTGCCGAGGGCGGCCCCAACGGCCAGTTCGTCACGATCGCGGACGACGGCGAGTGGTTCGGATCGGCCACGGTGATCGGAGATCGGGACGCGGCCCCCTCCGCGCTCGTGGTGGGCGTGTACGTGGCGGACGGGCATCGCGGCTCCGGGGCGATCGAGGCGCTGTTCGACGAATGTGCGGCGTGGGCGGCTGAGGGCGGCCTGACCGAGCTCACCCTCGAGGTGCACGTGGACAATCACCGCGCGCAGGCTGCCTACGTGCGCTGCGGCTTCACGCGCACGGGTCAGATCACCGAGCTCGAGAACGGACGCGAGTACGTGATGACCCGCCCGGTCGTGCCCGCCCCTCGCTGATACCGTGAGCACGTGACCACGCCGCGCCGCCTCCTGCTCGTCAACGGGCCCAACCTCAACCTGCTGGGCACCCGCGAGCCGGGGATCTACGGATCCGCGACGCTCGCCGACGTCGAGCGTCTCACCGCCGAGGCCGCGGCGGCCTACGGGTACGAGATCCGTGCCGTGCAGAGCAACCACGAGGGCGCGCTCCTGGACGCGATCCACGACGCCCGCGAGGACTGCGCCGGCATCGTGATCAACGCCGGCGCCTACACGCACACCTCGGTCGCGCTGCGCGATGCGCTCACGGGGGTCGCGCTGCCGTTCGCCGAGGTGCACATCTCGGACGTGTACGCCCGCGAGGAGTTCCGCCATCACTCGTACCTGACCGACGTCGCCGCCGTGCACGTCGTAGGGGAGGGCGTGCAGGGCTACGCGACCGCGACCCGCCGTCTGATCCTCGTGATCGCCGGCCAAGCCGACGGCTGATCCCCACGCGAGAGCCGCTCCCACCGGCCGTCCGGCGGGCATCGCGTAAGATGGGACGTCGGTCGATCGACCGCGCAGACTTCAGAACGGACTTCTCAGACCCATGGCATCCACCGCAGACATCAAGAACGGCGTCGTCCTCTCGATCGACGGACAGCTCTGGAACGTCATCGAGTTCCAGCACGTCAAGCCCGGCAAGGGCGGCGCGTTCGTCCGCACGAAGCTGAAGAACGTCGTCAGCGGCAAGGTCGTGGATCGCACCTACAACGCAGGCGCCAAGATCGACATCGAGAACGTCGACCGCCGCGACTTCACCTACCTGTACACGGACGGCGACAATTACGTCTTCATGGACCAGGAGGACTACGACCAGATCAACGTGGCCGCCGCCACGGTCGGTGACGCGAAGAACTTCATGCTGGAGAACCAGCAGGTGCAGATCGCGCTGAACAACGGCAACCCCCTCTACATCGAGCTGCCGGCCTCGGTCGTGCTCGAGGTCACCTACACCGAGCCCGGCCTGCAGGGCGACCGCTCCTCGGCCGGTACCAAGCCCGCCACGCTCGAGACCGGGTACGAGATCCAGGTTCCGCTGTTCCTGGAGACCGGCACCAAGGTCAAGGTCGACACGCGCACCGGCGGCTACCTCGGCCGCATCAACGACTGACGCGTGGGCGCCCGGACCAAGGCGCGCAAGCGCGCCCTCGACATCCTGTTCTCCGCCGACGTGCGCGGTGACGACCTCGCGGTGACCCTCGCCGCGGAGGCCAAGCGCGCCGCCGCCGAGCCCGCGCGCGAAGGATCGTGGCTCTATGCGCGCGAGATCGTCGACGGGATCATCGACCACCGCGACGAGATCGACGAGCAGATCACCACGCACAGCCGGGACTGGAAGCTCGAGCGGATGCCGGCCGTGGACCGTGCGCTGCTGCGCATCGGCGTGTGGGAGATCCTGCGCAACGACGAGGTCCCCACGGCCGTCGCGATCGATGAGGCCGTGGAACTCGCCAAGGAGTTCTCCACCGACGAGTCCGGCGCATTCGTGCACGGCGTGCTGGCGCGGGTCGCCCGTACGGCCTGACGTCACGCATTCCGTCGAGGCGCCTCTCCCGCGAATCCGGGTGGGGCGCTTCGCCGTCTCCGCGGTCTCGGATGTCGGCGGCGCAGGGGAGGATGGATGATCATGAGCTCCGCTGACGCCGACGACTGGCGCGTACTGCTGCCGTCCGCGCGGGCGAGCGGGGTGCCGCTGGCGCTCGGCGTCGAACTGCGTCGACGCGATCGTGCAGACGCACGGCACTGGGCCGCACGACCGCTGCGCACCGCCACCGCACGGGATCTGGTCAAGGATCCGGGCGAGCTGTTCCTCGCCGTCCGTCCGCTGCGGCGCAACGACGCCGGATCCGCCTGGGTGCAGGCGGACGCCGACTGGGACACGGTTCGCCGGCCTGGCACACGATACGACGCGGCGCATTCCCGCTGGTTCGCCGATCTACTGAGCATCTCGCGCGACTCTCTGCTGTCCGGCACGGCGGGGGACTGGCTGCTGCTGGATCCCGTGGCGTCGCCGCTGCTGTGGCCGCACCTGCAGTCGGCCGCAGACGCGGGGATCCGCATGGTCGCCACAGAGCGCAGCACACGTCTGCAGTGGTCCGACGAGCTGCGGATCGTGGTGGACATCGCGGCGGACGGCCACGGCGGGCTCCTGCTCTCCGGCGCGGTCGACGCGACGGGTGAGGCATTCCCCGCCGCGACCACACAGGCGCTGGGATCCGGCGGTGTGTACGCGCATCGCGTCGTCGGCAAGAGGATCGATCTCGTGCTCGGGCAGGTGGCGCTGACCGACGGTGTGCGGGCGCTCCTCGCAGCCCCGGCCGGACTGACCGTGGCCCCCGTCGACAAGAAGGCGTTCTTCCGGGACGGGTATCCGACGCTCCTGCGCGGCGCTGCCGTGCGCGCGGGCCACGGGGTCACGCTGCCGGCGCCGCCGAAACCGGTCCCGCTGCTCGTGGTCGACTTCCGCCCCGACGACGTCGTGGCGTACCGGCTGCACTGGGACTACCCGGGGTACGCGCGCTTCCCCCTCGATGAGCGGGCCGCCGAGACCGGGGTGCGCGACGGCGCCGTGGAAGCGCGGCTGCGTCCGTCCGTGCTCGCGATGTGGACCGAGGTCACGGGCCTGCCGTTCACGCTGGCGGGCACGCTGCGCGACGCCGATGCGGCCGAGTTCGTCTCGCACCTCGTGCCGGCTCTCGAAGAACGCGGCTTCGTCGTCGAGCGCACCGGCACGCCGCGCACGTACGCGGAGCTCACCGGCGATCCGTCGATCACCGTCAGCACGGTGGAGAGCACCGATCCGGACTGGTTCGAGCTCGGCATCCTGGTGCGGATCGACGGGCGCTCGATCCCGTTCGAGCCGTTGTTCCGAGCGCTCGCCCTGCGGCAGGGCAAGCTCAAGCTCGTCGACAACACCTGGTTCTCGCTGCGGCATCCCGCCTTCGACCGGCTCAAGGAGCTGCTGGACGAGGCCGCGGAGCTCGCGGAGTGGGAGACGGGTCCGCGAATCGCGCGCACCCACGTGACGCTCTGGGAGGACTTCGAGGATCTTGCCGACGAGACCGTGCCCGCACAGGCCTGGCGCGCCTCCGTCGAAGGCCTCAGAGCCGATCCGGGCCAGGATCCGGTTCCCCTGCCCGCCGCCATCACCGCGGAGCTGCGCCCGTACCAGCGTGAGGGGTTCACGCGGCTCGCGCGCCTGTGGCAGCACCGCCTCGGCGGCATCCTCGCCGACGACATGGGCCTCGGCAAGACGCTGCAGCTGCTCGCGCTCATCGCGCACGCCCGCGAGGATGCCGCCGAAGGGGACGCCCCGTGGCTCGTCGTCGCGCCCACGTCGGTGCTTGCGGTCTGGCAGCGCGAGGCGGAGCGGTTCGCGTCCGGGATGCGGGTCGCGATCGTGGATCGCACCCGGGATGCGCACGGGGTCGAGCTGGCCGCGCACATCGACGGTGCGGACCTCGTGGTCACCTCGTACACGCTGCTGCGCCTGGACGCGGAGGAGTTCGCCCGCCGGCCGTGGTCGGGCGTCGTGCTCGACGAGGCGCAGAACGTGAAGAACCCGGCCACCCGGCAGCATCAGGCAGTCGCCGCGCTCGACACCGGGGCGGTGTACGCCGCCACAGGCACACCGCTGGAGAACGGCCTGGGGGAGCTGTGGGCGCTGCTCAGCCTCACGTCGCCAGGCTTGTTCGCGTCGGCGCGGAAGTTCCGGGAGGACTTCATCCAGCCGATCGAGCAGGGCAAGGTGCCCGAGAACGCCGAGGGCGCCCCGTACCGTCGATCCCGCATCGACCTGCTGCGACGGCGGATCCGCCCGTTCCTCATCCGCCGCACGAAGGAGCTGGTCGCCCGGGACCTCCCCGAGCGGCAGGAGCAGGTGCTGCGCGTCGAGCTCGCCCCCGCGCACCGCCATCGCTACGACACGGTGCTGCAGCGCGAACGGCAGAAGATCCTCGGGCTGCTGGAGGACCTCGACCGGCAGCGCTTCATCGTTTTCCGCTCGCTCACGATGCTGCGCATGCTGAGCCTGGCGCCCGGCCTGATCGAGCCCGACGACGCCGGCATCGCGTCCCGCAAGCTCGAGGAGCTCGTCGAGCGACTGCTCGAACTGCGTGCCGAAGGACACCGGGCACTCGTGTTCAGCCAGTTCACGTCGTTCCTCGGGCTCGCCGCCGAACGCCTGCGCCGTGCCGGCCTGCGGATCTCCTACCTCGACGGATCGACCAGGGACCGGGACCGCGTGGTCCAGGAGTTCCGCGAGGGGGATCAGGACGCCTTCCTGCTCAGCCTCAAGGCGGGCGGCACGGGCCTCACGCTCACCGAGGCCGACTACGTGTTCCTGCTCGATCCCTGGTGGAACCCGGCGGCCGAGGCCCAGGCCGCCGACCGCGCCCACCGGATCGGTCAGCAGAACCGCGTCTTCGTGTACCGGATGATCGCCGAAGGCACGATCGAGGAGAAGGTGCTCGCGCTGCAGCAGCGCAAGGCGCGCCTGTTCTCGGCGGTGCTGGACGACGAGGATCTGTTCGCGCAGGCCCTGACCGCGGATGACATCCGGGAACTGCTCGGCTGAGGCCCGACGCCGCCAGCGCTCGGATCCGGGTTATGCACGGGCCGTCTCCAGGGCCGCCGTGAATCGCCCCGGTAGGATCGACAGGTCCACACAGGAGGAGAAACATGCGGATCACGGGACTCGGGCATGCCGGGATGTTCATCGAGACGGTCGGCGGGAACATCATCTGCGACCCCGTCCTCGGCCCGTCCTTCTACGGTTCCTGGTTCCCGTTCCCCGACAACCGCGGCCTCGACTGGGAGCGCTTCGGACGCGAGGCCGACTTCCTGTACGTATCGCACCGGCATCGCGACCACTTCGACCCGCGCCTGCTCGAGCGCTACATCCGCAAGGACATCGAGGTGCTCCTGCCGGAGTACCCGACCGACGACCTGGAGAAGGATCTCCGCGCTCTCGGGTATGACAACATCACCTACGCGCCTGCCGGCGAGGTCATCGAGCGCGGCGCGCTCAAGATCATGATCACGCCGCTGCGGGCCCCGAGCGACGGCCCGATCGGAGACTCGTCGCTCAGCGTGGACGACGGCTCGGGATCCGTCCTGAATCAGAACGACTCGCACCCGCTCGACCTCGAGAAGCTGCTGAAGTTCGGCACGCCCGACGCGTACTTCACACAGGTCTCCGGCGCGATCTGGTGGCCGATGGTCTACGACCTGCCCCTCGACGCCAAGCAGAACTTCGCCCGCCTCAAGCGGGAGGCGCAGAACAAGCGCGCGATGTACTACATCGAGAAGGTCGACGCGCCGCACGTGTTCCCGATGGCAGGCCCGCCGATGTTCCTGCGCGACGAGCTCTTCGACTTCAACGGGATCGGCCGCAACGGCGAGTCGATCTTCACGGACCAGAAGCAGTTCCTCGCGCACATGAACGAGCTCGCCCCGCAGTACGACGGGCACCTGTTCGTGCCCGGCACGGTGGTGACGCTGGAGGACCGCGAGGTGGCGTCGGTCGAGCAGACCCTGTACACCGAGGATGAGCTGCGCCACATCTTCGACGAGAAGTGGGACTACCTCGAGGAGCAGCGCGCAAGCCGGCAGCAGGAGATCCGCGACGAAGAGGCACGTCGCTCGCCGATCCTTGCGCCCGACGAGATGCTCGCCGCGATCAAGGAGTGGTGGGAGCCGCTGCTGAAGAAGTCCCGCACGATCCGCCTCGGCGTCGGTGGCAACGTCCGGTTCCGCATCGGCGAGCTGGACATGGTCGTGGACTTCCCGAAGGCGAAGGTGCGCGAGTACGCGGGGGAGGAGTGCATCTACTGGTACACGATCCCCGCAGACCTGGTCTCGACGAACATCGCCGACCACGAGATCGACTGGTCCAACTCGATCTTCCTGTCGATGCAGTTCTCCGTGGGCCGCAGCGGCAAGTTCAACGAGTTCCTCACCACCTTCCTCAAGTGCCTGTCGGTCGACCGGATCGAGTACGTCGAGAACTGGTATCAGGAGCAGACGGATCAGACCGAGGACGCCGAGATCGGCGACTGGGTCGTCCAGCGCCGGTGCCCGCATCTGCGCGCCGACCTCACCCGCACCGGATCCATCGATGAGGACGGCGTGCTGACCTGCAGCATGCACGACTGGAAATGGGATCTGAAAACGGGCCGATGCCTCTCCACCGCAGGTCATCCGATCCGCGCCAAGCAGATCGATCCGGTGACCGACGCCGTGCTCAGCGAAGCGTCCTGAGTTCCGCGGAGCCTCGTCGTGTCCATGGCGGGGAGCTGCCTCGGCTAGACTGAGGTCATCCTCAGAAGCAACCTTTAACACCGTCCCGTGAGGCGGAGAAGGGAGCCGGCAGATGAGCGCACGTATCGTGCTGCAGGAAGCCGACATCAGGCGCGCTTTGACGCGCATCGCCCACGAGATCCTCGAATCCAACCGGGGAGCGGAGGATCTGGTCCTCCTGGGCATCCCCACCCGCGGTGTCCCTCTCGCCGAGCGCCTCGCGCTGCTGATCACCGAGATCGCACAGACCGCCGTCCCCGTCGGCTCGCTGGACGTGACGCTGTTCCGCGACGATCTGGCGAAGCACCCGACCCGATCCCCGCACCGCACCGACATCCCCGCGGGCGGGATCGACGGCAAGACCGTCGTCCTCGTCGACGACGTGCTCTTCTCCGGACGCAGTATCCGCGCCGCCCTCGACGCGCTGCAGTCCATCGGCCGCCCCGCCGTGGTGCGCCTCGCGATCCTCGTCGACCGCGGGCATCGCGAGCTGCCGATCCGCCCCGACTTCGTCGGCAAGAACATCCCCTCGTCCCGCAGCGAGCGTGTCAACGTGCGCCTGCGCGAGGACGACGGCGAGGAGTACGTCTCGATCGAGGGAGGGGACGAATGAGGCACCTGCTCGACACCCGCACCCTTGCACGCGAAGACGCGATGCGGATCCTGGACATCGCCGAGGACATGGCCGACACCCAGTCCCGCGAGGTGAAGAAGCTCCCGACGCTGCGCGGCAAGACCGTGGTGAATCTTTTCTTCGAGGACTCCACCCGCACGCGCATCTCGTTCGAGGCCGCCGCCAAGCGCCTCTCCGCCGACGTGATCAACTTCGCCGCCAAGGGGTCCAGCGTCTCCAAGGGCGAGAGCCTCAAGGACACCGCGCAGACGCTGGAGGCGATCGGCGCCGACGCCGTGGTCGTGCGCCACCCCGCGTCCGGCGCGCCCCGCACTCTCGCTACGAGCGGCTGGATCTCGGCCGGCGTCGTGAACGCCGGCGACGGCACCCATGAGCACCCGACGCAGGCACTGCTCGACGCGTACACGATGCGCAAGCGCCGGTTCGGCGCGGACAGCCGCGGCCGCGATCTCAGCGGAGTACGGGTCGTGATCGTCGGCGACGTGCTGCACTCCCGCGTCGCCCGCTCCAACGTGTGGCTGCTCGCGACGCTCGGCGCGGAGGTCACCCTGGTCACCCCGCCGACGCTGATCCCGCAGGACGTCACCGCATGGCCGGCGCGGGTGCTGTACGACCTCGACACGGCGCTGGCCGAGGAGCCGGACGCCGTGATGATGCTGCGCATCCAGCTCGAGCGCATGCACGCGGCCTTCTTCCCGAGCGAGCGCGAGTACGCCCGCCGCTGGGGGCTCGACGCAGCCCGGCTGCGGCGGCTGCCCGAGGATACGATCGTGATGCACCCCGGCCCGATGAACCGCGGACTGGAGATCTCTTCCGACGCCGCCGATTCCGCCCGCTCCACCGTGCTGGAGCAGGTCGCGAACGGGGTCTCGGTGCGGATGGCGGCGCTGTACATGCTGCTGGCCGGGGAGCGCTCTGAGCCCGTCAGAACAGGTACCGGCTCAGGGACCGAGGAGTTTCAAATGAATCGAGGAGACCGATGACCGAGAGCCTGCTCTTCCGAGGCGCGAAGATCCTCGGCGCCGATTCCGCGGACATCCTCGTCCAGGACGGACGGATCGCCGAAGTCGGCGCCGGCCTCTCCGCCGCAGGTGCCCGCGTCGTCGACGCCGACGGCCTGGTCGCGCTGCCCGGCCTCGTCGACCTGCACACGCACCTGCGTGAGCCGGGCTTCGAGGCGAGCGAGACCGTGCTGTCCGGCACCCGCGCTGCCGCCGCCGGCGGCTTCACAGCGGTGTTCGCGATGCCCAACACCTCACCCGTCGCCGATTCGGCGGGCGTCGTCGAGCAGGAGCTCGCCCTCGGCGAGGCCGCCGGCTATGCGACGGTGCAGCCGATCGGCGCGGTCACCGTCGGGCAGAAGGGGGAGCGGCTCGCGGAGCTCGGCGCCATGGCCTCGTCCCGCGCGAACGTCAGGGTCTTCAGCGACGACGGCTTCTGCGTCTGGGACCCGCTCATCATGCGCCGCGCGCTCGAGTACGTGAAGGCCTTCGACGGGGTGATCGCGCAGCACGCGCAGGACCCGCGGCTCACCGAGGGCGCGCAGCTGAACGAGGGCGCCGTATCGGCGGAATTGGGCCTCGCGGGCTGGCCGGCGGTCGCCGAGGAGTCGATCATCGCGCGAGACATCCTGCTCGCCGAGCACGTCGGATCCCGGCTGCACGTCTGCCACCTGTCCACCGCCGGATCCGTCGAGCTGATCCGCTGGGCGAAGAAGCGCGGCGTGGCGGTGACCGCCGAGGTCACCCCGCACCACCTGCTGCTGACCGACGAGCTCGCCCGCGGCTACGACGCGCGATTCAAGGTCAACCCGCCGCTGCGCACCCAGGAGGACGTGCTCGCCGTGCGTGAGGGCCTCGCCGACGGCACGATCGACATCGTCGCCACCGACCACGCTCCGCACCCGAGCGAGGCGAAGGCCTGCGAATGGCAGGCCGCGGCGAACGGCATGGTCGGCCTGGAGTCCGCGCTGCGGGTCGTGCACCAGGCCATGGTGCAGGCCGGACTGCTGGACTGGACCGATGTCGCCCGCGTCATGAGCTCCGCTCCGGCGCGGATCGGATCCCTCGCCGGGCACGGCACGCCGATCGCCGCCGGGCAGCCGGCCGAGTTCACGCTCTACGACGCCGCTGCGCAAGGAGTGTTCGCCGAGGCGGACCTGCACGGCCAGAGCACGAACTCGCCCTACCTCGGTCGCGACCTGCCGGGCAAGGTCCTCTGGACCGTGCATCGCGGGTACGCGACGCTCGCCGACGGCGTGCTCGTGGAGCTCGGCTCGTGAATCAGCAGGTCGCCGGCGCGGTCGTCCTCGGGGTCGCCGTGCTGCTCATCCTCGCCGGAGTCTGGGCGTGGCGCGCCCGGCTGCGGCGCGACTCCGGCCTCGCGGCACCGATCGGGGTTCCCGAGCACGCCGAGGTCCAGGCGCGCTACGAGACGCTCTACGTCGCGACCACCCGGCACGACCACTCGCTCGAGCGCCTCGCGGTGCGCCCACTCGTGTATCGAGCACGGGGCGAGCTCACCATCACCGACCGCGGCGCGGCGCTGAGCCTGGACGGCTCGCCGACGGTGTTCCTCGCCTCGGCGCGGCTGCTCGGCGCCGACCGCGCGACGGTCACGATCGACCGGGTCGTCGAACCGGGCGGGTTGATCCGCCTGGTCTGGCGCACGGACGACGGCACCGTCGTCGACAGCTATCTCCGCATCACCGGCGACCTGGGCAACACCGATGCCGCAGGCGCCGCGCTCACCGACCTTCAGCGCCTCTGCGCTGCCTCCGAGACTGGAGAATCCGCATGACCCCTCCTCACGACTCCGCCGTGCTCGTCCTCGAGGACGGCACCCGCCACGTCGGACGCGCCTACGGCGCGACCGGAACCGCCCTGGGCGAGGTCGTCTTCGCCACCGGCATGTCCGGCTACCAGGAGACGCTCACCGACCCGTCCTACGCCGGGCAGATCGTGCTGCAGACCGCGCCGCACATCGGCAACACCGGGATGAACGACGAGGACCCCGAGTCCCGCCGCATCTGGGTCGCCGGCTACATCGTGCGCGACCCCTCGCGCGTCGTCTCGAACTGGCGGGCGAACGCCTCGCTCGACGACACCCTCGTGCGCGACGGCATCGTCGGCATCAGCGGCATCGACACCCGCGCGATCACGCGTCACATCCGCTCGGCCGGATCCATGCGCGGCGGCATCTTCTCCGGCGCGGATGCCGCGCTGGATGCGGATGAGCAGCTGCGCCGCGTGGCGGAGGCGCCCGAGATGGCCGGGCAGAACCTGTCCGCCGCGGTCTCCGTCACCTCCGCACAGGTCACGCCCGCGACGTCGGAGCGGATCGGCAACCTCGCCGTGCTCGACCTCGGCGTCAAGCAGTCCACGCTCGACAACCTCGCCGCCCGCGGGTTCGACGTGCACGTGCTGCCGCAGGCCTCCACGTTCGCCGACATCACCGCCATCGACCCGGTCGCCGTGTTCTACTCGAACGGTCCCGGCGACCCCTCGGCGTCCGACGCCCAGGTCGCCGTGCTCCGGGAGGTGCTGGACGCAGGTCTGCCCTACTTCGGCATCTGCTTCGGAAACCAGCTGTTCGGCCGCGCCCTGGGTCTCGGCACCTACAAGCTCACGTTCGGCCACCGCGGCATCAACCAGCCCGTGCTCGACAAGGCCACCGGCCGGGTCGAGATCACCGCGCACAACCACGGCTTCGCGGTCGAGGCGCCCATCGAGGGCTCCTTCGACAGCCCGAACGGGTACGGCAAGGTCGAGGTCAGCCACGTCGGCCTCAACGACCAGGTCGTGGAGGGCCTCCGCGCCCTCGAGATCCCGGCCTTCTCGGTGCAGTACCACCCTGAGGCCGCCGCCGGCCCGCATGACGCCAACTACCTCTTCGACCGCTTCCGCGACGTCGTCGTCGCCCACCTCTCCACGAAGGACAGCAAGTAATGCCCAAGCGCGACGACATCCACTCCGTCCTCGTCATCGGATCCGGCCCGATCGTCATCGGTCAGGCCTGCGAGTTCGACTACTCCGGCACCCAGGCGTGCCGCGTCCTGCGCGAGGACGGCGTGCGCGTCATCCTGGTCAACTCCAACCCGGCCACGATCATGACCGACCCGGACTTCGCGGACGCGACCTACATCGAGCCGATCACCCCCGAGGTGATCGAGACGATCATCGCGAAGGAGAAGCCGGACGCGATCCTGCCGACCCTCGGCGGGCAGACCGCGCTGAACGCGGCCATGGCGCTGCACGAGCGCGGGGTCCTGGAGAAGTACGGCGTCGAGCTCATCGGCGCGAAGGTCGAGGCGATCCAGAAGGGCGAGGATCGCCAGATCTTCAAGCAACTGGTGCTCGACGCCGGCGCCGACGTCGCCGCGTCCGTGATCTGCCACACGATGGACGAGCTCCTCGAGGGTGCCGAGAAGCTCGGCTACCCGCTGGTCGTGCGCCCGTCCTTCACCATGGGCGGACTCGGATCCGGCTTCGCGTACGACGAACGCGACCTGCGCCGCATCGGCGGCGCCGGCCTGCACGACTCGCCGACCACCGAGGTGCTCCTGGAGGAGTCGATCCTCGGCTGGAAGGAGTATGAGCTCGAGCTCATGCGCGACACGGCCGACAACACGGTCGTCGTCTGCTCGATCGAGAACGTCGACCCGGTCGGCGTGCACACCGGCGACTCGATCACGGTCGCCCCGGCGCTGACCCTGACCGACCGCGAGTACCAGAAGCTGCGCGACATCGGCATCGACATCATCCGCGCGGTGGGGGTGGACACGGGCGGCTGCAACATCCAGTTCGCGGTCAACCCGGCCAACGGCCGCATCATCGTCATCGAGATGAACCCGCGCGTGTCCCGGTCCTCGGCGCTCGCGTCGAAGGCGACCGGATTCCCGATCGCGAAGCTCGCCGCCAAACTCGCGCTCGGCTATCGCCTGGACGAGATCCCGAACGACATCACGGGCGTGACCCCGGCGAGCTTCGAGCCCACGCTCGATTACGTCGTCGTCAAGGCCCCGCGGTTCGCGTTCGAGAAGTTCCCGGCCGCCGACGCGACGCTCACCACGACCATGAAGTCGGTCGGCGAGGCCATGGCGATCGGCCGCAACTACACGACGGCGCTGCAGAAGGCGCTCCGCTCGCTCGAGAAGCGCGGATCCTCGTTCCACTGGGGTCCCGAAAGCCGAAGCGTCGAGGAGCTCCTCGAGATCTCCAAGACGCCGACCGACGGGCGCATCGTCGTGCTGCAGCAGGCGCTGCGCAAGGGCGCCACGATCGAGCAGGCGTTCGAGGCCACGGCGATCGACCCCTGGTTCATCGACCAGATGGTGCTCATCAACGAGGTCGCCGAGCAGATCCGCACCGCGCCCGAGCTCGACGCCGCCACGATCCGCCTCGGCAAGGACCACGGCTTCTCGGACGTGCAGTTCGCCGAGCTCCGCGGGCTCACCGAGGCCGAGGTGCGCGGCGTCCGGCACGGGCTCGGGATCCGGCCCGTCTACAAGACCGTGGACACCTGCGCCGGCGAGTTCCCGGCCCTCACGCCGTACCACTACTCCAGCTACGACAGCGAGACCGAGGTCACCCCGAGCGACCGGACCAAGGTCGTCATCATCGGATCCGGGCCGAACCGCATCGGCCAGGGCGTCGAGTTCGACTACTCCTGCGTGCACGCGTCCTTCGCGCTGTCCGCCGCCGGGTACGAGACGGTCATGGTCAACTGCAACCCGGAGACCGTCTCCACCGACTACGACACCAGCGACCGGCTGTACTTCGAGCCGCTCACCCTGGAGGACGTGCTCGAGGTGCTGCACGCCGAAGCGCAGTCCGGCACCATCCTCGGCGTCGTCTGCCAGCTCGGCGGGCAGACCCCGCTCGGACTCGCGAAGGGGATCGAGGCGGCGGGATACACCGTGCTCGGCACCAGCCCGGAGGCGATCGACCTCGCCGAGGAGCGGGAGCTGTTCTCCCGGCTGCTGGACGCGGCCGGTCTGGTCGCGCCCCGCAACGGCACCGCGATCGACGTCGAGGGCGCGGTCGCGGTGGCCGAGGAGATCGGCTACCCGGTGCTCGTCCGCCCCAGCTTCGTGCTCGGCGGCCGCGGCATGGAGATCGTCTACGACACCCCGGCGCTGCGCGACTACTTCGTGCGCACCGCGGGCGAGGTCATCATCGAGGAGGGCAAGCCCCTGCTCGTGGACCGCTTCCTCGACGACGCGATCGAGATCGACGTGGACGCGCTGTACGACGGCGTGGAGCTCTACATCGGCGGCGTCATGGAGCACCTCGAGGAGGCCGGCATCCACTCCGGCGACTCGAGCTGCACGCTGCCGCCGGTCTCGCTCGGCCGCACCGACATCGACCGCGTGCGCACCGCCACCCTGGCCATCGCCGAGGGCGTCGGCGTGCGGGGCCTGCTCAACGTGCAGTTCGCGATCAGCGCCGGCGTGCTCTACGTCATCGAGGCGAACCCGCGCGCGAGCCGTACCGTGCCGTTCGTCTCGAAGGCGCTCGGGATCCCGCTCGCGAAGGCGGCGAGCCGGATCCTGTCCGGATCCACGATCGCCGAGCTCAAGGACGAGGGGATGCTGCCGCCGGTCGACGGCTCCCGCGTGCCGCTCGGCTCGCCCGTCTCGGTCAAGGAGGCCGTGCTGCCGTTCAAGCGGTTCCGCACCAAGGACGGCCGCATCGTCGACTCGATCCTCGGGCCGGAGATGCGCTCGACCGGCGAGGTGATGGGCATCGACCGCGACTTCCCGACCGCGTTCGCGAAGAGCCAGGCCGCGGCCTACGGCGGCACCCCGACGTCCGGCACCGTGTTCATCTCGGTCGCCGACGCCGACAAGCGCTCGGTGATCCTGCCCGCGCACCGGCTGCACCAGCTCGGCTTCACGATCGTGGCGACCACGGGCACGGCCGAGATCCTGTCCCGCAACGGCATCCCGGTGACCGTCGTCGAGAAGTACAGCGAGACCCAGGCGAGTGGCGAGACGAACATCGTCGACCTGATCGACCAGGGCGCGATCGACATCATCGTGAACACGCCCTCCGGCGGGGCCGCACGCGCCGACGGCTACGAGATCCGCGCGGCCGCGGTCGCCGCGGACAAGGCGCTGTTCACGACGATCGCGACGCTCGGCGCGGCCGTGAGCGGAATGGACGCGGCGGACAAGGGCTTCGAGGTGCGGAGCCTCCAGGAGTACGCCCAGGACCGGCTGGCGCGCGCGTGACAGTGACATCCTTCGGAGCGCGACTGCGCAAGGCGCTCGACACGCACGGTCCGCTGTGCGTGGGGATCGACCCGCATGAGGCGCTGCTGGACGCCTGGGGCCTGCCTCAGACGGCCGACGGCGTGCGGGCGTTCGGACTCGCGACGGTCGATGCCGCCGCGGGGCGCGTCGGCATCGTCAAGCCGCAGGTGTCGTTCTTCGAGCGCTTCGGATCCCGGGGGTTCGCCGCGCTCGAAGACGTGATGTCGGCGGCGCGTGCGGCGGGGCTCCTGGTCGTCGCCGACGCGAAGCGCGGCGACATCGGCACCACCATGGCCGGATACGCGCAGGCATGGCTCGAGCCGGGCTCACCGCTCGAGGCCGACGCGCTCACGATCAGCCCCTACCTCGGCGGCGGGTCGCTCGCTGAGGCGATCACGCGCGCGCTTCCCGCGGGCAAGGGCGTCTTCGTGCTCGCCGCGACGAGCAACCCCGAGGGGGCGCCGGTGCAGCAGGCGCTCGTGCCGGCAGCGCTCGCTGTCACGCCGGGGGAGACCACCGCGCTGCGCATCACCCGGGATGTGACGGCGTACGACTCACCGCAGGGCGGGCTCGGATCCGTCGGCCTGGTGGTCGGGGCGACCATCGACCGAGAGGATTTCGGACTGGACGATGAGACGCTGCGCACGGTGCCGCTGCTGGCCCCGGGATTCGGCGCGCAGGGCGCGACACCCGCGGATCTGCGCTCGAGATTCGGTACGCTGGCAGGTAACGTCCTGGCTTCCGAAAGCCGGAGCATCCTGTCCGCTGGTCCGGACCGGATCGCAGCGACGATCGAAGAGCGCGCCGCGCGCTACCAGGAGGTCATGGGTGGTTGAACCGGCAGGACGCGCAGTCCCCGAGGTCGATCGCGTCGCCGCCGCTCGTCGAGCGGTCGAACGCCGCCGCGCGCGCGCATCGCTGAAACGCGATCTCACCATGCGGGTGACCGCGCCGCAGGACGTGCTGGCCGCGGCCGCGGCCGACCCGCATTCCACAGCGGGAACGCTGCGCGTGCCGGACTTCCTGACGGCTCTGCCCGCGATCGGCGCGGGCAAGCGCGATCGCATCCTCGCCGACCTGCAGATCTCCCCGGTCAAGCGGCTCGGGGGCCTCGGGTCGCGGCAGCAGCAGGCGCTGCGTCACTGGGTCGACACGCGCTTCCCGCAGCCCGTGCCCCGCGCCGGCCGGAGCCGGCTGCTCGTGCTGGCCGGACCCACTGCGGTGGGCAAGGGCACGGTGGCCGCGCACATCCGCGAGAATCACCCCGAGATCCACCTCTCCGTCTCCGCGACCACGCGCGCACCGCGCCCGGGGGAGCAGGACGGCGTGCACTACTTCTTCGTGGACGACGCCGAATTCGATCGCATGATCGCCGCGGGCGAGCTGCTCGAGCACGCCACCGTGCACAACCGGTTCCGCTACGGCACTCCGCGCCGGCCCATCGATGCGGCCCTGGCCGAGGGCAAGACCGTCCTGCTGGAGATCGACCTGCAGGGCGCCCGTCAGGTGCGGGCTGCGGATCCCTCCGCGAACCTCGTGTTCCTGCTGCCGCCGTCCTGGGACGAGCTCGTGCAGCGTCTGGTCGGTCGCGGCACGGAGGACGCCGAGGAGCGCGCCCGGCGTCTGCGCACTGCGAAGGTCGAATTGGCCTCTCAGTCGGAGTTCGATCACCGCGTCGTGAACGAGGACGTCGCCACGGCCGCCCGCGAGGTCGTAGAATTGTCTTCGGCGTCTGCGCGCTGACGGATCCATCCGGTTCCTGAGCCTGTCGAAGGGCTCGAAGGGCGCGCACGCCCGAATTCTTCGCGACATGCGTCGCCGAACATCCCACCAACAGGAGGTCCACCATGGCCGGACACAACAACGGCATCATCGACCCGCCCATCGACAACCTGCTCGACCGTGTCGAGTCCAAGTACGAGCTCGTCATCTACGCGTCCAAGCGCGCGCGCCAGATCAACGACTACTACTCCGACCTGCACGAGGGCAACCTGTTCGACAACGTGGGTCCGCTGGTCGACTCCTCCGTCGAGGACAAGCCGCTGACCATCGCGCTGCACGAGATCAACGAGGACAAGCTCCGCATCCGCCACGCGGAGTGAGCTGACCCTCCGCCGGCACGACGCAAGGGAGCCGCCGTCATCCCGTCCGTGGATGTCGGCGGCTCCGTCCATACTGGGCATGGGCGCACCGACCTGTTGCCAGGGGCGCAACCCGTCCCGCCCGACCGCCCTCCACACCAAGGAGCACCGATGAGCGCGCTGCGTCTGTTCACCTCCGAGTCCGTCACCGAGGGGCACCCCGACAAGATCTGCGACCAGATCTCCGACTCGATCCTGGACGGCCTGCTCACGGTGGACACCGGAGCACGCGTCGCGGTGGAGACGCTCGTCACCACGGGCCTCGTGCACGTCGCCGGCGAGATCCGGACCTCGGGCTACGTCGACATCCCCACGATCGTCCGCGACGTCGTCAACGGCATCGGCTACACCTCGAGCGACACCGGATTCGACGGCTCCTCCTGCGGCGTGAGCGTCTCGGTCGGGGAGCAGTCGGCGGACATCGCGAGCGGCGTCGACCAGGCGCACGAGCACCGCGAGGGCGGCTCCTCCGAC
Source organism: Microbacterium sp. 22303 (assembly GCF_052045265.1). Taxonomy (NCBI): domain Bacteria; kingdom Bacillati; phylum Actinomycetota; class Actinomycetes; order Micrococcales; family Microbacteriaceae; genus Microbacterium; species Microbacterium sp. 22303. Next base: position 460,825 of record NZ_JBQEOQ010000001.1, on the reverse strand, counting down.
CCGCGCGATCTCCTGGGCGCGGGCGATCAGGGCATCATGTTCGGCTTCGCCACGACCGAGACCTCGCAGCTCATGCCGATGGCGGCGTGGACCGCGCATCGCCTGGCGGAGCGCCTGACCGAGGTGCGCCGCGACGGCACGCTGCCGTTCCTGCGTCCCGATGGCAAGACCCAGGTGACACTGGGCTACGACGGCTTCACCCCGAAGACGGTCGACGCGGTGGTGCTGTCCACTCAGCACAACCCGGAGATCTCCCAGGAGGAGCTCAAGGCGCTCGTCCGGGAGCACGTGATCGACCCTGTGCTCGCGACGACGGGCCTCGACCTCGATGGCGTCATGCACTACATCAACCCGGCCGGCCCCTTCGTGACCGGCGGTCCGAAGGGCGATGCGGGGCTGACGGGTCGCAAGATCATCATCGACACCTACGGCGGCGCGTCACGGCACGGGGGCGGCGCCTTCAGCGGCAAGGACCCGTCCAAGGTCGACCGTTCGGGTGCCTACGCGATGCGCTGGGTCGCCAAGAACGCGGTCGCGGCGGGGCTCGCCGATCGGCTCGAGGTGCAGGTCGCGTACGCGATCGGCGTGGCGCAGCCCGTGGGGCTGTACGTCGAGACGTTCGGCACCGGCGCCGTGGACGACGAGACGATCACCCGCGCGATCCGCTCGGTGTTCGACCTGCGCCCGCAGGCGATCATCGAGGAGCTGGATCTGCTGCGCCCGATCTACGCCGCCACCGCCGCATACGGGCACTTCGGCCGTGAGCTGCCGACGTTCACCTGGGAGCAGACGACGCGCGTCGACGACCTGCGCCGCGCCGCCGGACTCTGATCGACCCCGTTCACCCGCAAGCTCCGCTCGTGCCCCGGCCGATCGCCCGCGTACTGCTGGACTCGCCGGTCCCGCAGCTGGATCGACTGTTCGACTACGCCATCCCGGCGGAGCTGATCGATGATGCCCTGCCGGGGGTGCGGGTACGGGTTCCGCTGCGTTCCGCGGGGCGCGTCATCGACGGGTACCTGGTCGAGGTGGCCACGGAGGACGACGACGCCCGGACACTGGCGGAGGTCGACGCCGTGGTGTCCCGCGCCCAGGTGCTGCCCGAGCCGCTCTGCACCCTCGCCCGTCGCGTGGCGGACCGCGCCGCAGGCAGCGCATCCGATGTGCTGCGGCTGATCGTGCCCAAGCGACAGGTCCGCGTGGAGAAGGCGTGGCTGGCGGCAGCCGGGGAAGCGGAGGGCGACAGTGCCGCAACCGCGCAGGCGACGGTCCCCGCCGTCTCCGAGACGATCGCGCGGTACGCCGGTCTCGCCGATGTGCTCGCGGACTCCGGCCGGGCGGCCGTGGAGGCGATCCCGCGCCTGGCCGCCGACGATCTGCCGGAGTGGACCCGGTTGCTGGCCGCTGCGGCTGCGCACACGCTGGCGGGCGGCGCCTCGGCGATCCTGGTCGTCCCCGACTACCGCGACCTCGACCTGCTGCTCGCCGCCCTCGACGTGCTCGCGCCCGACGCCCCCATCGCCCGCCTCGACTCCCGGCAGACGGGCCCCGACCGCTACCGCGCGTACCTCCGCACGCTCGAGGACGCCCCCTGCATCGTGGTCGGCAACCGCTCCGCCGTGTACGCCCCGGTGCGAGCGGGCCTGGTGATGCTGTGGGACGACGGCGACGGGCTGCTGGCCGAGCCGCTCGCGCCCGGTGCGCATCCCCGAGATGTCGCTCTGCTGCGGCAGGAGCAGGAGGGATCCGCCCTCTTGTTCGCCGGCCACACCCGCACGACCGACGTGGAGCGCTTGGTCGAGACCGGGTGGATCCGGGCGATCACGGCCGCCAAGCGGCAGCTGCCGCGCGTGGTCCTGGACTCCACCGAGGATCTGGACCGGCGCGGTCAACGCCTGCCGTCCCGGGCGTTCCTCACGGCACGGGAGGCCGCCGCGACCGGACCTGTGCTGCTGCAGGTGGCGCGACCGGGGTTCTCGCCGACGCTCGTGTGCGCGTCGTGTCGCGCGCCGGCCCGCTGCGGAGCCTGCGGAGGGCCGCTCGGTGCCGCGCATCGCGGGGCGACACCGGTGTGCGCCTGGTGCGGACGCGGGGCGCGCCTCTGGGCGTGCAGCTCCTGCGGCGGGGAGAAGGTGCGTCTTGCCGCATCCGGCAGTGAGCGGACCGCGGAGGAGCTGGGGCGCGCGTTCCCGGGGATCCGCGTGATCGTCGCCGACGGCAACCATCCGGTGGTCCGTGTCGACGCGAAGCCGGCCCTCGTCGTCGCGACCCGCGGCGCCGAGCCTCTGGCCGAGGGAGGCTACCGGGCGGTCGTGCTGCTCGACGGCTCCCGGATGCTGCAGGCGCCGGAGCTGCGGATCGGGGAGTCCTGCCTGCGCTGGTGGTCGAACGCGGCCGCCCTCGCCGCGCCCGGAGCGCCGATCCATCTCGTCGGCGTCGACGGTGCCGTGGCTCGTGCTCTTGCGACCTGGTCCCAGGCGTCGTACGCGCGGACGGAGCTCGCCGAGCGCGCGCCGCTGCGCATGCCGCCGTCCGTGCGCGTCGCCCAGGTCGAGGGCACCGGCGCCGCCATCCGTCGCGCCCTCGACGACATCGCCGCGCTGCAGCTGCCGCCGGACGCCGTGCTGGGGCCCGTACCGATCGAAGGCGACGACGACGGCCGGGAGCGCGCGCTCGTGCGGTTCCCCTACGCCGAGGGCGCGCGCGTGGCGGGCGCGCTCCGCGCCGCCGTGATCGCCGAGGCGATGGGCCGTCGCCGAGCCCGTGGCAGGACCCCACGGACTACGCTCTCGGTGAGGCTCGACGTCACCGAACCCGACCTCTGAACCACCCGATCCACCCCGTTCGTCTCGAACAACCCGCAGCACCTTCGAAGGACCCTCATGCGTCTCGTCTTCGCCGGCACTCCGGCGGCCGCCGTACCCACCCTCCGTCGCCTCGCCGGCGAGCACGAGATCGTCGCGGTCGTGACCCGCCCCGACGCGCCGCTCGGGCGCAAGCGGATACTCACCCCTTCGCCGGTCGCGCAGGAGGCCGATGCGCTCGGGATCCCGGTGATCAAGGCCGCGCGCCTGGACGAGGAGGCGACGGGTCGGATCACGGCGCTGCGCCCCGAACTCGGTGTCATCGTCGCCTACGGCGGCCTCGTGCGCGAACCCCTGCTGAGCGCCCCCGAGCACGGCTGGATCAACCTGCACTTCTCCCTGCTGCCGGCCTGGCGCGGGGCCGCCCCGGTGCAGCGGGCGCTCATCGCGGGGGACGCGGAGCTGGGCGCCACGGTGTTCCAGCTCGTCCCTGCGCTCGACGCGGGGGACGTGCACGCGATGCGGGTGTACCCCGTAGCCGGCAACGCCACCGCGGACGACGCGCTCGCCTCCCTCGCCATCGACGGTGCCGGGCTCACGGCGGAAGCCGTCGGCGCCATCGCCGGTGGCACCGCTCGCCCCGTGCCGCAGCAGGGCGAACCCACGCACGCGGCGAAGCTCGGCCTCGAGGACGGCCTGCTGGACTGGACCGAGCCCGCCGACATGGTGTTCGCCCGTTACCGCGGCGTCACCAGCGAGCCGGGTGCGCACACGGCCATCGACGGGGCGCCGCTGAAGGTGCGCGAGCTCGCGCGGACGCATGATGCGGATCCGCTGGCGCCGGGCGTATTGCACGGGATCAAGGGCGGCGTGCTCGTGGGCACCGGCAGCGCGCCACTGCTGCTCGTGCGCGTGCAACCGGCGGGGAAACCCGCGATGGCCGCCGCGGACTGGTTCCGCGGCCTGCGGGCCAGCGACGGCGAGACCGTGCGGTTCGACGCCGCCGCGCCCTCGAGCGAGCAGAGCGACGCACGATGAGCGGACAGGGACGGCAGCACGGCGACGGCCGCCGGGGCCCGAAGCGGCGCGCGGACGGTCAGGGCGCACCGCGCCGGCAGAACACCGGCGGAGCGACGCAGCACTCGGCGTCGCGGAACGCGCGTCCCCGCGACGTGCAGCCTGCGCGTCGCGTCGCGTACGACGTGATCCGCGCTGTCAGCACCTCCGATGCCTACGCCAATCTGCTGCTGCCGGGGGCGATCCGCGATGCGGGACTGAACGCTGCGGACGCGGCCCTCGCGACCGAGCTGACATACGGGACGCTGCGCCGTCTGGGCACATACGACGCCATCATCGCCGCCGCGGCCGGACGCGAAGTCGCCGGCATTGATGCTCCGGTGCTCGACGCCCTCCGCCTCGGTGCGCACCAGATCCTCGCCACCCGGGTCGCGACGCACGCGGCCGTCAACGAGTCGGTGAATCTGGTGGCCCTGGAGAGCGGGCGCGGCGCGTCGGGGTTCGCGAACGCGGTGCTGCGCAAGGTCGCCGCGCGCACGCAGGAGGAATGGCTCGACGCCGTCACGGCAGCGGCGCGCTCCGACGACGAGCGCCTGGGGCTCCGCTACGCGCATCCGGTCTGGATCATCCGCGCCCTGCGCCGTGCTCTCGCGGCCGAGGGGCGGGAGGACGAGCTCGAGGAGCTTCTCGCGGCGGACAACGTGGCTCCCGAGGTCACGCTCGTCGCGCTGCCCGGACTTGCAGAACCGCGCGAGCCCCGGCGGCCGTACGCACCGACGGCATTCGGATCCGAAGGCGGAGACCCCGGAGCGACCGTCGCCGCGAACAAGGGCAGGGTGCGCGTGCAGGACGAGGGGTCGCAGCTCGTCGCCCTCGCGCTCGTCGGCGTCCGGCCTGTGGCGGCGGGGGAGCGCTGGCTGGATCTCTGCGCCGGCCCCGGCGGCAAGACCGCCCTGCTCGCCGCGGAGGCGCTGCGCGGCGGGGCGACACTCGACGCGAACGAGGTGGCGCCCGCCAGGGCGGGACTGGTGCGCAAGGCAGTCGCCGCGGTGCCGCTGCGCGTCGAGGTCGCCGAGGAGGACGGCCGCGTGCTCGCCGCCGAGCGCCCTGCAGCCTATGACCGGATCCTGCTCGATGCGCCGTGCACGGGACTCGGAGCGCTGCGGCGCCGCCCGGAGGCGCGCTGGCGCAAGACCGCCGCCGACGTCCCCGAACTCGCCGCGTTGCAGGAGGAGCTGCTCTCGGCTGCCCTCGGCGCGCTGAAGCCCGGCGGGATCCTCGCCTACGTCACGTGCTCCCCGCACCTGGCCGAGACCGCAGCGGTCGTGCAGACTGTGCTCCGCGACCGGGACGACGTGCACGAGCTCGATGCCCGTGAGGCACTCGGTGCCGTGTCGCAGCAGCCGATCGATCTGCCGGAGCCGTCGAACGGATCCGGTCACGCGCAGCTCTGGCCGCACCGGCACGGCACCGACGCGATGTTCCTGTCGCTGCTCGTCAAGGACGCCTGAACCGCCATCGGACGGCGGCATCGGTACGATCGCGGCGGCGGGCACCGGGATAATGGGCGCATGCCCGCATCCCGCGCCGAACTGCCCGCAGCCCCCCGGATCAATCCCTCGATCCTCGCCGCCGACTTCGTGAACATGCAGGCGGATCTCGCCCGCATCGCGACGGCGGACTTCGCGCACGTGGATGTGATGGACAACCACTTCGTGCCCAACCTCACCTTCGGGCCGCAGATGGTCGAGCGCATCCAGGCGACGAGCCCGATCCCGCTCGACGTGCACCTGATGATCACGGATCCGGACCGCTGGGCGCCGGGCTATGCGGAACTGGGTGCGGCGAGCGTCACCTTCCACCTCGAGGCGGCGTCCGACCCCGTCGCCCTCGCACGCTCCCTGCGCAGCATCGGCGCCAGGGCGGGCGTCGCGATCAAGCCGGGCACGGCGGCGGAACCGCTCTACGACATCCTCGGCGAGTTCGACCAGATTCTCGTGATGACCGTGGAGCCCGGCTTCGGCGGGCAGGGCTTCATGCCCGAGACGATGCCCAAGCTGCGAGCCCTGGCCGACGAGGCGAAGCGGCGCGGCTCCGACGTCTGGCTGCAGGTGGACGGCGGGATCTCGGATGCGACGATCGCGCAGGCCGCTGCCGCAGGCGCCGACACGTTCGTCGCCGGATCCGCCGTCTACGGCTCCCGCGACATCGAAGCCGCCGTCACGCGGCTCCGGGGTCTCGCACGAGCCGGTAGCCTGGGAGGGTGAAGACCTTCGACGAACTGTTCGCCGAGCTGAGCCGCAAAGCGGCCGAGCGCCCGGAGGGATCCGGGACGGTGCGCGAGCTCGACGCGGGCGTGCACACGATCGGCAAGAAGATCGTGGAAGAGGCGGCCGAAGTGTGGATGGCCGCAGAGTACGAGAGCGACGAGGCTGCGGCCGAGGAGATCTCCCAGCTGCTGTACCACCTGCAGGTGCTGATGCTGGCCAAGGGAATGACCCTGGAGAACGTCTACCGACATCTGTGAGGCGCCCCGACGGGGCTCCTTTCGCACACAGATCGCTTCGAACGAAAGACCTCCCATGCTGCGCATTGCCGTCCCGAACAAGGGATCGCTGTCCGAGACCGCCGCCGAGATGCTCGCCGAAGCCGGATACGCCGGCCGCCGCGACACCAAGACCCTGCACGTGATCGACGCCGACAACGACGTCGAATTCTTCTTCCTCCGTCCTCGCGACATCGCCACCTACGTCGCCTCGGGCGCGCTGGACGTCGGCATCACGGGACGTGACCTGCTGCGCGATGTGCGCCGCCCGGACGCCCGTGAGATCGAGCAGCTCGGCTTCGCCCGCTCGACGTTCCGCTTCGCCGCCCCGCCCGGACGGTTCAAGACGCTGGAGGACCTCAACGGCGTGCGCGTCGCCTCCGCCTACCCGGGGCTCGTCGACGACTACCTGCGCGAACACGGCGTCACCGCGGAGCTCGTGCCGCTCGACGGCGCGGTCGAATCGGCCGTGCGCCTGGGCGTCGCCGACGCCATCGCCGATGTCGTGGAGACCGGCACCACGCTGCGCCAGGCGGGTCTGGAGATCTTCGGCCCGGTGATCATCGAGTCCGAAGCGGTGCTGATCAGCCGCCCCGGCGACGCCGAGGGCACCGAGAAGCTGCTGCGCCGCCTCCGCGGCGTCATGGTCGCCCACCGGTTCGTGCTGCTGGACTACGACCTGCCGGCCGATCTCGTCGAGCAGGCGGCCGCGATCGCGCCAGGGCGCGAGTCCCCGACGGTGTCGCCGCTGCGGGACCCGGCCTGGGTCGCCGTGCGGGTGATGATCCCGCGCCGTGGCATGAACCAGGTGATGGACCAGCTCTACGCGCTCGGCGCACGGGCCATCCTCGTCACCGCGATCCACGCCGCGAGGCTCTGATGTCGCTCACCGCGCGCGTCATCCCGTGTCTCGATGTGGCCGCCGGCCGCGTCGTCAAGGGCGTGAACTTCGAGAACCTGCGCGATATGGGCGATCCGGTCGAGCTCGCCCGACACTATGCCGCGCAGGGCGCCGACGAGATCACCTTCCTCGACGTGACCGCGACCGTCGATGAGCGCGCCACCACCTACGACGTGGTGCGCCGCACCGCCGAAGAGGTCTTCGTGCCGCTCACCGTCGGTGGCGGCGTGCGCTCGGTCGACGACGTGGCCCGCCTGCAGGGCGTCGGCGCCGACAAGGTCGGGGTGAACTCCGCGGCGATCGCCCGTCCGGCTCTGATCGGCGAGATCGCCGACCGCTTCGGCGCCCAGGTGCTGGTGCTCTCGCTCGACATCAAGCGCAGTCCGCGCACGGCCTCCGGATTCGCCGTGACCACGCACGGCGGGCGCACCGAGACCTCCCTGGACGCCCTCGACTGGGCCCGCGAGGCCATCGAACGCGGCGCGGGGGAGCTGCTGGTCAACTCCATCGACGCCGACGGCACCAAGGACGGGTTCGACCTGGAGCTGGTGGGCCTCATGCGCGAGGTCTCCAGCGTGCCCGTCATCGCCTCGGGCGGCGCCGGAAAGGCCGAGGACTTCGCTCCGGCCATCGCCGCGGGCGCGGACGCGGTGCTCGCCGCGAGCGTGTTCCACTCCGGACAGCTGACCGTCGGCGATGTGAAGGCGGCGCTGAACTCCGCGGGGGTGACGGTGCGATGAACACGGATCTCGATGCCAGGCTCGCCGACGTGAGCTACAACGACCAGGGTCTCGTCCCCGTGATCGTGCAGCAGTGGGACACTCTCGAGGTGCTCATGATGGCCTGGGCCGACGAGGAGGCGCTGCGCCGCACGCTCACGACGGGGCGAGCCACGTACTGGTCCCGCTCCCGCCAGCAGTACTGGCGCAAGGGCGACACCTCCGGCCACGTGCAGCACGTGCGCGGCGCCCGGCTGGACTGTGACGGCGACACCGTGCTGCTGCTCGTCGACCAGATCGGCGTGGCCTGCCACACCGGCACACGCACCTGCTTCGACGGGCGCGATCTGGATCCGGTCGTCGCCGCGGCGCAGGACCGGGCTGTGGCAGACGACGCCGGGAAGGCCACGGCGTGATGCTCGCCCGCCGAGCGAAGTCGACGAGCCTGCTGCTGATCCTGCTCGCGGGCGGGATCGGGGTCCTGTCCTCGACGCAGACCTGGCTGACCGTCACCCGCGCCGACGGGGGAGAGTCGCTCGACGTCGCCGGCAACGCGGCGCTGCCCGTGCTCGCCCCGCTGAGCCTCACGGCGCTCGCGCTGTGTGCAGCCATCGCTCTCGTCGGGCCCGTGCTGCGGCGCGTGTTCGCCGCGATCGCGGTCGCTGTCGGGGCCCTCCTGCTCGTGCTGACCACGCGCATCCTGTTCCAGCATCCGCTGGATGCCGTGAGCCCCGCCCTCACCAAGGCCACGGGGCTCGCAGGGGACACGGCGCTGAAGGCCATCGTCGACGGCATCGCCGTGACCGCTTGGCCCTGGGCTGCGCTCGTCGGCTGGATCCTGCTGCTCCTCGGCGGCGGGCTGGCCCTGGTCACCGCGGGGCAGTGGCGCAGCGGCGGGCGTCGCTATCGCACCGCCCCGGCGCCGAACGACGGACCGGTGGACGCGGTGGAGAGCTGGGACGAGCTCAGCCGCGGCGCCGACCCCACCCGCTAGACCGCCTCGACGACGCCCCGCGCTGTCCGCGGTCCTCGTCGAGAAGCACGATCCCGATAGACTTGACCAGACCACCCGACGCTCGGAGGAGAACATGAGCAACCCCATCGCAGATCCCGGCCACGGACACTCGCCTGCGGCCTGGACCGCCGTGGTGATCATGCTGCTCGGATTCAGCGTGGGCACCGCCGCCTTCTTCCTCGACGTCCCCGTCGTGGTCTGGGTGGGCGTCGCGCTGATCGTCGTCGGCGCGATCGTGGGCTGGGTGCTCTCCAAGGCCGGATACGGCGCGAAGGGCCCGAAGTACCAGCCGAAGGCGCACTAATGGTGCTCGCCGACCTCACGGCCGGCGCAGTCGAGGACGCCGCCCGTCGCGAGCGGGAGCGTCCGCTGGCGATCGTGGAGCGTGCCGCACTCGATCGCGCCCCCGCCCTCGACGCACGCGCCGCGCTGGCGCCCGCGGACCGGGTCAAGATCATCGCCGAGGTGAAGCGGGCGAGCCCGTCGCGCGGCGCCCTCGCCGAGATCCCGGATCCCGCGCTGCAGGCATCCCTGTACCAGCAGGGCGGGGCGTCTGCGATCAGCGTGCTCACGGAGCAACGTCGGTTCGGGGGCAGCCTCGCCGATCTCGAGGCCGTGACCGCCGCCGTGCAGGTCCCCGTGCTGCGCAAGGACTTCATCGCCACCCCGTACCAGGTGTTCGAGGCGCGCGCCGCGGGTGCGTCCCTCGCGCTGCTCATCGTGGCGGGCCTGGACCGCGCGAATCTGGAGCGGCTGTACGCCCTCATCCTCGAGCTGGGCATGACGCCCCTCGTCGAGACGCACTCCGCCGAGGAGCTCGAGGTCGCGATCGATCTCGGTGCGCACCTCATCGGCGTGAACGCCCGCGACCTGAAGACCCTCGAGCTGGACCGCGACCTGTTCGGCCGGCTGGTCGAGCGGATCCCCTCGACGTCCGTGAAGATCGCCGAATCCGCCGTGCTCACGCCCGCCGACGTCGCGCACTACCGCGCGGCTGGCGCCGACGCGGTACTCATCGGCGAGGCGCTCGTCACCGGCGACCCCGTCGCCACCCTGCGTTCTTTCCTGGAGGCCGGATCATGAGTCTGCGCGATCAGCCGGGGCCGTTCTTCGGTGACTTCGGCGGGCGCTTCATGCCCGAATCGCTCATCGCGGCGATCGACGAGCTCACCGTGGCTTACCACGAGGCGATCGCCGATCCGGCATTCCAGTCCGAGCTCGCGACATTGCTGCACTCCTACGCCGGGCGTCCCTCGCCGATCACCGAGGTGCCGCGGTTCGCCGAGCACGCCGGCGGCGCGCGGATCTTCCTCAAGCGCGAGGACCTCAACCACACCGGATCCCACAAGATCAACAACGTGCTCGGTCAGGCGCTGCTGACCAAGCGCCTGGGCAAGACCCGGGTGATCGCGGAGACGGGCGCCGGCCAGCACGGTGTCGCCACGGCGACCGCCGCCGCGCTGTTCGGTCTCGAGTGCACGATCTACATGGGCGAGGTCGACACCGAGCGTCAGGCGCTCAACGTCGCCCGGATGCGCCTGCTCGGCGCGGAGGTCGTGCCCGTCACCACGGGATCGCGCACGCTCAAGGATGCGATCAACGACGCGTACCGCGACTGGGTCGCGACCGTCGAGACCACCAACTACATCTTCGGCACGGCGGCGGGCCCGCACCCGTTCCCGGCGATGGTCCGCGACTTCCAGAAGATCATCAGCGAGGAGGCTCGTCAGCAGCTGCTCGACGAGGCCGGGCGCCTGCCGGACGCGGTGCTCGCCTGCGTCGGCGGCGGCTCCAACGCGATCGGCATGTTCGACGCGTTCCTCGATGATGAGACCGTGCGGCTGTACGGCGTGGAGGCGGCCGGCGACGGCGTCGACACGCCCAAGCACGCGGCCTCGATCGAACGCGGTCGCCCCGGGGTGCTGCACGGCGCACGCACGTACGTCCTGCAGGACGAGGACGGGCAGACCATCGAGTCGCACTCGATCTCTGCGGGCCTCGACTACCCCGGCGTGGGGCCGGAGCACTCCTGGCTCGCCGCGATCGGCCGCGCCGAGTACATCCCCGCGACCGACGACGAGGCCATGCAGGCGCTGCGCCTGCTGAGCCGCACCGAGGGCATCATCCCCGCGATCGAGTCCGCGCACGCCCTCGCCGGCGCCATCCGCATCGGCAAGGAGCTCGGCCCCGACGCGATCCTCGCGGTCTGCCTCTCCGGACGCGGCGACAAGGACATGGACACCGCGGCCCGTTACTTCGGGCTGTACGACGAGGGCGCTGCAGAGAACGGAGTCGGCGCATGAGCCGCGTCGAAGAGGCCATCCAGCGCGCACATGACGCCGGTCGGGGCGCCTTCATCGGCTACCTCCCGGTCGGCTACCCCGACCTGCAGACCAGCATCGACGCCGCGATCGCCCTGGCGCGCAACGGCGTGGACATCATCGAGCTCGGACCGCCCTACAGCGATCCCGTGATGGACGGCGCGATCATCCAGGAGGCGACGCAGGCGGCGCTCGCGAACGGCTTCCGGATGCGCGATCTCTTCACGGCGGTCGCGGCCATCACGGCTGCCGTGGACGCCCCCGTGGTCGTCATGACCTACTGGAACCCCGTGCTGCAGTACGGCGTCGACCGCTATGCCGACGACCTGCTCGCCGCAGGCGGTGCAGGTCTGATCACGCCCGACATCACTCCCGAGGCGGCACCCGAGTGGATCGCCGCGAGCGAGCGCACGAGGCTCGACCGCGTCTTCCTCGCCGCGCCCACCTCCACCGACGCCCGCCTCGACCTGGTCGCTGCAAGCTCCACGGGCTTCGTGTACACCGTCTCGACCATGGGCATCACGGGGGAGCGGGCCGAGCTGGACAAGGCCGCCCGCACGCTCGTCGGACGCCTCAGGGAACATGGCGCCGGTCGTGCGTGCGTGGGCATCGGCATCTCCACCGCGGAGCAGATCGCGGGCGTGCTGGAGTACGCCGACGGCGCGATCGTCGGCACCGCCCTCGTGCGGGCTCTTCGGGACGGGGGCGTGGATCGGCTCGCGGAGGTCACCCGCGAACTCGCCAGGGGCACCGCGATCGCACGGTGACGGCGCTCTGACGACGTAGACTCGTGACCATGCCCTTCGCGCTCCAGAACGCTCTCATCGGCGTGCATGCCAGCATCCCGAGCCCGCCGATCAGCTACTTCCAGGTCGGGCCGCTGCAGATCCACTTCTACGCGCTGTGCATCATCGCCGGCATCATCGTGGCCACGCTGCTGACCAACCACCGGCTGACGAAGCGCGGCGCGGAGCGCTGGGTCGTCGTGGACATCTGCATCATCGCGGTGCCGCTCGCCATCATCGGCGCGCGCATCTTCCACGTCGCCACGCACCCCGGCTTCTACTTCGGGCCGGACAAGAACACCTGGAACCCGTTCGAGCCCGGCTCGGTCTGGGCCATCTGGGAGGGCGGCATCGCCATCTTCGGCGCGCTCATCGGCGGCGCCATCGGCGCCTGGCTGGGCTGCAAGTGGACCGGCGTGCGCTTCTCGGCCTTCGCGGACGCGCTGGCCCCCGGCCTCATCCTCGCGCAGGCGTTCGGCCGCTTCGGCAACTGGTTCAACCACGAGCTGTTCGGCCTGCCCACCGACCTCCCCTGGGGCCTGGAGATCGAGTCGACGAACTCCGCCTTCCCGGCGGGACTCGCCCCCGGGACCCTGTTCCACCCCACGTTCCTGTACGAGGTCATCTGGAACACTCTGGGCTGCCTGTTCCTGCTCTGGCTCGGCCACAAGCTGCGCCTGCAGTGGGGCAAGCTTTTCGCCGTCTACCTGATCTGGTACGGCGCAGGACGCATGGTCTGGGAGTCGATCCGCATCGATCCGAGCGAGATCTACTTCGGGCTGCGCACGAACGTCTGGGCCGCGCTGTTCGGCGTCGTGCTGGGCATCGTCGTCCTGTTCGTGCAGACTCGCCGTCACCCCGGCTTCGAGCCTTCGCCGTACCAGCCGGGTCGGGAGCCGAGCACCGCTGGGGTAGAATCGCAAAACCCCGATGATTTCGTCGACCTGAGCGAGCCTCAGACCGACGAGAATCGCGCGGAGGCGGACGCCACGAGCGCCGTCTCCCGCCCCTGAGAACGGCGCCGACAGGAGCCTCGCTGCGGTGGACGTACGTCCACCGGGAATATCGCACTGAACGAGCGGGCCGATGATGTCCCCGGGTTCATCAGAAATCTGAGGACGGTGACTGGTGTACTTCCAGCCTCCCCACGGCGCTTCCGGCGCTTACCCCCCGAAGCAGGGGATGTACAACCCCGCGTTCGAGAAGGACGCCTGCGGCCTGGCCATGGTCGCGACGCTCCGCGGGGAGCCGGGCCACGACATCATCGCGCTCGCCCTCGAGGCGCTGCGCAACCTGGAGCACCGCGGCGCGATCGGCTCCGACGCGGGCACCGGCGACGGCGCCGGGATCCTGACGCAGATGCCGGACGCGTTCCTGCGTGCGGTCACCTCGTTCGAGCTTCCTCCGGTGGGCGAGTACGCGGCCGGGCTCGCCTTCCTCCCGCTCGACTCGCGGTCGCGTCGCGAGCAGAAGGCCGGGATCGAGAAGATCGCGCGCGCCGAGGGCCTCACCGTGCTCGGCTGGCGCGAGGTGCCCACCGCGAACCAGCACCTCGGCAAGCTCGCCGACGAGGCCCGCCCCGCCTTCGAGCAGCTGTTCGTCTCGCGCCCCGCCTCGAGCGGAGCCGAGGCGCTTTCCGGCATCGCGCTGGACCGGGTCGCCTACAGGCTGCGCAAGCGCGCCGGCCATGAGCTCGGGGCCTACTTCGTCTCGCTGTCCGCCCGCACGCTGGGCTACAAGGGCATGGTCACGACTCTGCAGCTGGAGCCGTTCTACCCCGACCTGCAGGACGAGCGCTTCGCCTCCGAGCTCGCGGTGGTGCACTCCCGGTACTCGACCAACACCTTCCCGTCCTGGCCGCTCGCGCAGCCGCTGCGCATGCTCGCGCACAACGGCGAGATCAACACCGTCGGCGGCAACCGCAACTGGATGCGCGCCCGCCAGTCGCAGCTCGAGTCCGAGCTGCTCGGCGACATCCGCCCGCTGCTGCCGATCTGCACCGACGGTGCGAGCGACTCCGCCTCGTTCGACGAGGTGCTCGAGCTGCTCACCCTCACCGGGCGCAGCCTGCCGCACTCCGTGATGATGATGGTGCCGGCTGCCTGGGAGCGTCAGACGGACCTGGATCCGGACCTGCGCGCGTTCTACGAGTACCACGCGAACCAGATGGAGCCGTGGGACGGTCCCGCCGCGCTCATCTTCACCGACGGCACCGTCGTGGGCGCAACGCTCGACCGCAACGGACTGCGCCCTGGGCGCTGGACCGAGACGACGGACGGCCTCGTCGTGATCGGCAGCGAGACCGGTGTCCTGGAGTTCGAGCCCGAGCGCATCAAGCGCCGCGGCCGCCTGCAGCCCGGCACGATGTTCGTCGTCGACACCGCCCAGCGCCGCATCGTGGAGGACGAAGAGGTCAAGCGAGACCTCGCCGCCCTGCACCCGTGGCAGGAGTGGCTCGATGAGGGACGCGTGCGCCTCGCCGATCTGCCGGAGCGGGAGCACATCGTGCACCCGGTCGCATCGATCACCCGTCGTCAGCGCACCTTCGGCTACACCGAGGAAGAGGTGCGGATCCTGCTCACCCCGATGGGGCAGACCGGCGCCGAACCGCTCGGCGCCATGGGCAGCGATGCGCCGATCGCGGTGCTCTCGGAGCGTCCGCGGCTGCTCTTCGACTACTTCGTGCAGCAGTTCGCGCAGGTCACCAACCCGCCGCTGGACGCGATCCGCGAAGAGGTCGTCACGAGCCTCTCGCTCGGTCTCGGGCCGGAGCGCAACCTGCTGGACTGGGGACCCGACCACGCACGCACGATCGTGCTCGACTTCCCCGTCATCGACAACGACGAGCTCGCCAAGCTCCGTCACATCGATCGCGCCCGCCCGGAGCGCTCCAGCGCGACGATCAAGGGGCTCTACCATTTCGATCTGGGTCCGCACGCGCTCGCCCGGCGCCTCGAGGAGATGTGCGCCGAGGTCGACGCCGCGATCGAGGACGGCGCGGAGCTGATCATCCTCAGCGACCGGGACTCCAACAAGGACCTCGTCCCGATCCCGTCGCTGCTCATGCTGTCCGCGGTGCACCACCACCTCATCCGCCGTGAGGACCGGATGAAGGTCGGACTGATCGTCGAGGCCGGTGACGTGCGCGAAGTGCACCACGTCGCGACCTTGATCGGTTACGGCGCCTCCGCGGTGAACCCCTACCTCGCGATGGAGACGGTGGAGCACCTCGTGCGCACCGGCTACATCACCGGCATCACGCCGGAGAAGGCCGTCCGCAACCTGATCTACGCGCTCGGCAAGGGCGTGCTCAAGATCATGTCCAAGATGGGCATCTCCACGGTCGGCTCGTACGCCGGCGCGCAGGTGTTCGAGGCGGTCGGCCTCAGCCAGGAGCTCGTCGACGCGTACTTCACCGGCACCGAGACCAAGCTCGGCGGCATCGGCATCGAGGACGTCTTCGCCGAGAACCAGGCGCGCCACGACTTCGCCTACCCCGAGGACGCCGCGGCGCGTGCGCACGAGCGCCTCTGGACGGGCGGCGAGTACCAGTGGCGCCGTGACGGCTCGCCGCACCTGTTCAACCCGGACACCGTGTTCCGTCTGCAGCACTCGACGCGCACCCGGCGGTACGACATCTTCCGCGAGTACACGCAGCTCGTGGACGACCAGGCCAAGGAGCTGAAGACCCTGCGCGGCCTGTTCGAGCTGCGCACGGGGCAGCGCCCGCCGGTGCCGATCGACGAGGTCGAACCCGTGTCCTCCATCGTCAAGCGGTTCTCCACCGGTGCGATGAGCTACGGATCCATCTCGCAGGAGGCGCACGAGACGCTCGCGATCGCGATGAACCGTCTCGGCGCGAAGTCGAACACCGGCGAGGGCGGTGAGGATCCGGATCGCCTGGTCGACCCGGAGCGCCGCAGCGCGATCAAGCAGGTCGCGTCCGGCCGTTTCGGCGTGACCAGCCAGTACCTCACCGCGGCCGACGACATCCAGATCAAGCTCGCGCAGGGTGCCAAGCCCGGTGAGGGCGGTCAGCTGCCGCCGCAGAAGGTGTATCCGTGGATCGCGCGCACCCGGCACGCGACGCCCGGGGTCGGGCTCATCTCGCCCCCGCCGCACCACGACATCTACTCGATCGAGGATCTCAAGCAGCTCATCTTCGACCTGAAGCGCGCCAACCCGAACGCCCGGATCCACACCAAGCTGGTCAGCCAGTCCGGCATCGGCGCGGTCGCTGCCGGTGTCGCCAAGGCGCTCAGCGACGTCGTGCTGGTCTCCGGCCACGACGGTGGCACGGGCGCGAGCCCGCTAAACTCGCTCAAGCACGCGGGCACCCCGTGGGAGCTCGGCCTCGCCGAGACGCAGCAGACGCTCATGCTCAACGGCATGCGCGACCGCGTCGTGGTGCAGGTCGACGGCCAGCTGAAGACGGGCCGCGACGTGATCATCGGCGCCCTGCTGGGTGCGGAGGAGTTCGGCTTCGCCACGGCGCCGCTCGTGGTGAGCGGCTGCATCATGATGCGCGTGTGCCACCTGGACACCTGCCCGGTCGGCGTCGCCACCCAGAACCCGGTGCTGCGCGAGCGGTTCACGGGCAAGCCCGAGTTCGTCGTGAACTTCATGGAGTTCATCGCGGAGGAGGTGCGCGAGCACCTCGCCGCACTCGGCTTCCGCAGCCTGGAAGAGATCGTGGGCCGGGCGGATCTGCTGCGCACGGACGCGGCCATCAAGCACTGGAAGGCGGACGGTCTCGACCTCGCCCCGGTGCTCGAAGGTCCTGTGTTCCCCGCCGGGGAGCCCCGTCGCAGTGCTCGCGCGCAGGACCACGAGCTGGAGAAGCACTTCGATGCTCCTCTGCTCGAGGCCGCCCGCGAGGCGATCGCTCAGGGCACGCCGGTCTCCTTCGACCTGCCGATCCGCAACACCGAGCGCGCCGTCGGCACGATGCTCGGCCACGAAGTCACCGTGCAGCACGGGGGAGAGGGGCTGCCCGCGGGCACGATCCGGATCTCCCTGCACGGCACTGCGGGGCAGTCGCTCGGCGCGTTCCTGCCGCGGGGCATCTCGATCTGTCTGGAGGGCGACGCGAACGACTACGTCGGAAAGGGTCTCTCCGGTGGCGAGATCGCGGTCCGTCCGCATCCCGATGCGACATTCGTGCCGCAGCACAACGTGATCGCCGGCAACGTGATCGGCTACGGCGCGACCAGCGGCACGATCCACATCTCCGGCGTGGTCGGGGAGCGGTTCCTGGTTCGCAACTCCGGGGCGACGGCCGTCGCCGAGGGCGTGGGCGACCACGCGCTCGAGTACATGACCGGCGGCGTCGCCGTGATCCTCGGCAGCACGGGACGCAACCTCGGCGCCGGCATGTCCGGCGGCATCGCTTACGTGCGCGATCTGCACACCGAGCGCGTGAACCCGCTTTCGCTGAGCGCGGGGGAGCTGGAGCTCCTGGCTCTCGACGAGGTGGACACGCAGGAGCTGCGCGAGCTGCTGACGCAGCATGTGGAGCGCACCGGATCCCCACTCGCGGCGGAGATCCTGGCGGACGACGACTTCGCCGCCTCTTTCACGAAGATCCTGCCGCGGGACTACGCCGCCGTGCTGCGCACCCGCGCAGAGGCAGAGGCCGAGGGGATCGACCCCGACGGCTCCATCGTCTGGACCCGCATCCTGGAGGTGACCGGTGGCTGACCCCAAGGGCTTTCTGACCGTCACGGAGCGCGAGCTCCCCGCCCGCCGGCCCGTTCCGGTCCGCATCATGGACTGGAAGGAGGTGTACGAGCCGGGCGATTCGGCCGTGCTCCGCCGCCAGGCGAGCCGCTGCATGGACTGCGGTGTGCCGTTCTGCCACCAGGGCTGCCCGCTCGGCAACCTCATCCCGGAGTGGAACGATCTCACGTGGCGCGGCGAAGGCCGCGCGGCGATCGACCGCCTGCACGCGACGAACAACTTCCCGGAGTTCACCGGACGGCTGTGCCCGGCGCCGTGCGAGAGCGCCTGCGTGCTGGGCATCAATCAGCCCGCCGTCACGATCAAGCAGATCGAGGTCTCGATCATCGACGAGGCCTTCGCCTCGGGCTGGGTCGAGGCGCAGCCGCCGGAACGGCTCACGGGCAAGACCGTCGCCGTGGTCGGATCCGGCCCCGCCGGTCTCGCCGCCGCTCAGCAGCTCACGCGTGCAGGGCACACCGTCGCGGTGTTCGAGCGCGACGACCGCATCGGCGGGCTGCTGCGCTACGGCATCCCGGACTTCAAGATGGAGAAGTCGCACCTCGACGCGCGCCTGCGCCAGATGTCCGAGGAGGGCACGCGGTTCCGCGCCGGCGTGAACATCGGCACCGACATCAGCTGGGCCGATCTGCGCGCCCGGTACGACGCCGTGGTGATCGCGACCGGGGCGACCCTGCCGCGCGAGCTCGCGATCCCCGGACGGGACCTGGACGGCGTGCACTTCGCCATGGAGTACCTGGTCGAGTCGAACAAGGCCGTCGCCGGGGATCCCGTGTCGAACCAGATCACCGCCGAGGGCAAGCACGTGATCGTGATCGGCGGCGGCGACACCGGTGCCGACTGCATCGGCACCGCGCACCGTCAGGGCGCGCTCAGCGTGACGAACCTCGCGATCGGACGGCAGCCGTCGTCGGGACGCCCGGAGCACCAGCCCTGGCCGATGATGCCGACCGTGTTCGAGGTCTCCTCGGCGCACGAGGAGGGCGGGGAGCGGCAGTACCTGGCCTCCACCGTGGAGTTCCTCGGCAACGAGGCGGGCGAGGTGCGCGCATTGCGCGTCGCCGAGACCGAGTTCGTGGACGGCCGTCGCGTTCCCAAGAGCGGCAGCGAGCGGGAGATCCCCGCGGATCTGGTGCTCATCGCGATGGGCTTCACCGGCCCCGAGTACGAGGCGTACGGCGAGGACGGTCCGCAGCGCACCGAGCGCGGCGCGTTCCGGCGTGACGAGGACTACGCATCCACCATCCCGGGCGTGTTCGTCGCCGGCGACGCCGGACGAGGCCAGTCCCTCATCGTGTGGGCGATCGCCGAGGGACGCGCCGCAGCGGCCGCTGTGGACAGGCACCTCATGGGACAGACCGTGCTGCCCGCTCCGGTCCGCCCGTCTGATGTCGCGATCGGGGTCCAGCCCGCGTAGGCTGGCCCCGGCCTCGTGGCCCTTATTCCATCCCCCTGACACTTATCGGAGAACGCATTGAGACGTGCCAAAATCGTGGCCACACTCGGCCCCGCAACCTCGACGTATGAAACGGTGCGGGCCCTCATCGATGCGGGGGTCGATGTCGCCCGGCTGAACCTCAGCCACGGGGACTACTCCGTGCACGAGAACAACTACGCGAACGTCCGCCGCGCGGCGGAGGACTCCGGTCGCGCCGTCGCCGTCCTCGTCGACCTGCAGGGCCCGAAGATCCGCCTCGGCAAGTTCGAGGCCGGCCCCTACGAGCTCGCGGTCGGCGACATCTTCAAGATCACGACCGAGGACATCCTGGGCAACAAGGACATCTGCGGAACGACCTTCAAGGGCCTTCCGCAGGACGTCAAGCCCGGCGACTTCCTCCTCATCGACGACGGCAAGGTCCGCGTCGAGGTCATCGAGACCGACGGCACCGTCGTCACCACGCGTGTCGTGGTCGCCGGCGCCGTGTCCAACAACAAGGGCATCAACCTGCCCGGCGTCGCGGTCAGCGTCCCCGCGCTGAGCGAGAAGGACGAGGACGACCTGCGCTGGGGTCTGCGCATCGGCGCCGATCTCATCGCGCTGTCGTTCGTCCGTGACGCGTCCGACGTCACCCGCGTGCACGAGATCATGGCCGAAGAGGGTGTGAAGGTCCCGGTCATCGCGAAGATCGAGAAGCCGCAGGCCGTCGACAACCTCGAGAGCATCGTCGACGCGTTCGACGGCATCATGGTCGCCCGCGGCGACCTGGGCGTCGAGCTGCCGCTGGAGGCGGTCCCGATCGTGCAGAAGCAGGCGGTCGAGCTCGCCCGCCGCATGGCGAAGCCCGTCATCGTCGCGACCCAGATGCTCGAGTCGATGATCTCCAGCCCGGTGCCGACCCGCGCCGAGACCTCCGATGTCGCGAACGCCGTCCTCGACGGCGCCGACGCCGTCATGCTCTCGGGCGAGACCAGCGTGGGCGACTATCCCGTCATCGTCGTGGAGACGATGGCTCGGATCATCGAGTCCACCGAGGACCACGGCCTGGAGCGGATCGCCCCGCTGACCACCAAGCCGCGCACCCAGGGCGGCGCGATCACGCTCGCGGCTCTCGAGGTCGCCGAATTCGTCGAGGCCAAGTTCCTCTGCGTGTTCACGCAGTCGGGCGATTCGGCGCGGCGCCTGTCGCGACTCCGTTCGCGCATCCCCATGCTCGCGTACACGCCGGATCCGGCGATCCGCCGCCGTATGGCCGTCACCTGGGGCGTCAGCACGAGCCTGGTGAACTTCGTGCCGCACACCGACATGATGTTCCACCAGGTCGACGAGCATCTGCTCGGGTCGGGCCTCGCCGAAGTGGGCGACAAGGTCGTGGTCATCTCCGGCTCCCCTCCCGGGATCGTCGGATCGACGAACGACCTGCGCATCCACCGTGTCGGCGACACCGTTCACGGCGCCGCTCCGGCCTATCAGGCCAAGTAGGACGCGCACACGAGGGCCGGCCCCATGGGGCCGGCCCTCGTGGCATCCGCAGGTGCGCTACAGTCGATCCGGGCCGGCGTGGCGGAATGGCAGACGCGGAGCACTCAAAATGCTCTATCCGGAAGGGTGTGTGGGTTCGAGTCCCACCGCCGGCACCATGGTTCACAAGATCCGAAACTGCTGTCCAGTAGGATGGATCCGTGACTGAAGAGCAGCAGCCTGAGCAGCCCGCCTCGTCCGCTCCGCGACGCGTTGTCGTCGCCGAGGACGAGTCGCTGATCCGCCTCGACATCGTCGAGATCCTCCGCGACAACGGCTTCGATGTCGTCGGCGAAGCCGGAGACGGAGAGACCGCGGTGCAGTTGGCCACGGAGCTGCGTCCCGACCTCGTCATCATGGACGTGAAGATGCCCCAGCTCGACGGCATCAGCGCCGCGGAGAAGCTGCACAAGGGCAACATCGCGCCCGTCGTGCTGCTCACCGCGTTCAGTCAGAAGGAGCTCGTCGAGCGCGCGAGCGAGGCCGGTGCCCTGGCCTACGTCGTCAAGCCGTTCACGCCGAACGACCTTCTCCCGGCCATCGAGATCGCCCTGGCCCGCCACGAGCAGATCATCACGCTCGAGGCCGAGGTCGCGGACATGGTCGAGCGCTTCGAGACCCGCAAGCTCGTCGACCGGGCCAAGGGCCTGCTGAACGAGAAGATGGGCCTCAGCGAGCCCGAGGCGTTCCGCTGGATCCAGAAGGCGTCGATGGATCGCCGCCTCACCATGCAGGACGTGGCGAAGGCGATCATCGAGCAGCTCGCCCCCAAGAAGTAAGGGCGTGGATCTCGGCGACGGGATCCTGCTCCGCCCGCTTCTTCCCGGAGACGGCGCCGAGCTCGCCGCGGCGTACACCCGTAACCGCGCTCACCTCGCGCCGTGGGAGCCGCTCCGCACAGCGGAGTTCTTCACCACCGCGCGCCAGGACGAGTTCGTCCGAGAGTCTCTGCGCGGTGTGCACGAAGGGCGTACTGCCGCCTACGTGCTGGAGGACGCCGACCACCGCATCGTGGGACGGGTGAACCTCAGCGACATCGTGCGCGGGGCGTTCTGGAGTGCGCACCTCGGCTACTGGATCGACAAGGACCTGACGGGCCGCGGGGTCATGCGCGCCGCGGTCTCCGCCGTCTGCGCGCTCGCACGTGACGACCTCGGACTGCACCGGGTCCAGGCGGCGACGCTCGTGCACAACGAGGCGTCGCAGCGCGTGCTGCGGGCCATCGGCTTCACCGAGATCGGTCACGCTGCGCGCTACCTGCGCATCGCGGGGGAGTGGCAGGACCACCTGCTGTTCCAGCGGATCCTGGAGGATGCTCCGGACAGCGGGTCCTGAGCGGTCAGGCGCCGGGAAGGTCCTTGATCATGTTCGTGATCCGGATCGTGGAGCAGCGCCGGCCCTGATCGTCGCTCACGGCGATCTCGTGCACGGTGATGCTGCGGCCCAGGTGCACCGGGGTGCACACGCCCGTGACGACGCCGCTGGTGGCCGAGCGCGTGTGGGTCGCGTTGATGTCGACGCCCACCGCGAGTCGCCCGGGGCCGGCATGCAGGTTCGCCGCCATCGAGCCCAGAGACTCGCCGAGCACGACATAGGCGCCGCCGTGCATGAGCCCGACCGGCTGCGTGTTTCCTTCGACCGGCATCGTGGCCACGCAGCGGTCCACCGAGAACTCGACCCAGCTCAGACCCATCTTCTCCGCCAGGGCGCCCATGCCGCGTTCGACCGCCCAGTCCATCCCGGAGCCGGTCGGTGCAGCGGTCGTGTCCACAGGGTCGCTCACGCGGATCCTCCTCGATTCGATGTCCGCAGGGCTCGTTAGGCTGGAGTCGTGACGGACTCCGCAAAGCCTACCCTCATGGTCGTCGACGGCCATTCGCTCGCATACCGGGCGTTCTTCGCCCTTCCGGTGGAGAACTTCACCACAAAGGACAACCAGCACACGAACGCCATCTACGGCTTCCTGTCGATGCTGGTGAACCTCATCAAGGCGGAGCGGCCGACGCACATGGCGATCGCCTTCGACACGTCGCGGCACTCGTTCCGCACCGACGTGTACCCGGAGTACAAGGCGACCCGCTCGGAGACCCCTTCGGAGTTCCGCGGGCAGATCCCGCTGCTGCAGGACTGCCTCGCGGCGATGTCGATCCCGGTCCTGACGAAGGAGGGCATCGAAGCCGATGACATCCTCGCCACGCTCGCCGCGCAGGGATCCTCGCAGGGCTTCGACGTGCTCGTCGTCTCCGGGGACCGCGACACGATCCAGCTCGTGAACGACGAGGTCACGCTGCTCTACCCGAACGTGCAGGGCGTGTCGCAGCTCAAGCGCTACGACCCGATCGCCGTGCAGGAGCGCTACGGCGTGCGCCCCGAGCAGTACCCCGACATCGCCGCTCTCGTGGGTGAGACGAGCGACAACCTGCCCGGCGTGCCGAAGGTGGGCGAGAAGACCGCCGTGAAATGGCTCACGCAGTTCGGATCGCTCGATGAGCTGCTCGATCGCGCCGACGAGATCAAAGGCGTCGTGGGCGGAAACCTCCGCGAGCACATCGAGGACGTGCGCCGCAACCGCAAGCTGAACCGGCTGCTGCAGGACGTCGAGCTCCCCGTCGGCCCCTCAGACCTCGAGACGCGTCCGATCGACGCGCAGGCCGTGCGCGACATCTTCGCCCGCCTGGAGTTCCGCACGCTGCTGCCGCGGGTGTTCGAGGCGGTCGGCGAGGATGCGCCCGCCGAGGAGACCGCTGCCACCGTCGCCGTACCGGCTGCCACGGAGCTCTCCGTCGAAGGGGTCGCGGCGTGGCTCGCCACAGCCACCGGCGACGTCGCGGTCGAGGTGACCGCCGCCGGCGGACTGCCACGGCGCGTGGGGCTCGCGCACGGCGACGACCTCGTCGAGCTCTCATGGTCGCCGCAGGTGCAGGCCGCTCTCGCCGATTGGCTCGCGTCCGACGCGCCGAAGATCTTCCACGACGCGAAGCCGCAGGTGAAGGCACTGCACAGCGCAGGCGTGCGCCTGGGCGGGCTGGCCTACGACACGAACCTCGCGGGATGGCTGCTCCGCCCGAGCTATCCCGACAAGACGCTCGCCGACCTCGTCGACCGCTACCTGGGTGAGAAGCTGCCGGAGGCGGATCCGAGCCAGCTCGTGCCCGAGACCGAGGGCGCTTCGCCGGCGCAGCTCGCCTGGTTCGCGGCACGCGTGGCCACCGCCCTCCGCGCGGATGTGCCGGAGAGCGTCGACCGGGTGCTCCGCGAGATCGAGCTGCCCACCCTCATCACCCTCGCCGACATGGAGCTCGCGGGCGTCGCGGTCTCGCACGAGATCCTCTCCGGCTTCTCGCAGGAGCTGGGAGAGCGCGCGAGCCGCATCGCGGAGGAGTCCTTCGCGATCATCGAGCGCGAAGTGAACCTCGGCTCGCCCAAGCAGCTGCAGGAGGTCCTCTTCGAGCAGCTCGAGCTGCCGAAGACCCGCAAGACCAAGACCGGGTACTCGACCGACGCGGCCGTGCTCGCCGATCTGCAGGAGAGCAACCCGCATCCGTTCCTCGATCTGCTGCTGCAGCACCGTGAGGCCACGAAGCTCCGGCAGATCATCGAGTCGCTCGACACGGCCATCCGCGCCGACCACCGCGTCCACACGACCTATGTGCAGACGGGCAGCCAGACGGGCCGGCTCAGCAGCACCGACCCGAACCTGCAGAACATCCCGGTGCGCACCGAGGAGTCGCGGCGCATTCGCAGCGCGTTCCAGGTCGGCGAGGGCTACGAGACGCTGCTGACGGCGGACTACTCGCAGATCGAGATGCGCATCATGGCGCACCTCTCCGGCGACGAAGGCCTCATCGAGGCCTTCAACTCGGGGGAGGACCTGCACCGGTTCGTGGGTGCGCGCGTGTTCGGCGTGGAGCCCGAGGAGGTCACGCCGGCCATGCGCACCAAGGTCAAGGCCATGTCCTACGGCCTGGTCTACGGTCTCAGCGCCTTCGGCCTGTCCAAGCAGCTGCGCATCGAGCAGTCCGAGGCGAAGCAGCTCATGATGGAGTACTTCGCCCGCTTCGGCGCCGTGCGCGACTACCTGCGCGCCTCGGTGATCGCCGCGAAGGAGGTCGGCTACACCGAGACGATCTTCGGGCGACGCCGACCGTTCCCGGACCTCGTCAGCCCGAACCGCGTGCTCCGTGAGAACGCCGAGCGCGCGGCGCTCAACGCTCCGATCCAGGGCAGTGCGGCCGACATCATGAAGGTCGCGCTGTTCCGCATCCACGCCGACCTGCTCGAGGCCGGCCTCGCCTCCCGGGTGCTGCTGCAAATCCACGACGAACTCGTGGTCGAGGTGGCGCCCGGGGAATGGGATGCCACCGAGCGCATCGTTCGCGAGCGCATGGCCGGCGCCGCGGACCTGTCTGTGCCGCTGGACGTGCAGGTCGGTCGCGGCGGCGACTGGAACGAGGCCGCGCACTGACGCAACGCCGCGGAACGGGAACCGCTCCACGATGCGCGCCCTCAGCCGCGTCGTTCCGTGGAGCGGAGCCCGTTCCGTGGATAGGCTCAAGGGATGACCGCAGAGCAGCCCACGACGCGCAGGCCGTCCACCATCGATCACATCGCGGAGGGCTGGGTCGACACCCTGGCTGAACTCTCGCCGATCCTCGGCACCTACATCGGCCGCAACGAGGTGAACGGCCGCCTCGACGACTTCAGCCCGGCGGGCCACGAGCACGCCATCGCCCAGACCCGCCGCGTACTCGCAGAGCTCGAGGCGGCGGAGCCCGTCGACGAGATCGACCGGGTCACCAAGACGGATCTCTCCGCCGAGCTCGGGCTGACGCTGGAGCAGCACGATGCGCAGTGGCATCTGCGTGACCTGAACGTCATCGCCTCCGCCGCACAGGATGTGCGCCAGGCTTTCGACCTCATGCCGACGGCGACGGCCGATGACTGGAGCGTCATCGCCGAGCGTCTCGGCGCGATTCCCGCCGCGCTGGACGGATATGTCGAGACTCTGCGCGAGGGCATCGCGAAGGGTGTCGTCCCGGCCCGGCGACAGGTCGTCGAGGTCGCCACGCAGATCGCGCGGTACACGGCCGACGACGGCTTCTTCGCCGCGTTCGTCGCCGAGGCCTCGACCGAAGAGGGACAGCTGCCCGCGAGCCTCGCCCGCGACCTCGCCGACCGCTCCGCCGCCGCCCGCGTCGCCTACGACGGCCTGCGCACGTTCCTCAGCGCTGAACTCGCTCCCGTCGCCGGCGAACAGGACGCGGTGGGACGCGAGCTGTACGCCCTGGCTTCTCGCCGGTTCCTCGGAGCGACGATCGACATCGACGAGACCTACGAATGGGGCCGCGAAGAGCTCGCGCGCATGGTCGCCGAGCAGACCGCCATCGCGAACGAGATCCTGCCCGGATCCACCGTCGAGGAGGCCGTGGCCCACCTCGAGGCCGACTCTGCGCGCAAGCTCGTCGGCACCGACGCCCTGCAGCGATGGATGCAGGAGACCAGCGATCGGGCGATCGCCGAGCTCGGCGCCTCGCATTTCGACATCCCGGAGCAGATCCGCGAACTGGAATGCATGATCGCGCCGACGCAGGAGGGCGGGATCTACTACACCGGCCCGACCGATGACTTCTCCCGTCCCGGCCGCATGTGGTGGTCGGTGCCGGAGGGCGTCACGGAGTTCGACACCTGGCGCGAGCTCACCACCGTCTACCACGAGGGCGTTCCCGGGCACCACCTGCAGATCGCCCAGGCCACGTACAACCGGGCGGAGCTGAACACCTGGCGTCGCGTGCTCGCCGGCACCTCCGGTCACGCGGAGGGCTGGGCGCTCTACGCCGAGCGCCTCATGGAGCAGCTCGGCTACCTCGACGATCCCGCCGACCGACTTGGCATGCTGGACGGGCAGCGCATGCGCGCGCTGCGCGTGGTGCTCGACATCGGCGTGCATCTCGGCAAGCCGCGCCTCGACGGCGAGGGTGTCTGGGATCACGACTACGCACTCGACATGATGCGTCGCAACGTGAACATGTCCGACGAGTTCCGACAGTTCGAGGTGAACCGCTACCTCGGCTGGCCGGGGCAGGCGCCGTCGTACAAGGTCGGCCAGCGCATCTGGGAGCAGGTCCGCGACGCGGTCAAGGAGCGCGAGGGCGATGCCTTCGACATCAAGGCGTTCCACAAGCGCGCCCTCGACATGGGCGGGGTCGGGCTCGACACGCTGCGGAGCGTGTTCCAGGTCGACTGAGCGCGCTCGCTCCGGCCCGAGGGGTCGCGGGAATGTCCGCGGCCCCTTCCCGGTTTATTCAGCTGAATAGAAAGAGGATCGGGTATGGACATCGAGTTCGGGCTGGACACGTTCGGCGACATCACGGTCGACGCGGAGGGGAACACCCTCAGCGGCGCGCAGACCATCCGCAACATCGTCGAGCAAGCCGCCCTCGCGGACCGCGTCGGAGTCGACTTCTTCGGCGTGGGGGAGCACCACCGCAAGGACTTCGCCGTGTCGAGCCCGGAGATGGTGCTGGCCGCGATCGCTTCCCGCACCGAGCGGCTGCGCCTGGGCACGGCCGTCACCGTGCTGAGCTCGGACGATCCCGTGCGCGTCTACGAGCGCTTCGCCACGCTCGACGCGCTCTCCGGCGGTCGCGCCGAGGTGGTGCTGGGACGCGGCTCCTTCACCGAATCCTTCCCGCTGTTCGGCTTCGATCTGCGCGACTACGACCGGCTCTTCGAGGAGAAGCTCGAACTGTTCGTCGAGCTTCTCAAGGAGGAGCCCGTGAACTGGCAGGGAACCGTCCGGCCCCCGCTCGAGAACGCCGACGTCTTCCCGAAGACCGCCGCAGGCATGCGCACCTGGGTGGGCGTCGGGGGATCGCCGGAGTCGGTCGTGCGCGTCGCGCGACACGGCCTCGGGCTCATGCTCGCGATCATCGGTGGACCGGCGGCGCGGTTCCGCCCGTTCATCGACCTGTACCACCGCTCCGTCGACGCGTTCGGGAACAAGGCGCTCCCCATCGCGGTGCACTCACCGGGGCACATCGCCGACACCGACGACGAGGCCTGGTCCACCGCGTACCCGGGCTTCGAGACGATGCGCAACACGATCGGCGCCGAGCGGGGCTGGGGCACCGGGTACAGCCGAGCCCAGTTCCAGAACGAGGTGGGTCCGGAAGGCGCCGTCTACGCCGGTTCGCCGGAGCGGGTCGCCGCCAAGATCGCCGACACGGTGCGCACTCTCGGTCTCGGCCGGTTCGATCTCAAGTACGCGACAGGTACGACCTCGCACGAGGCGCTCATGCGCAGCATCGAGCTCTACGGCACCGAGGTGATCCCGCGGGTGCGGAAGCTGCTCGCAGAGGACTGATCCACGTCGGTCGCTGACGGGGCCGGACGGTCGTGCGTCTGTCCGGCCCCGTCGTCGTAGGCTGAACGGATGAGTGCTGTTCGTTTCGTCGCCATCGGCGACTCCTTCAGTGAGGGCGTCGGCGACGAGCTTCCCGACGGCACGGTCCGCGGGTGGGCCGATCTCGCCGCGCTGGGCTGGGCGGATGCGCTCGGCGAGCCGATCGCCTATGCGAACCTGGCGATCCGCGGACGCCTCGCATGGCCGGTGGTCGAGGAGCAGCTGGAACCGGCCCTGGCCCTGAAGCCGACCCACTTGTCCTTCAACGCCGGCGGCAACGACATGCTGCGCCCCAAGGCCGACATCGAGCACATCGCCGATGCGTTCACGCGGGTGCTCCGGCGTTGCGACGAGGCCGGCGCCACCCTCATCGTGCTCTCCGGAGCGAACCCCTCGGGACAACTCCCGTTGTCATCACTGATCCAGCGCCGCGGCGACGAGCTGTCCGCCGCTGTGCTCCGCCGGATCCAGGATCGCCCCGACGTGCTCCAGGCGCTGAACTGGCCGGACCGCCAACTCAGCCGACCCGAGTACTGGGCCGAGGATCGCCTCCACATGAATGCCAACGGACATCACCGCGTGGCCGCGAGGGTGCTGGATGCCGTCGGCGTCGGTGCCCCCGAAGAGTGGTGGCAGGCCCGCGACGTGCCGGAGGAGGAGCCCCTGAGCACCGCCGCGTACTACCGGCGGCACGTCGGGCCCTGGATCAAGCGCCGTGTGACGCGCCGGTCTTCCGGCGACGGCCGCCGGCCGAAGTTCGCCGACTGGACCGAGATCAGACCGTCTTCCGCGGGCTGAGCAGGTCGCGCGATACTGCTCAGCCCCCGTGCGGTCAGTGCGAGACGCGGGCGAGGAACTCGGCTGTCGCAGGGTGCTGCGGTGCGTCGAAGATCTGCTGGGGCGGTCCCTGCTCCACGAGCACGCCGTCCTTGAGGAAGACGACCCGATCGGCGACGTCGCGCGCGAAGGACATCTCGTGCGTGGCCATGAGGATCGTGGTACCGCGCCCCTTGAGCTCCCGGACGAGATCGAGCACCTCGCCGACGAGCTGCGGGTCGAGGGCACTTGTGATCTCGTCGAGGAGCAGCAGCTCGGGATCCGTGAGGATCGCCCGCACGATCGCGACGCGTTGCTGCTGTCCACCGGAGAGCCGATCGGGGTAGGCGTCGGCCTTGTCTCCGAGGCCGAGTGCCGTCAGCAGTTCCCTGCCGCGCCGGCTCGCCTCCGCCTTCGGCATGCGGTGCACGCGCCGGGCTGCGAGAGTGACGTTGTCGAGCACGGTGAGGTGCGGGAACAGGTTGAAGTGCTGGAACACGACCCCGATCCGTGCGCGAATCGCGTCCGCATCGATCCGCGGATCCGTGATGTCGGTTCCCGAGAGCAGGATCTGCCCGTCATCGACGCGCTCGATGAGGTTCATCGTGCGGAGGAGCGTGGACTTTCCGGATCCGGACGCGCCGATGAGCACGACGACCTCATGCGCATCGACGGCCAGGTCGATCCCGCGCAGCACATCATGGTCGCCGAAGCGCTTGCGCACTCCGATCGCTTCGATCACGGGGGCGGTCATACGATCCCTCCGGCCTGCTCGCGCTTGTTGAGACGCGCGGTGACGACGTCCGTGAGACGGATCATCGGCCAGCTCAGGATCACGAAGAAGAGTCCGGCGACGATGTACGGCGTGAAGTTGAACGTCTCGGCGACCTGCAGCTGAGCCGCACGGACCGCGTCGATGGCGCCGAGGACTGAGATGAGTCCCACGTCCTTCTGCATCGAGACGAAGTCGTTCATGAGCGCGGGAACGACCTTGCGCACGCCCTGTGGGATCACGACGATCCGCAGGGTCTGCCCATGCGTGAGACCCAGCGACCGGGCGGCGACCCGCTGAGACGGGTGCACGGCCTCCATGCCGGCGCGGAGCACTTCGGAGACGTACGCCGAATAACTGATCACGAGGGCGATCGTGCCCCAGAACATCGCGGGCATCCGGGGGAAGATCATGAGCGCCGGGATCCCGAAGCCCACCAGATACAACACGATCAGCAGCGGGACGCCGCGGAAGAAGTCCGTGTACGCGGCCGCGAGAAGACGCAGCGGGAAGAACACCGGACCGCGAAGGGAGCGCAGGACGGCGAGCAGCGTGCCCAGCAGCGCTACGCAGACCGCCGCGATCACGAGCACGAGGATGTTGAGCAGCAGGCCCTGGAAGATCGGGCCCACGCTCGCGATCGCCACCTTCGGATCGAAGAAGGTCTCACGCACGACCTTCCATCCCGGGGTGTTGGCGATGACGATGACGAGGACGCCAGCCACCACCAGGCTGCTCAGCAGTGCGAGCAGAACGGAAAGCGTCGTCGCACGGCGGCGCTGTGCGCGACGCGACAGCTCGAGGGGGCTCGGCTGCCACGCCGCGTCGGCGAGGGGAGAGGTCACTTCAGGACGGGGACGTTCACGGCCTCGCTGAGCCACTTCTTCTGCAGCTCGGCGATGGTGCCGTTCTTCCGCAGGGCGTCCACGGCCTTGGTGACGGCCGGAGTCAGCGCGGAATTCTTCGGGAGCACGAAGGCGAACTGGTCTCCGCCCTTGTCATCGGCGAACTGGCCGATCACGCTGGCGTTCTCGAGCTGTGCCCCGGTCACGTAGAACGCCCCGGGCAGATCGGTGATCATCGCGTCGATCTGGCCGCCCTTGAGAGCCTGGACGACATCGTCGACCGAGTTGAAGACGCTGAGGTCGCCGGTGCCGAGCTGCGCCTTCGCGACGGTGTAGCTCGTCGTGCCGGTGGCGACGCCGACCTTGGCCTTCTTGAGGTCGGCGATGCTCGTGGCCGTGGCGGCGGGGGTGCCCTTCGCGGCGACGACCGCCTGAGTGGTCGTGTAGTACGACGACGAGAAGTCGACGGCCTTCTTGCGGTCCTCGGAGATCGAGAACTGCTGGATGTTGAGATCCCAGTCCTTGGGGCCGGGAGCGATCGCGGCGTCGAAGCCGGTGCGCGTCCAGACGATCTGCTTGTCGGAGAACCCGAGCTCGGTGGCGACGGCGTGGGCGACAGCACCCTCGAAGCCCTTGCCGTTGGCGGGGTCGTTGTCGATGAACCAGGGCTCGTAGTCGGGGTCGCCCGTGGCGATCGTGAGCTTGCCCGCAGTGACGGTCTGCAGGGCGGCGCCGGTGGCGTCCGCACCAGCGGACGGCGTGGACGACGAGGCGGGGCCGCTGCAGGCGGCAAGGACGAGGGCGGCGGCGACGACCGTCGCCGTGAGCGCGGTGCGGCGCAGAGCGGGTGCGAGGGACACGGGGACTCCTGAGGTGCGGGGGCGGGGGCGGACGGGTATGGCTGCGGGCGCAGGTGCCCCGTTCATACCGTAGAGGAATCGGCGAGACGCCAGTCGGCGAAGTCGAAACCGGGCGAAACGAAACAGGAGACCAGCACCTCGCTGTCGTCGAGGGGGCGTGCGGCCTGCCAGACTCCGGCGGGGACCAGCGCCTGCGCGGCATCGCCGGGGCCCAGCACGATCTTCTCGGCTTCTCCCGGAGCGGCTCCGGATCCGCCGAGACTCAGCTCGAGGCGGCCGGGGCCGTGCCAGAGCCAGAGTTCGTCGCTGGAGACGACGTGCCACGCGCTGGATTCCTCCGGCGTGAGGAGATAGTGGATGCAGGTGGCCGCGGGGCGCGTGCCGCCGACGGTCTCGACCGGAATGGCGCTCGTCCAGGTGCGGCGGAACCAGCCTCCTTCGGGGTGCGGTTCGAGATCGAGGCGGATCGCGGTCGCGGGAACAGGCGCAGTCATGGGTGGCTCCGTTACAGGGCGGTCAGGGGTGTTTCGAAGGCGGCGGTCGCGTGTCGGACCTCGCCGGCGATGACGGTGGCAGCGGATCGCCCCGCGCCGGACTCCACGAGCTCGACGACCGCGTCCGCCCCCGGTGCGACGTCGAAGAACGCCAGGTCTGCGAGCGCGCCCACGGCGAGGTAGCCGGTGCGGTCCGGGCCGACGTCGATCCCCATGGCGTGCGCGCCACCCAGGGTCGCGGCGTTCAGGAGCCGCGCGTGCAGGTCACGGTCGGTGTACCCCTGCGACCGGGCGATGCGTGCGAGCTCGGCGACGTCCGCGAGCAGGTCCAGCGAGGGGCTGGACGAGAGCGAGTCGGTCCCCACCGCGATCGGGTTGCCCTCGCGCAGGTATGCGGCGATCGGCGGCTCCTCCAACCCGATGACGGCGTTCGAGCGGGGGCACAGCGCGACGCTCGTGTGCCGTTCGCGCAGGATCGCCCGATCGCGCGCGCTCATGTAGACGCCGTGAGCGATATGGCAGTCGGGTCCGAGTACCCCGAGCTGGTCCACGAACTCGGTCGCGCTCGTGCCGAAGCCGGCGTCGCGCAGCTCCTGGAAGCTCGCCAGGCCCGCTGTATGCCAGGCGTGCGCCTGATCGTGCGCGAACTCGCTCTCGAACGCCGCCTCACCGAGGTGGATGTGTATGCGTCCGCCGCGCTCGCGGACGATGTCAGGGATCTCCAGGAGTGGTTCGATATCGAGCGAGTAGGGGGCGTGCGGCGACAGCCCGGTGCCGGGGGGAGTGGGCAGTGCGTCGAGCGACTCCTCCACCTGACGGCGTCCGGTGCGGGCCCACTCCGCGTTGGTCCAGCTCATCACCTCCCAGTAGGTGATGCCGTGCAACCCCGCATCGTGCAGTGCGGATGCCGCGGTGCGGTCGGTCACGACATCGGCGGCGGCAGTCGTCCCGCTGCGGATCAGGCGCGACGCGCCGTCCGCCGCATCCGCGGCCCAGTCCCGTCCCTGCTCGTACACGGGGTCGAACGCCGTCGCCCAGTCCTCGAATCCGCGATACCGGCCTCGGCCTACCTCCGCCATGCCGGTGTACTGCAGGTGGGTGTGCGCGTTGACCAGCCCAGGTATCAGTACGCCGGGCCAGTGCACTTCTGAGGGCGTGAGACCCCGATCCGAGAGGGATCTCCGCACCCAGGCACGTTCACCCACGTGCAGGATCCTGCCGTTCTGCACGGCCACCGCGCCGTCGGTGATCGGCGGTGCCGTGATCGGCAACACCTGGCCCGCGGAGTAGAGAGTGACGTCGTTCATGCAACGTCCTCCCGGCGGTAGCGAGGGGAGCGCCAGCCCTGCTGCGCGCGCTGCTGCGCCGTGCTGCGGACATCGACGGCCTCGCCGCGCGCCGCGAGAGCAGCACGGGCGACGAGCTCGTCGGCGTCGCCGGGGAACGGGTGCACTCCCGCCGGCAGCGGCGAGGCGAGCAGCTGCTCGACAGCAGACAGCTGCACCGCGAACGACAGGTCCATGATCTCGATCGGGTTGCCCTCCGCCGCGGCAAGGTTGACGCAGCCTCCTCGAGCCACGAGCAGGGCGCCGTCGCCGACCTGCTCCAGGTGCGGGAGCACGGCTCCCGCGTGCGAGACCGGCTGCAGGCTCGTGGGGTCGAGGTCCACCTCCTCGGGCACGCCGCCGGCCACGGCCACGACGCGGGCCGCGCGGAGGGTCTCGGCATCGATCGTG
Organism: Microbacterium sp. 22303; assembly: GCF_052045265.1. Lineage (NCBI taxonomy): Bacteria > Bacillati > Actinomycetota > Actinomycetes > Micrococcales > Microbacteriaceae > Microbacterium > Microbacterium sp. 22303. Next base: position 427,095 of record NZ_JBQEOQ010000001.1, on the reverse strand, counting down.
TGCGGCGCACCTGTGGCCGAGACGACAAGGGCGTTCGGCGCGAGATCGCTCAGAAGACCGGTCGCATAGCCGTCGTGCGCGGCGCGCAGGGCGCGCACCGGATCCGTCTCCGTCACGCCGACCGCGGCGCCGAGTGCGCGCAGATGCGCCGCGACGCCCTCACCGACGGGGCCGTAGCCGACCACGACCGCAGGCTGGTCCCGAATTCCGATACCTGCCACGTCCAGAACGTCGGCGATCGCGAACACACAGGATTGACCGGTGCCGTAGCGGTTGTCGAAGGCTGTCTTCATGGGCGCGTCGTTGACGGCGATCACCGGGATCCGCAGCGCGCCTTCGGCCGCCATCCGGCGCAGGGGAGTCAGCCCGCTCGTCGTCTCCTCAGCCGCGCCTCTGAGGTCGGCCAGGACATCGGCCTCGTGCGCGAGCCGGATCAAGTGCGAACCGTCATCAAGCAGCAGCTCGTGGCCCCGGCGGAGGAACGCGACGGCGGCTTCACGCTCTGCGACGCCGGACAGCGCAGGATCCCCGTCGACCGGAATACCTCGAGCGCGCAGAGCGGCGGCCACGTCGACGTCGATCTCATCCGGGTGGGCGTAGACCGCGACTTCGGCGCCAGCGTCGCGCAGGAGCAGGGCGAGCTGCGCCGTCTTCGGCTCGAGGACCATCGCGATGCCGATGCGAACGCCGCGCACCGCACCTGTGTCCCTCAGCCTCGCGGCGATGTCGCGCGACACGGGCATGTGGTCGCCCGCGAAGTCGATCCGGTCATCGGCGCCCTCCCGCGGAGGGAACGGGGCCCCGTCGAGCAGGATCTCGGCCTCTTCCCCCGGGACGAACGCGACGGCGCCATCGCCCACGCGAGCTCCGAGGCGAACGAGAAGCGTGCGGAGTTCGTCGGGAACATCGCCTTCGCCGATGACGTCGAAGGTTCGGCCTGCTACCAGCAGGTTGGTGTCGCGGGCGAACCGTCGCACGAGTCGCTCGGCGGTCAGGAGGGCTTCGGGCACGTGTTCAGCGTAGAGGTTCCGCACAGTCCGCCGACGCCGGGCGACGGTGCACCATCAGGGCGCTCAGGAGCGTCCGGTCAGCCGATAGGTGAGCTCGGCGAACGGCCCGGCCTGGCGAACACTGGTGAGCACGAGCCTGCTGTGATCGAGGTCCCGGGGAAGCAGCGGCTTGCCCGCCGCGAGAGTCACGGGAGCGAAGGTGACGACGATCTCATCGAGCAGGCCTGCGTCCGCGAACTGGCCCACCAGGTCTCCGCCGCCCACGATCCACACATCCCTGCCACCGGCTGCCTCGACGATGTCGGGCCAGTGCTCGGCGACCTCTCCCTGCACGAATCGGATGTCGGCGCCCGGCACGGGCTCCGGCGATCGCCGTGTGAACACGAATGTCGGACGATCGCCGTAGAACTGCTGCCAGCGCTCGGGGTGGCGGAGGAGGTCCTCGTGATCGCGCACCCACTCGTATGTCGACGCCCCCTCGACGAGAACGCCGACCCTTTCGGTGAACGCCGCGATGTCGCCCGTGGCCTGCTCCTGCGGGATCGTGAGGAGCCAGTCCAGCGAGTCGTCGGGATCTGCGAGGAATCCGTTCAGCGTCGAGGCGGTGTAGAAGATCGCGCGTGTCATGTCGGAGACGCTACGGGACGGCTCCGACATCGGCGCCCGCAGCGCGGCGCTTCAGGTGCAGTTGCCACTCGCGCGCGGTGAGGAAGACGATGAACACGTCGAAGAGGGTGAGCGCGAGCATCCACCAGCTGAAGTGGACGATCAGTTCGTAGCACTGCAACGCGATGAAGACCGCGAGCGCCGAGAGCATCCACGGATACGCCCACAACTGCTGTCTCAGCAACGCCCAGACGAGCACCACCTTGATGACGCCGTGCAGCAGCAGGTACGCGGCCGCGAAGAGCGTCGTCCTCGTGCCCCATGAGTCGCCGAGGTGTATCGCCCAGTGGAAGACAGGGGAGTGCTCGTGTCCGACGAGGATGAAGGCGACCACATCGCCGAGCCACTCGCGCAGTCGGGCGGGTGAGAGGAAGAGCAACGCAAGACCGCCGATCAGCTCGGCTGCGCCGTCCAGTCCCTTGAGAACGATGCTCACCGCGAAGACCCGATCCAGAGCGCGGTGGGAAGCGGCGGCCGTCATGGACCCGATCGTACGTTCGGCCGCTCCTAGACTGCCCTGAGATGAGTGACATCGAGATGCGCGCCCTGCCGGCTGGTTCTGTCGTCTTGCACGATGCACGGACCAAGCGCCGCTGGAGAGTGGACCTGGAACCGTTCGAGATCGGCGCATTCGCGGTGACCGAGGAGCAGGTCTCGGAGCTGCTCGGAATCGCGGCCGAGCACCCTGATCGCCCTGCCGTCGACGTCTCCTGGCAGCGCGCGATCCGCTTCTGCAACGCCGCTTCGGAGTGGGAGGGGCTGGATCCGGCCTATCGCTTCGATGGCACGGAGGTGCACTGGGATGTCACAGCCGACGGTTACCGCCTGCCGACCGAGGCGGAGTGGGAATACGCGTGCCGCGCCGGGTCGACCACGCCGCACTACGGACCGCTCCCGGAGATCGCCTGGACCGCCGCTGATGGCCTGCGCCACGCGCAACGTGTGGGGGAGCGGATGCCGAACCTGAACGGGCTCTTCGACACCCTCGGCAACGTCTGGGAGTGGTGCTGGGATCTGCTGGATCCGGCGCGCTACGGCGAGTACCGCGTGTTCCGCGGGGGCGGTTTCGCCGATGACGCCTGGAGCGTGCGCGCATCGGTACGTCGCGGGGGAGACCCCCGCACCACGCAGGACGACCTGGGCTTCCGCCTCGCCCGCGGCGGGTTCGACGGCGTCGACGCCGCCCAGGGCTGGTCGCTCAACGCGGACGAGGAGAGAGCGCTTCTCGCCGGTCCGCTGCCGTCGGGCTGGACGCCCCGGCGCTGACGCCCGCCGAGCGTGTTCCATCGAAAGGCGCCACCGCCCCCGACCGTGCACACCGATGCGAGGATGGCATCATGGCCGAGAGCACGCGTCCGACGCTGACGACCGAGCGCCTGATCCTGCGACCGCAGCAGGAAGCAGACGCCCTCGTGTTCCATCAGCTGTGGACCGAGCGCGATGAGCGCGTTCCTCCCCACCGTCGACTCGACGCGGAGGGGCGACCGACTGTCGCCGATATCGCGAAGGACATCCGTCGGGGGAGCGGTCAGGAGGCTCCCGGTCTGCTCACCGTGGTGCTCCGCGCGACCGGTGAGGCGATCGGATACTGCGGTGTGGTGTTCGACGGCACGGTCGATGCGAACCAGCCGGAACTGGCCTTCGAGCTCCTCCGCGAGGTGCACAACCACGGGTACGCCACAGAAGCCGGTCGCGCGGTGATCGCCTGGGCCGGCGCGTCCGGGCATGCGCGCCTCTGGGCGAGCGTGTGGGACTGGAACCTCGCGTCACGGCGCGCGCTGGAGAAGCTCGGGTTCGTCGAGACCGGCACGGTGACGAAGGAAGGCACACACGGTCGTTCACTGCTCACCGTGCGGGATCCCACTCCCTGACCGGCCTATTCTCGACGCAAGGAGGTCGAGCATGGCGACGATCGAGGATGTACGCGCACTCGGATCCACCTTGGAACGCTCGTACGAGGTCTACGTCCGAGGGCGGCTGAAGTTCCGCGTCGGTCAGCTCGTGTATGTCGCGTTCTCGGCGGACGAACGGACGATGGAGTTCGGCTTCCCCAAAGAACTGCGCGAAGGACTCGTCGGAGGTCAACCCGAGAAATTCCAGCTGCCGTCGCCGTCCGACATGCGATTCCATTGGGTGCGTTCCGAACTCGCGGCGCTCGACCCGGGGGAGGCACGCGAGTTCGTCGTCGACGCGTGGCGCATGGTCGTACCGAAGATGGTGTCTCGTGCCTACGACCTGGCACATCCTGACGGACCTGCATGATCGGTGACGCTCTGGGCCTTCACCCAGGTGGGAAGGGATAGGCTGTTGCCCAGGTTGTTGAAGTTGCGGTTTCTGCCGGAGTCCTGCTCCGGACCAGCTTCTGGGCTCGATCATCGATCGAGCGGGTATTCAGTTCAGTGACTCTGGTTGCGTCAGCCATTGTGATGCATTCTGACCGGTTGGTTCTCTGATCTCTCCTGCTGTTCCCGTATCCGACTCGTGGCCGACACCGGCCCCGGGACTCGCGTGGACCCCTCTCAGCCCGTCCGTTCACGGACGAACCCTGGCGCCGGAACGCGCCACCCCAGATTTCCCGACGGCCTCGTCGCGGATTCGCGGACCATTCAACGGGTCCCAGACAAGAAGGAATGACGACATGGCCACTGGCACCGTCAAATGGTTCAACACCGAAAAGGGCTTCGGATTCATCGCGCCCGACGACGGCAGCGCCGACGTCTTCGCGCACTTCAGCGCGATCACCGGTAACGGATACCGCAACCTCGAAGAGAACCAGAAGGTCTCGTTCGACTCCGAGCGCGGCCCCAAGGGCATGCAGGCTGCGAACATCCAGGCTCTCTGAGACTTCACGGCAAGCGGGCGTCCTCGGCACTCACGTGCCGGGACGCCCGCTTCTTGTTGCGCCGAGGTTCCGCCAGCATGGGGATCCTCATAAGGCAAGCAGCCGCGCCGCCCGTCCCGCGTCGATTCCGCCGCGCCAGCCGGACAGGGGCGGCGTGATGTCCGATCGAGGTCCGCCAGACCAAGCCTCGGCGATCTCGCGGCGAGACACGAACCTGTCCCAGCTGGGGTCGAGAGTGCTTGGCAGCAATCCGTACTCGGCGAGCCCGATGAGGATGCCATATCGCTGGTACTTGTCTGTGCCCGATACGACTTTCGCGCGCGCGACCGCCTTCTCGAGTTCGCTTGCGCGACTGCCGTCGGGCTGGGCTGAGATCACCTCGAGCAAAGCGCGTAGCCGCTCCTTGTCATCGACCGTGGGGGAGGGGAGGCCCGCCGCGACCGCGGTCTCGAGATCGGGGAGATAGCGATGCGGCTGCTCGTTCCAGGCCCAGCCGAGCGCGAGACGCAGCAGCACCTCGGTCGAATCCAGCTCGTAGGCATCCTCCGAACGCGCGTCCAGACCGCAATCGGGCAACCCGTTCTCGGCCGCAGGCGCAGACGCGAGATGCCGTGCCCAGGCGAAGGAGATCAGGATCTGGCGTCCGTGCGGGGCACTGCCGAGGCCTGCGACGAAGGCGCCGAGCACGGCTGCCTCGTCCAGCACCGATGCGGCGGCGATCGAGCGCTCGACGATATCGACCGGCCGGATCCGCTCGATGACACGGACCGGCCAGCCGGACGACTCGGCCGCCGTCACATCGATCGCCTCGTTCGATGCCTGGGCGCCGACCACGCCACCGGTGCGCGTGAAGCGGTATCCGTACAGTCGCATGAGGATTTCCAGCTCGGCGCCGGCAGGGATCCGTCGGGGTGCAGCCATCACCCCGTCAGCGTAGGGCATCGGGATCCCCCTGCCGCTGCGGGTCGGCAGGCAGGATGCCCGCACGGTCGCGCCGTCGGACAAACGGACTATCTGCTCTCACTGGCGGACGGAGGAGCGTCGGTGACCGTGGGCTCCTCGGTGCGAGAGCCGCTGCGCTGAGCCGCCGCGCCGGCGATGACGACGATCGCGATCCCGACGACCTGCACCAGGCTGGGTGCCTGGGCCAGCACGAGCAACCCGATGACGACGCCGAACGCGGGCTCGATGGAGAGCAGCGTGCCGAACGCGGTGTGAGACATCCGTCGCAGCGCCATCATCTCGAGACCGAATGCGATCACCGGCGTGATCAACGCGATACCTGCCGCGGCGGGCAGCACCCACCAGGTGAACGTCCCGCCGATGACCTGGGGCAGGCCCATCGGCAGCGTCGTCAGAGCTGCGACGGGAATGGTCAGCGACAGCCCGCTGATGCCGGAGAACCGATCCCCGACATGCTGAGTGAGCACGTTGTAGAGCCCCCAGCATGTTCCGGCGGCGGCGGCGAAGCCGACGCCCACGGCATCGAAGTTCCCGCGCCAAGGCTCGGTGAGCAGTACGACGCCGACGAACGCGAGCAGCGGCCACACGAGCGCCCGGCGTCGCTTGCTCATCAGGCCTGCGACAGTGAGCGGCCCGAGGAACTCGATCGCCACGGTCGTGCCCAGCGGCATGCGTTCGACCGCGGCGAGAAAGCAGGTCGTCATGAATCCGGTCACGACGCCCAGTGCGAGCAGAGCAGGAATGTCCTTGCCGCGCAGCGAACGGATCGCGGGTCGCGCGATGATCCAGAGGAACACCGCCCCGAAGCACATGCGCAACCATGCTGTGCCCGCCGGGCCGACCTGCTCGATGACCGGCACGGAGAGCGCATTGGAGAGCTGGACCGAGATCATCGCCACCACGGCCATGGTCCACGCCGGGATTCGAGAAAGGCGGCCACGACCTGGGCCCGCGGATCCCTGCGCTTGCGATGTGAAGGTCTCAGTCATTGTCGGTCTCCGCTCCATGTGCGATCCCGACGCCCGGCTCATATGCGCAGAGGACCAGTCGAGCCTGACTATCCTGAGCGTTGACGTAGGTGTGCTCGATGTCCGCATAGAACGACACCGTGTCACCGACCGCCAGGTCGTAGGCGTCGTTGCCGACGGAGACGGTGACCGCGCCTTCGGTCACGAGCAGCATCTCGCGGGTCCCACTGGCGTGAGCGTCACTCTCATGGCGGTCCCCGGGGGCGAGAACCCACTCCCACAGCTCGACGACGTTCGGTGGCTCCGTGCCGGCCATGAGCATTCCGAATCCGCCTTGTTCGCCCCTCCATAGAGTCGCCCCCTCGCCGGCACGGGTCACCTTGGCGGTCTTGGGCGCAGGCGGCTCGACGAGCGCAGGCAAGCCCATACCCAGAGCATCGGAGATCCGCAGAAGCGTCTCCAGGCTCGGGTTGGCGGCGCCCTGCTCGACGTTGACGATCATGCGTCGGCTCACTCCGGAGCGCTCCGCCAACTGGTCGAGTGTCCATCCGCGTGCGATGCGCTCGCGCTTGACTCGCACGCCGATGGCCTGCGCAAGTGGGTCTGGCCGAGATTCCATGAGTGCAGCATAATGCACGCTGAGGGCACTAGCGTTAGGGTTGCCATCGCTCGGCCATTGCTTCCGATAGCGACCAGCGCGGCAGACGGGAACGGATTCGAGGAGAGCATGGGCAAGGGCGACTTCAGGCAGGACGCGCGCGCTGCACGCGCAGCCGACGTGGACGAGATGGCGCGAATACTCACGCTCGCGTTCCTGGATGACCCGGTGTGGGGGCCTGCATTTCCCGAGTCCGGTCGGCGGCGCGCGGTGGCCGACGCGTTCTGGCACTTCATGTGCACCGAGGCGCTGCGCTTCCCGGACTCGATGGTCACGGTCGCCGCAGGACCAGCCCTCAAGGCTGTATCCGTCTGGTTGCCACCCGGCGCGAATGAGGTCTCCGACGCATCCCATGACGCCTATGACGCCATGACTCTCGAACTTCTGGGCGCCGCCGCTGCGGACCGGCTCGCTCAAGCAGGGGAGCGGTTCGCAGCCGCCCGACCCGATGAACCGCACGCGTACCTCACACTCCTCGGCGTTGCACCCGAGTGGCGCTGGGGAGGGCACGGCATGAGCCTGCTTCGCGCAGCACTGTCGCGTTACGACGCGCTCGGCATCCCGACTTATCTGGAGTCTTCCAATCCCGTCAACGACAGGAGATACGAGGTTCTGGGGTACCGCCCGAGGTCGAAAGTGATTCTGGCAACGGGGGCCGTAGTCCAGACGTACTGGCGCGATCCTCAGACGTCGGCGCACGCGAAGGAACCGGCCGGAACCGCATAGGCGCGCGCCGAGGCATTCGGAAGGGGAGCGTTACGGGCGAGCCTTGGCCGGGCTCGGTCACCAGGGGAGCGGCACTGTTTCGAACGTGTTCAATAGTTGTTATCGTGAGAACATGCCGGATTCAGAGCGCACCACACCCGCCGGAGATGCCCGCACCGCGGTCCAGCCGGTCACCGGGTCGGCTCGACGACGACTCGCACCGTGGATCATCACGGCCATCGCGATCGCCGTCGCGCCCACGGTAGCCATTGCTGCTGTCATCGCGACGATGGACCTCGTGCGCGACTTCAGATACCCGGTCAACGTCACCATCTCGCTGAGCTACGTCAGCGACAGCGGACGAACGTATTCGTGCACGTATGACTACAGCACTCCGAAGAGTGCACCGATGCCGGCAGACATCGCCCAGCAGATGAACGAACGGGACTGGTCTCAGACCGGTCAGCTGATGTACGAATGGGCCAAGACCCACCGGGCTGCGGCAGGCTCGACGTGGGGCCTCGCGATGGATGAATTCGTCAGGTTTCCGCCGTGGTTGGTCCAAACCGAAGACGGATCCGAGTACGAACTGTGGTCGAGACAGCGCCCCGGTGGCAACTGCGAAGACGGCCTGCAGTAAGCCCGCGTCAGCCTCAACGGATACGCCAGCCTGGCAGTGAGCGGCATGCTGACCCCTGAGCTGACGGAGCACGGCCTGGAAGACGCGGTCGAATGCATTCTCCGCGGCAGCACATCCGTGTAGAGCGCTGGAGGAGTGGCATCCGCTCAACTTCTATCTGACATAATGTGCATTATCGGCGATATCGAAGGCGCCGCGGAGACTGCGCACGGTCGAAAAATGGACGGTCGGACGCGGCGACGATGCAACGCCACGTACGGGAGCTGTCTCGGTCGCTGTCCTCGCGCGCGCATCGGATCGTACGCGGTTTCCCGTGCGATCAACGGGACCCGGGGTCTTCGGCGCGAGCACCTTGGGCAGGACAACCGCGTCCGAGACGGATCGGCGCGCTCCTCCCCGAGAGCCCGGCGACGGGGGCCCGAAAAGCTGACATAACGTCGCCCCTCAACCCATTCCTGGTTCTCCCCACCGGCCACCGCCGGGCGGAGTTGGACACGTCGCGTTCTTCGCCTCGGCACCAATCTCCGCGCGGATCGCGACACCACCGTCGGGCATCGACTGCACGGTGAAGACAACACCTTCGAGGGCGCCTCGTCGCGGCACGTTGCCGATCAGAACGCCATCAGCCGGACGATCGGGATCGAGATGACTCGTGCGGTTCGCCAGGAGTCCCGGCGTCGGGTGATCCATCATCCAGTTCGCTACGTCCACGACCGTCGTGCCCGTGACAGTCCAGAAGCCCTTCTCCGTGATCGTCGACGTGCAGACCCAGCCTTGATACGACGAGAAGGCAGCCCCTGTGCTTTCGACGCGCACCGCGCCCGGAGTCACCGACCCCGTCGCGAGCCACAGATCTGCTCGCTGCTGAGCCTCCTCGACGGCCGGGTCCGCAGGCGTGGGCGACGGCGATGGCGTGGCCGCGACGGCGGTCGGATCTGCCCCGGTGACGCTCTGCGCGCCGCATCCGCACAGCAGGACAGCGGTCGCGATGACGCACAGCGCGACAGGAGTCCCTCTCACCCGGTTCACGCGCTCCCCCGCATGGCCGCGCGCTGCCGTGCGGCCTCGTAAAGCATGAGTGTGGCGGCGTTCGAGGCGTTCAGCGAGCTCGCGGAACCGCTCATCGGCACGCGGACGATCACGTCCGCGGCCTCGCGCCATCCGCGCGCGAGGCCGGTCGTCTCATTGCCGATCAGCACCAGCGAGGGCTGGGCGAAGTCGTAGTCCCACACATCGACATCGCCGTGCTCGTCGGTCGCGACCAGCGTGAGCGGCGTGCCCTGCGCGCGAACATCTCGCACCCAGTCGAAGACCGGGCCGCCCGATGCCGCGCGGACCACGGGCGTCGCGAACAGCGACCCCGTCGAGGCGCGGACCGACTTCGGGTCGTACGGATCGGCCGCATGACCCGAGACGATCAGACCGTGCCCGCCGAGCGCGTCCATGGAGCGCAGGATGGATCCGATGTTGCCGGGCTGCGTGGGCCGGTCGAACACCATCCCGAGGAAGTCGCGCGGCACCGGGATCCGGGACAGGTCGTCCGGCGGCATCGCCACCACGGCGATGATCTCGGTGGCACCCTCGTCCTTGTCCGCCAGCTCGGCGAGCAGGGCCGGGCTCATCGCGATCGTCTCCTGCGCCTGCTGCAGCGCGTCCCGGGCCCACGGCGACAGCGTGCGCTGTGCGTCGTGGATCACGGTGAGGATCGTCCAGCCGTGCTCGATCGCCTGCGAGATCGGTCGAACGCCCTGCACCACGAAGCGGTGCTCGCGTGAGCGGTGGTTGCGGTTGCGCGTCAGCGCCTCGAGCAGCTGGAACCGCGAGTTGCGCGTCGAGATCCGGAGGTCTGCCATCGTCGCCCCCTCACGCACCCACGTAGGCGGCGAGGTGCTCCCCCGTCACGGTCGACTTCGCCGCGACGAGGTCGGCCGGAGTGCCCTCGTAGACGATGCGCCCACCGTCATGGCCGGCACCAGGGCCGACGTCGATGATCCAGTCGGCGTGCGCCATCACGGCCTGGTGGTGCTCGATCACGATCACGGATCTGCCGGAGTCGACCAGGCGGTCCAGCAGCCCGAGCAGGTTCTGCACGTCGGCCAGGTGCAGACCCGTCGTCGGCTCGTCCAGCACATAGGTCGCGGCGCCGTCGGCCATCTGGGTCGCGAGTTTGATGCGCTGACGCTCGCCGCCCGACAGCGTCGACAGCGGCTGGCCGAGCGAGAGGTAACCCAGGCCGACATCCCCGAGGCGGCTCAGGATCGTCACCGCGGCGGGAATCTTGGCCTCTCCCCCACGGAAGAACTCGTGCGCCTGCGCCACGGGCATATCGAGAACCTCGGTGATGTCCTTCCCGGCCAGCTTGTACTCGAGCACCGCTGCCTGGAAGCGCTTTCCGTCGCAGTCCTCACAGGGACTCTCCACCGTGTCCATGAAGCCGAGCTCTGTGACGATCACCCCCGCGCCCTTGCATGTAGGGCAGGCGCCCTCGGAGTTCGCGCTGAACAGCGCCGGCTTCACGCCGTTGGCCTTCGCGAACGCTTTGCGGATCGGCTCCAGGAGCCCTGTGTAGGTGGCGGGGTTGCTGCGACGGGAGCCCTTGATGGCCGTCTGGTCGATCGAGACGACGCCCTCGCCCTTGGCCACGGAGCCGTGGATCAGCGAGCTCTTGCCGGAGCCTGCGACACCGGTCACCACGGTCAGGACGCCGAGCGGCACGTCGACGTCGACGCCCTGCAGGTTGTTCGTCGTGGCTCCGCGCACTTCGATCGCCCCCGTCCGCTCCCGCACCGAGGGCTTGAGCGTCGCACGGTCGTCGAGATGCCGTCCGGTTAGCGTGCCGCTGGCCCGCAGCCCCTCAACCGTGCCCTCGAAGCAGATCTCGCCACCGGCAGAGCCCGCACCGGGCCCGAGGTCGACCACGTGGTCGGCGATCGCGATGGTCTCGGGCTTGTGCTCGACGACCAGCACGGTGTTGCCCTTGTCGCGCAGCTGCTCGAGCAGCCGGTTCATGCGCTGGATGTCATGCGGATGCAGGCCGATCGTGGGCTCGTCGAACACGTAGGTGACATCGGTGAGCGAGGATCCGAGGTGGCGGAGCATCTTGATCCGCTGCGCCTCTCCCCCGCTGAGCGTGCCGCTCGGCCGCTCGAGAGAGAGATAGCCGAGTCCCAGCGTGACGAATGCGTCCAGGTTGGCCCGCAGCGCCTCGAGCAGGGGTCCGGCACCGGGGAGGTCGAGCGAACGCACCCATGCGGCGAGGTCGGTGACCTGCATGCGGCAGGCATCCGCGATGCTCACGCCGTCGATCTTCGAGGAACGCGCCCCCTCGGTGAGCCGTGTGCCGTCGCACTCCGGGCAGACCGCGAACGTGGCGACCCGCTCGACGAAGGCGCGGATGTGCGGCTGCAGCGCGTCGATGTCCTTCGACAGCATGGACTTCGTGATCTTCGGGATGAGTCCCTCGTAGGTGATGTTGATCCCGTTGATCTTGACCTTGGTGATCTCGCCGTACAGGAACAGCTGACGCTGCTTCTCCGTGAATGTCGAGACCGGCCGGTCCGCCGGATAGAAGCCCGACTCGGCGAACTGACGAACCATCCAGCCGTCGGCGGTGTACCCGGGCACCATGATCGCGCCGTCGTTCAGCGACCGGGTCTCATCGACGACCTGGGTGAGATCCAGATCCGAAACCACCCCTCTGCCCTCGCACCGCGGGCACATGCCGCCGAGGTAGATCGCATCCTTGACGATCTTCTTCTCGCCGCCGGGCCCGGTCATCACGCCGCTGGCCTTCTGAGTGGGGATGTTGAAGGAGAACGCCGTCGGCCCGCCGATGTACGGCGTTCCGAGCTTGGAGAACAGGATCCGCAGCATCGCATTCGCGTCCGTGACGGTGCCCACGGTCGAACGCGGGTTCGCGCCGAGGCGCTCCTGATCGACGAGGATCGCCGTGGTCAGCCCCTCGAGCACGTCGACGTCGGGGCGCGGTACCGAGGGCATGAAACCCTGGACGAAGGCGCTGTAGGTCTCGTCGATCATGCGCCGGGACTCGGCGGCGATCGTGTCGAACACGAGCGAGCTCTTACCCGAACCCGACACTCCGGTGAACACCGTCAGCCGGCGCTTCGGCAACTCGATCGAGACGTCCTTCAGGTTGTTCTCCCGGGCGCCCTGCACCCGGATCACATCGTGAGTGTCGGCGACGTGCGGCTCTATCATCGGCGTGATTCTCCGGATCGGACGGGGTGGCAAGGGGCGCGTCACAGGATAGCGGTGCCCGGCGTCGTCGCCGGGGGCACCGCGCAGGCTTCAGCCCACCTGCTGCAGACGGATCATGTTGCCAGCCGGGTCACGGAACGCGCAGTCGCGGATCCCATAGGGCTGGTCGATCGGCTCCTGCACGACGTCGCCGCCGCGCGACTCGATCTCGGCGAACGCCGCGTCCACATTCTCCGTCGCGAGCACCACTCCCCCGAAGCTGCCCTTCGCCATGAGCTCCAGGATCGTGCGCCGCTCGTCGTCGTTGATGCCCGGATCCACCGCCGGCGGGGTGAGCACGATGGAGGTGTCCGGCTGGTTCGCCGGTCCCACCGTCAGCCAGCGCATCTGCTGGTAACCGACGTCCTTGCGCAATTCCCACCCGAGCACATCGCGGTAGAAGTGGAGCGACTCCTCGGCATCGGTGTGCGGGAGGAAGCTGGCGTTGATCAGGATGTCCATGCCGCTCACGCTACGCGGGTGGCTCCTGCGGGGCTTCTCGATTCCTGATCGGTCTGGTGGCCTGCTTCTCGATCCACGACGGGATCCCCGGTCCCAGGCCCGGGTCGGCGCGATAGCGGCTCGGGGAGACACCGACGAGTTCCGAGAACCGAGTGCTGAACGTCCCGAGCGACTGGAATCCGACGGCGAAGCACGCCTCCGTCACCGACACGTCGCCGCGACGCAGCAGGGCCATCGCCCGCTCGATCCTGCGGGTCATCAGATAGGAGTACGGAGGCTCGCCGTAGACGATCTTGAATTGGCGGCTCAGATGCCCCGCCGACATATGCACCCCTGCGGCAAGGGCCTCGACGTCGAGCGGCTGGGCGTAGTCCCGATCGATGCGGTCCCGGACCCTTCGCAGTGCGGCGAGATCCCGCAGGTGATCCTCGTCGGCGGCCGGGCTCATCCCCCGATCCTCGCACGGCGGCGCGGGGTTCGCGGATCCCTTCCGTGCCGAGCGGTACAGTAAGGCCATCCCAGATTCTCAGGGATTACTCAGAAAGGGTCCCCCATGTCCGAAGCAGTTGCCGATGCGAAGAGCCTCGTGAAGTCGCTTCGCATCTTCCTCGCCGTGTCCGGCATCATCGCACTCATCGCGGGCATCGTGATGCTGGTGTGGCCGGTCAAGACGGCTTTCGTCCTCACCGGAATCGTTGCCGCCTATCTGATCGTCGCCGGCGTCGTCTACATCGGCCTCGGCATCTTCAGCGCCGCGAAGTCCGGTTGGGCCCGAGTCGGCCACATCGCCCTCGGACTCCTCTACATCGTCGCGGGCGTCATCGCGTTCTCGAACATCCAGGCGGCGACCGTCGCGTTCGCGCTCGTCACCGTGATCTTCATCGGCGTCAGCTGGATCTTCGACGGCGTCGTCTCGCTGAGCCTCATGGGGCAGGACGGGTCCAGGACCTGGACGCTGCTCTACGCGCTGCTCAGCATCGTGGCGGGCATCGCTGTGATCAGCCTGGGGCTCGCAGCCGTGCCGTTCTTCTGGCTGTTCCTCGGCATCTCGCTCGTCGTGCTCGGCGTCATGCAGATCGTGCGCGCGATCACGATCGCGAAGGACGCTAAGGCCGTCGCGGACGCTGCCGGTCTCTGACTCCTCCTGCACGCGGAAGCGGCCCGGCGCATCTGCTCCGGGCCGCTTCCGCGTGTTCGGACTACTCGGCGACGAACCCGCTGACGTCGCCGATCAGACGGGTGTGGTCGGCGGGCACGGGCTCGACGGCCGCCAATGCCACCTCAGCGGCGAACTCGGCGACGTTGTACAGACGCCCCGCCGACTCGCGACGCTGCGAGATCGCGCCCGGGTTCGCGCGCTCGAGCAGCGTCGCCGTGATGGTGCCCTCGATCATGTCGCCTGAGACGACGACGAACTCGACGCCCTGCGCCTCGATCGTGGGGATCAGCTCGCGCAGCGCGTCCTCGCCGGCACGCTTGGACAGCGCGACCGGCACGTACTCCGGCATCGTCGGCGTGGTCCGGATGAAGTGGGCCTGGTGGCTGGTGACGAAGACGATGCGCCCGCCCTCGCGCAGCAGGGGAAGCGCGGTCTCCAGCACGTTGACCTGGGCGTCGCGGTTGAGGCGCAGTGCGTAGTCCTCACCCATGTTCGCCTCCATGCCTCCGGAGGCATTCAGCACCAGCACGTCCAGCCCGCCGAACTCCGCCTTCACCGCGTCGAACATCCCGGCGACAGAGGTCGGATCCGTCAGATCGGCGCCGATCACCAGCGCGCGGCGGCCCAGCGCCCGCACCTCGCCGGCGAGCTTCTCCGCGCGCGGAGCCTTGTTGCGGAAGTTGATGACGACGTCCGCCCCCGCCTCCGCGAAATACCGGATCGTGTCGGCGCCGATGCCACGGGAGGATCCGGTGACGAGGGCGACCTTGCCGGTCAGCGATTCTGCGGGAAGGGTCTGAGACACGGGGACTCCTCGGAGAGGGTGCGCACGCGGCGCGCGGGTGGGACCAGAACACCCTACCAATCCGCGTGATTCCGCGGAGAGTGACGCGGAAGAGGCGCACTGACCGCGTGATAGGTTGGCAAAAAGAGGGGGCGGTATGGACACGATCCTGCAGATGTTCCAGGACTGGGCGTGGATCGGCTGGCTGGTCCTCATGGTCCTGTTCTTCGTCATCGAGATCTTCACTCTCGACATGACCTTCCTCATGCTCGGACTCGGATCGGCCGTGGGCCTGCTCTCCACGCTCACCGGATGGCCCGTCTGGGTGCAGGTGATCATCGCCGCTCTCGCCGCCGTGCTGCTCATCTTCGTGCTGCGCCCGCCGCTGCTGCGTCGCCTCCATCGCGGCGAGGACCAGACCCGATCCAACGTCGCTGCACTGATCGGGCTGCACGGCACTGTGCTGCTCGAGGTCACGACGCTCACCGGTCAGGTCAAGCTCAGCAACGGCGACACCTGGACCGCCCGCCTCGCCTCCGAGGCTCCCGTCATCGCGCCCCTCTCCCCCGGCGCCCCCGTGACGGTGGAGCGGATCGAAGGCGCCACCGCGTACGTCCGTTCCACCCACGTCTAGGAGAAACAGGAGCAGCCCTTCATGGACAGCGCGTCCTTCATCCCCACCGCCATCGGATGGATCCTGGCGATCGCCGTCATCATCTTCGTGCTGGTGACCATCGCCCGTTCGGTCAGGATCATCCCCCAGGCCACCGCCGGCGTCGTCGAGCGGCTCGGCAGGTATCACAAGACTCTGATGCCGGGCCTGAACCTGCTCGTGCCGTTCATCGATCGCCTGCGCCCTCTCATCGACATGCGCGAGCAGGTCGTCTCGTTCCCGCCGCAGCCCGTGATCACCGAGGACAACCTCGTGGTGTCGATCGACACCGTCGTGTACTTCCAAGTGACCGACGCCCGCGCCGCGACCTACGAGATCGCGAACTACCTCGGCGCCGTCGAGCAGCTCACGACCACCACGCTGCGCAACGTGGTCGGTGGACTGAACCTCGAGGAGGCGCTGACCAGCCGCGACAACATCAACGGTCAGCTGCGCATCGTCCTCGACGAGGCGACCGGCAAGTGGGGCATCCGGGTCGGCCGCGTCGAGCTGAAGGCGATCGACCCGCCCGTCTCGATCCAGGACTCGATGGAGAAGCAGATGCGCGCCGAGCGCGACCGTCGTGCGGCGATCCTCACTGCGGAGGGCACCAAGCAGTCGCAGATCCTGGAGGCCGAAGGTCAGCGGCAGGCGGACATCCTCCGTGCCGAGGGTGAGAAGCAGGCCGCGGTGCTGCGCGCCGAGGGTGAGGCGGAGGCGATCCAGAACGTCTTCAACGCCATCCACCAGGGCCAGCCCGACGACAAGCTGCTCGCTTACCAGTACCTGCAGATGCTGCCGAAGATCAGTGAGAGCGCGTCCAGCAAGCTGTGGATCATCCCGAGCGAGTTCACCGAGGCGCTGAAGAACTTCGGCGGCGCCTTCACGCCGGGGGCGGGCGGATCCACTCCGTTCACCTCGACGGCACCCGCAGCGGCGGTCCCGACCACGCGCGCGGCGGCTGCCGCTGCTGCCACTCCTCCCGCGTCAGCTTCAAACGGCGCCGCGTGACGCACCCGTACTTCCAGGGCGCCTCGGCGCCGCGAGTCCTCGCTCATCGCGGTCTGGTGGGCGAGGACTCGTCCGTGTTCGACAACTCCGCTCTCGCCATCGCCGCCGCTGACGCCGCGGGCGCGGAGTACGTGGAGACGGATTGCCGGGCGACCGCTGATGGCGATGCCGTGCTGTTCCACGACGAGACGCTGCAACGACTGCTCGGAGATCCCCGCCCGGTCGCCGAGGTCACGACGGCCGAGCTGGTCGCGCTGTTCGCCGCCCACGGCGGACTGCTCACACTCGCCGACGCGCTCGAGTCCTTCCCGCTGCTGCGCTTCAACGTGGATGTGAAGGCGCTCGCAGCTGCCGGGGACGTGGGACGCGCTGCGGCCGCGCACGGGCATCGGGTGCTGCTCACGAGCTTCGACGACCGCAACCGTCGCGCCGCGCTGGAGGCCGCCGCGGCTGCGGGCGCCGAGGTGCTGCCGGCTTCCTCCGGCGGGCGGACCGCGATCGCGCTGCTGCGTCTGGCGTCGGCCCTGCGTCTTCGCGGCTGGGTGCGCCGCATACTGCGAGGGCTGGACGCCGTGCAGATCCCCGAGCGGTTCGGTGCGGTGCGGGTGTTCACGCCGGCACTCGTGCGCGCCGCGCACGACGCCGGCGTCGAGGTTCACGTGTGGACCGTCAACGACCCCGAACGCATGCGCGCGCTGGTGTCCGCCGGCGCCGACGGCATCGTCACCGATCGTGCGGACGTCGCGATCAAGGCCCTCGCCCCGCACTGAGATCCAGTTTCGTCGTACGGCGGACCCAGTCCCATTTCGCAGGCTGAGCGCTCCCGGGCTGGGTATCGACTGTGAAAGCCTTCATGGTTTGCCCCCTTCGCACCTTCTGCACAGCCCGGGCCGATATACCTGAGGGCGACGAGAGGACCACACAATGGCAGATCGCAGCCTTCGGGGAATCCGACTCGGCGCCCAGAGCCTTCAGAGCGAAGAGGGCGTCGTCTTCATGGAACGCCAGCAGACCGCATACTCCTGCGACACCTGCGGCCACGTGACCACACTGATGTTCGCGGCCGATGCCGAGCCGCCGGCCACCTGGGAGTGCCGCGCGTGCGGCGCTGACGCCCGACTGCAGATCGACGGCAAGTCCGTCGAGATCGCGGCGGACGGCGACAAGGGCGGACGCACGCACTGGGACATGCTTCTGGAGCGCCGCACCCGTGCCGAGCTCGAGGAACTCCTGGAAGAGCGCCTCGCGTTCATCCGCGCACGTCGCGGCGCCGGCGAAGACCCGACCCGCGAACGGATCGGCGCCTAAGCCTCCGACCGGCCCCGTCGTACCCGACCGGACACACCCGCGACGACGACCACGAGCAGCCCGCCCCACAGCAGGACCTGCTCCAGCCAGGGCCCGATGAGCACACCCGCAGTCGCCCCGGTGCGCAGTTCGACATCTTCGAGCAGTGCACCGGGGCGATCCTCGTCCAGAGAGGCCTGCGTGGAGCCGTCGGCACGGATCACCTGACTGGTGCCGACCGTGGAGATGTTCACGACCGCTCGCCCGGTCTCGACGGCCCGCATGCGCGCGATCCCGAGCTGCTGCAGGTTCTCGACCGTGCCGCGGAAGTCCGCGTTGTTCGTCTGGAACACCAGCACCTGGGCACCGCCGTCGATGCCCTCGGCGATGACCTCGTCATAGATCACGTCGAAGCAGATGGCCAGCCCCACCGTCTTCGCGCCCACGCGCACGGTCGGTGCATCGACGCCCGGCGTGTACCCTCGGCCGATCAGGCCGATCAGATCCGGCACGATCGCGTTGTAGAACGCACGATCGGGCACGTACTCGCCGAACGGCACGGGGTGCCGCTTCGAATGCGTCTGCACGTCACCCCTCGCCAGCGTGCGGTGATTGTCGGTCGGCCACAGGAACGAGGTGTTGTAGAACAGCTCGCCCTTCTGCGTGGCCGCATTCGCGAGGATCGGTGCCTGCGCGCGTGTGGCGATCCCGTCGAGCGCGTCCGACAGCACCGGGTACTGGAACGGATCGCCGTCGAGACCGCCCTCCGGCCAGACCAGCAGATCCATGCGCTTGCCGTACAGCGGCTCCGTCGCCGCCGCCTGCGCGGTCAGCACGTCGAGTGGCTCGCGCTTGTCGAAATACCCGGTCGGACCGTTGCCCTGCACTGCGCCGATCCGCATCGTGCCGTCCGCTGCGGTGGGGAACGCCGGAAGGAGCGCGAGCAGCGCCACCAGCACGATCGGCGGCACCACCGCCGCGCCGCGCGAACGCGGGCGACTGCGTGCGAGTTCGACGAGGAACGCCACGAGGAGCACCATCAGGAATCCGAGTCCGCTGATCCCGATCCAGCTCGTCACCCGCGCCGCCGCGGTGTCGGACATCGTGTAGGCGATGCGCGCCCAGGGGAACCCGCCGTAGGGCCAGTTCCCGAGGAACAGCTCGCGGCCGATCCACAGGGCCGCCGCCACCACGGAGAGGATGCCGGCGCGGAGCAGACCCGGACGGACCAGCACCGGGATCCAGCGGTACGCGAGCGTCACTGGGATCAGGGCGACCGCCGTCAGCGCCGCCTCGAGCAGGCCCAGAGCGAGCCACGGTATCGGCCCCAGGTAGCGCGCCGTCCAGGAGACGAGGACCAGGAACAGCACTGCGCCATACACGAACCCCACCAGCAGGGCGGACCAAGTGCGGCGTCCGATCAGCGCGACGAGGAGGAGAGCCACGGCGGGGAACGCAGCGATCCACACCGACAGCGCGGGGAACGCCAGGTTGAGAAGCCCCCCTGCGGTCGCCGCGGCGAGCAGCGCCGCCCAGAGCGGCAGCACAGGGCGAGATGCAGGGCGCGTGGAGCGTGCCTCGGCGGGCTCGGCGATGCGGGCGGTCACGGTCACATCGAGGAGTAGGCGACGATGCCGCGGCGGACACCGTCGAGCGCGGCACGGGCCGTGCGCGCGGTGTCGGCGTTCGGCGCGACGATGGAGAGCTGGTCCAGCAGATCGATGGTCTGCTTCGCCCAGCGCACGAAGTCCCCGGCTGCCATGTCGGCATCCTCCAGCACGGCATCGAGCGACATCCCCCGCGCCCAGGCGTGCATCGCGCCGGCGAGTCCCGCCGAGGGACGATCGGATCCTGGTAGCCGGTTGTCGTGCTCGAGGTCGTCGAGCTCTGCCCAGAGCTCCTGCGTGCGCTCCCAGGCGATGCGGAAGCGGCCGCGTGGCAGATCGCGGGGGTCGATCGAGCCGTCGTCGCGCCGGGGTTCGTATACGAGGGCGCAGGCCATGGCGGCGAGGGACGGCGCGTCCAGACCGTCCCACAGTCCCCGCCGGAGCGACTCCGCCACGAGCAGGTCCCGCTCCCCGTAGATGCGCTGCATGGTGCGGCCCGCGTCGGTGAGGGTGAGCTGGTCTCCGCCCCCCTGCACATAGCCGACCTCGGTGAGCACGTCGAGCACCCGGTCGAAGACGCGGGCGACCGTGCCCGTGCGGTTCTCGATCTGGCGTCGGGTGCGGTCGGTCTCCCGCTTGAGCTTCCAGTACCGCTCAGCCCAACGCGCATGCTGTTCGCGATCCGGGCAGCGGTGGCAGGCGTGGCGCTGCATCGCGCGACGGAGCGACTCGATCTGATGCAGTCGCTTCTCGCGCACCGCGCGCGGCGCCTGCTGATCGGCGCGGTTCTTCTTCTCCAGATCGCTGAGCTCGCGCCGGATCCCCGAGTACTCCGTGAAGTCACCACGGTCGCAGGTCATCGACCCGAGGTAGCCCTCCAGCGATGCTTCGGCTTCGCGCACCGTGCGCGCGAGTCCGACGACCGCGCGGTCGGCCTGGAACTGGGCGAACGACGACTCGAGGACCTCGCGAGAGCGGTTGCGCCCGAACCGGTCCAGCAGGTTCACCGCCATGTTGTATGTGGGCCGGAAGCTGGAGTTCAGCGGGTAGGTGCGCCGCGAGGCGAGGGCGGCGACGGCCTGCGGGTCCATGCCCTCGGTCCACTGCACGACGGCATGCCCCTCGACGTCGATGCCGCGGCGGCCGGCACGACCCGTGAGCTGGGTGTACTCCCCCGAAGTGATCGCGACCCGCGCCTCACCGTTGAACTTCTCCATGCGCTCGAGCACGACAGTGCGCGCCGGCATGTTGATGCCCAGGGCGAGCGTCTCCGTCGCGAAGACGACCTTGAGCAGGCGCTGCTTGAAGAGGTCTTCGACGACCTCCTTGAACGCCGGCAGCAGCCCCGCGTGGTGCGCGGCGACTCCGCGCTCCAGGTTGTCCAGCCAGTCCCAGTAACCGAGCACCGCGAGGTCCTCGTCGCGCAGGGTGCGCACCCGATCCTCGACGATCGCGCGGATCTCGCGACGCTCCTCCACCGTGGTCAGCCGCAGCCCGGAGCGCCGCACCTGCTGCACCGCGGAATCGCAGCCGACGCGGCTGAAGATGAAGAAGATCGCCGGCAGCAGGTTCGCGCGGTCCAGCAGGTCCACGACCTGGGGGCGGTCGAGCCGCTCGATGCGGCGCACATTGGCCGAGCGCACGGGGCGCTTGCCCCCGCGTTGCGGTCGTCTCCCCTGGGCACCCGCGTGGCGCGCACTGCGGTACTGCTGGGCATCGCGGTTGCGCTCGTAGTTGGCCCCACCGAACGAGCGGATCCGGAGCAGCTCCTGGTTGACCTGCGCGGTCGCGATCCCGGCGCGGTCGTCGAACAGCGGGAGCAGGTCGTCTCGCACGAGCACGTGCTGCTCCAGAGGCACCGGACGGATCTCGGAGACGATCACCTCGGTATTGCCGCGGACCGTGTCCAGCCAATCGCCGAACTCCTCGGCGTTGGACACCGTCGCACTCAGCGCGACGAGCCGCACGCTCTGCGGGAGGTGGATGATGACCTCTTCCCACACCGCGCCGCGGAAGCGGTCGGCGAGGTAGTGCACCTCGTCCATGATCACGTAGCGGAGATCCTCGAGGGCGCGGGAATCCGCGTAGATCATGTTGCGCAGCACCTCGGTGGTCATCACCACGATGCGGGCCGAGCCGTTGATGTTGACGTCACCGGTGAGCAGGCCCACCTGGTCCGCGCCGTACACGTCGACGAGCTCTCGGAACTTCTGGTTCGACAGCGCCTTCATCGGCGTCGTGTAGAACGCCTTGTCCGCCGGAGTCGACATCGCCTGGTGGATCGCGAACTCGCCCACGATCGTCTTGCCGGCACCGGTGGGCGCCGCAACGAGGACGCTGCTGCCGCGCTCCAGGGCATGGCAGCCCTCGATCTGGAACGGATCCAGCTGAAAGCGCTGCATCGCCGCGAAGGCGGTCGTGGCGGGGTGGTCCTGAGCGGCGCGGGCGGCGGCGTATCGATCCGCCGGCGACGTCATACCGTGGACTCCTCGAGGAACTCCTGCTGGCGCTTGTGCTTGCGCCTGTCGAAGAGCATCGACAGCCCTGCTGCCGCGAAGTACAGCACGATCAGGATGCCGGCGAGCATGAGCATGCTCACCACGTCGGCGGCGGGCGTCGCCAGGGCCGCGAACAGGCACGCGATCAGGATCGCGATCCGCCAGGCCTTCAGAATCGCCCGGCCGGACATGATGCCGGCGAAGTTCAGGGCCACGAGGAACACCGGGATGATGAAGGAGACCCCGATGACGATCATCAGCTTGAAGATGAAGTCGTAGTAATCCTGCGCGTTGTAGAGGTTCTGCGCACCTTCAGGTGTGAAGCCCGCCATCAACTCGATGATGTGCGGCATGACCAGGACGCCCACGTAGCAACCGGCGAAGAACAACGGGACGGCCGACGCGACGAAACCGATCGTGTACCTGATCTCCTTCCGCGTGAGACCGGGCATGATGAAGGCCCAGATCTGCCACAGCCACACGGGCGCGGAGAGGAAGATGCCGATCGAGAACGCCATCCGCATGCGCAGGTCGAACGGCGCGGTCACCGACGAGAACGTGAACCCGACGAGGTCCTTGCCCCGTTCCTCGGCGACCTGACGGATGGGCCCGGTGACGAAGTGCAGGATCGGGTCGGTGACGAAGAACGCGATCACCATGCCGAGGACGAGAGCGCCGGCGGCGAAGACGAGTCGCTTGCGCAACTCGATGAGATGCCCGGCCAGGGGCATGGTGCTGTCGCGACGCGGCTTCCGCCCCTTCGTCGCCGGTGACGCGTCGGTCACGCCCGTCAGCGCTGGGTACCGGCGTCGTGCGGCGGGTTGACGGCGGTGGTGTCGGCCGCGTTCTGCACCGGGGTCGGCAGAGCGGTCGTCGCGGGCGCCTGGGTCGATGCGGCGGCGTCCGTCGCGGAAGCTGCTGCGTCCTCGTCCTTCATCGCCTTCATCTCACCCTTGAAGACGCGAGCAGACTGGCCCATGCTCTTGGCGAGCGCGGGAAGCTTGGCCGCGCCGAACAACAGCAGGATGACGGCGAGGATGATGACCAGATGCCATCCGTTGAGTCCGGCGAACATGATGATCTCCCTTGATGGATCGGGTGTTGCGCACAGTCTACCGTGACTGCGGGTTGGTTTGTTCGGAGTACAGCGCAAGTGCTGCGACGGCCCATTCCCGAGCGGCGCAACGCGCCGATGCGGGTTCGAGGATCTCCACCGCGCCGCCGAAACGAGCGGCCAGCCGCTTGAGGCTGAGCGGATCCCCCACATGCAGCGTAGCGGTCATGGAATCGTCCTGGACGCCGGCCTCGGCGCGGCGCAGATAGTCGCGCAGCAACGGCGCGAGGCGCTCCGGGAAGCGGATCACCGCCTCGTCGCTCTCCCCGTCCCCGGCGAACAGCTCGGGCACGGGTTCGTCGCCGTGCGTGATCGCGATGTCGGTGAGCCGCGGCTCGCTGACGCGGTCCAGGTGGAAGGTGCGCATCGCGCGGCGCAGATGGCACCAGCCCTGCAGGTACCACTGCCCGTTCGTGATCAGGACCGTCACCGGGTCCACGGTGCGGGTCGTGGGCGCCGCGTCGGGCGCGCGGTACGTGAACGACACCGCGACGTGCTCTTTCAGTGCGGTCGCGACGACGGTGCGGACCTCATCGACCGGACCGGGTGCGACGATGACGTCCGCCGGCAGGCCGGCGGCGCCCCTGGACAGCTTCGCGATGAGCGCCTGCACGACAGTGGAGTCGGCGACGCCCGGCACCGCCGAGGCCAGCTGCAGGCCCGCGACCAGGGCCGCGGCTTCGCGAGCGGTGAACTTCGGCACGCGGCGCAGGCCGACATCGTTGGTGATCTCGATGATCCCCTGCTCATCCAGCAGGTCCCAGTTGATGTCGAACAGCTCCTGCGGCGCCTGCCAATAGCCCTCGTCTCCGGGCAGGCCGATCACCGTGAGCTTCTCGACCATGGCGCGCATCTGCGCCTCGGTCATGTCGAACTCGGCTGCTGCCTCGGCCAGCGAGACCTCGCCGCGTTCGAGCAGATAGGGAACGAGCGTGAGATAGGCGCGGACGCGGTCCGAGCTCAGCAGGGGCTTGCGCTGCGCCATCATTCCCCGTCCTTCGCGTCTGCATGCGCCGCGGCCGCCGCGCGCAGACGCACGATCACCGCGTCGCGGAGCACGGCGGGTTCCACCACGCGGACCTCCGGCCCGTACGAGGCGAGCTCGTCCGCGAAGATGTGCAGATCGACGTAGCGCACGCGGATGCCCTGCGCAGCCGGCTCGGCACGCCGGCCGAGGCGGAGCGCCGCCTCCGTTCCGGGCGTGACCTCCAGCAGGGCCGAGTGCGCAGCGGCGACGGCCTCGAGGCTCGCAAGTGCCCGCTCCCCCGCGCCCTCGCGCATTTCGGCGGGGAACGCGTTGTTCGTGACCGTGACGTCGCCCACGATGCGGGTGAGGAGGAACATGCGATCGCCTTCGGCATCCACATCCCGACCGAACACGTGCCAGCGCGCCTCGTATTCCACGAGGGCGAGCGGTTGCACACGGCGGCGTCGGGGAGCCTGCTCCCCCGGCTTCAGGTAATCGAAGGCGACGGAGACACTGCGTTCGATCGCACTCTGCAACGGGGCGAAGGCGGCCTCGCGCGCGGTGATGCGCGGCGCGAAGCCGATGATCGGCTCGTCCACGTCGATCCCCAGGGCGCGGATCTTGCGCACCCCCGCCTGGGCGTCGGCGGACAGCGACTCCTCACTCCATACACTGCCGGCCAGGCGCAGCACGGCGAGCTCGGCCGGCGTGAACTCTATGTCGACGGGCAGATCGTATTCCGCCTTCGGAATGCGATAGCGGGCTTCGCGCAGATCGTTCGGATCGGCGTGATCGCCCAGCGTCTCGATCGGGATGCCGAGCGAGCGCAGCTCTTCCTTGTCGCGCTCGAACATCTTGTCCAGGGCGTCCGCCTTGCCCTCCGCCCGCTGGCGGTAGCCCGAGACGGACGCGAGGATCTGCTGCTTGGTCAGCCCGATCTCCGTGGCCATGAGCGCCACGACGAGATTCGTCAGACGCTCCTCCGCGGGGATCCGTTCCGCCATCTACTGACCCGTCGTGGCGGAGTCGTCGATGCCGAGGATGTCGACGACGATCGCCTGCGTGCCGTTGCCGTCGGCACCGGTACCCGCGCTCGCATCCGCAGGCGGAACGATCAGGAGGACCTGCGATCCGACGGTCTGGCCCTCGATGCCCGCGGCACCGGAGATCACCGCGGACTGGGAGTCCCACGTGCTGTTGACCACCTTGCGGGTGTCCCAGTCCACGCTGGTGAACTGCACGCGGACGCCGTCGGTCTTCTTCACCTTCTGGCCCTCGCCGCGGATGAGTGTCTGCACCACCTGCTTGGCGGGCTTCTTCGCGTCCGGGACGATGATGCCGGGGCGCCCGTCCGGGGCGCGCACGACGGTGGGCAGGCCCAGCGCGTCGTTGTACTGCAGCGAGCCCTCCGCGTGCGGCAGGAACACCGTGCGCACGTCGAGCACCGCGACCGCGGCCCCCTCGGCCGCGGTCCCGGCGGGGAAACCTACCAGCAGCCGCGATCCGGCGGTGGCGCACTGCAGCGCGTCGCCGAGCGGCTTGGCCTGTGATGCCAGGGTGTTCACGTCCGAAGCGGCCGTCGTCTTGTCGAAACCGGTCGCGCCGATCTTCTGCCCGGTCCGCGCGTCGTACAGCGCGATGTCGACGACGATCGGCTGGTTCTTCGCCGTGATCGGAGTGCCGGTGCCGACGATGAGATCGTCGACGCTCGCCTTCTGCACCTTGGTGGGCGACGCGATGGTGACGGTCGGCTCGGCGCCGAAGTCGCCCTTCACCGTCACGGAGTCGGTGAGCCCGGACGAACTCGGCTGCGTCGGGCAGGCCTTCCCGGCGAACGAGGGGCCTGCGGAGCAGCCGGCCAGCGCGAGGGCGGCGAGGCCGAGGGTGATCAGAGCAGCGGCAGTCTTACGCACGCGCTCCAGTCTATGCGGACGGATCGCCCGCCTCGGCCCCTTCGGCATCCGCGTCGCGCGATGCGGCGAGGCGCGCGCCGCCGGCGGCCCGCTGCGCCTCGCGGACGCGCTTGCGCAGGTTCTTGTCGGTGATCTCGCGATCGCCGACGGCGCCGGGGGTCCATGCCTCCACGTCCTCATCGCCGTAGCTGGGCTTCTTGGCGGCGCGGCGCTTCACATCGGGCGGGATGGCGCCGGGGGCGAGACGACGTGCGGTGATGAGGAAGCCCGTGTGCGCGACCATGCGGTGATCGGGTCGCACCGCCAGGCCCTCGACATGCCAGCCGCGGACCATGGTCTCCGAGGACTCGGGCTCTGTGAACAGACCCGTGCCGCGCACGTACTCCGCGACGCGGGAGAGCTGCGTCGCCGTGGCGATGTAGCAGAGCACCACTCCGCCGGGAGCAAGAGCCTCGGCGACGGCATCGATGCACTCCCACGGCGCAAGCATGTCGAGCACCACGCGGTCGACCGTGCCCGGCTCGAACACGGCGCCGAGCTCCTGCTGAAGGTCGCCCACGACGATCCGCCAGGAGTCCGGGAGCTCACCCAGGAAGGTCTCGACGTTGGCGCTCGCCACCTCGGCGAAGTCGTCCCGGCGCTCGAACGAGACCAGTCGCCCCGTCGGCCCGATGGCGCGCAGAAGCGAGAGCGAGAGCGCCCCGGACCCGACACCGGCCTCGACCACGGTCGCGCCGGGGAAGATGTCCGCCTGGGTGACGATCTGCGCGGCGTCCTTCGGGTACACGATCGCGGCTCCGCGGGGCATCGACATCACGAAGTCCCGCAGCAGCGGGCGCAGCGCCAGGTATTCGTTGCCGGAGCTGTTCTCCACGACCGATCCGTCGGGGAAGCCGATCAGGTCGCGGTGCCGCAGCACGCCGTGGTGGGTGTGCAGCTCCCCGTCCTCGCGCAGCGTGATCGTGTGCATCCGCCCCTTGGGACCGGTCAGCTGCACGCGGTCGCCCTCGCGGAACGGCCCGCTCGGCCGCTGCGCGGTCACAGCGCGGCCTCCGCACGGAGCGAGCGGACGCGAGTGAACTCGGCGAGGAGATCGTCGACACTGCGGCCTGCGAGCGACTCCCAGATCGCATCGGCCCCGAGGCCGTCCAGCTCGACGATGTGCGGGATGCCGATCGCCACCGCACGGGCGGACAGCGCCGCCTGCAGACCGGTCGGCGAGTCCTCGAGCGCCACCGTGTCGGCGATGTCGACGCCGAGCGCGTCAACGGCCCGCAGATACGGGTCGGGGAAGGGCTTGGGCCGCTCGACGTCGTCACCGCCCACGATCACATCGAAGGCATCGAAGCCGATGAGCGAGACGATGTCCTCGGCCATCCTCCGCAGCGACATGGTGACCAGCGCCGTCGGGATGCCCGCCGCGCGCAGCTCGCGCAGCAGCTCACGCGCGCCCGGTCGGAACGGCACGCCGTCCTGCTGCAGGCGCACGCGGACACGCTCGGTGAGGTCGTCGACGATCTCCTGAGCGCCCATCTTCACCCCGGCGCCCTGGAGGATGATCGCGCTGTCGATCAGGCCGCTTCCGACCAGCTGCAGCGCCTGCTCATGCGTCCAGGTGCCGCCGAAGGACTCGATGAGATCGGTCTCGGCGTCCATCCAGTACGGTTCGGTGTCGACAAGGGTTCCGTCCATGTCCCAGAGGACCGCGCGAGGGTGCTGATTCACTCCCCCATCGTACCGGGGGGCCGCGCCACCGATGATGGCGGGGACTAGCCTGGACGGAACACGCGGCGCAGGTCGCCGCAGGAAGGAAGACCGTGCAGGTACTCGGAACCCGGATCGTCGTCGCCGCCTTCGACGGCTGGAACGACGCCGGTGAAGCCGCGTCGGCCGCCGCCGAGCAGATCGAGGACGGCGGCTACGACGTCGTGCATACGGCGGATCCGGAACTCTACTTCGACTACCAGTGGGCCCGCCCGACGCTGGAACGGGACCAGGAGGGCAACCGCAGCCTGCGCTGGCCCACGGCACGGATGCTGCGGCCCGCGGGGAGCGCGGACGGTGCGGAGCCGCGACTCTGGCTGCTCACGGGCACCGAACCCGCCCGCGCGTGGCAGGCGTTCAGTGCGGAGTTCATCGACGCGGCGCTGAGCGAGGACGTCACCGGATTCGTGACCCTCGGCGCGATGCTCTCCGACGTGCCGCACACGCGACCGATCTCGATCTTCGCGTCGAGCGAGAACGCCGAGGTCCGCGAGGCGCTCGGGATCGAGCGCTCGACCTACGAGGGCCCGATCGGCATCCTCTCAGCGCTCGAGCACGCCGCGGAGCAGGCCGGGATCCCCGCCCTGTCGCTGTGGGCCAACGTGCCGCACTACGTGCAGACCGGCGGTTCGTCTCCCAAGGCCACGCTGGCGCTGCTGGACCGGCTGCACGAGGTGACCGGGGTCGATGTCCCCCGGGGATCCCTGTCCACCGAGGCCGCCATGTGGGAGGCGACGATCGATGCGGCCGCCGCGGAGGACGAGGAGATGGCCGCCTACATCGCGCAGCTCGAGACGAAGCGCGACACCTGGGAGTCGCCCGACGCCTCCGGCGAGGCCATCGCGCAGGCCTTCGAGCGGTTCTTCCGCCGCAACGGCGAGGGCCCGGGCGAGCACAAGCGCTGACGAGCCGCACCCGCCTGGCCGCGTCGACGGGCTCCGGGATCGATCCTGCGGCCGGTCAGGGCTTGATCACGCCGAGTGCGAGCAGCACGATGAGCACGATGCCGAGCAGGATCCGGTAGACCACGAACGGCAGGAAACTGCGCTGCGAGATCCAGCGCATGAAGAACGCGATCACGCCCAGGCCCACGACGAAGGCGATGCCCGTCGCGGCGAGCGTCTCGCCGGCGGAGAACACGCTCGGCTCGCCGATGCTCTTCACCGCCTGGTAGACCCCGGATCCGAACACGGCGGGGATGGCGAGCAGGAACGCGTAGCGTGCAGCCGCCTCGCGCTCGTAGCCGAGCAGGAGCCCTGCCGTGATCGTGCCGCCCGACCGGGACACCCCGGGGATCAGCGCGAGGGACTGGGCGAGGCCGTACACGATGCCGTGGCCGAGGGTGAGGTCCTTGAGGGTGCGGCGCCGCGCCCCGATCGCGTCGGCGACACCGAGCAGCACGCCGAAGACGATCAGCATGATGGCGACCAGCCACAGCGAGCGGAACACGGTCTCGATCTGGTCCTTGAGGACCAGCCCGAGCACCACGATCGGGATGCTGCCGATGATGATCAGCCAGCCCATCCTGGCGTCGGGGTCGTTGCGCGGAATGCGGCCGATCAGAGCCGACCACCAGCGGCTGACGATGCGGACGATGTCGCGCCAGAAGAACACGACGACGGCCGCCTCGGTGCCGATCTGCGTGATCGCGGTGAACGCGGCACCCGGATCCTGCGCGCTCGGCAGGAAGGCGCCGACGATCCGCAGATGTGCGCTGGAGGAGATCGGCAGGAACTCGGTGAGTCCCTGCACGATCCCCAGGAAGATGGCTTCGAGAAGGTGCATGGATCGCTTTCGCGTCGTGCGCAGGCTCGCGCGGGTCGGTGTGTGGTCGTGATCCGCAGCGGCGGTCAGTAGGTGCGCAGGAGGTCGGTCAGAACGCGCTGCCCGAAGACGAGGGAGTCGATCGGCACCCTCTCGTCCACGCCGTGGAACATGCCGGTGAAGTCCAGGTCGGCGGGCAGCCTGAGCGGCGCGAAGCCGTAGCCCGTGATGCCGAGGAAGGCGAGCGCCTTGTTGTCGGTGCCCGCGCCGAGCAGGTACGGGATGACCGGGACACCCGGATCGTGCCTCTCGAGCGCCGCCACCATGGCATCGACGAGTGGACCGGCGAACGGCGTCTCCATGCCGATGTCCTGCACGACCATCTCGAGCTCGATGTCGTCGCCGACGAGCGCACGCAGCTGCGCGAGCACGTCTTCCTCCTGCCCCGGGATCACCCGCACATCGACGAGCGCCTCGGCGCGCTCGGGGATCACGTTGTGCTTGTAGCCGGCCTGCAGCACCGTGGGGTTCGTGGTCGTGCGCAGTGTGGAGCGCAGGAACGCCTCCGCGCGGCCCGCCGTCGCGGCGAGGGCATCGGGATCGTCCACAGGAAGGCCGGTCAGGGCGCTCATGCGATCCAGGAATTCGCGGGTCGTGTCGGTGAGCTGGATCGGCCACGCCGTACGTCCGATCGCGGCCACGGCCTCGGCGAGCTTCGTCACGGCGTTGTCGGGGTGGAAGCGGCTGCCATGCCCGGCCCTGCCCTTCGCGATGAGGCGGATCCACATCAGTGCCTTCTCGCCGACCTGCAGCAGGTAGGCGCGCTGGTCACCGACGGGGATCGAATATCCGCCGACCTCGCTGATCGCCTCGGTCGCGCCGGTGAACCATTCCGGACGGTTCTGCACCACGAGGGCAGAGCCTTCGACGCCGCCGTTCTCCTCATCGGCGAAGAACGCCAGGATGAGGTCGCGCTCGGGCTGCTCCCCCGCCCGCAGGATCTCAGCCACCGACGTCAGGATCATGGCGTTCATGTTCTTCATGTCGACGGCGCCGCGTCCCCAGAGCATGCCGTCCCGCACGACGCCGGCGAACGGATCCACACTCCAGTCGCCGGCCATCGCCGGCACGACGTCGAGATGTCCGTGCACGACGAGCGCCGGCTTGTCCCGGTTCCGACCCTCCACCCGCGCCATGACGTTGGTGCGCCGCGGGATGGGCTCGTAGTACTCCGGCTGCAGGCCGAGCGACTCCAGGTACGCCCCGACGTACTCCGCAGCCTCGCGTTCGCCCTTCGCGTCGCCACCGCCGAAGTTGGATGTGTCGAAGCGGATGAGCTCTGCGGCGATCCGCGCGACCTCGGGAAGTTCGGCATCCGGCTGGGGCATGGCACCAGGCTATCGAACCCGCGCGACGCGCCCGACGCGCACCCTGGTTCGAGCAGGCCCCCGGATCGTGCTAATCTCGATCTTCGGTTGGGAACAGCCGAAAACACCAGCGCGGGTGGCGGAATAGGTAGACGCGCTAGCTTGAGGTGCTAGTGCCCGAATAGGGCGTGGGGGTTCAAGTCCCCCCTCGCGCACGCTGGTAGGAAGGCCCCGGGTCCGAAAGGATCCGGGGCCTTCTTCGTCTCTGCGGATCGGTGGTCGCCTGCCTCCGATTCCTGAGAGGTGCGGCTCGGCGTCTGGTCCTGCACACCCTCACGCTCGGCGTTCGACTCGTCGTGCGGGTTGCCCTGGTCACTCATCGCATGCTCCTTTCGTCTGCGCCCAGGATGCGCGCGCAGACGCAGCGGGACCAGCGGGTTGACAACAGGGGCGCCGTGGCGTGCCGACGATACGCAGCAGGCCGCGCGCCGGAGTGGTTCAGCCCATGCTGACGTTGAAGAGCAGACCCAGCACGTAGGTGACCGCGGCCGCGCCGAAGCCGATCGCCAGCTGGCGCAGCCCGCGACGCAGGGGCGGGCCGCCGGACAGAACACCGACGGTCGCGCCGGTGCCGAGCAGAGCGACGCCGACCAGGGCGAGGGCCACGAGCACCGCGGGAGTGCCCTGCATGCCGAAGATCCAGGGCAGCACCGGCACGATCGCACCGGAGGCGAACAGCAGGAAGCTCGAGATCGCAGCAGGCCAGGCGTTGCCGATGATCTCATGCTCGTCGCCGTCTCCGGTCGGCACGCGCAACGGCCCGGTGGCGCGCTGCGCCATGCCCGCCTTGGCCGCGCTCACGACCCGGCGGGCGCGCTGCAGCGACTCGTCGGCGTCCATGCCTCTGGCGCGGTACACCAGGGCGAGCTCGTTCTCGTCGAGGTCGAGGTCGCTCGCGGTGGCGTCCCCGTGCCCGTTCTCCTCCGTCGCCTCCAGCAGTTCGCGCTGCGAGCGCACGGACACGAACTCGCCCGCGCCCATCGAGAGTGCTCCGGCGAGCAGGCCCGCGAAGCCGCTGAACAGCACGAATCCGCTGCTCACGCCCGTGGCGCCGATGCCGAGCACGAGCGCGAGGTTGCTCACCAGGCCGTCGTTCGCGCCGAACACCGCGGCCCGGAACGAACCGGAGAGCTGGCGCCGGCCGCGTGCGGCGAGACCGCGGACCACCTCGAAGTGCACCTTCTCGTCGGCGCGCATCGCCGGAGTGGCGTACACCTCGGAGTCGTACGGAGATCGCGCCTCGGCACTCTGCGCGAGGGCCAGCACGAAGATCGATCCGAAGCGGCCTGCCATCCAGCCGAGGACGCGGGCGCGCAGGCCGGGGCGCGGCAGACGTTGCGGCTC
The DNA here is from genome assembly GCF_052045265.1 of Microbacterium sp. 22303. Taxonomy (NCBI): domain Bacteria; kingdom Bacillati; phylum Actinomycetota; class Actinomycetes; order Micrococcales; family Microbacteriaceae; genus Microbacterium; species Microbacterium sp. 22303. The sequence goes on along the minus strand of NZ_JBQEOQ010000001.1, from coordinate 394,633 downwards.
CCCGCCGAGCAGCTCGAGCCAGTGCGCCTCGTGGCGTCCCTCGGCCGCGGCCAGTTCGAGCAGGATCTCGCGTTCCTCGCCGTCGCGACGCTGAGCGAGCTGCTGATAGACGTGCGCCTCCGCGCGCTCCTCCACGAGATAGCGCGCCCAGCGGCGGCGATCGGCCGCAGTGGGCTCGGCAGGGGCAGTGGCGGGGCTGTTCATGAGGTCCTTCACGAGTCGGGCAACCGCTCCACGCTATCGATCCAAGGGGCCGGATGCCCCGCCAGGACCGGGATTGACAGCATTTCGGGGATCCGAACCGGCCGAATCCGGGCGCGTCCTTCCGGACGGTTCAGCGGCCGGGAGCGCTCAGGAGCGCACGCGGCGACGGAGCAGATCGATCCGCGACTGCAGCTGGGTCACGGTGGCCTGCGCGACCGCAGGTCCGCCGCACAGTCGCCGCAGCTCGGCGTGCACGGCGCCGTGGGGATCGCCGGTCTGCCGCGCATAGACGCCGACGAGGCTGTTCAACAGCTGCCTCTGTTCGCGCAGGGTGCGATGCAGCGGCTCCGGGAGGGTCGTGGTCGGTGCAGGCGTGACCGCCTCGCGCGCTTCCCGCAGCCGCGACTGCCGGGACTGACGCTGCATGAGCAGCTCGTGCACATGCTCGGGCTCGAGCAGACCCGGTATGCCGATGAACTCCTCCTCCTCGGGCGTGCCGGGCTCGGCGAGCTGACCGAACTCCTTGCCATCGAAGACGACGCGGTCGAAGTGCGCGAGCGAGGAGATCGCCTGATAGCTGAACTCCTGGGTGAGCGCGTCGGAGGCCTCGTCCTCGCGGTTCGCGCTCTCCAGCAGCGAGTCCTCGAGACCGTCGTCGTCCTTCGACTGCCGATCCAGCGCGTGGTCGCGCTGCCTCTCGAGCTCGTTGGCGAGCTTCATCAGCACAGGGACGTTGGGCAGGAACACGCTCGCGGCCTCGCCACGACGGCGGGCGCGCACGAAGCGGCCGATCGCCTGTGCGAAGAAGAGCGGCGTCGATGACGAGGTGGCGTAGACACCGACGGCGAGCCGGGGCACGTCGACACCCTCGGACACCATCCGCACGGCGACCATCCAGCGATCGCCGGAGGCGCTGAACTTCTCGATCCGCTCCGACGCGGTGGCGTCGTCGCTCAGGACCACGGTGGGGCGCTGCCCTGTCAGTGAGTGCAGGATCTTGGCGTACGCGCGAGCGACGGTCTGATCGGTCGCCAGCACGAGACCGCCCGCGTCGGGGACGTGATGACGGATCTCGGTGAGGCGGCGGTCGGCGGCCGAGAGCACGGCCGGCATCCACTCCCCCTCCGGGTCCAGCGCCGTGCGCCAGGCCTGGGAGGTGACGTCCTTGGTGTTGTCCTGACCGAGGTGCGCCTCGAGCTCGTCGCCCGCGCTCGTGCGCCAGCGCATCTTGCCCGCGTACATGTGGAACAGCACGGGACGCACCACGCCGTCCTGCAGCGCCCGCCCGTAGCCGTATGCGTAGTCGGTGCTGGAGATCCGCGCACCCGACTCGTCGGGGAGGTACTCGACGAACGGGATCGGCGCGGTGTCGCTGCGGAACGGGGTGCCGCTCAGGAGCAGGCGTCGCTTCGCCGGTCCGTAGGCGTCGCGGATGGCGTCGCCCCAGCTGAGCGCGTCGCCGCCGTGATGCACCTCGTCGAGGATGACGAGCGTGCGCGCGTCCTCCGTGAGGTGCTTGTGCACCGACGACTTCGCCGCGACCTGCGCATAGGTCACGACGACGCCGTGGTACTGCCGGGAGGGCGCCCAATCGCTGTTGCGGAAACGCGGATCCAGCCGGATGTGCACGCGCGCGGCGGCGTCCGCCCACTGCGTCTTGAGGTGCTCCGTGGGCGCGACCACGATCACGCGGTCGATCTCGTTCGTGCGCAGCAGTTCGACGGCGAGCGTGAGCGCGAACGTGGTCTTGCCGGCGCCCGGTGTCGCGGCGACGAGGAAGTCCCGGCGCTCGGGAATGCGGAAGTACTCCTCCAGGGCCTCACGCTGCCACGCCCTCAGCCTGTCGGCGGTACCCCAAGGGGCGCGCTGAGGGAAGGACGGGGAGAGCATGGGATTCCACGATAGACGAGGCCGGAGACAGCCCGGACCATGAGCGAACCTCGCCCGCGGTGTCCGCCCCGATGCCGCCGCGCGCGGGTAGTCTCGGATGCTGTGCCGCGCCGCGCAGGCGCCCGCGAGGAGGAGACGATCATGTCCGGTCACGAACCGCGCACCCCGTACATCCCCAACGAGACGCCGCATCCGTGGCACCGCTACGTGGCGATCGGCGACTCGTTCACCGAGGGCATCGGAGACCCCGATCCGGCCGTCCCCGGAGGCCATCGAGGATGGGCCGATCGCGTGGCCGAGGTGCTCGGGGCTCAGAGCGAGGACTTCGCGTACGCCAATCTGGCCGTGCGCGGCAAGCTCATCGGGCAGATCAGCGACGAGCAGATCGCCCCGGCGATCGCGCTGAACCCCGACCTGATCACGGTGTGCGCCGGAGGCAACGACGTCATCCGCCCCGGCACGGATCCCGACGAGATCGCCATGCTGCTGGACGACATGGTCACGCGTCTGGATCGCACCGGCGCCGCGATCGTGCTCTTCACCGGCATCGACACGAACTTCACCCCGGTGTTCCGCCCGTTCCGCGGCAAGGTCGCGATCTACAACGAGAACGTGCGGGCGATCGCAGAACGGCATGACTGCATCGTCGCCGATCAGTGGGGCCTGAAGTCGATCCAGGATCCGCGGTTCTTCGCCGACGACCGCCTGCACATGAACCCGCTCGGCCACCACGAGGTCGCCCGCATGGTGCTGCGTGCCTTGAACGTGCCCAGCGATCTGCAGGAGATGGTGGCGGACCCGTTCCCTGTGCGCACCTGGCGCGAGGCCCGCAATGAGGACCTGGTGTGGGCGCGGACGCATCTGGTGCCGTGGGTTCTGCGGCGCCTGCGCCACCAGTCTTCCGGCGACAGCATCGAGGCCAAGCGTCCCGAGCCGATGCCGGTGGTGCTGCCGCACGACGAGTGAGCCGGCCCGCATGAAGTGAGCGGGTCGCCTGCCCCGGGGTGCGACGGCTGTCAGCTGCGCGACGCGTGCTGCAGTGCCCAGAGCGCGACGGCGGCGGTCGAGGCCACGTTGAGCGAGTCCACCCCGCCCGACATGGGGATCGTCACCACCGCGTCCGCGACCTCCAGCGCCTGGGCGGTCAGGCCGGGGCCCTCGGATCCGAAAGCGAGAGCCACGCGTTCCGGGCGCTCCGCGGCGTAGGCCTCGAGCGTCTCGGCGTCGTCCCGGAGCGCGAGCGCTGCGAGTCGGATCCCCTCCGCGCGCAGGATCGGCGCGAGTTCATCCCAGCCATCGAAACGCGTCCATGGCACCTGGAACACGGTACCCGTGCTGACCTTGACGCTGCGGCGGTAGAGCGGATCCGCGCAGCGTGCGGAGACCAGCACCGCGTCGGCGCCGAGCGCCGCGGCCGCGCGGAAGGCGGATCCGACGTTCTGGTGCTCGATGAGATCCTCCAGCACCAGGAGCGTGCGGGCTCCGCGCACGACATCGGCGAGGGGCGGCAGCGCAGGCCGGTGCATGGCCGCCAATGCGCCGCGGTGCACCGGGTACCCGGCCACCGTCTCGACCACCGCGTCCGGGCAGACGTAGACCTCGACGTCGGCGCCGCCGCTGAAGAGCGAGCGAAGGCCGCCCAGCCAGCGCTCCTGGGTCAGGACGGAGCGAGGGCGGTGTCCCGCGCGCACGGCGCGCTCGACGACCTTGAGGGATTCGGCGATGTACAGACCGTTGTCGACATCGCCGCGAATGCGCAGCGCGGTGTCGGTGAGCCCGCGGTAGTCGTCGAGGCGAGGATCTGCAGGGTCGTCGATGCGGGTCTCATGCACGGATCCACTCTTGCAGGTCGCTCGAGCGGATGAGCCCTGCGACCGCCGCGCACGCCCGGCGATGCGGCGGGCGTCCACGATCGCGCCCGTAGACTCGAGCGGGGAGGCCGGATGAACAGCAGCACGTCGTCGTTGCACGCGCAGCTCGAGCCCGTCGCGGAACTGCTCGCCGGCCGTCGCATCGCCTTCCTCACAGGGGCCGGGCTCTCCACCGACTCGGGCATCCCCGCATACCGCGGAGCCGGATCGACACCGCGGCGTGCGCCCATGACTGTGCAGACTTTCCTCGGTTCCCAGGACGCGCAGCGCCGGTACTGGCTGGGCGGACATCTCGGCTGGCGCTCGTTCGGCACCGCCGCGGCGAATCCCGGCCACCGTGCCATCGCCGGGCTCGAGAAGGCCGACCGCGCGGCCGGCGTCATCACGCAGAACGTGGACGGCCTCCACCTCGCCGCCGGATCCGCGCGCGTCGTCGAGCTGCACGGCACCATGCGCGCGGTGCTCTGCCTGCACTGCGGGCAGAGCTTCTCCCGCGACGCCGTGGCAGCGCAGATCGAGGCGCGCAACGCCTGGCTCGACGTTCCGGACGAGGTGCTGCTCGGGCCCGACGGCGACGTCCGCCCCGAGACCACCGAGGGCTTCGTCCTGCCGATCTGCACGGTCTGCGCAGGGCCGCTGAAGCCCGACGTCGTCTTCTTCGGCGAGTTCATCCCGGCCCAGCGGTTCGCCACTGCAGAGGCGCTGCTGCGCTCGGGCGACGCGCTGCTCGTCGCCGGATCCTCGCTGGTCGTGAACTCCGGGATCCGCATCATCGAGCGCGCCCGCCGCCGCAGTCTTCCCATCGTCATCGTCAATCTCGAGCCCACCCGGGCCGACGCCTGGGCCTCCGCGACCATCGCGGCGTCCACGAGCGTCGTCCTCCCGGCCCTTCAGGAGCTGCTCTCATGACCCTCATCACCCTGATCCGACACGGCGAGACGGACTGGAACCTCGAGGGCCGGATCCAGGGATCCACCGACATCCCTCTGAACGACACCGGGCGCGCCCAGGCGCGAGCCGCCGCCGCGCGACTCGCCGGCGCCTCTTTCGATCACATCTATGCGAGCCCGCTCGGCCGGGCGCGGGAGACCGCGGAGATCATCGCCCACGAACTCGGGCTCCCGGCGCCGCTGATCACCGTGGGAATGCGCGAGCACGAGTTCGGTGAGGCGGAGGGCCTGCTCTGGGACCAGTACCGGGAGCGGTTCGGAGCGCGTCGTGACGAGGTGCCCGGTGCCGAGACTGCACAGCAGCTGACGGAGCGCGCACTCGCATCGCTCGCCCGGATCGATCTGGCGGCGCGGCGCCGCTCGGCGCCACGAGTCGAGTCGGTGCTGGTGTGCACCCACGGCGGCGTGATCCGGGCCCTGCTCGAGCATGCCTCGGGTGGCACGCTCCCTGCGCCCGGCGAACGGCTGGGGAACGCCTCCGTGCACCGCTTCGCCATGGACGGCGGCGGGTTGCGGCTGCTCGACACGGCCACCGTCTGAACGTCGATCCCGTGGGGCGGCGACCCGGTCGGGAACGAGGTCGGGCGTAGGATCGAAGACGCCGCCGATCCCGAGGAGAGCCGTGAATCCCGCCCCTGCACCGACCTGGCGGATGTGGCTGATCTGGATCGTGGGCGTGTCGGCCTACGTGCTGTCGATCACGAACCGCACGTCCCTGTCCGCCGTCGGAGTGGATGCCGCGCACCTGTTCCAGGCCGACGCATCGACGCTGTCGCTCTTCGCGGTGCTCCAGCTCGCGGTGTACGGGCTCATGCAGATCCCCGTGGGTCTGCTGCTGGACCGGTTCGGATCCCGGCCGATCATGGTCGCCGGCATGCTGCTCATGGCCGTCGGCCAGCTCGTGATGGCGTTCGCGCCGAACGTCGGGGTCGCGATCGTCGCGCGCATGATCCTCGGCGCCGGCGACGCCGCGATCTTCCCCGGCGTGCTGCGCCTCGTCGCGATCTGGTTCCCCGCGCAGCGCGGCCCGCTGATGGCCCAACTGACCGGGATCGTCGGCCAGCTCGGTCAGCTCGTCGCGCTGCTCCCCCTGCCCGTCCTGCTGCACTCCACCACGTGGTCCGTCACGTTCGGCTCTCTCGCGGGGCTCGGCGTGCTGTTCACGGTCCTCGTATTCGCCCTGATCCGCAACCGCCCGCCCGAGCTGACCGAGGACGTCTCGGTCAACACCGACACCGGCGCGATTCGCGTCGTCACCTCTCAGGCGGATCTGCGCGTCTCCCTGCGTGAAGCTCTCGCGCATCCCGGGACCCGACTCGGATTCTGGACCCACTTCACGACGCCGTTCGCCGGTACGGCCTTCATGATGCTGTGGGGCATCCCGTTCCTCACGAGCGGCGAGGGCCTCTCGATCGGCGCGGCCTCGCTCGTGACGACGGTCTACGTGTTCTTCGGGATCCTGTTCGGTCCTGTCCTCGGGACGCTGTCGGCGCGCCATCCGACGAGCCGATCGCTGATGCTCGTGCTGCCGACGATCGCCCTCCAGGTGCTCGTCTGGCTCGGTGTGATCCTGTGGCCGGGCACGGCTCCACTGTGGCTGCTCATCCTGCTGGCCATCGCGCTGGCGACCGGCGGCCCGGCCTCGATGGTCGCGTTCGACCACGCGCGCACGCACAACCCCCAGCATCGGCTGAGCACCGCCACCGGAGTGGTCAACGGCGGGGGCTTCCTCGCCGCACTCATCGCGATCTTCCTGATCGGCCTCGCGCTCGACCTGCAGGGCGCGGGCACGCCCGCCACCTACTCGCTCGATGCGTTCCGCTGGGCGTTCCTCACCCAGGTCCCGCTCTGGGTGCTCGGCACCGTCTTCATCGTGCGGGAACGGCGCCTGACCCGGCGGGTGCTCGGGCTTGACCGCCCCCGGAACCGCTGACCGCGCGGCCCGGGACCGCGCGGTCAGTCACGTTCAGCCCAGCAGCATCGCCCGGCCGGGCTCCTGCAGCACGTCGGCGACGGCCTTCAGGAATTGCGCCCCCTCGGCCCCGTCCACGATCCGGTGGTCGAAGGACAGGCTGAGCGTCATGACGTCGCGCAGCGCGATCTCGCCCTTGTGCTCCCACGGCATGCGCCGCACCGCGCCGAGCGCGAGGATCCCGGTCTGCCCCGGCGGCAGGATCGGGGTGCCGGCATCGATCCCGAACACGCCGATGTTGGTGAGCGAGAACGTGCCGCCGACCAGATCGGTCGGCGGGGTCTTGCCGCTCCGCGCCGTGCGGGTCAGCTCGGCGACCGCCGCCGCGAGTTCACCGAGCGGCATCCGTTCGGCATCGCGGATGATGGGCACGATCAACCCGCGCTCGGTTGCGGCGGCGATGCCGAGGTCCACGAAATGCTGCTGCACGATCTCGCCCGCCTCGCCGTCCCACCGCGAGTTCAGCCCGGGATAGGACGCGAGCGCGAGGCAGACGGCTTTCGCGACCACGGTGAGCACTCCGATGCGCGGTGCGTCCGGTGCGGCGCTCGCCCGCAGCGAGGCGATCAGTTCGGTCGTCGCGGTGACGTCGACCGTGTGGAACGTGGTCACGTGCGGTGCGGTGAACGCGCTCTGCACCATCGCCTCGGCGGTGTGCTTGCGCACGCCCCTGATCGGGACGCGGGTGGTCGCCCGTTCCCCCCTGGCGGCGCGGGCGGGCGCTGCGGTCGGCGCCGGAGCTGCAGTCGTCTCGGCGGGCGCGCCTGCGCCGCGCTGCCCGACGCGCTCACGGTAGGCGTCCACGTCCGCGCGGGTGATCACCCGGTCGCCCAGCTCGGCGGAGACGAGCGCGAGGTCCACGCCCAGGCTCTTCGCGTAGGCCCGCACCGGCGGCGTCGAACGCGGACGCTCCCCGCGCACGGGCGGCGCGGGGACGACCACGATGTCATCGTGCGGCGCGGCGACCCGCACGTCGACGTCGGAGGCGAGGGTGGTCGTCGCGGACGCGGATCCGGCCGCGGCCCGGCGGGCACGACGCTGCGGGCGGCCGTTCGACGGCGCAGCGCCGTAGCCGACGAGGTTCGGCCCTGAGCCCTCCTCGACCTCGGCGGACGCCGGAGCCTTGGGGGCCGTGGCAGCCTGACCTTCGATCTCGAAGCCCACCAGCGGGGCGCCGACCGGAACGACGTCGCCGGCGGCGGCGTGCAGCGACGTGATCACGCCGGCGTGCGGTGAGGGCAGTTCGACGATGGCCTTCGCCGTTTCCACCTCGGCGAGAGTCTGGTTCAGGGTGACCGTGTCGCCCTCGGCGACCAGCCACTGCACGATCTCCGCCTCGGTGAGGCCCTCACCGAGGTCGGGGAGGAGGAACTCCTGCTTCATCGGTCGACCCCTTCCAGCAGCTGCTCGTCGTCGCAGACCCGGTCGACCGCGTCGAGGATCCGGTCGAGGTCGGGGAGGTGGAACTTCTCCAGCTTCGCGGGCGGGTAGGGGATGTCGTGGCCCGTGACGCGCAGCGGAGCCGCCTCGAGCCAGGTGAAGCACTTCTCCGTGATGCTGGCGATGACCTCGGCGGCGACCCCCGCCTCGCGCGCGGCCTCGTGCACGACCACGACGCGACCGGTGCGGCGCACCGAGGCGCACACCGTGGCGTAGTCGACCGGCGACAGCGAGCGCAGATCGATCACCTCGAGCGACCGTCCCTCCGCCTCGGCGGCCTCGGCCGCATCGAGCGCGGTGCGCACCATCGCACCGTAGGTCACAACGGTGACGTCGGTACCGTCGCGCACCACTCGGGCGAGCCCCATCGGTGCCGCGTCCGCAAGTGGGGTCTCCAGGTCCACCTCGCCCTTGGCGTGGTAGAGCCGCTTGGGCTCGAAGAAGATGACCGGGTCGTCGCTGGCGATGGCCTGGCGCAGGCACGTGTACGCGTCCTGAGGATTCGACACGGCGACCACGCGGAGCCCTGCGGTGTGCACGAAGTACGCCTCGGGCGACTCGGAATGGTGCTCGGCCGCGCCGATGCCGCCGCCCCAGGGGATCCGGATCGTGATCGGCATCGGGACGGTGCCCTGCGTGCGGTAATGCAGCTTCGCGACCTGGGACACGATCTGGTCGAAGGCGGGATACACGAATCCGTCGAACTGGATCTCGACGACCGGGCGGTAGCCGCGCATGGCAAGGCCGACCGCGGTGCCGACGATTCCGGACTCCGCCAGCGGAGTGTCGATCACCCGCTCCGCGCCGAACTCGTCCAGCAGCCCGTCCGTGATGCGGAAGACTCCGCCGAGCTTGCCGATGTCCTCTCCGAGCAGCACGACCTTCGGATCTGCCGCCAGCGACTGCCGGAGGGCGGCGCCGAGCGCCTTGCCCATCGTCATCTGCGCCATGTCACACGTCCGCGAGAGTCGCGAGGTAGCGCTCGTAGTCGGCGCGCTCCTCGGCGATGCCGGTGTGCGGTTCCGCGTACACCCCGTCGAACACGGCGAGCGGTTCGCGCGTCGTGAGGCTGAGGCAGGCCGCCCGCATCTGCATGGCGGCCTCATCGGCCTCCGCCGCGAAGCCCGCGGCGATCTCGTCGGTGAGTGCACCCTCGGCGCGCAGCAGGGTCTCGACTCGTGCCAGCGGATCCTTGCCGCGCCAGTACTCGAGCTCCGCCGGATCCCGGTAGCGGGTCGGGTCGTCAGCCGTGGTGTGCGGACCCATCCGGTAGGTGACGAGCTCCAGGAAAGCCGGGGTTCCCCCGCGCGCCTGCTCGAGAGCCCAGCGGGTCGCCGCGAACACCGCGAGCACGTCGTTGCCGTCGACGCGCATGCTGGGGATGCCGAAGCCGGGGGCGCGCCCGGCGATCGGGTGCTGCGACTGCACGGCGACCGGCTCGGAGATCGCCCAGTGGTTGTTCTGGCAGATGAAGACGACCGGGGCGCGGTAGGAGGACGCGAAGACCATGGCCTCGTTGACGTCGCCCTGGCTGGTGGCGCCGTCGCCGAAGTAGGTGACCGCGACCTGGTCGGAGCCGTCGTGCAGGATGCCGAGCGCATAGCCGACCGCGTGCAGGGTCTGCGCGCCGATGATGATCTGCAGCGGAGCCATGTGCATCACGGCGGGGTCGTAGGCGGCGCCTTCCTCACCGCGCCACATCCGCACGTAGTCGCCGGGTTGCGCCCCGCGCGCCAGCATCACGCCGGTCTCGCGGTAGCTCGGGAACACCACATCGTCGTTCTTGAGGGCGCGGGCGGAGCCGATCTGCGCGGCTTCCTGGCCCTGACACGGGGCCCACAGGCCGAGCTGTCCCTGACGCTGCAGCGCGACGCCCTCGGAATCGAGGCGGCGCAGCACGATCATGTCGCGCAGCAGCGACAGCAGCTGTGCGGAGCTGACGTCGGCCACGTACGGGGTCAGACGCGTGTCGTTGCGGCGACGGCCGCGGGCATCGATGAGGCCGGCCGGTTCGTCCAGGCCGATGCCGGTGACGGTGATCGGATCAAGGTGGGTTGACATCTTCGTCCTCCTCAGTGGATCCGCCCTCGTGAGAAGGATCCGGTGCGTCTTCGCTTTGCCTTGAGAGTACGTCCGCTTGACACGTCGCTCAAGCATCCCCGCAGGCTCTGAGCATGTTGCCAAATCAGCGCTGTGAACAGGGTGCTAGCCTTTGGCAACATGGCAACCCTCGATCGCACCGATCTCGACATCCTCGAGATGCTCTCGGCCGACCCTCGCACCACCGTGGTCGCAATGGCCGAGAAGCTGCGGCTCTCGCGAAACACGATCCAGGCCCGGATGGCCCGCCTCGACCAGACCGGCGTGTTCCTCCCCTACGAGCGCGCCTTCTCCCCCGCCGTGATCGGCTACCCGCTGCAGGCGTTCGTGAGCATCGGCGTCCGTCAGACCGAGCTGCCGCGGATCATCGCGGAGCTCGCGCGAGTGCCGGAGGTCGTGCAGGCGCACGGGCTGAGCGGCTCGATCGATCTGCTCGCCCTGGTCGCGTGCCGCGACGCCCGCCATCTCTTCGACACCGACGCCCGCATCCTCTCGATCGACGGCGTCGAGCGGACCGAGACCTCGCTCGCGATGGGCGAGGTCATCCCGTTCCGCGTCGGTGGTCTTATGGGGCTGGCACGGCGAGAGGCCGGAGGAAGCGTCTGATCGCTCCCGCCGCCTCGGCCGGCGTCTCGTAATGGATCAGGTGCCCGACGTGCGCGATCTCGACGAGCTCGGCGTCGGGGAACAGCGTCGCCAGGCGCCGCTCCGCCTCGATCGGCGTGATGTCGTCGCGTTGCGCCGCGATCAACAGCGTCGGGACGGCGATGTGCGGCGCGAACTCCCGGACATCGTGCGAGACACTCGTGCGGAACGCCTGACTCAGGACCTCGCGGTCAGCGAACCGTGAGAAGTACGTGTCGTGCTGGTCGTGCACGAACCGGCGCAGTTCGGGATCCCGGGTCTTCGCCATGGCGATGCTCATGCCCCGCACGATGATCCTGTTGCGCAGGAGCTCGGTGCCGATGCCCTCGGGCAGCCGCGCACCGAGCGCGTAGTAGAGGATCGCGAGACGCGTGAGCACGGCCTTCGGACCCTCCAATGCCGGCGCGCCGATCGGGTTGACCAGGATCAGCCGCGGGGTCTCCAGCCCGCCGGCGACAGCGGCAGAGGCCACGATCGAACCGAACGAATGCCCGAGGATCACGGCTCCGGGAGCCACCTCCGCGGCGAAGTCCGTGAGCCACTGCGCGTACGCATCGATGTCGTGCACGCGGCCGGGCAGCGGCGCGGTCTCACCGAACCCCGGCAGATCAGGCATGATCACGCGGATCCCGGCGGCGAAGCCTGCCCTACCGGCACCGTGCAGGTGCGCGACAACGGGCTCCAGCCCGTGGTGCTCGCCGCGGAAGCCGTGCACTGCCAGCACGGTGACCTCGGCGCCGTCGGGACCGTAGCTCCAATACGCCGTACGCCCGCCGAGGACCTCGGCCTCCTGCCGGTGCACCGCGATGCGATCCAGACGCGCAGCATAGGGCGAGGGTGCGGGCATGCATCGAGTCTACGGGCGGGATCGGCATCGCCTGAGCGCACTGCCGCGTGCCGGAACGGCGATGTCCGAGCCGCACCCTACGGTGGCGTCATGACCGCTTCGACGCCCCTTCCGCCCTGGTTGACCCGCGTCGGAGTGTTCGACCTGGAGACCACCGGGATCGACGTCACCCGGGATCGCATCGTCACCGCGCACGTCGGAGTGCTCGACCACCACGGCGCAGAGATCGCGGCCCGCACCTGGCTGGCAGACCCGGGGATCCCCATCCCCGCCGGTGCCACGGCAATCCACGGCATCACGTCCGAACGCGCGTACCGCGACGGTTCCCCTGCTGCGCAGGTCGTCGCCGGGGTCGTGGCCGCACTGCGGTCGCTGCTCGATCAGGGCGTCCCGGTCGTGGCGTACAACGCGGCCTTCGATTTCTCCCTGCTCGCTCATGAGGCGCGTCGGCACCGGATCTCGCCCCTGGAGAACCCCTCCCCGGTGATCGACCCATTGATCATCGACAAGACCTATGACCGGTACCGCCCTGGCAAGCGGACGCTGGAGATCGTGGCGGCGCACTACGGCGTGGATCTGACCGGCGCGCACGACGCCTCGGCCGACGCCGTCGCGGCAGGGCGGGTCGCGCAGGCGCTCGCGCAGCGCTTCCCCCTGCCGGAGAGCGCGGGCGAGCTGCACACTCGGCAAATCGGCTGGGCCCGTGCGCAGGCCGCGAGTCTGACCGACTACTTCGTGCGGATAGGCCGGATCGAGCCCACCGAACGCGTCGACGGCCGCTGGCCCGTCCGCGACGACGATGCCTCCCGCCGTCACGCCCCCGCAGGATCCTTCTGACGCTGCCGCTCGATCGCGAAGAACCCGGTGCACCATACCGCCCCCACGGTCCGGGTCGTAAAATGGAGGGTTACCCGATGAAGGGAGACGCGATCGCCATGACGACCGACACCGAGCGCATCGAGATGCTCGAACACGAGATCGAGAGGATGCAGACGGTCATCGACTTCCTGCACGTGACGTTCGCCCAGGAGCCGAAGCGCAAGAACCGCTTCCGGCGCGTGATCCGGCACGCCGAGGGCAAGATCGACGGCATCCGGTTCGCCCTCGAGACGATCCGGTCGACGGCACCCGCCGTCGACGGCCCGGGCGCCGCCTAGACAGCGGGAGGCCCCCGCCTCGATCGAGGACGGGGGCCTTCCGAGAAGCGATTACTTGGAGGAACCGCCGAAGTTCTTGAAGCGCTGGTTGAACTTCTCGACACGGCCGGCCGAGTCCATGATGCGCTGCTTGCCCGTGTAGAACGGGTGCGAGGCCGAGGAGATCTCGACGTCGATGACGGGGTACTCCACGCCGTCCAGCTCGATCGTCTTGTCGCTCGTGACCGTCGAACGGGTCAGGAAGGTGTCGCCCGAGCCAAGGTCGCGGAACACGACGGCCTGGTACGTGGGGTGGATGTCAGTCTTCATGGGATTCCTTACGTGGTGCCCTGGATTGTGCCAGGGGCGAGGGAAGTCTGTGGCGCAATGAGCACCAAGGGTCGATTCTAACAGATCACGCGGCGCGCGCCGCGTACCGCCCGTCGGCCCGGTCCAGCGAGATGGACATGCCGAAGGCCTCGCTCAGCGCTTCTGCGGTGAGGGTCTGCTCGATCGGCCCCGCCGCGACGATCGCGCCGTCGCGCAGCAGCAGCACGTGCGTGAACCCGACGGGGATCTCCTCGACGTGATGGGTCACCATCACCATCGCCGGCGTCGTGGGCGACTGCGCGAATCCGCCGAGCAACGCGAGCAGCTCCTCGCGTGCGCCGAGGTCGAGGCTCGCGCTGGGCTCGTCCAGCAGCAGCAGTTCCGGGTCGGTCATCACGGCTCGGGCGATCTGCACGCGCTTCTGCTCGCCGTCGCTGAGCGTGCCGAAGTGACGTTCGGCGAGGTGCTCCAGGTGCCATTGCTCGAGCACCCGCACCGCACGGCGCTCGTCGATCGACTCGTACGACTCGTTCCACCGCCCCATCACGGAGTACGCCGCCGTCATGACGGTGTTCAGCACGGTCTCATCGGCAGGGATCCGGCGGGCCATCGCCGAAGAGGCGAAACCGATCCGCGGACGGATCTCGAAGACGTCGGCCCGCCCGAGAGTCTCCCCCAGGATGTCCACCCGTCCCTGCGTCGGGTGCATCAGCGTGTCTGCGAGCTGCAGGAGCGTCGTCTTGCCCGCGCCGTTCGGCCCCAGCACGACCCAGCGCTGGTCGTCCTCGACGGTCCAGGAGAGATGATCGACGATGTTGCGTCCGTCGCGGCGCACCACGACGTCCGAGAATTCGAGGACGGCAGACATGCCCTCAGCCTATCGGTCGGGCCGTGAGCTCCTCGTAGAGCGCCGTCGTCGTGTCGGCGATCGCGGCCCAGCTGAACTCCTCCGCCGCACGGCGCCGACCCGCCTCGCCGTACGCCCGAGCCTGCTCCGGATCCGAGACGACCTCGGTCAGCACGGCGGCAAGATCCGACACGTAGCGGTCCGGATCCACGGGCGTCCCGGTGCCGTCCTGCACTTGCTCGATCGGCACCAGCCGTCCTGTCACGCCGTCGACGACCACCTCGGGTATGCCTCCTGTCGCAGTGCCCACGACCGCGGCGCCGCAGGCCATCGCCTCGAGGTTCACGATGCCCAGCGGCTCGTACACCGATGGGCAGACGAACGTCGTGGCGGCAGTGAGGATGGCGGACAGCTCGTGACGCGGAAGGAACTCCTCGATCCAGACCACTCCGGTCCGGGTCGCGGTGAGCTCGGCCACCAGACCGCGCACCTCATCCAGGATCTCCGGGGTGTCGGGTGCTCCCGCGCAGAGCACGAGCTGCACCTCAGGGGGCAGCTTCTCGGCGGCGCGGAGGAAATACGGCAAGCCCTTCTGCCGAGTGATGCGTCCGACGAAGACGACGGACGGCCGCGACGGGTCGATCCCGTGCTTCGCGAGAACCGCGGGATCGACGACCGGCTGCCAGGCGTCGACGTCGATGCCGTTGTAGATCACGTGCACCTTCGCCGGGTCCACCTGCGGGTACGCGCGCAGGATGTCGTTGCGCATGCCTCCGCTCACCGCGATGACCGCAGCCGCGTTCTCGTATGCGAGCCGTTCGATGCCGCTCGAAACGGCATAGCCGCCGCCGAGCTGTTCGGCCTTCCATGGACGCAGCGGTTCCAGGCTGTGCGCGGTGAGCACATGAGGGATGCCGTGCAGCTGCGAGGCGATGTGCCCGGCGAAGTTCGCGTACCAGGTGTGGCTGTGCACCACGTCGGCCCCGGCGATGTCCGGCACCATGTCGAGATCCGTGCCGAGCGTCTGCAGTGCGGCGTTCGCATCGGCGAGTTCGGCAGGAGTCCGATAAGCCGTAACCCCCTGTTCATCCCTGTCCGCACCGAACGCCCTGACCCGTACGTCGACGCTCCCGCGCAGCGCTTTCACCAGTTCTGCGGCGTGCACGCCGGCCCCTCCGTAGATCTCGGGCGGGTACTCCTTGGTGATGATGTCGACGCGCATGTCCTGAAGGTAGTACATCGCGGCGACGGGGCTCTATGGTGGACGCATGTCGGCACCAAAGAAGGTTTTCGGGATCATCCTCGCCGGCGGCGAGGGCAAGCGACTCATGCCTCTGACGGCGGATCGGGCCAAGCCCGCCGTGCCGTTCGGTGGGCAGTACCGGCTGATCGACTTCGCGATCTCCAACCTGATCAACTCGGGCCTGCGGCAGATCGTGGTGCTCACCCAGTACAAGTCGCACAGCCTGGATCGGCATATCTCGCAGACGTGGCGGATGTCCGCCCTGCTCGACTCCTACGTCGCCTCGGTGCCCGCTCAGCAGCGTCTCGGCAAGCGCTGGTTCTCCGGTTCCGCCGACGCGATCCTGCAGAGCCTGAACCTGATCCTGGATGAGAAGCCGGACATCGTGGTCGTGATCGGCGCCGATCACGTCTACCGCATGGACTTCACCCAGATGATCGAGGCGCACATCGCCTCCGGCGCACGCGCCACGGTCGCCGGCATCCGTCAACCGCTCGCGCTCGCCTCGCAGTTCGGCGTCATCGACGTCGCGGGCGATGACTCCGGCCGCATCAACGAATTCCTGGAGAAGCCCTCCGATCCGACCGGGCTGCCGGACTCGCCGCACGAGGTTCTGGCCTCGATGGGCAACTACGTGTTCGACGCCGACGCTCTCATCGAGGCCGTCGAGGCCGACGGCGAGCTCGCAGGGTCCGACCATGACATGGGCGGCGACATCATCCCGTACTTCGTGAACCGCGGCGAGGCCGGGTTCTACGACATGAAGCAGAACGAGGTTCCCGGATCCTCCCCCCGCGATCGCTCCTACTGGCGGGACGTGGGCACGATCGAGTCTTTCTTCGACGCGCACATGGATCTCATCTCGACGCTGCCGATCTTCAACCTCTACAACATGGAGTGGCCGATCCACTCCCAAGCGGTGAACTCGCCGCCGGCGAAGTTCGTGCGGGACTCCGTGGGACGGATCGGAAACGCGATCGACTCCATCGTCTCGCTCGGATCCGTGCTCTCCGGCACACACCTGGAGCGCAGCGTGGTCGGCCCCTGGACCCTCGCCGCCGGCGGATCGACCATCACCGACTCCGTGCTCTTCGACGGCGTGAGGGTGGGCCAGGGTGCGCGCGTGCACCGGGCGATCCTGGACAAGAACGTGGTGCTGCTGGACGGTGCGACCGTGGGCGTCGATCGTGAGCGCGATCTCGAGCGAGGCTTCACGATCACGGAGACCGGGCTCACGGTGGTGGGCAAGGGGCAGCGCATCGAGCGCTGACCACTCCCCTGCCGCGATCGTCACAGCGGCGGAGACGGCCGACCCCGGCCGCTACGCTCGTCGGGTGACCTCCGCGCGCTTCCTCGTCGTCCTCGATGCCGATTCCACGCTGATCCGCAACGAGGTGATCGAGCTCCTCGCGGACGAGGCCGGGCGCCGCGCCGAGGTGCAGGCCGCAACCGAGGCCGCCATGCGCGGGGAGGTCGACTTCGCAACGAGCCTGCGCTCGCGCGTGGACGCGCTGGCGGGAGTCCCCACAGCGGCGTTCGAGCGTGTGCGGAGCCGCATCGAGCCCACCCCTGGCGTGCGCGAGCTCATCGTAGCGGTGCACGAGCGCGGCGGCGTGGTCGGCGTGGTCTCGGGCGGTTTCCACGAGATCCTCGACGCCGTCGCGCCCGCACTCGGCGTGGACCGGTGGCGCGCCAACCGTCTCGAAGTCCGCGACGACGCCCTGACCGGACGGGTCGACGGAGACATCGTGGATGCCACGGCCAAGGCGGCCTCATTGCGGGAGTGGGCGGCCGAGCTGGGGGTCGCGCCGCGCGCCACGATCGCGATCGGCGACGGCGCGAACGACCTGCAGATGATGGCGGCGGCCGGGCTCGGGCTCGCCTTCAACGCCAAGCCCGCCGTCCGCGCCGCGGCCTCTCTCGTGGTGGGCCCTGTCGACCTGTCCGAGGTCATCCCCCTGCTCCCCTGATCGCACACCCGTGTCGCCAGACCGGACGGCGCCGGGTCTGGCGCTTTGTCGGTGGGCCTGCTTAGCGTGGATCCATGGACATCCTCCTCGTTCCCGGCCTGTGGCTCGATGCCGATTCGTGGGCACCTGTGCTCGACCCGCTCCGCGCCGCCGGTCATACGCCGCGCCCGCTGACCATGCCCGGCGTCGGCGTCCCTGCGCCGGAATCGTCCGGCATCCGCATGAGCGACTGGGTCGACAGGGTGGTCGCCGCGATCGACGAATCCGCGGGCGATGTGGTGCTCGTCGGACATTCCGGAGGCGGCAACGTCATCTGGGGCGCCGTCGACGGCCGGCCCGATCGCGTGCATCGCGCCGTGTTCGTCGACACCGTCCCGCCTCCGCCCGGCAGCGGCATCAGCGAGTTCCCCGTCGTCGACGGAGTGATCCCGTTCCCGGGCTGGGACTTCTTCGACGCCGATGACGTCGCCGACCTCGATGCCCGGGCGCGGGCGGCGGCTGCCGGGACCGCGCAGAGCGTGCCCGTGCAGGTGCCGACGGATCCGATCGCGCTCACGGATCCACGTCGCTACGACGTGCCTGTGACGCTGCTCATGGGATCGCTCACTCAGCCCGAACTCGAGGGATACCTCGAGCAGTGGGGTTCGTACGGCGACGAATACCGCAGCATCCGCAACGCCGAGGTCGTGCGGATCGGATCCGGCCACTGGCCGCAGTATTCGGCGCCGGAACGGCTCGCGGAGGTCCTGATCGCAGCCGTGCGCTGACGGAAGCAGTCCCGCCGGCGCATGCCGTCGGGACTGCTTCAGTGCCCCATGCCGAGGCCGCCGTCGACCGGGATCACGGCGCCGGAGATGTATGCGGCGTCATCGGAGGCGAGCCAGGTGACCACCCCGGCCACCTCGTCGGCCGAGGCGAAGCGGCCCGCGGGGATGCTGGCCTTGTACTGCTTCTGCGTGTCCTCGGGCAGCTCGGCGGTCATGTCGGTCTCGATGAATCCGGGCGCGACGACGTTCGCGGTGATCCCGCGGGCGCCGAGCTCGCGGGTGAGGGAGCGCGCGAAGCCGACCAGCCCGCTCTTCGACGCGGCGTAATTGATCTGCCCCGCCGAGCCGTAGAGCCCGACCACGCTGGAGATGAGGATCACCCGACCGAACCGCGCCTTAAGCATCCCCTTCGACGCGCGCTTCACGACGCGGAACGATCCGCCCAGGTTCGTCGAGACGACGCTGTCGAAGTCGTCCTCACTCATCCGCAGCAGCAGCGTATCCTTCGTGATGCCCGCGTTCGCGACGACGATCTCCACGGGGCCGAGCTTCTGCTCGACCTCGGTGAACGCCGCGTCCACGGCCGCCGCGTCGGTGACGTCGGCGCGCACGGTCAGTGTGCCTTCGGGACCTTCGCCGCTGCGCGCGGTGACGGCGACGCGGTAGCCGTCACGCACGAAGCGCTCGGCGATCGCGCGACCGATGCCGCGGTTTCCGCCGGTGACGAGGACGACGCGATCAGTGCTCATGCGGGCTCCCAAGAATCGAGGTGTACGGCACGCAAGCCTATCGAGCAGAAGTGGTGGCAGGAATTGACAGAGCCCTGACGGCACGCGAATCTGTGAGGTGACCAGTCTCTGTGATCGACCGCGAGGAGCAGCATGAGCAACGACAACGGCGGGATCCCGCCCCAGGGCCAGCAGCCCCCGGCCTATCCCGGCGCGCCGGTGCCCCCGCAGCAGCCCGCCTACCCGGCCGCCGCCCCGCAGGCTCCGGTGCCGCCGGCGCCTGGCTACCCGGCCTCGGCCCCGCAGCAGCCGGCCTACCCTGCGCCGCAGCAGTCGGCTGCGCCGTCTTATCCGGGTGCCGCCCCCGCGTCCCCCGGATACCCCGCGCCGTCGTATGCGCAGCCGTACGGCCAGCCGTACGCTGCGCCGCTGAAGTCGAACGGCCTTGCGATCACGGCTCTCATCTGCGGCATCGCGGGCGTACTCCTGTGCTGGCTCGCCTACATCGTGATCCCCTTCCTCGCATCGCTCACCGCGATCATCACGGGCCACATGGCTCTGGGGAAGATCAAGCGCGATTCGGCGCTCGGCGGCAAGGCTCTCGCGATCACCGGCCTCGTGCTCGGCTACGTCGGCGCGGTCCTCAACCTGATCATCGGCGTGGGCTTCCTCCTGCTGATCATCTACGGCATCTCGCAGGGCAGCAGCAGCTACTGATCCGCCGCCCCCGGCATCCCGCCCGGTCGCGGCGGCGTAGGCTGGAGTCATCGTGAGAAGGACTCCAGACGCCGCCGTGACCTCCCTCCCGCGCGCACCGCGTGACGAGGCGAGGAATCGTGTGCGCCACTACGTGATCACGATGTCGATCCGCATGATCTGCTTCGTGCTGATGTTCGTGGTGCAGCCGATGGGCTGGTGGACCTGGGCGTTCGGCATCGCCGCCGCCGTGCTGCCGTACATCGCGGTCGTCTTCGCCAATGCCGGCGACGACTCCGTACCCACCGGCGTCGAATCGCCGCGCATCGAGATCGAGGCCCCTGCCGAGGAGCGGCCCTCCGCGTCGCAGGAGCCCTCGGTGATCACGATCTCCGAGACCGTCGCGCATCCCGCCGAGCCGCGCTCGTGAACCCCAGGGAAACCGTCCTGAAATGCTCGCGTGCCGGCTGTCGCGCGGCGGCGACGCATCGGATCGTGTGGCGCAACCCGCGAATCCACGGACCCGAGAGGGAGAAGGTGTGGCTCGCGTGCGGCGAGCACCTGAGGTTCCTGTACGACTATCTGCGCGCCCGCGACTTCCCGGCGCGCATCGACACGGCCGTGGGTGAGGGCGAACTCGAATGATGCGCCAGCGCCTGCTCCGCTGGAGCGCGTACCTCGCCGTCGCACTCGTCTTCGCGGTCGTGTGCGCGTATCTGTCGAACTGGCAGTTCTCCCGCAATGACGGCCGTCAGACGCAGCTCGAGCTGGTGCAGCAGAACTACCATGCGAAGCCCGTGCCGCTCGGCGAAATGCTGGCGCCGGGAGAGGCTCTTCCCGAGAAGGCGCAGTGGCACCCGGTCGAGCTGCACGGCCGGTACGAGCCATCGGGACAGCTGCTGGTGCGCAACCGACCGCACGGCGGCACCAGTGCCTTCGAAGTGCTCGTGCCGTTCCGCACCGACGACGGACGCGTGTTCATCGTCAATCGCGGCTGGGTGATCGCCGGGGACGGATCCGACGTGCCGACGTCGATCCCGGCGCCTCCCGCCGGAGAAGCCACGGTGGTCGCACGGCTGCGTCCCGCCGAACCGCTGCCGCCGTCGGGCCGCGGGGCCCCTGAGGGCCAGGTGCCCAGCATCAACCTCGCACTCGTGGCGGACAAGATCGGCGACGGGTCCGCCGTCGACACCGGCGCATACGGAGAACTCGTCAGCGAGTCCCCTGCGCCGGCCACCCGCCCGCACGCCTTCGAAGCACCCTCCGACGACCCCGGTCCGTTCCTCTCCTACGCGATCCAGTGGATCCTGTTCGCGATCATGGGCTTCATCTTCATCGGATACGTGATCCGCACCGAGGTCGTCAAGCACCGCGACGAGGCCGCCGGTCGCGCCCCGCGCGGGCCGC
The DNA here is from genome assembly GCF_052045265.1 of Microbacterium sp. 22303. Lineage (NCBI taxonomy): Bacteria > Bacillati > Actinomycetota > Actinomycetes > Micrococcales > Microbacteriaceae > Microbacterium > Microbacterium sp. 22303. The sequence continues at coordinate 373,590 of NZ_JBQEOQ010000001.1, read as the reverse complement.
GGCGCCGCCGCGACCGCGACATGGCCGACGAGGACGCCCTGCTGGACGCCGTCGAGCAGCACTGAGGCGCTCGATTCGCACCTCCGCGTCGTCGCCGCTCCGAGAGCGACGGCGGTCGAGCGTCAGGCGAGCTCGATGAGGTCCTGGTACTCCTGGGACCAGATGTCCTCGACACCGTCGGGCAGGATCAGCACCCGCTCCGGGTTGAGCGACTGCACCGCACCGGGGTCGTGGGAGACGAGCACGACGGCGCCCTCGTAGTGCGCGAGCGCACCCAGGATCTCTTCGCGAGAGGCCGGGTCGAGGTTGTTCGTGGGTTCGTCGAGCAGCAGCATGTTCGCCGCCGAGACGACCAGCGTCGCGAGTGACAGACGGGTCTTCTCGCCACCGGAGAGCACGCCCGCCGGCTTGAGCACGTCGTCGCCGGTGAACAGGAACGATCCCAGCACCTTGCGCGCCTCGGTCTCGGTGATGTCGGGGGCGGCCGACATCATGTTCTCCAACACCGAGCGGGAGACGTCGAGGTTCTCATGCTCCTGCGCGTAATAGCCGACCTTGAGGCCGTGCCCGGGTTCGAGCTGACCGGTGTCGGGCTGGTCGACCCCTGCGAGTATGCGCAGCAGCGTCGTCTTGCCGGCGCCGTTGAGACCGAGTACGACGACTTTCGAGCCGCGGTCGATCGCCAGGTCGACATCGGTGAAGATCTCCAGCGAACCGTAGGACTTCGACAGCCCCGAGGCCATGAGCGGGGTCTTGCCGCAGGGCGCCGGCTTCGGGAAGCGCAGCTTGGCGACGCGCTCGACCTGGCGCACCTCGTCGAGCCCCGAAAGCAGCTTCTCCGCACGGGCGACCATCTGATGCGCGGCGGCGGCCTTGCTGGCCTTCGCGCCGAACCGGGCGGCCTGCTGCTGCAGCGAGGTCGCCTTCTTCTCGGCGTTCGCACGCTCCTTCTTGCGGCGCTCCTCATCGGCCACCCGCTGGCGCAGGTAGTTCTTCCAGTTCATGTTGTAGATGTCGATCATCTGACGGTTCGCATCCAGGTAGAACACCCGGTTCACCGTCTCGCCGACGAGCTCCACGTCGTGGCTGATCACGATCAGCCCACCCTTGTAACCCTTCAGGAACTCGCGCAGCCACACCACGCTGTCCGCGTCGAGGTGGTTGGTGGGCTCGTCCAGGATCATGGTCTCGGCATCGGAGAACAGGATCCGGGCGAGCTCGATGCGCCGCCGCTGACCGCCGGAGAGCGTCTTGAGCGGCTGGTCGAGGATCCGGTCCGGCAGCGACAGGTTGTTCGCGATCGACGCGGCCTCCGCCTCGGCGGCGTAGCCGCCCAGCGCCTCGAACCGCTCGGTCAGGTTCCCGAATCGCTTCATCGCCTTCTCGGCGACGGCCTGATCCGACGAGCCCATCTGCTCCGAAGCCTCGCGCATGCCGAGCTGCAGGGAGCCGAGGCCGCGTGCATCCAGGATCCGGGTGCGTGCGAGCATCTCCGGATCGCCGGAACGAGGATCCTGCGGCAGGTACCCGAGCTCACCGCTGCGCTCCACCTTGCCGTCGGCGGAGATCAGATCTCCTGCCAGCACCTTCGTGAGCGTGGTCTTGCCGGCGCCGTTGCGGCCGACGAGACCGATCTTGTCGCCGTCGGCGACGCGGAAGGAGACGTTCTCCATGAGGAGACGCGCTCCCACGCGGATCTCGAGATCGTGCACGGCGAGCACAGCAGACGTCCGTTCTTCAGAAGGGGGTGAGCGGCCGGATGGCCAGCCTCCCAGTATAGGACGCGTGGCTGGGCCGGATCTGCGTGCCGGGGACGGGACGAGCGGGCCTCAGTCCAGCCCCCGCGCGGCGAGGGCCTCCCCCACCGCGTCGGCGTGCCGCAGCGTGCGCACGAGCAGGGGAACAGCCATCCGCGGCCCCAGTCGCACTCCGCGGGCTTCCTGCGCTTCGCGGACGCGGCGCACGAAGCCGCCGACGACCGGGACCATCGTGAGAGTCAGCGACAGGACGAGGGCCACGGCCTCGGGGTTGACCCCGAGCCGTCGCAGCGGTCGGAGCAGCCATGCGATGACCGCCATCAGCTCGCTGGTCGATGTGGTGCGGGTGAGCAGTTCGGCCAGCAGCACGAGCGCAACGAGCCGACCCGTGTTCACGATCGCCGCCGGGATGCCCACGAAGACCACGAGCGTCGCGCCCAGGATGAGCACCAACCAGCGCAGACGCCACCAGGCCTCCCCCAGAGCGCGAGCGCCGAGCCCGCCCAGCAGGAACAGCGCGCTGATCGCCGCCGCCGCACCGCCGACGGCGATGCCGGCGCCCTGCGTCGCCGGGACGAACGAGAAGGAGAACGCACTCAGCGCCAGGAGCGCGAGCTTGACCCCCGCGGGCGTCCGGTGCAGGAAGCCGGATCCGGGACGGTAGAGCGAGATCATCCCAGGGCCCTCAGGCGCAGACCTGCAGGTATGCGGAGATCACGTCGTCCGGCGCGCCCTGCGCGAGCACGCGCCCCTGCTCGATCAGCACGACCTCATCACAGCGCCCGGCGAGGTCGAGGTCATGGGTCACCAGGACGAGAGGTGCCTCCAGCTGCAGCAGCGCATCGCCGATGCGGCGGCTGTTGCGCAGGTCCAGGCGCGTGGTGGGCTCGTCGGCAACGACGAGCTCCGGACGGCCGATCAGCACCGAGGCCAGGGCGAGCAGTTGCTTCTGACCACCGGAGAGTTCCGACGCGGGCGCGTCGCGCAGCGCGCCCAGGCCGCACCGGTCCAGCGCCTCCTCCACGCGCGCGGTGCGCTCGTCCGCGGGGAGGTCCCGCAGCGACAGCGCCAGATCCTCCGCGGGTGTCGGCATCAGGATCTGGGCCTCCGGATCAGCGAACACGAACCCCACCCGGCGTCGCACCTCGCGCGTGTTCCGCGCCGGGTCCATGCCGGCCACGCGCACGGATCCGGTCGTCGCGACGTGAAGGCCGTTCAGCAGCCGGACGAGACTCGACTTGCCGGATCCGTTCGCGCCGATCACGGCGGTCCTTCGCGCCGTCAGCGTCATCGACACGTCGTCGAGGATCGTCCGCCCGTCCAGCTGCAGCGAGACCGCGCTGAGCTCGACGTCAGGCGACACGCGCACCCGTCCGCAGGAACGCCCGCGGATAGGCCCGCTGCAGCGCGACGCACAGCACGGTGGCGGCGGCCGCCTTGATCAGGTCTCCCGGAAGGAAGACGAGGCTCGACAGCGCCGTGGCGCCGAGCGGCACACCTGTGACGAGCGCCTGAACCGGGATCCCGAACAGGTACACGACTCCGATACCCCCGAGCACGGCGGCCAGACCCGCTCGCCACCACGTGACACGACGCGAACCGAGGACCAGTCCGATCACGACGACACCCGCGATCCAGCCCAGCAAGTACCCTGCGCTCGGACCGACGAACACCCCCAGGCCGCCTCGGCCGCCCGCCAGCACCGGGAGGCCGATCGCGGCCAGGGCGAGGACGGCGAGCACGGACAACGGCGCCAGACGCGGACCGAGGATCAGGCCGGCGAGCATGACGCCGAGCGTCTGTCCGGTGATCGGCACTCCCCCGGGCAGCGGAAAGATCACGAGCCCCAGTGCGATGATCAGCGCTGCGAAGACGGCGATACGGGCGGCGTCGGCGCCCCACGGACGGGAGGTCGAGGTCATGGGTTCCCCTTCGGATCTGCATGCGCGCGGCGGATCGGTCACGGCCGGCGCGCTTCCTGAACAGTGTTCACCTGAACGGCGTTCAGTATACTCATCCGCATGACCCCTGCGCGCACTGGACGCCACGATCGCGAGCACATCATCGGCGTCGCCCTCGAGCTGCTCGACCGCTACGGCCTGCCTGATCTGACCATGCGACGCCTCGCCACGGAGCTCGAGGTGCAGGCGAGTGCCCTCTACTGGCACTTCGACAGCAAGCAGGACCTGCTGTCAGCCGTCTCGAACCGGATCCTCGCGGGCATCCCCGAACCGACCCCCGGTGAGGACCTGCTCGATGCGGCGCACGCCGTACGCGATGCACTGCTGTCGTACCGCGACGGCGCCGAGGTCGTCATGAGCTCCGCGGCCCTGCGCCCAGGGCCCTCCCGCGCAGAGGACGCGCTCCGCGCGGCGCTGTCGCCGACGCTTCCCGACGCGGGTCTCGCGGCCACGGCCGTCCTGCAGTTCATCCTGGGCCACACCACCCTCGTGCAGCAGCGCATGCACGGCGAGAGCTATGGCGCCGCGAGTTCCACGGGCGCCCTGGACCGCGGTGGCCATGACGCCGCGGTGTTCGACGCGGGGATCACCCTGCTCAGCCGCGGTGCGGATCTGACCTCGACACCGCGCTGACGGCATCCGCGTCGGTCGCACCGGGTCCGTCCCCGATCCGCAGCCCGGGCAGCACCGCGATCACGATGGCGGCTGCCGACACGGCGAACACCGCAGGGAACCCCGAACCGCCGATCGGCAGGCTCACGAACAGCAGCCCCGCGAGGGCGATCGTCACCGCGGATCCCGTCGAATCCGAGATCGAGAGCGCCGAGGAGTTGAACCCTTCGTCCGCAGGCGTCGAGTAGGCCAGCGTGAGCACGTTCAGACGGGGGTAGAGCAGCCCGATTCCGCCGCCCGCGATCCCCCAGAGCACCACGACCGCCCACGGCATCGATCTCGTGACGGCGAGGGCGACGAGTCCGAGGAGCGACGCCGACAGCAGCGTCAGGCTGATGACGACCATCCGTCGGCTGCCCAGCCTCTCGCCGTACCGTCCCTGCACGGCGGACGCCGCCGACCAGGCGAGGGCGGACGTAGTCAGAGCGAGTCCGGCGATGGTGGGGCTGAAATCGAACCGCTCCATGAGCATCCTGGGCACGTAGGCCTCTGCCGCGAAGAACGCACCGGCGACGAGCCCCCGCATGAGCACGACACTGGGAAGTCCCGGCGCCGCGCGCAGCGCCCCGGACGGAAACAGGGGTCGGATCGCGAGGGCGATGGCGACGATGGCCGCGAGGGCGACGGGCCAGCCGACGGCAGGGGCGGCATCGGAGGCGAACCCGACGGCGACCGCGGCGACCGCGACGACGACGGAGAGCAGGATCCGGACGCCGATCCGTCCGGCGGCCGGCGCCGTGTTCGCAGGGGCGGCGTGATCCTGTTGCGTGCGCAGGTCGACGGCGCGGAGCCGGACGATGACGAGCAGGAATGCGATCACGTTCAGCACGGCGACGCCGAGGAAGGTCCAGCGCCAGTGCACGAACTGCGCGACGGCGCCGGCGAGGAACGGGCCGATCATCGACGGGACGACCCAGGCGGCCGCGAAGGCGGCGAAGATGCGCCCGTGCAGCGACGGAGGGTAGACCCGCGCCACGACGACGTACAGTGCGACCGTCTGCCCGCCACCGCCCAGTCCTTGGATGAGCCGGCCCAGCACCAGCGTGTACATGTCGGTGGCGGCCCCCGCGATCACCAGCCCCACGATGAACAGCGCGACGGCCGTGTACAGCGGCGCCCTCGGGCCGACCTTGTCACTCCAAGCCCCGCTGGCGACCATGCCGATGACGCCGGTCGCCAGCGTCCCGGCGAAGGCCACCGCGTACAGCGCATCACCGTGCAGATCGGCCGCGACCAGCGGCATGACCGTCGTCACCGCCAGCGCCTCGATGGCGCCGAGGAAGATGAGCACGACGGATCCGACCGTGATGCCGAGTCGGTGGCGGTCCCAGATGGTCGCGGCGGGGGCCGGCGTCGTCACCCGCGCACCAGCGCCGCGATCCGGAGCACGGCTTCGGTCAGCACCTCCGGCGAGCAGCCCAGATTGATGCGGACATGCCCGCGTCCTTCCGCGCCGAAGGTCGGTCCGCGGTTGAGCGCGACCTTCGCCTCGCGCAGTATCCGGCCGGCGGGGTCGTCGCCCCAGCCGAGGTCGCGGAGGTCGACCCAGGCGAGATAGCCCGCATCCGGGAGGCGGTAGCGTGCACCCGGGATGTGCTCGGCGAGCAGTCGGCCGAGCAGTCGCCTGTTCTCATCGAGGGCGACGAGGAGGCCGTCCAGCCAGGCGTCGCTCGCGGGATCCCAGGCGGCTACCGCCGCCATTGCGCCGAAGAGGCCCGTGCGCCACTCCACCTCGGGCGGCAGTCCGCGCACCACGGCGGCGGTCTGCTCGCTCGCGGTGACCATGATCGCGCATTTCAACCCGGCGAGGTTGTACGCCTTGCTCGCGCTGGTGACCGCGTAGCCGATCTCCGCCGCGAGCGGCGAGGCAGCGAGGAACGGGGTGAAGTCGATTCCCGGCTGCACCAACGGCGCGTGGATCTCGTCGCTCACCACGACGGCCCCGTGCGCCGCGGCGATCTCCGCCAATCGCGTCAGCACGGCGCGGCTGTGCACGGTGCCGGTGGGGTTGTGCGGGTTGCACAGCAGCACGGCGCGCGCACCGCCGGCGAGGGCGCGTTCGATGCCGTCGACGTCGAGGACCCAGGATCCGTCCGAGTCCAGGAGCGGCACGCGCTCCGCGACGCCGCCGGCTTCCTCGATGCAGTCGAAGAACGGCGGATACACCGGCGGCGCCACGACCACCCGGTCCCCCGGTGCCAGCACCGCGCGCAGGATCTCGACCACACCCATCATCACGTCGCACGTGGACCTGATGTGCGAGGCCTGCACGCTCCAGCCGAACCGGCGCTGCGCGTACGCGACGAACGCGTCCCGCAGGCCGGGGTCGGGCGGGGTGTATCCGGTGTCGCCCAGCCCGATCGCCTGGTGCAGACGCTCGGTGATCGCTTCGGCCAGGGGGAAGTCCGTCTCCGCAACGAACAGCGGCAGCACGTCGTCCGGATAGGTACGCCATTTGGTGCTGGAGCGGCGACGAAGCTGTTCGAGCGGCAGCGCGCGGAGGGCTGCGGTGCGTGCGGCGGCGAAAGTCACCCTTCGAGACTATCGACGCGGGAACGCCGAAGGGTCTGACGCCGTCATACGGCGTCAGACCCTTCGGTCGAAGCGTGTCAGATCGCGAAGCCGAGCGCACGCATCTGGTCGCGCCCGTCGTCGGTGATCCGCTCGGGGCCCCACGGCGGCATCCACACCCAGTTGATGCGGAAGCGGTCGACGACATCGTCCAGCGCCTGACCGGTCTGCTCCTCGAGCACATCGGTCAGAGGGCACCCGGCGCTCGTGAGCGTCATGTGGATGACGAGGGCGTCATTCTCCTCGTCCCAGGAGAGGTCGTAGATGAGACCGAGGTCGACGACGTTGATCCCGAGCTCCGGGTCCACGACGTCCTTGAGCGCCTCGGTGACCTCGTCGTACTTCTCTCCGGTCAGCGTTGCCGTCATGCCTTCAGCCTACGCTTCGATGGGAGCGGCGGGGTCGAGGAAGCGATCGTAGCCCTCGTCCTCGAGACGGTCGGCGAGCTCCGCACCGCCCTCCTCCACGATCTTGCCCGCGACGACCACGTGCACGTAGTCGGGGCGGATGTAGCGCAGGATGCGGGTGTAGTGCGTGATCAGCAGGACGCCGAGGTCCGTCTGCTCCTTGGCGCGGTTGACGCCCTCGGAGACGATCTTCAGCGCGTCGACGTCGAGGCCGGAGTCGGTCTCGTCGAGCACGGCGATCTTCGGCTTGAGCACCTCGAGCTGGAGGATCTCGTGCCGCTTCTTCTCACCGCCGGAGAAGCCCTCGTTGACGTTGCGCTGCGCGAACTTCGGGTCCATGCGCAGGTTCGCCATGGACGCCTTCACGTCCTTGGTCCACTGGCGGATCGAGGGCGCCTCGCCGTCCAGCGCGGTCTTCGCCGTGCGCAGGAAGTTGGTGACGGTGACACCCGGGATCTCGACCGGGTACTGCATGGCGAGGAAGAGACCCGCGCGAGCGCGCTCGTCGACGCTCATCGCGAGGACGTCCTCACCGTCGAGCGTGATCGAACCGCTCGTGACGGTGTACTTCGGGTGACCCGCGATCGTGTACGCCAGGGTGGACTTGCCGGATCCGTTCGGGCCCATGATGGCGTGGGTCTCGCCCGTGCGCATGGTGAGGGTGATGCCGTTGAGGATCGGCGTGGTGCCCGCCTCGGTCTCGACGGTGACGTGCAGGTCCTTGATCTCCAGGACGGTCATGGATGGTTCCTTCGTATTCGTGAAGCTTCGTGTGCGGATGCCGGGCTCAGAGGCCGCTGACATCCTTCGTGACGGTGGGGTCGATCATGAGGTCGTCTCCGACGATCTCCGTGACGTACACCGGGACCGGCTCGTAGGCCGGAAGGTTCAGCGGCTTGCCCGAGCACAGCGAGAACGCAGATCCGTGGGCCCAGCACTCCAGCGTGGTGCCCTCGACGAACCCCTCGGACAGTGAGATGTCACCGTGCGTGCAGGTGTCGCCGATCGCGTGGATCTGCCCTTCGGAGTCGAGCACGACCGCGATCGGCACCCCGTCGAGCTCGACGCGCAGCGGAGTGTCCTCCTGCAGGTCGCTCACGGCGCAGGCCCGCTGGGCGGTCACGCGTTCACCGCCTGCAGCTCGAGCTCGATCGCGGCGAGCAGCTCCTCTTCGAGGGAGGGCACGCCGAGACGCTGCACGATGTCGCTGAGGAAGCCGAGGACGACGAGGCGGCGCGCCTCCTCCTCGGTGATCCCGCGCGCCTGCAGGTAGAACAGCTGCTCGTCGTCGAAGCGTCCGGTGGCGCTGGCGTGGCCCGCACCCAGGATGTCGCCGGTCTCGATCTCGAGGTTCGGGATCGAGTCGGCGCGTGCGCCCTCGGTGAGCACCAGGTTGCGGTTCGCCTCGTAGGAGTCGGTGCCGGTCGCGTCGGGACCGATGAGCACGTCGCCGATCCACACGCTGTGCGCGCCCTGACCCTGCAGCGCGCCCTTGTACAGCACGTCGCCGACCGTGTGCGCGCCCTTGTGGTGCATATAGACCTGGCTCTCCAGGTGCTGACCGGCGTCCGCGTAGGACAGACCGTACAGGCGTGCCTCGGATCCGGCTCCGGCGAGTTCGACGTTCGGGTTGACGCGCACGACACCGCCGCCGAAGCTCACCACGAAGTGCGTGAGCGACGCATCGCGGTCGACGCGGGCCTGATGCGCCGAGGCGTGGATAGCGTCGTCGGCCCACTCCTGCGCGCTCACGACCGTGAGCCGGGCGCCGTCTCGCACGAGGATCTCGACGTTCTGGGCGAGCTGGGCGGATCCAGTGTGCCGGAGCACGACCGTCGCCGAGCTGTTCGGGCCGGCCTCGATCACGATGTGCTGATCGGCGCGCAGCTCGGCGCCCTGCCCCACCAGCTGCACGAAGATCGGCTCGGCGATCTCCTCGTCGGCGGGGATGGCGATGTGCTGCGCCTCGGTGCCGCCCTGCCAGGCGACTGCGGAGACGACGTCCTCGGGACGGAAGAACTCGCCGCGCGGGGCATCGCCGAAGCCGAGTGCCGTACGGAGGTAGCGGGAAGGCGTCACATCGACCGTGACACCGTCGCTGTCGGAGCTGGTCCGGAACAGCCCGGTCAGCTGCGTGACGGGTGTGTGCTTCCAGTTCACCTCGCGACCGGTGGGTACGCCGAAGTCGGCCGCGTCGAACGAGTGCGGCCGCTCGGAGCGGGTCTGCACCGGCGCGGTGGCTGCGTTCGCGACCTGGGCGGCGGGGTCGATGTGGGCGTGCGTGTCCTGCGCCTCAACGGGCGCGGTCGTAGCGGCGGTCATTCAGCCGACCGATCCTTCCATGCCCATCTCGATGAGCTTGTTGAGTTCCATCGCGTACTCCATCGGCAGCTCGCGCGCGATCGGCTCGATGAAGCCGCGCACGATCATCGCCATCGCCTCGTCCTCGGGCATGCCGCGGGACTGCAGGTAGAAGAGCTGCTCCTCGCTGACCTTGGAGACCGTGGCCTCATGGCCGAGCTGCACGTCGTCGACGCGGATGTCGATGGCCGGGTAGGTGTCGCTGCGGGACTTCGTGTCCACGAGCAGCGCGTCGCAGCGCACCGTGTTGGCGGAGTGATGCGCGTTCGCATCCACCCTGACCTCGCCGCGGTAGCCGGCGCGGCCGCCGCCACGGGCGATGGACTTCGACACGATCGACGACTGCGTGTACGGCGCCATGTGGATCATCTTCGCGCCGGCGTCCTGGTGCTGCCCTGGGCCGGCGAAGGCCACGGAGAGGGTCTCGCCCTTCGCGTGCTCGCCCATCAGGTAGATCGACGGGTACTTCATCGTCACCTTGGAGCCGATGTTGCCGTCCACCCACTCCATGGTCGCGCCCTCGTGCGCGACCGCGCGCTTGGTGACCAGGTTGTAGACGTTGTTCGACCAGTTCTGGATCGTCGTGTAGCGCACGCGGGCGTTCTTCTTGACGATGATCTCGACCACGGCCGAGTGCAGGGAATCGCTCTTGTAGATCGGGGCGGTGCAGCCCTCGATGTAGTGGACGTAGCTGTCCTCATCGGCGATGATCAGCGTGCGCTCGAACTGGCCCATGTTCTCGGTGTTGATCCGGAAGTAGGCCTGCAGCGGGATCTCCACGTGCACGCCCTTGGGCACGTACACGAAGGATCCACCGGACCACACCGCGGTGTTCAGGGCCGCGAACTTGTTGTCGCCGGCGGGGATCACGGTGCCGAAGTACTCCTCGAAGAACTCGGGGTGCTCGCGCAGCGCGGTGTCCGTGTCCATGAAGATGACGCCCTGCTGCTCCAGATCCTCGCGGATCTGGTGGTAGACGACCTCGGACTCGTACTGCGCGGCCACACCGGCGACCAGGCGCTGACGCTCGGCCTCGGGGATGCCGAGGCGCTCATAGGTCTCGCGGATGTCCTCCGGGAGGTCTTCCCAGCTCTGCGCCTGCTTCTCCGTGGAGCGCACGAAGTACTTGATGTTGTCGAAGTCGATCTCGCTGAGGTCGGCGCCCCAGGTCGGCATCGGCTTGCGGCCGAAGAGCTGCAGGCCCTTCAGACGCGTCTTCAGCATCCATTCCGGTTCGCTCTTGAGCGCCGAGATGCCTCGCACCACATCCTCGGAAAGGCCGCGTCGCGCGGTCGCGCCGGCCGCATCCGTGTCGTGCCAGCCGAACTCGTACACCCCCAGACCATCCAGCTCCGGGCGGTCGATCAGCACATCCGACATCACACTCTCCTCTTGGGCCGTAACGGTTCATCCGCCCCGGCACACCGTCGCTCCCATCGAGTCTGCAGGGGAACGGGTGCCGCTTCTGGGCCCTCATCATGGACGCAAAGCATTCGCGCCTAAACTGTTGTCGATGGCAGAGCCATGCGCATTCCGCGCTCCTGCGACCATCGCCGACACCTGAGATTCTACAGGTTCCCTCCGACATCCGGGCCGCAGTGCGCCCGCCGGAAGGGTTCCGGAGGAGCCATGCCCGAGATCGTGACACCGCCCGCCCGCCGTACCCGCTCCGGATTCCTGGGCCGAGTCCATGATCGGCTTCCCGATCGGGTCGACCTCCGCGTGCGGATCGCCGCCTGGGTCTCGTTCCTTCTCGAAGTGGCGATCGTCGGCACCGGCGGTGCCGTGCGCCTCACCGATTCCGGCCTCGGCTGCGAATGGCCGCTGTGCACGCCGGACTCGCTGTTCCCGACAGCCGCGCAGAGCTACCACTCCCTGATCGAGTTCGGCAACCGCGGACTCAGCTTCTTCGTCGGTCTCGCCGCCATCGCCGTGATCGTGCTCATCTCCCGCTTCCGCGCGGAACGACGCGATCTCTGGGTCATGTCATGGATCATCTTCGCGGGCGTGCTGGTGCAGGCCGCGGTCGGCGGGATCCTGGTCATCTTCCAGCTGCACCCGAACATGGTCGCGTTCCACTACCTCGTGTCGCTCGTGCTCGTCGCGGTGTCCGCAGCCTTCCTGGTGCGGATGGGACAGCCGCGCGGGGCGCGGGTGCGGGCCGTCCCGAAGGGCGTCGCGATCCTCGTGCACATCACCTCGTTCGTGCTGGCGTTGACGGTGCTCTTCGGGGTGCTCACCACCGGCGCGGGCCCGCACTCCGGGGACCCGGCGGTGACGCTGCGCAACGGCTTCGACGCGACCCTCCTCGAGCACGTGCACTCCTGGCCGGCGTACGCCCTGTTCGCACTCACCCTTGCCTTGCTCGTGATCACCCTGGCGAACTCGCTCTCCGCGATCCGCAATGCGGTGATCGCCCTGCTCGCGATCGAGCTCGTGCAGATCGCCGTGGGCCTCTACCAGGCGCGCAACGCGCTGCCTCCGCTCGCCGTGGGTGTGCACATGGTGCTGGCAGCGATACTCGTCGCGGCGTGCACGGTGCTCGTGCTGCGGCTGAAGCGCCCCGGGGCGACGTGGCCTGCAGCCGCAAGCACTCCGAGCGCCGGCACCGCGGACGCCGGGCCCTCGCACCCTCGCGACTGACGCGCCCTCTCGGCTGATCCGCTCCGCCGGTCAGCCGGCGCTGCGTTCCGCTCCCGGGCTGCCGTCCTGCGCCCAGGCGACCCCGAGGGCGAACAGCGTGGCCACGCCGTAACGCTCCATCGCCGCCGCGATCCTGCGCCGCCCGGTGCGCGGCGTGATGCCGAGCGAGCGGGATGCGGCATCCAGGGTCATCCCTCGTCGCATCCGGTGCAGCAGCTGTCCATACCCGCCCGGATCCTTCTCGACCGGACTGGCCTGCTGCCAGAGCTCCGCGAAGTAGGCCTTCGCCATCCCGGCGATCACAGGGCTCGCGACGGCGAGCACGCTCTGGGGCGCCGTCTCGCCCCACACCAACGGCACCCCGGTGACATCCAGGTCGTCCACCCAGAACCAACTCGGCGGATCCGGCAGCATGCGGAACTCCACACCGGAGTCCCCGAACGCGCGCACCATGCCGGCCAGCTGCTCGTCGAGCGGCATCGCAGGGATGATCGCCTGCACCGAGGAGTATGTCGACATCGCCGCGGCGAACGCCCTGCTGCGCTCGGGACTGCTCGCGCGATACCGGTCGAGGTCGGTGAGCACGGCCCGCACCCGACCGCTGGAACCCACCCGGGATGCCTGGACGGCGAACCACAGGTCCTCGGCGGCGTGCGGGCCGTGGGCGCTCTGCAGCGAGAGCCGGTCCTGAGCCACCGCCTCGCCGAAGTTCCAGGACGAGGTGCGACGGGCCACGGCGTCCACGATCGCCGCAAGCTGGTCGCTGCGGGACTGCGCCTGGGCGCGTTCGGACTGCAGCACCCGTTCGATCGCGATCGCCGCGGCGTGCACCGGGGGGTTGAGCAGGATCAGCTCGTCCTGCAACGACAGGCTTCCCGCTTCGGCAAGGCGCTCCAGACTCGCGAGCGCGAGTCCGTGATCGAGCCCGGAACGCGCGACGACCGCATGCACGTCGAAGGGGCGCTCGCGCAGCAGCAGATCCAGCAGCTCGTCGTCGCTCATGTCATGTCCTCTTGCGGACAGCGCGCGAACCGGTCCTTGCGCCGTCCTGATCAGGTCAGTTGGAATGTGTTCTGGACGCTAGCAGGATGTTCGGGATCAGGGACGGATCCTCACCTGCGTGCTGGGGACGCGGGTCCCGGCGCAGGGACGCCGGGACCTCTCCCCCTGATCCGCACTTGCGTGGTGCAGCGGATCGCGTCGGCGTCGGACGCATACCGGCCTCATAGGCGATGCAGACCGGACGCACGAGTTCGCCCGTGAGGCTGGGTCCATGACACGCGCATTGAATCGCAGCCTCCCGTTCTGGATCCTCGTCGTCGCCTCGATCGGCCTCATCGCCGCAGGGGTTCTCACCGTCCTCGACCATCTCGGCACCATGACCGCCACCCTCAAGGACGGCAGTGCGACCGGGCTCGAGGTGTACGGGGGTCAGTCCTGGATCGTGCTCGGTTCGGCCCTGATCGGGGCGGGTGCGCTGGGCGTGCTGCTCGCCCTCGCGCTCGCGGTCCTCTCCACCCTGCTCGGCGCCGCCACGGCGCAGCCCGTCGACAGGGCGCCTCTCGCGTTCGACGACGTCGACCTCGGCCCGGAGCCCGAACTCGACCCCGAGGGGGCGCTCGACGCACCTGTCGCGCCGCACGAGATCGAGCGGGAGCAGCAGATCGAGACCGAAGCCGACGAGGCGACGACCGAGGAGGCTCAGAAGGGCAGCAACGGATCGATCGCGACGGCCACGAAGATCAGCGTCAAGTAAGTGATGGAGGCGTGGAAGACGCGCATCGGCTTGGCCGATGCGCCCTTCACCGCCTGCGCGTACAGCCGGTGCGACTCGTACACGAACCACCCGCCGAACACCAGCGCCGACACGGTGTAGACCAGGCCCATCCCGGCCACCGGGATCAGCAGCAGGGAGCAGGCCAGGGTCGCCCACGCGTACAGGATGATCTGCAGCCCCACCTGCGATGCGGAGCGGGTGACGCCGAGCATGGGCACGTCGACGTCGTCGTAGTCGTCCTTGTACTTCATCGACAGCGGCCAGTAGTGCGCCGGAGTCCACAGGAACACCAGCACGAACAGCACGAAGGCCGGCCAGTCCAGCGATCCGGTGACAGCCGCCCAGCCGATGAGCACGGGGAAGCATCCGGCGATGCCGCCCCAGATGATGTTCTGCTCGGTGCGGCGCTTGAGGATCATCGTGTAGATCACGACGTAGAAGAAGATCGCGGCGGCGGAGAGCACGGCGGCGACCCAGTTCGTGGTCAGCCAGAGCCAGACGGTGGAGGCGACGGCGAGCACCCAGGAGAACACCAGGGCTCCGCGCGGGGAGACCTCGCCGGTCACCAGCGGGCGCTTCTCCGTGCGGTGCATGTGCGCATCGATGTCGCGATCGATGTACATGTTGAAGGATGCGGCGGATCCGGCGCTCAGGGATCCGCCGATCACCGTGGCCGCGACCAGCCACAGGTTCGGCAGGCCGTGCTGCGCGAGGAACATCACCGGCACGGTGGAGACGAGCAGGAGCTCGAGCACACGGGGCTTGGTCAGCTCGACGTAGGCCTTGATTGTCCGCTTCAGAGAGCGCTCGGCGGCGACGGACTCGATGGTGGTCGCGATGCTGACCGCCTCCTTCATGCGCACACGGGAACTCATTCATCCTACGCCACGGTGCGGGTCCGGCCCGCCCCTCCTTCCCGCCCCGAGCGCCGCTGCGAGGCGCGTCGCGCAACAATGTGTCGTGACCGGGCACACGGCGATGCGTCCGCACTATGCTGAAAACACTCGCGCGCCCGTCAACGTGCCAGCCCTTCCGTGATGTCGCGGGTGGCGCGCAGACAGCGGGCGCACACACTGTCTTCGAAAGGGCTCTGGAGTGTCGGAACTGCTGTGGGAAGAGATCGATCGGCGCGCGGTGGACACCGCTCGGGTTCTGGCGGCGGATGCCGTGCAGAAGGTCGGGAACGGTCATCCGGGTACGGCCATGAGCCTGGCCCCCGTGGCCTATCTGCTCTACCAGCGCGTCCTGCGCCACGACCCCGCCGACACCCACTGGATCGGGCGCGACCGGTTCGTCCTGTCCGTGGGGCACTCCTCCCTCACGCAGTACATCCAGCTCTACCTGGGCGGATTCGGCCTCGAGCTGACCGACCTCGAGGCGCTCCGCACCTGGGGCTCGCTGACCCCGGGCCACCCGGAGTACGGCCACACCAAGGGCGTGGAGATCACGACGGGACCGCTCGGCCAGGGCCTCGCCTCGGCGGTGGGCTTCGCCTACGCCGCCCGCTACGAGCGCGGCCTGTTCGACCCTGAGGCCGCCGCCGGCACGAGCCCCTTCGACCACTACGTCTACGTGATCGCCGGAGACGGCGATCTGCAGGAGGGCGTGACGAGCGAGGCCTCCTCGCTCGCGGGCCACCAGCAGCTCGGCAACCTCATCGCCATCTACGACTCCAACCGCATCTCGATCGAGGGCGACACCAACGTGGCCTTCACCGAGGGCGTGCGCGAGCGCTACGAGTCGTACGGCTGGCAGGTGCAGCACGTGGACTGGGTGCGCACCGGCACCTACGTCGAGGACGTGAAGGAGCTCTTCGACGCGATCGAGCAGGCCAAGGCGGAGACCTCCAAGCCGTCTCTGATCATCCTGAACACGATCATCGGCTGGCCGGCGCCCAACAAGAAGGGCACCGAGTCCGTGCACGGCAACGCCCTCGGCGCGGACGAGGTCGCCGAGACCAAGGTCGTACTGGGCTTCGATCCGGAGAAGTCGTTCGTCGTCGAGGACGCGGTGATCGAGCACACCCGTGAGCTCGGCGCCCGCGCCGCCTCCGAGCGCGCCGCCTGGCAGCAGGACTTCGATGCCTGGGCGGCGGCGAACCCGGAGCGCAAGGCGCTCCTGGACCGGCTCGAGGCACACGAGCTGCCCGAGGGCATCGAGGACGCGCTCCCCGTGTTCGAGGCGGGCACCGAACTCGCGACGCGCGCGGCGTCCGGCAAGGTCATCAATGCCCTCGCCCCCGAGCTCCCCGAGCTGTGGGGCGGATCCGCCGACCTGGCCGGATCCAACAACACGACGATCGCAGGCGCCAAGTCCTTCATCCCCGCGACCTGGTCGACCCACGACTGGGACGGCAGCCCCTATGGCCGTGTGCTGCACTTCGGCATCCGCGAGCACGCCATGGGCTCGATCCTGAACGGTATCGTGCTGCACGGCCCGACCCGGCCGTTCGGCGGCACGTTCCTCATCTTCAGCGACTACATGCGCCCCGCGGTGCGCCTGGCCGCGCTCATGAACGTGCCGAGCGTGTTCGTGTGGACGCACGACTCGGTCGCACTCGGCGAGGACGGCCCCACGCATCAGCCGATCGAACAGCTGGCCTCGCTGCGCGCGATCCCCAACCTGACCGTGGTGCGCCCGGCCGACGGCAATGAGACCGCCGCCGCCTGGCTGGAGATCCTGCGCCGCCACGGCGGCCCCACCGGCATCGCGCTGACCCGGCAGAACGTGCCGAACTTCGCGCGCGGCACGGGCGAGGCATCGGGTGACACCTTCGCCGCGGCGTCGAACACGGTCAGAGGCGCATACGTCCTGGCCGAGGCTCCGAACGGCACGCCGGACGTCATCCTCATCGCGACCGGATCCGAGGTGCAGCTGGCCGTCGCCGCCCGCGAGGCTCTGGCCGCCGAGGGCGTCAACGCCCGCGTGGTGTCCGCCCCGTCCCTGGAGTGGTTCGCCGAGCAGGACGAGGCCTACCGCGAGGCGGTGCTGCCGTCGGGCGTCAAGGCTCGCGTCTCGGTCGAAGCCGGATCCACCCTCAGCTGGCACGGCATCGTCGGCTCGACCGGCCGCTCGGTTGGAATCGACCACTTCGGGGCCTCCGCCGACTACAAGACCCTGTTCCAAAAGTTCGGCATCACCACGGAGGCCGTCATCGCGGCCGCCCACGAGACCATCGCCGCTTCCGCGGCCGCTTGAGCAATACGTAAGAGGAGATCCGCATGACCACCCCCACCGCAGCCCTCTCCGCCGCAGGCGTCAGCATCTGGCTCGACGATCTGTCCCGCAGCCGCATCACGTCCGGCAACCTCGCCGAGCTCATCGCCACGCGCAACGTCGTGGGTGTGACCACCAACCCGACGATCTTCGCGAACGCGATCACCAACCCCGACGACACCTCGTACGACAGTCAGGTCGCGCAGCTCGCCGCCTCCGGTGCAAGCGCCGAAGAGGCGATCTTCGAGGCGACCACGCAGGACGTCCGCGACGCCCTCGACGTGTTCCGCCCGGTGTGGGAGGAGACCGGGCGCGTCGACGGCCGCGTGTCGATCGAGGTCTCCCCCGACCTCGCGCACGACACCGAAGGCACCATCGCTCAGGCCAAGGAGCTCTGGGCCAAGGTCGATCGCCCGAACCTGCTCGTGAAGATCCCCGCGACGAAGGCCGGGCTGCCCGCGATCACGGCGGCGATCGCCGCCGGCATCAGCGTCAACGTGACGCTGATCTTCAGCCTGGAGCGCTACGCCGAGGTGATCGACGCCTACCTCGCGGGCCTCGAGCAGGCGAAGGCCGCCGACATCGACCTCTCGACGATCCAGTCGGTCGCGTCGTTCTTCGTGTCGCGCGTCGACACCGAGACCGACAAGCGCCTCACTGCGATCGGCACGGACGAGGCCATCGCGCTCAAGAGCAAGGCTGGTCTCGCGAACGCTCGCCTCGCGTACGAGCTGTACGAGCAGACCTTCGCGGGCGACCGCGCCGCGGCCCTGCTCGCCGCCGGTGCGAATCGCCAGCGACCGCTCTGGGCCTCCACAGGTGTGAAGGACCCGGCGCTGCCCGACACCTTGTACGTCACCGAGCTCGTCGCAGCCGACGTCGTCAACACGATGCCGGAGAAGACGCTCGAGGCGACCTTCGACCACGGCGTCGTCACCGGCGACACCGTCACCGGTACCTACGACGAGTCCCGCGCGGTGTTCGCCGGCCTCGCCGCGGTCGGCGTCGACTTCGACGACGTGACCCAGGTGCTCGAGGACGAGGGCGTCGCGAAGTTCATCGACTCCTGGCACGAGCTGCTCGGCCAGGTCCGCGAAGGACTGGAAGCCCAGCGGTGAGCTTCGAGATCCACACGTCCGGGGCGCCGAAGGCGGCGATCGACGAGGTCGTCCCGCGCCTGGTGGGCGAGCTGATCGCCTCCCGGATCACCAACGGCGATCCGACCGTGTGGGGCGAAGCCGCCGAGGCCGAGGCGAGCATCCGCCTCGGCTGGGTCGACGCCGTGAGCGTCTCGCGCCCCCTGGTGCCGGAGATCCTGGCACTCCGAGCCGACCTCGCGGCGAAGGGCGTCACCCGGGTCGTGCTGGCGGGGATGGGCGGATCCTCACTCGCTCCCGAGGTCATCTCGCAGACCGCCGGCATCGACATCACGATCCTCGACTCGACTTCGCCCGGGCAGGTGCTCGCGGCGATCGACGCAGGACTCTCCGACACGGTGCTCGTGGTGTCGTCCAAGTCCGGCTCCACGGTCGAGACCGACTCGCAGCGCCGCACGTTCGAGGCGGCATTCAGCGATGTCGGCATCGACCCCGTCGAGCGCATCGTCGTCGTCACCGATCCCGGCTCGCCTCTCGACGAGTCGGCGCGCGCCGCCGGCTACCGGGTGTTCAACGCCGATCCGAACGTCGGCGGCCGGTACTCCGCCCTCACCGCATTCGGACTGGTGCCGTCGGGTCTCGCCGGCGTGGACATCACCGAGCTGCTCGACGAGGCCGAGGCCACGCTGCTGCAGGTCGCGATCGACTCCGCCGAGAACCCGGCGCTGCTGCTCGGCGCGGCGATCGCCGCGAGCGCACAGGCCCCGGGCGGGCCGCGCCGCGACAAGCTGGGTCTGATCACCGACGGCACCCACATCGTGGGTCTGCCCGATTGGATCGAGCAGCTCGTCGCCGAGTCGACGGGCAAGGAAGGCACGGGAATCCTTCCCGTGGTCCTGCTCCCCGTCTCCCCCGAGGTGGAGAACCGGCCGGTTGACCTGCAGCTGGTGCGCCTCGTCGACGATGCCGACGAGTTCCACCTCCGCGAACGCCACCCCGGCGAGATCCTCGTCAGCGGCACGCTCGGCGCGCAGTTCGTGGTCTGGGAGCACGCCACCGCAGTCGCGGGCTACCTGCTCGGAATCAACCCGTTCGACCAGCCCGACGTGGAGTCGGCGAAGGTCGCCACCCGTGGGCTGCTGGACGCGCGCCCGGCGCCGTCGCCCGCAGCCTTCGTGCAGGACGGCGTCGAGGTGCGCGCGTCCGACGCCTCTCTGCTCACGTCCGGCACGATCGCCGGGGTGCTCGACGCTCTGTGGCATACGCTGCCGACGGATGGCTACGTGTCCATCCAGGCCTACGTGAACCGCCTCGAGATGCCGCAGCTGCAGGGCCTGCGCGAACTCGTGGCCGCGGACTCGGCACGTCCGACCACCTTCGGCTGGGGCCCGCGGTTCCTGCATTCGACGGGTCAGTATCACAAGGGCGGTCCTGCCCAGGGCGTGTTCCTGCAGATCCTGGAGCGTACGGACCTGGATCTGGAGATCCCGGATCGTCCGTTCACGTTCGGCCAGCTCATCGAGGCACAGGCCGCGGGCGACGCCGGTGTGCTCGCCGCGCACGGCCGCCCCGTCGTGACCCTGACGATCACCGAACCACAGGACGATGTGCTCGACCTCTTCGAGGCCGCGCAGTAGGCATTCCACAGAGCACTCAGGAGAATCCCCCACTGATGACTGTTCCCGTCTCCCGCGGCCGCAACCCGCTGCGCGATCCCGACGACCGCCGGCTGAGCCGGATCGCGGGGCCCAGCGCTCTGGTGATCTTCGGCGTCACCGGCGATCTGTCGCGCAAGAAGCTGATGCCCGCCGTCTACGACCTCGCCAACCGCGGCCTCCTGCCCCCCGGGTTCGCCCTGGTCGGCTTCGCCCGCCGCGACTGGGAGGACCAGGACTTCGCCCAGGTCGTCTACGACGCCGTCAAGGAGCATGCGCGCACCCCGTTCCGCGAGGAGACGTGGGCACAGCTGCTGCAGGGCATCCGGTTCGTCTCGGGCGAGTTCGGCGACCCGGACGCGTTCCGACGCCTGCGCGAGACGGTCGAGAAGCTCGACGTCGAACGCGGCACCATGGGCAACCATGCCTACTACCTGTCGATCCCGCCGAACCAGTTCCCGCTCGTGGCGCAGCAGCTGCGCGACTCGGGGCTCGTCGAGGGCCACGAGGACGCCGACCACTGGCGCCGGGTGGTGATCGAGAAGCCGTTCGGGCACGACCTGGCCTCGGCCCGTGCGCTGAACGACGCGCTCGAGGGCACCTTCCCGGCCGACTCGATCTTCCGCATCGATCACTACCTCGGCAAGGAGACGGTGCAGAACATCCTGGCGCTGCGCTTCGCGAACGAGCTGTACGAGCCGATCTGGAACCGCAACTACGTCGACCACGTGCAGATCACGATGGCCGAGGACATCGGCGTCGGCGGCCGTGCCGGCTACTACGACGGCATCGGCGCTGCCCGCGACGTCATCCAGAACCACCTCCTGCAGCTGCTGGCCCTCACCGCCATGGAGGAGCCGATCAGCCTGTCCGCAGAGCACCTGCGCGCCGAGAAGGAGAAAGTGCTGGCGGCGGTGTCGCTGCCCGACGACCTTTCTCTCGCGACGGCTCGTGGACAGTATGCGGGCGGCTGGCAGGGTGGTGAGCAGGTCACCGGGTTCCTCGACGAGGACGGCATGGATCCGGAGTCCGCCACCGAGACCTATGCCGCGGTGAAGCTCGAGATCAACACCCGGCGCTGGGCGGAGGTGCCCTTCTACCTGCGCACCGGCAAGCGTCTGGGCCGCCGCGTCACCGAGATCGCGGTCGTCTTCAAGCGCGCCCCGGAGCACCTCTTCGGCAGTGGGCAGACCTCCGAGCTCGGCCAGAACGCGCTGGTCATCCGTGTGCAGCCGGACGAGGGCGTCACCCTCCGCTTCGGTTCGAAGGTCCCGGGCAGCGGCAGCAATGTCCGCGACGTGACGATGGACTTCGGCTACGGACACGCCTTCACCGAGGCCAGCCCCGAGGCGTACGAGCGGCTCATCCTGGACGTGCTGCTCGGCGACCCGCCGCTGTTCCCGCGCCATGAGGAGGTCGAGCTCAGCTGGAAGATCCTCGACCCCGTGGAGCAGTACTGGGCCGCCGAGGGCGGTCCCGTGGAGCAGTACGCTCCCGGATCCTGGGGACCGGCCTCCGCCGACGCCCTGCTCGCCCGCGACGGACGTGTCTGGAGGCGCCCGTGATCATCGATCTGCCCGACACCACTACCAGCCAGGTCGCGAAGAACCTGGTCAAGGCCCGCGAGGAGGGCGGCGTCGTCGCCCTCGGCCGCGTGCTCACGCTCATCATCGCCGCGACCGACGATGTCGCCGAGTCCGCCATCGACGCCGCGAACGACGCATCCCGCGAGCACCCGATGCGGGTGATCGTGCTGACCACGAGCGACGGAGATTCCCACCTCGATGCGCAGATCCGCGTCGGCGGCGACGCCGGTGCGAGCGAGGTCGTCGTGCTGCACGCCTTCGGCGACGCCGCGAGCAACGAGGAGAGCCTCGTCACGGGTCTGCTGCTGCCCGACGCCCCCGTGGTGGTGTGGTGGCCGCGCGAGGCTCCGGAAGCACCTGCGGCCTCTCCCCTGGGCCGTATCGCGCAGCGCCGCATCACCGATGCCGCTACCGCGCAGGACGTGCGCGCTCAGCTCGAAGTTCTCGGCCGTACGCACGTGCCTGGGGACACCGACCTGGCCTGGACCCGACTCACGCACTGGCGCGAGCAGCTCGCGGCGGTGCTGGATCAGCCGCCGTACGAAGACGTCACGGCCATCGAGGTACGCGGGTCCGCCGCCTCGCCGTCCACGGCGCTTCTGGCCGGCTGGCTGCGCCTCGCTCTCGATGTGCCGGTGCGCTGGGCGTATGAGAGCCCTGAGGTGTGGCACGAGGGCATCAAGTCGGTGCGCCTGACCCGTGCGAACGGCGACATCCTGCTGGAGCGCCCTGTACCGGGATCCGCCGTGCTCACCCAGCCCGGGCAGCCCGACCACGAGCTGCACCTGCCGCGGCGCACGCTGCGCGAGTGCCTTGCCGAGGAGCTGCGCCGCCTCGACCCCGACGTGCTCTACGGCCGCGTGATCACCGAGGGCTGGGAGCTGCTCGAGGCCCCGGAGCCGGTGGCCTGACGATGGCTGCGGATTCCCCCGCCAAGCGGGTCGTCATCGGCGAGGACCCGGCGTCTCTCGCCGGCATCGTGGCTGATCGGTTCCTCGTCCGCGTGCACGCACGCATCAGGGACGGGCGGCTCGCCCACATCGCCCTCACCGGAGGCAGCATGGGAACCGCTGTGCTGCGGGCGGTCGCGGAGCACCCGCGCGCGACCGAAGTGGACTGGACGCTCGTGCACTTCTGGTGGGGCGACGAGCGCTTCGTGCCGGCGGATGATCCCGACCGCAACGCGGGACAGGCCCGGGCGGCGCTGCTGGACCGCATCCCGGTCCCGCCGGAGAACGTGCACGAGATGGCGGCGAGCGATGCAGGACTGAGCTTGGACGAGGGCGCCGCGGCCTACGCGGCGGAGCTCGCGCGCTTCGGCGATGCGGAGCGTGCCTGGCCGTCGTTCGCCGTGTGCTTCCTCGGCGTCGGCCCCGACGGGCACATCGCCTCGCTCTTCCCGGACCGCCCGGAGATCACGGTGACCGACGCCGCGGTGCTGCCGGTGCGGAACTCGCCGAAGCCGCCACCAGAGCGGATCACACTGACCCGTCCGGTGATCAACGCCTCCAAGCGGGTGTGGCTCGTGCTCACCGGCGCGGAGAAGGCCTCGGCACTCGGTCTCGCCTTGGCGGGGGCGAACTACGAGAACGTGCCCGCCGCCGGCGCCAAGGGGCGCAAGCGCACCGTGTACTTCGTCGACGAGGCAGCGGCCGCCGAGGTCGCACCCGACCTCATCGACATCGATTACTGACCGACCCCCGCAGGGCCGGATCCGGTTCCCGCTCAGGCCCCGGAGGATCCGTTCCCGCGCTCATCGGCGTCTCCGCCGGCGCGGGGAGCGTCCTCACGGCGGAACGGGGCCACGTTCGACGGCCACTCCGGCGCATCGGGATGATGACCCGGAGCACCCTCGGAAGCACGCCCGGGCGAGGCCGAGGGCGCGGCGGCCTGCGACGCGGCCCCGCTGGGCGGCGTCTGCGTCGTCGAAGATCCGGATTCCTCGCGCGCGCCGGAGGGCGTCGCATCGCCGGAACTGCCCCGAGTGATCGGCAGCTCCTGGCTCTCGCTGATGACCTGCGGATGATAGCGGGCGAGCGTCACCACGCCCCAGCCCGCGATCGCGCCGGAGACCCCGAAAGCGATGAACACCCACGGCGGCGCCGCTGCTCCCTCTTCGAGCACGAGCAGCCCGATCAGCACCGCCACCATGGGGTCGACCACGGTGAGCCCGGCGATCACCAGATCCGGCGGACCGGAGCCGTACGCGGTCTGCACGAAGTAGGCGCCTGCGGCACCCGCCGCGATCAGGGCGATCACGCACACGGCGGTGAGCCAGTCGAACTGCCCGAACTGGATCCGGCTGATCACGGCCTTGGCGAGCGTGGCCACGAAGCCGTAGAGGATGCCGGCGCCGGTCACATAGAAGAGCGCACGCATACGGCGCCGCAGGATCAGCCAGCAGGTGCCGAGCACGATGATGACGACCAGCAGGATCGTGAGGATGGTGAACAGCTGGATCTCGCTGATCTCGCGCTCCACGGCGAACAGGGCCGCGAACAGCACGAAGATGAAGATGCCGCCCACGCACGCGAAGATCGAGACGAGCGAGCGCTTGGTCGGCGCGACGCCCGTCACCCGGGCGTTCAGCAGCGTCGTGATGACGAGCGCGATCGCGCCGAGCGGCTGAACCACGATCAACGGCGCCTTGGTGAGCGCAGCAAGCTGGCAGACGATGGCGAGTGCCAGCATGAGGGTGCCGATGATCCAGGAAGGGCGTGTGAGCAGCCCGCGGACCTGCGCCCAGCTGAGGCCTGTGGCGGCGTCGGAGCCGCTGAGTCGCTCCACCTTCTCCACACCGCGGTGCTGGTACTGCGCGCCGAGCGACATGAACACGGCTCCGGCGAGGGCGAGAGGGATGCCCATCAGCAGACCGGGGTTCTGGAACACCCCGGCGAGATGCTCGCCGACGTCGGCCGTCCCCATGGTCCGCGTCACGTTCTCCAGCACCCTTCGAGCCTACCTGCCGCCCGCCGCCGACTAGGGTTGACGCGTGGCTGTGCTTCCGATTCGCATCATGGGCGACCCCGTTCTGCATTCCCCCGCCGATCCGGTCGGCGAGATCACCGATGAGATCCGCACTCTGGTGGCGGACATGCACGAGACCATGGACGTCGCCCCCGGCGTCGGACTCGCCGCGCCGCAGGTCGGTGTCGGCCTGCGGATCTACGTCTATTCGTATGTCGACGACGACGAGAACCCGTGGCGCGGGGAGATCATCAACCCTGTGCTCTGGATGGCGCCCCTCGAGCCCGGCTCCCCCGACCCGGACCTCGAGTCCGAGGGCTGTCTGTCCTTCCCCGGCGAGCGGTTCCCGCTGCGCCGCTCGGAGCGAGTGCTGGTGACCGGCATGGACCTGAACGGCGACGCGGTGCGTATCGAGGTCGACGGCTGGCGCGCCCGCATCATGCAGCACGAGTTCGACCATCTCGACGGCATCCTCTACGTCGATCGCCTCGACGACGGCGACTGGAAGACCGTGCAGAAGATCGCCCGCAAGCGTGGCTGGGGCCGCCCCGGCGCCAGCTGGCTGCCCGGCGTGGACGATCTCGAAGGCTGAACCCGAGAACTTCCACTCGGCACAGAAATTCCCCAGGACAGCGCATCTTTCGCGCAGGTTTGAGATTTCCTCTTCCGCACCGGTACGTTCGTACCGTTCCCGCGTTCTGCGTGGATTCATAGCTTCTAGAGGGGGAATTCCCATGAACGACCGGCGCTCTTCTCCGCCGCGTCGCCGTCGTCGGCTCTGCGCTGGTCTTGGCCGCCGGGCTCAGCGGCTGCAGCGTGATCGGCAGCATCCTCGGCAACGGGGGCGGCGACGCGCCGCGCGACGACAAGGCCCAGGTCACCCAGAGCTCGAGCATCGGCATCTTCAATCTCAAGCTCGGCGACTGCAAGATGAGCGATTCCGGGACGACCGTCAGCGACACCGACGTCGTCCCGTGCGACAAGCCGCATGACGAAGAGGTCTTCTACGAGTTCAAGCTCCCCGACGGCGAGTACGACTCCGCCGCGATCGACAAGGAGGTCGAGAAGTGCGCGGGTGACGCCTTCACGACATTCATCGGCATCGCGTACGACGACTCGACGCTCGACGTCGCGTACATGACGCCGACGAAGGACACGTGGGAGGAGATGAACGACCGTCTCGTCCAGTGCATCGTGAGCGACCCGGCCGGACAGACCACGGGCTCCCTCAAGGGATCCGCGCGCTGAGCGCGCCGGAAGCCGCGTCTTAGGAAGGGTCCGCTGCGGCGGGCCCTTCCGTCGTTCACGACGTGCGCGACGACGCGCCCGGGCGTCGTGCCGTGGCGGAGTCGGGACGCAACCTTTGCTATAGTTGACGAGTTGCCCGCGCAGCGGGAAGCATTCCTCGGTAGCTCAATTGGCAGAGCAGCCGGCTGTTAACCGGCAGGTTCTTGGTTCGAGTCCAAGCCGGGGAGCGATCCCCTCGAAGGCCCCGTCTCACGACGGGGCCTTCGTCGTTCCCGAGCGGGCAGAGCCGCGACGATTCGGGCTCGTCGGCCGTTACGGCTCACCTCATGCCGGGACGACTCAGCGCGGGTGCTCGGTGCCCGGGGTCCAGAGCAGATCCGCGCCCGCGCCCCGTGCGACCACATGGCCCTCACGGATCATGAGCGTCTCCGCGCCCAGTTCGCGTGCGAACGCCGCGTCATTGCTGACCAGGAGCGCCGCCATCCCGCGTTCGGTGCGACGGCGCGTGATCGCGGCGAACACGACGGGCCGCACCTCCAGGTCGAGGTTCGCGAGCGGCTCGTCGGCGATCAGCACGGTCGGATCGAGCACCAGGGCGCGGGCGATCGCGACGCGCTGGCGCATGCCCGCGCTGAGCTCGTACGGAAACGACGCGGCGAGGCCCAGCGGCAGGTGCAGTTCGTCCAGCAGCGTCGCCACCCGGATCGCCAGCGCCTTCACGTTCACGCGCCGCTCGCGCTGCAGGATCGGCTCTGCGATGATCTCCTGCACGGTCAGCTGCGGAGTGAGCAGCGCTCCGGCGTTCTGCGGGAGATAGCCGGCCCGATACGTCAACTCGCGCAGCCGGCGTCCGGGATGACGCACCGAGACGCCGCATACCGTCGCGGATCCGCCGACGACCCGGATCGAGGGGTCGGCGGCGCCGGCGAGGGCGCCGACCAGCGTCGACTTCCCGGCTCCGGTGGCACCGGCGATGCACATCAGCTCCCCCGCCGGCAATGCGAAGGTCACGCCATCGATCGCCCTGGTGGGAGCGGAGTGCCCGATCCGGTCGATGACGATGTCCTCGCAGACGATCGCGGTGGATGCATCCCCCGTCGCACGTGCCATGCACCCATCCTGCCCGATGCCTGCGGGCTCGGCGCTCTGGACCGCGGCGGGCCTCAGTACTCGATGAAGCGCTGCCGCTCAGCGTCGATCTCGACGATGCGACGCGCGATCGAACGGGCGCCCTCGGAATCGGCGGGCAGGCGCTGGATCGCACCCAGCAGCTCGTGCTTCTCCCGCTCCAAGCCGCGCGCGATGAGCCGGCGGCAGAGGTCCGTCGCGGATGCTCGGGCGCCCTGCTCGTCCCGCGCGGGGAACGCCGCCATGAGCAGCTCACCACCCAGTCCGCGATACGGCTCCCGCACGGCGTCCACGGCCTGCAGCGCCCAGCCCGGTCGCTGCCGGTCGGAGATCTGCGCCACGGCCTCGCGCACGGCGTCCAGGGCGGGCACGGAGAACGGCGCGGTCATCGCGCGCTGCAGCAGTTCCGGATCGAGCTGATGCCCGTACTGCAGCGCTCCCATGAGCGCGTCGCGCTCGAGTGAGGCCTCCCCCGTGCGCGGAAGCGTGGCGAGCGTCACCACCGGAATGGATACCGGCGCGGAGGGGCCGTCGAGCGCGCCGGGATGCGAGCCCATGGCCGCTGTCGTGGTCCGCTGCTCCCGGGTTCCCGCATCGCCCTGACGGCGGCGTTCATGGCGGCGTACCTCCGCATGCACGTCCGTAGGGTCCATGCCGAGCCGGCGGGCAAGGATTCGCTCGTATTCGGGACGCAGCAGGGCGTCCCGAATCTCGCCGACGATCGGTGCCGCCGCGCGCAGTGCGCCGACGCGCCCCTCCGCTGTACCGAGATCGAACGAGGCGATCTTCCGATCGATCACGAACTCGAACATCGGCACCTTGGCCGACATGAGGCCGCGCACGGCCTGGTCACCGCGCTGCAGGCGCAGATCGCACGGGTCCAGCCCGTCGGGCGCCACGGCGACGAAGGTCTGCGCGTTGAACCTGTCGTCCTCCGTGAAGGCGCGCAGCGCCGCCTTCTGACCCGCCTCGTCGCCGTCGAACGTGAAGACGACCTCGCCGGCCGCGGAGTCGTCGCCCATGACCCGACGCAGGAGCTTGATGTGCTCGGCCCCGAAGGCCGTACCGCAGGTGGCGATGGCGGTCGTGACGCCGGCGAGGTGGCACGCCATCACGTCGGTGTACCCCTCGACCACGACGACGCGCTTGGGATCGCCGCGGGAGATGTCGCGCTTGGCCAGATCCAGTCCGTAGAGCACCTGGGCCTTCTTGTAGATCGGCGTCTCCGGGGTGTTCAGGTACTTCGGACCCTGATCGTCGTCGTAGAGCTTGCGGGCGCCGAACCCGATGGTCTGGCCCGTCACGTCACGGATCGGCCACACCACCCGGCCGCGGAACCGGTCGTACACGCCGCGCTGGCCCGCAGAGACGAGTCCGGCCGCGGTGAGCTCGTCGCGGGTGAACCCCTGCGCGCTGAGCGCTTTGAGCATGCCGTCCCAGCCGCGCGGTGCGTAACCCACGCCGAAATGGGCGGCGGCCCCCGCGTCGAACCCGCGCTGGCCGAGGAACGCGCGCGCAGACTCGGCCTCCGGGCTGAGCAGCTGGGCGCGGAAGAACTCCGCGGCCGCCGTGTTCGCGGCGTAGAGCCGGCTGCGCCCGCTCGTCTCCGGCGCGGGACCGCCGTCCTCGTAGTGCAGGGTGTATCCGACGCGACCGGCGAGGCGCTCCACCGCCTCGGTGAAGCTGACGTGGTCCATCTCGCGCAGGAACGAGTACACGTCGCCGGAGGCGCCGCAGCCGAAGCAGTGGTAGTAGCCGACCTGCGGGCGCACGTGGAAGCTGGGGCTCTTCTCGTCGTGGAACGGGCACAGACCCTTCATCGAGCCCACCCCCGCGGACTTCAGCGAGACGCGCTCCCCCACGATGTCGGCGATGTTGGTGCGCGACTTGACCTCGTCGACGTCGGCCTGCAGGATCCGGGGCATCAGCGCCCGCCGTGTTCGACGTCGACGAGCGCAGCCCGGGGGGTGTGCGCAGAACGCGGCCTGGCGTGCCGGGGCGACCAGATGCCGACCTCGGCGGGGTCGATGTCCCCGACCAGCCGGTTGTGCCAGTCCACCGCGGTCTGATCCGTCAGGCTGGCGACCTGATCCACGACCACTCGGGCGCGCTCAGCATCGGATCCGGCCGCGTGGAAGTCCGCGGCGAAGGCCGGTTCGAGCACGTCGGCGCCTGCGGTCCACAGGGCATCCGTGGACCACAGCGCGTCGGCGAGGCGCTTGAGCACCCGGCGCTGCTCCTTGTAGACGCCGCGACGGGCGTCGATCGTGACGATCGCCTGCCCCATGATCCCCTTGAGCACAGCGATCTCGGCCTCGATCACCTTCGGCACCACCACGTGCGCGCTGTACCGGGCGAGACTCGTGCCCGGATATGCCTCTCGGGTCGCGGACACCGCGGCGCGCGCGAAGCGGCCGATCATGTCACTGGTGAGGTTCTTCAGCCTCGCGAGATCACGCCGCGACCGGTCGAAGGAGCTCAACCACATCGGCTGCCGGGTGAGTCGGTACAGCGCGTCGGCGAGATCCTCACGGGTGAAGTCGTATCCGACCCACTGCTGGACGCGCCCCACCAGCGCATGATGCTCGGCCGGATCCGCCAGCTGGGCGACATCCAGGTAGCCGTTGACGATCGCGTCCTCGAAGTCGTGCACCGAGTAGGCGATGTCGTCGGAGAGATCCATGATCTCCGCCTCGATGCAGCGCAGGCGGCCCGGCGCGCCTTCACGCATCCAGCGGAACACGTCCTCATCGTCGGGGTACACGCCGAACTTGAGCCGGCCGCCGGGATCGGGCAGAGGGCTGTCCACGGTCCACGGGTATTTGCAGGTCGCATCGAGGCTGGCCCTGGTGAGGTTGAGTCCGACCGAGCGATCGCGGTCGTCGAGCACCTTCGCCTCGAGGCGTGTGAGGATCCGCAGCGACTGGGCATTGCCCTCGAAGCCGCCGATGTCCTCGGCCCAGTCGTTGAGCGCGCGCTCCCCGTTGTGCCCGAACGGCGGGTGCCCCAGGTCGTGGCTGAGGCACGCGGTGTCGACGACGTCGGCGGAGACCCCGAGCGCAACCGCGAGCTCGCGTCCCACCTGCGCCACCTCGAGCGAGTGCGTGAGACGGTTTCGGGCGAAGTCCGCCGTGCTCGCGGGGCTCAGCACCTGCGTCTTCGCCGCGAGACGGCGCAGCCCCGCCGAGTGCAGCACGCGGGCGCGGTCGCGGGCGAAGTCGTCCCGTTCGGAGCGGTGGGTCTCGGCGAAGAAGCGGGCGGCGTCGTGCGCGTCGTAGCCATCGACGCGCACGACGTCCTCAGCCGCCACTGTTCTCGACCTCGGCGCCGCGCATCATGTCGGTGACCTCGGAGGCGACCTCGCGCGAATCCAGCCATCCGTCCGGCAGCGCCGTGCGCTTCGGCGTGCCCGCGCGACCGCGCTGGCCCTCGGCTGGCGCACCCGGATACGGCGCGTCTCCGAGCGTGCCCAGGATGTCGTCGATCTCCTGCAGGGTCGACACGCGGGCGAGGGCTGCCCTCGTCTCGCCGCCCACCGGGTAGCCCTTGAAGTACCACGCGACGTGCTTGCGCACGTCCTTGCAGCCTCGGTCCTCGTCCTCGAAGAACTCGACCAGGAGCTCCGCGTGCCGGCGGAACGCGTCCTTGACGAAGCCCAGGGTCGCGTCGACCTGCACCGCGTTCTCGTCACCGAAGGCGCCGGCGAGCTCGCCGAACAACCACGGTCGGCCGAGGCAGCCACGGCCGACCACGACACCGTCGCAGCCCGTCTCGGTCATCATCCGCACCGCGTCGTCCGCGCTCCAGATGTCACCGTTGCCCAGGACCGGGATCGAGGTCACCGCCTGCTTGAGCTCGCCGATCGCCGACCAGTCCGCATGTCCGGAGTAGTACTCCCCCGCCGTCCGCGCGTGCAGCGCGACCGCGGCGGCCCCGGCGTCCTCCGCGGCCCGGCCCGCGTCGAGGAACGTGAGGTGATCCTTGTTGATGCCCTTGCGCATCTTCACGGTGAGCGGCACGTCGCCCGCGGCCTTGACGGCGCGGTCGACGATGTCGGCGAACAGTCCGATCTTCCACGGCAGCGCCGCTCCCCCGCCCTTGCGGGTGACCTTGGGCACGGGGCAGCCGAAGTTCAGGTCGATGTGGTCGGCCCTGTCCTCCGCGACGATGATCCGCACGGCCTCGGCGATGGTGGCCGGATCCACCCCGTAGAGCTGGATCGATCGCGGCGTCTCGCTCTCATGATGCTGGATGAGACGCATGGTGATCGCGTTGCGCTCCACAAGCGCCCGCGAGGTGATCATCTCGCTGACGTACAGCCCCGCGCCGTACTCACGGCACAGGCGACGGAACGCGGTGTTGGTGATGCCCGCCATCGGCGCGAGCACGACGGGGACGTCGATGCGCAGCGGACCGATCTGCAGGGGCCGGACGGAGGCGGGGGCGAGAGTCATATCCTGTCCATTGTCCCAGATCCGAAGCCTCTGATCCCCGTCGCTCCTAGGCTTGGGGATATGTCCGACACCTCGCTGCGCCAGATCCCCTTCACCGATGCCGACGGCGGCACCCGCACCCTCGACGACTACGGCACCGGCCCCGTGCTGGTCGTCAACGTCGCCTCGAAGTGCGGACTGACGCCGCAGTACGCGCAGCTCGAGGAGCTGCAGCGCCGGTTCGGCGACCGGGGCCTCACCGTGGTCGGGTTCCCCTGCAACCAGTTCTTCGGGCAGGAACCCGGGTCCGTGGACCAGATCCTCGAATTCTGCTCCACGACGTATGGGATCTCGTTCCCGATCAATGACAAGGTCAAGGTCAACGGGCGCGGCGCCGCCGATCTCTACAAGACCCTCAAGCAGACCGAGGACGGTCACGGCAAGGCGGGGCGGGTGGAGTGGAACTTCGAGAAGTTCCTCGTCGCCCCGGACGGATCCGTGCGGCGCTTCCGTCCGCGCCAGGTCCCCGACGACCCCGAGATCGTCGCGGCCATCGAGGACGCCCTGGCCTGACCACCCCCGCCACCTGATCGGAAGGGGGCGGCGGGGCGTCAGCCCTCGAGCACCTCGGCGGTGTCGCCGCGCTTCGCCCACAGCTCGCGCAGCACGCCCGCGAACGCCTCCGGCGGCTGTGCGCCGCTGACGCCGTACTGCCCGTCGATCACGAAGAACGGCACGCCCTGGATGCCGTAGGCCTGAGCCTGCGCCTGATCCTGACGCACGTCCGCCAGGTGCCGCTCCGTCTGCAGGGCCTCGAGCGCGGCCTCACGGTCCAGACCGATTTCGGCGGCGAGGTCGGCCAGATCATCGATGCGGCCGACGTGGCGTCCCTCGACGAAGTAGGCCGACATCAGCCGCTCCTCCATGTCGTGCTGGCGTCCCTGTGCCTTGGCATGGTGCAGGAGCTCGTGCGCCTTGACGGTGTTCGTGTGCTGCAGCAGGTCGAAGCGGTAGTCGAGCCCGGCTTCCTTGGCGACGCCGGTCACGCGGTCGAGCATCTGCTCCACCTGAGCGCGCGGCATCCCCTTGTGGCCGGCGAGGAAGTCGGCCTCGTCGCCCTCGAAGTCGACGGGAGTGTCCGGCGAGAGCTCGAAGGAGTGGAACGTGATCGACACCTGCGGCGCGTCCTCGTCCTCCGCGGTGGCGGCGAGACCCGCCTCGAGATTGCGCTTGCCGATGTAGCACCAGGGGCAGGCGATGTCGGACCAGATGTCGATCGAGATGGGTTCACTCACACATCGATTCAACCGCATGTTCCCGGGGATATTCCGGATGCTAGCCTCATCCGGTGCCCGCCGCCCCCGCCCCCGCGCCGCGGCGGATCCTCATCGCAGGCGTGACCGGGAGCGGGAAGACGACGTTGGCACGCCGTCTGGCAGCGACACTGGGGCTGCGCCATGTCGAGATGGACGCGCTGTTCCACGGGCCCGACTGGACTCCGCGTCCCACATTTCTCGACGACGTACGGGAGTTCGCCGCGACCGACAGCTGGGTCACGGAGTGGCAGTACTCGAGCAGAGGCACGGATCCGATCCTCGCCCCGCGCGCAGACCTGGTGATCTGGCTCGACTATCCGTATCGCATCGTGCGCACGCGTCTGCTGTGTCGGACGATCTCCCGCAGCGTGCGCCGCACCGAGCTGTGGAACGGCAACCGCGAGAAGCCGCTCTGGGACATGCTCCGCCACGGTCCCGAGGAGAACATCCTGCGCTGGCAGACCACGACACTGCACAAGTGGCGCGACCGCATGCCCGAGATCGCCGCATAGCATCCGGATCTGCCGATCCTGCGGTTCACGCACCCGCGCGAGACCGAGGAATGGGTGCGGACGCTGCGGGACAACGGCTGACCGCCGCCGCAGTACCGCTCAGAACAGCAGCGTGGCGAGGCGCTTACGCGCCGCGACGACACGCGCATCCGCGTCGCCGACCAGGCCGAACAGCTCGACGAGGCGCTCGCGGACGACGCCCTGCTCGTCGGCCGGCACCGCGGTGAACAAGTCGAGAAGCCGGTCGAACGCATCGGCCACGTGGCCGCCTGCGACGTCGAGGTCTGCCACGGCGAACTGCGCGGGAATGTCCGTCGGCGCAGCCGCAGCCGCGGCGCGCGCCTCGTTCAGGTCGAGATCCTGGGTGCGGAACAACAGCCGGACCTGCCCGAGGCCCGATCGGGCCTCCTCGTCACGCGGATTCTCCGCCAGAGCCTTCTCGTACGCCTCGATCGCCGCAGCGAAGTCCCCGCGCTCGATCGCGTCGAACGCCGCCTGGTGCAGCGGTGGCAGCGGCTGCTCGACCGGCTCCGCCGCATCGTCCCCGGCAGCGGCTTCGCCGACCGGGATGGTCCCGGTCACGCCGTGCTGCGCCGCCAGCTGCAGCAGCTGCGCGAACACCTCCCGCACCTGCTCCTCGGGCACGGCGCCGGTGAACAGCGGCACGGGCTGACCCGCCACGAGCGCCACCACCATCGGGATCGACTGCGCGCGGAACCCCTGGGCGAGCTGCGGGTTGGCGTCCACGTCGACCTTGGCGAGCACGACGCGGCCCGCGAGCTCGGTGACGACCTTCTCCAGCACCGGGCTGAGCTGCTTGCACGGGCCGCACCACTCGGCCCACAGGTCGACGACCACGGGAACGCGCTGCGACAGCTCCAGCACCTGCCCGAAGGTCGCATCGGTGACATCGACGACCAGCGGGATCGCGGCGCCGTCCACCGGGCCCTGCTCCTGGTCCGGAGCACCTGATGCGGGTGCGGCCGGGCGATTGCGCAGCGAGGAAAGGTCGACAGCGCCGCGGAGGGCGGCGGCGGACAGCTCGGTCATTTGATCTCCGTCACACTCTGGAGCTGCTGGGACGCTGCCAGCAGCGTGATCTTGTCGTCGGATCCCTGCGCGGGCACGGCGAAGAACAGCTGCATCCCGTACACGGACACGAAGCCCGTCTTCGACTCGTCCACGCCCGTCAGAGCTTTCGCGGGAGCATTCACCACGGTGCCGTTCGTGTCGACGTTCTTGATCGAGGCGTCGGCGCTGGTCGGCTTGATCGTCTGCGAATCGTCGACCGTCACCGAGACGATCGCGCCGCTGTCGATGCTCGACATGGAGACGGGCGCGCCGGCGCCGGCGGTGGCGGCGAAGGCGAGACTCGACGTGGCGTCGGCGCCCTTGTCCTTCAGAGCCTGGAGCACGGTCGCCCGGCTGTCCTGCACGGACTTGGCGAAGGCGAGCGCCGACTTGTCGAACTTGTCGTAGAACTCACTCTTCTCGCCCTGATCGATCACGTTCGCGAACTCCGCGGCCAGCTCATCCGGCGCGGCCACGAGGAACGGAGAGTCCGGCGGGGTGAGCTTGGCGCCCAGCCAGGCAGGAGCCATGTTGGGCAGCTTCGCGGACGCCTGCATCTCGGCGACCGAGGAGATCTTGTAGTCGGACCACGGATCCGGCTGCGTCATCATCATGATCAGCGGGGCGACCTTGTCGTCGCTGCCGTGCTCGACGAGCATGAGCACGGTGCGCGGCCACGAGTCGTACGCCTGGGGCACGAGGATCTTGACCTTGTCGGCCGGGATCGTCGCCGGCAGCGAGAAGTCGGCGACGCTCTTGCGCACGGCATATGCGGTCTTGCGCGCCTCGAGGGCCGCGCCCTCCAGGCGGGTCCCCGCCTTGGCCGCGTCGAGGTTCTTGTCGGCGTCGGCGAGCGTGCCCGAGATGCTCTCCAGGATCCGTGCTGCCTGCGCCTCGGTGACGGCGGGAGCCTGCTGGCCCGCCTCGACGGCCTGGGTCTCGGTCGGCGTCGGAGTCGGCGAGGTCGCGGGATGCGGCCAGATGTCCGGCGAGCAACCGCTGAGCAGAGCGGCGGTCACGCCGACCGCGGGCAGCAGGAGCAGCGCCCGTCGACGCCTCGGACCCATGGCACGGCGCTCGCGCACGACGCCGTCCTGACTCGACGCCTGATCGGACTCCGGCGACGCCTGGTCCCCGGCTGGAGCGGGGTCCGCCTCGGGGGCCGCGTCGATGGCGGCGCGGTCCGCGACGTCGATGGGTTCGGTCACCGGAAGGGGCGGCGGGGCCTTGCGGCGCGGGCCACGGCCCCTGCGCGAATGCCGGATCGCGAGCACGTACAGCACCAGCCCGACCAGGAAGAGGATGCCTCCCGCGACCATGAGCGGCCCTGCCCACGGCGTCGCGGTGTCGAGGGGCCACTTCAGCACCACATCGGTGGGCGCCTCGGCCTTCCCGTCCGAGGCGACCAGCACGCTCACGCCGTCGGGCACCTGCATCCGATCGACCAGCGAGTTCTTGTCGGTGAAGCTGTCCAGCCACAGATCAGATCCGGCGGGGTTGCGCTGAACGTCCTTCGCGCCGTCGCTCGCGACGGTCGGCTCGATCACCTTCGCGGTGATGGTGCCGTTCTTGGCGAGGGAGATCCGGTTGTAGCTGGCGTCGCTCAGCCAGGCCTCGAGATCGGCGGTGCGCGCCTGAGCGACGAAGATCGTGCCGTCACCGTGGGCGACGAGCGTCTGCTCCCCCGGGTGGGCGCGGAGGACGGCGGAGTCGATCACCGTGTACGCCTGCGGGGCCTTCACGGCCAGCTCGGCCGCGACGTCCTTCGGGCCGAGGAAGATGGTCCGCTGCGCGATGCCCGTCCCGATCAGGACGGCCGCCAGCACGAAGGCCAGAACAGCCCATACAAAACGCACGAAAAGTCTCCTCCGCGATCCTCGGGCAGGCGCCCGGGATCTCCGCTCGACGTTTCAGACTAGCGAAACGACCTGTATGGATGCCACGAGAGGCCCCTCGGCGCGCTCAGCCACGGCCGTTCGGCGATGCTCTGAGGCTCTATGAGCTGCGCCGGTTACGCTGAAGAGCCCAGCCCGAAGGATCCCATGAAGCTGCACAACCCGTTCCGCACCGCCCTGGTGGCGACCCTCGGCGTGGGCCTGGGCATCATGCTCATCCAGAGCGTGCAATCCCTGTCCACGATCCTGCTGTACGTCGGAACAGCCTTGTTCCTGAGCCTCGGCCTGGATCCGATGGTGAGCTGGCTGACCCGTCGCCGTCTGCCTCGGTGGGCGGCCGTGCTGATCACGATCCTGGTCGTGCTCGGGGTGTTCGCGGGCATCGTGCTGATGGTGATCCCCATCCTGGTGACCCAGATCTCCCAGCTCGTTCAGCAGATCACGCAGATCGTGAACAGCGGCACGGCCATGGCCGACTTCAAACACTGGCTGGAGGGGCTGCTCCCCAATCTCGACGTCGACACCGTGTTCGGCTATGTCAACGACTGGCTGAACAAGAACCTCGGCGATATCAGCAGCTCGATCGGACAGGGCGTGATCGTGGTCGGAGGTGCCCTCTTCGCGGGGATCAGCGGCACGTTCATCGTGCTGATCCTGACGATCTACTTCACGGCGGCGATCCCGTCGCTCAAGGGCGCCGTGTACCAGGTCGTCCCCGCCTCCAAGCGCGACCGCTTCATCGATCTCGCCGAGCAGATCACCGCCTCGGTCGGGCACTACGTCATGGGCCAAGTCGCCATGGGCGTGATCAACGGCGTGCTGAGCTTCATCTTCCTGTCGATCATCCAGGCGCCCTTCCCGATCGTGCTCGCAGTGATCGCGTTCTTCTTCTCCCTGATCCCGCTCGTCGGCACCCTGACCGGCTCGACGCTCATCGTGCTGCTGTGCCTGATCCCCGGGCTCGGGTCTCCCCCGTGGGCCTGGTTGATCGCCGCCGCCTACTACCTCGTGTACATGCAGATCGAGGCCTACGTCATCTCGCCGCGTGTGATGAACCGCGCAGTCGCCGTGCCCGGAGCCGTGGTCGTGATCGCGGCGCTGTCGGGCGGCGCGCTGCTCGGCCTGCTCGGCGCGCTCATCGCGATCCCGGTCGCGGCCAGCATCCTGATCATCTACCGC
Organism: Microbacterium sp. 22303; assembly: GCF_052045265.1. Classification (NCBI taxonomy): domain Bacteria; kingdom Bacillati; phylum Actinomycetota; class Actinomycetes; order Micrococcales; family Microbacteriaceae; genus Microbacterium; species Microbacterium sp. 22303. The sequence continues at coordinate 336,138 of NZ_JBQEOQ010000001.1, read as the reverse complement.
CAGGTGCTCATCCCGAGGATGAACGAGAGATAGCCGCCCTCAGGCCGCGGGCCACTCGCGCGACAGCGGAAGTGCGGCGGGGTTCACCGCCGAGACGATCTCGTCCAGCACGCGACGAGTCTGACTCTCACCCACCCAGAGGTGCTTGCCGCCGTCCACGGCGATGAGCTCGACGTGCGGGATCGCTGCGAACCGCGCCGCGGCCTCGGCCGGACGCAGATAGTCGTCGAGCTCGGGGACCAGGACCACGACGCGCCGCTCGTCGTGCGCCCAGGCGGCCACCTCGTCGGCGGTCGCGCGGTGCAACGGCGGCGCGAGCAGGATGACGCCCTCGATGTCGTGCTCGCGGCCGTACTTGAGCGCGAGCTCGGTGCCGAACGACCAGCCCACGAGCCATGGCCGGGGCAGGCCGCGCTCCCGCGCGAACGCCATCGCCGCGGCCACGTCGTGGCGCTCCGCCGCTCCGCCGTCGAAGACGCCCTCGCTCGAGCCTCTCGGCGAACTCGTACCGCGTGTGTTGAAGCGCAGCACGGCGAGATCGGCCAGCGCCGGCAGCCGTGCCGCCGCCTTGCGCAGGATGTGCGAATCCATGAAGCCGCCCGCGGTGGGCAGCGGATGCAGCGTGACGAGCGTCGCCACCGGATCCGCGGCCTGCGGCAGGGCGAGTTCGCCGACGAGGCGCAGCCCGTCCGCGGTGCGCAGTTCGATGTCCTCGCGTCGCGCGGGCAGAGGGCGAGGTCCGCGGATCTCCACGTCAGCTCCTGTTCCAGCAGCCGTTGTGCCAGTGCCGCCGAGCGGCCAGGTCGGCCGCGTCACCGAGCACGCCGTCCGCGCGCCAGACCACCAGATGCGCGGTGCGCGCAGGGATCACGCTCCGACAGCCCGGGCAGACGTACTCCTTCTGCGCCTGCGCCGCCGTCAGAGGCTGGACGTACCACTCCGAGCCGCCCCGCGCCTCTGTACGCTTCCATCCGGCGATCAGCCGGTCGAGCGAATCCTCCTGCGGGCGCTCCTGACGTCGTCGGTGCGGGCGTGGCATGGGTGAGCGCCGCTCACCACCAGTTGTTGGCGGACCAGAACGCCACGGCGGCGCCCCAGCTGCCGTAGCGGCCCACGGCGTAGCCGTTGCCCCAGCGCAGGTTGTCGACGGGGTCGTAGCCGTTCCCGGGCACCTTGCTGCACGGCAGCGCCTGCACCAGACCGCACGCGCCGGATCCGCTGTTGGTGGCGTTCGGGTTCCAACCGCTCTCGCGGCTCACGATGTAGTCGACGTAACCCCAGTCGCTGGATGCGATGCCCGCTGCGGCCATCCACTCCGCCGGCGCGCCGCCGCCGCTGTAGTACATCGGTCCCGCATCCCCCGATGAACCGGAAGAAGAGGAGGAGTCATCGCTGGATGCGACCACCGGCTCAGGCGTCGGAGTCGGCTTCGGCGCGACATAGACGTCGAACGCATCGCGCGTCTGCGTGGTGGGCGTCACGCCGTGCACGGAGACGGTGATGTTCTGCGCGTCGCGGGCCGCCAGCGAATAGGCCGTGGTCGCCGCGGCGTGGGCGGGCTCCGAGGCCGACATCGCGAACCCGGCGGGAGCCACGATCGCGACGGAGAATCCGACCACGGCGAGCCCTGCGAGCACCGCGGAGGTCGCACTCCGACCGGGGCGTGCATTCGCCACCGGACGGGGAGCTGTGGCTGCGTCGTTCTGCACGGCGGTTCGGGGGCGCGCCGCAATCGAATCGTTATCGGGAGTCACAATGGGTCCGAGTTTAGCCAGCCGAACCTGAATTCGCCATGAGAATCGCTCAACGGATCGCGAGCAGCACGTCGATGGTCGCGTCGAGGAGCGCATCGACCTGCTCCTCGCGGTAGCCGCGGCGCTGCATCCGGAACGCGGTCTGACGCACCTGCTCCGCTGTCAGCGCGTCGCCGTCGCGGAGGAAGCGCACGATGCGCTTGGCGACGTGATCTACTTCGTCGACGCGGTATCCGAAGGTCAGCATCCCGGTGCGGGCGAACTTGTGCCCCTGCGGTCGGGTGAGGTGGTCCAGGATCACCTGCGCGTCGGTGCGCGCCCGCCCGACCCAGGCGGAGGCGCCGTCCGTGGAGACGACGAGGGCGCGCTCGCGCTGCGCGAATGCCTCCTCGACCCTGGCCAGCGCGGCGTCGACGGCGGCGATGTCATAGCCGCCCCGCACCAACGGGAACGAGGCCGCGCGGATGTCGGAGGATCCGATTCCGTCCGCCTCGTCCTCGAACGCACGACGCGCGCGGAGCAGGAACGTGTCGACAGCGGCGCGCTGATAGCCCTTCTCCCTTCGCGGGAGCACGGGAAAGCTCGGCGCGGCGCCGGAGGCGTCGCGATCGGTTCGTGCGGAATCGGTCATGCTGCCGCCAGAGGGGTGAGAAGGAGGTACAGGGCGAGCGCGACCACAGCGGAGGGGAGCATGCTGTCGAGCCGATCGAGCAGACCGCCGTGCCCGGGGATCCAGGAGCTCATGTCCTTGATTCCGAGATCGCGCTTGAGCAGCGACTCCCCCAGGTCGCCGATCGTCGCGGAGGCCACGAGGACTGCGCCGACGATGAGGCCGGCCCACCATGGCAGGCCGAGGAGAAAGACGCCGACGAGGGCACCGGCGACCAGAGATCCGAGGACCGCACCGGCAAAGCCCTCCCACGTCTTCTTGGGGCTGACGCGAGGCGCCATCGGATGACGCCCGCCACGCCCGAACAGCAGGCCTGAGGCGTAGGCGCAGGTGTCGGCCACGACCACGACCACGATGAGCGAGAGCACCCACCACTCTCCGCGGGGCTGACGCAGCAACATCAGCATCAGCGCGCCGAGGAACGGCACATACACCTGGATGAACCCGCCGGCCAGGGCGTCGGTGAGGACGTCGCCGTAGGTGCGCCCGTCCTTTGCGACCATCTGAGCGACCAGACGCCACACGACGACGCCGAACACGGCGACGAACAGCATCACCCAGGTCAGCCAGGGCTCGGCGAAATAGCCGCCCGCCGCCAGCGCCGCCCCGAGCACGAGCTGCGGCCACAGGTCGACCTTGCGTCCGCCGCTGCGCAGCGCGAGCACGAGCTCCCAGACGGCGATCAGGATGATCGCGAGGCCGATCACCACGAACGACCACTTCGCCAGCAGCAGGGAGGCGAGGATCACACCGCCGATCAGCAGGCCGACGCCGGTCGCGACGACGAGGTCGCGCCCGGTGCGCTCCTTGATGCGCTCGTTCGCCTGATCCAGCTGGTCACGAGCGTGCGAGACATGCGTCTCGATCTCAGCCTTCTTCGCACGGAATTGCGCCTGCAGGTTCTCGCCGCTGCGCTGGGCCGGACTCTCCTGGCCGCGCGGCGGTGGGATCTCGTCGTCGCGGCGCTGCTCAGCGTCATGGATGCGCGACGGAAGCGGCGGTCTCGGAGGGATCCTCGACGCGTCCTCGTCGCCGGAAGGGGTGCTCATAGGCGGTCTCAGACCTCGAGCAGCTCTGCCTCTTTGCGCTTGACAGCCTCGTCGATGAGGTCGACGTGCTGGCGCGTGAGGGCGTCGAGCTCCTTCTCGCCGCGAGCGATCTCATCCTCGCCGAGGTCGCTCTTCAGACCGTCCAGCTCATCTTTCGCCTTGCGCCGGATGCCGCGGACATGCACCTTCGCGTCCTCGCCCTTGCTCTTCACGAGCTTGACGTACTCCTTGCGACGGTCGGCCGTGAGCTCGGGCATCGTGACGCGCACGATGTTGCCGTCGTTCGTCGGGTTCGCGCCCAGATTCGGCATGTCGCGGACCGCCTGCTCGATGGCCTTGAGCGCGGTCTTGTCGTAAGGGGTGATGATCAGCGAGCGCGCCTCCGGATTGGCGAGCGATGCGAGCTGTGCAAGCGGAGTCGGCGTGCCGTAGTAGTCCACCAGGACCTTCTGGAACATCTGCGGGTTCGCACGGCCGGTGCGCACCGTGCTGAAGTCCTCCTTGGCGGCCTCGACGGCGCGCTGCATGCGGGAGGTGGTGTCGGCGAGGACATCCGCGATCACGGTGACTCCTATTCGTCAGGGGGTTGCGATTCAAGTCTATCGGGGAGGATGTGCGGATCCCCGGCCCTACGCCCAGCGGCGCGGCCCGGGGATCCGATGCTCTCAGGCGATGACGCGGGTTCCGATCGGTTCGCCCAGCAGCGCGCGGGTGATGTTGCCCGCGGGCTCCATGCCGAACACGCGCATGTCCATGCCGTTGTCCATGCACAGGCTGAACGCCGTGGAGTCCACGACCTTGAGGCCGCGCACGAGCGCGTCCTGGAAGGTGATCTCCTCGATCCGCTCCGCCGAGGTGTCCTTCTTGGGGTCGGCCGTGTAGATCGCGTCCACGCCGTTCTTGGCGACCAGGACCTCGTCGGCGCCGATCTCCAGCGCACGCTGCGCCGCGACGGTGTCCGTGGAGAAGTACGGCAGGCCCGCGCCCGCGCCGAAGATCACGACGCGGCTCTTCTCCATGTGCCGCTCTGCACGCAGCGGCAGGTACGGCTCGGCGACCTGGGTCATGGCGATCGCGGACTGCACGCGCGGCGACGCGCCCGCCTGCTCGAGGAAGTCCTGCAGCGCGAGCGCGTTCATGACCGTGCCCAGCATGCCCATGTAATCGGCGCGGGCACGATCCATGCCGCGCTGGCTCAGCTCCGCTCCGCGGAAGAAGTTGCCGCCGCCGACGACGACGGCGATCTCGACCCGGTCGGTGGCCGCGGCGATCTCTCGCGCGATCTGGCTGACGATGTCGGGGTTGACCCCGAGCTGGCCGCCGCCGAAGGCCTCACCGGAGAGCTTGAGGACGACGCGTCGTCGCCCCTGTCGTTCGGTCATGGAGTACTTCCTCTCGTCTGGGAAAAGATATCGTCTGCAGCCCCCGTGCAGGAGCGGGGGCATGACGAAGGGGTCCGGATCCTGGTGGATCCGAACCCCTTCGATGCTGTTACGCGCCGACCTTGAAGCGGGCGAAGCCGGTCACGTTCAGACCGGCGTCCTTCGCGACCTGGCCCACGGACAGCTTGTTGTCCTTGGCGTAGTCCTGCTCGAGCAGGGCGACCTGCTTGAAGAACGCGGTCACGCGCCCCTCGACGATCTTCGGCAGGGCGGCCTCGGGCTTGCCCTCGTTGCGGGAGATCTCGGTCACGATCTCGCGCTCCTTCTCCACGTCCGCAGCCGGGACGTCCTCACGGGTGAGGTAGGAGGGGTTCGCGAACGAGATGTGCTGCGCGATGCTGCGAGCGGTCTCCGCGTCGTCACCCGTGTAGGCGACGACGACGCCGATCTGCGGCGGGAGATCCTTGCTCGTGCGGTGCAGGTAGACCTCGGTCCGCTCGCCGGAGATGGTGGCGACGCGACGCAGTTCGACCTTCTCGCCGATGATCGCAGCCTCGTCGGAGATCAGCTGCTCGACGGTCTGACCGCCGGCGTCCGCCGCGAGGGCGGCCTCGACGCTGTCCGCCTTGATGGCGGCGGCTGCGTCGGCGACCTTGTCGGCCAGCGCGATGAAGCGCTCGTTCTTCGCGACGAAGTCCGTCTCGCAGGCGAGCTCGACGAGCGTCACGGCGCCGTCCTGCTCGCGGGCGACGACCAGGCCCTCGCTGGTGGAACGGTCAGCGCGCTTGGCGTTGCCCTTCGCACCCTTCAGGCGAAGGATCTCGACGGCCTTCTCGACGTTTCCGTCGGCCTCTTCGAGCGCCTTCTTGGTGTCGACCATTCCCGTTCCGAGCTGCTCACGCAGCGCCTTGATGTCGGCGATGGTGAAGTTGGCCATGTTGTGGTGGCTCCTTGCTTCGTATGTATGCGTGGTGGATGCCGGTCAGCTGGCTTCTGCCAGATGACCGATAGGCGATTACTTGTCGGTCGACTCGGCGGCGGCGACCTCGGCCACCGTCTCGTCGGCAGCAGCGGCGATCGTCTCGTCGTGCGCCTCGGCGCCGGCCTCGTCCGCAGCGGACTCGGTCGCGGCGACCTCTGCGGCCGCGCCCTCGACGACCTCGGCCGCGGGGGCCTCGTCGGCGGCGGGGGCCTCGAGGAGCTCCTGCTCCCACTCGGCGAGCGGCTCGGCGTCGCCGACCTCGGGGTTGTGCTTGAGCTGCAGGCCCTCGGCCGCGGCGTCGGCGATGATGCGGGTCAGCAGCGACACCGAGCGGATCGCGTCGTCGTTGCCGGGGATCGGGTACTGGAAGTCGTCCGGGTCGGCGTTGGTGTCGAGGATGCCGATCACCGGGATGCCGAGCTTCTTGGCCTCGTCGATGGCGAGGTGCTCGCGCTTGGCGTCGACGACCCACAGGGCCGACGGGGTCTTGGTCAGGTTGCGGATACCGCCCAGCGACTTGTGCAGCTTGTCGAGCTCGCGCTTCTTGAGCAGCAGCTCCTTCTTCGTGAAGCCCGATGCGGCCGGGTTCTCGTAGTCGAGCTCCTCGAGCTCCTTCATGCGGGCGAGACGCTTCGCAATGGTGGTGAAGTTGGTGAGGAGGCCACCGAGCCAGCGCTGGTTGACGTAGGGCTGACCCACGCGCGTGGCCTGCTCGGCGAGGATCTCCTGCGCCTGCTTCTTGGTGCCCACGAAGAGGATGGTGCCGCCGTGTGCGACCGTCTCCTTGACGAAGTCGTAGGCCTTGTCGATGTAGCCCAGCGACTGCTGCAGGTCGATGATGTGGATCCCGCTGCGCTCCGTGAGGATGAAGCGCTTCACCTTCGGGTTCCACCGGCGGGTCTGGTGTCCGAAGTGAACGCCGCTGTCGAGCAGCTGGCGGATGGTGACGACGGCCATGGTCGTACTCCTTGTTCGTTGAGGTTGTGCTGCCGATCGGGTGATCGGCGATCCTGGTGCCCGGCGCACACTCCGCTCTCCTGCGAGAGACCTGTGGAGTGTTCGCCACGTTGAACGCTGTGGGCACGCGTAGTCACCCCGACAGACGGGGTGCCGTGCAAGCATATCAGGGTCGCGACGCCGGAACACGCGCGATCCGTCCGCACAATCCCGCCGGTGCGCAGGCTGTGCACCGATTGCGCGGAAGACTCACCGAGCGAACGCCGCACGGCGGAGGATCGGAGGATGAACTCTCCTCGTCGCCTTGCCTCCCCGAATCGCGGCGGGCGTCCGCCGCTCGGGCTGCTCGCGGTGGCGGCCGCATTGCTCGGCGGGCTGCTTCCCGTGGTGCTTTCGGCGGCGTCGCCGGCGGCGGTCGCGGCTGGAGGTCCTGCACGCACCGGCGACGTCGGTCAGATCGAGGTGAGTTCGCGGGCTTCGGGCCGGGGTCCGGCAGCTTCGGGCCTTGGTCCCGCGACTCCGGGCCTTGGTCCCGCGACTCCGGGCCTTGGTCCGGCAGCGGAGGGGCGCGCTTCGGCGGGTGGCTCCTCCTCGCTGCCGGACCACGATTGGCTCTGGCCGATCGAGGGCGCGCGTTCGGTGCTCGTGCCGTTCCGGGCCCCCGCGCACGACTACGGACCCGGGCACCGCGGCATGGACATCGCGGCGACAGGCGGGGCCCGAGCACCGGCCGACGGCGTGATCGCGTTCCGAGGCGTGGTCGTCGACCGTCCGCTGCTGACGATCGACCACGGCAACGGCCTGGTCACGACGTTCGAGCCCGTGCAGTCGGAGTTGGCCCCCGGCACGATCGTGCATCGAGGGGAGGTCATCGCGACCCTGTCCACCGGCGGGCATACGCCCGCCGGTGCCCTGCACGTCGGTGTGCGCTGGAACGGCGTCTACATCAACCCCATGCTGCTGTTCGGCGACGTGCCGCGCGCGGTGCTGCTGCCCTGCGGGACCGACGGCTGCTGACCACTGCCACGGGCATGATGGCGACGCGCGTCCGTGCGTCCGTCACGCCCGTGGGTGCGCGAGGCGGTAGCTCGCCGCGAGGCGCTCCGCCGAGACGTGCGTGTAGATCTGGGTCGTCCCCAGACTCGCGTGCCCGAGGATCTCCTGCACCGCGCGCAGGTCCGCTCCACCGTCGAGCAGGTGCGTGGCAGCGGAGTGGCGGAGCGCGTGGGGTCCCACGGTCTCCGCGCCGATCACGGGCGCGAGCACACGAGCGACCAGTTCGTACACCGCGCGCGGTCCCAGGGCTCCTCCGCGCGCACCGCGGAACAGCGCAGGGCCTGGCCGCTCCGCGCGGGCGACGAGCACGGGTCGGGCGCGGCGCAGGTACGAGGCGACCGCATCACGCGCCGGCGCGCCGAACGGCACGACGCGCTCCCTGTCGCCCTTGCCGAGCACGCGGGCGGTGCCTCGGTCGAGGTCGACGTCGTCGACGGCGAGCCCGCACAACTCGGAGACGCGCATGCCCGATCCGTACAGGAGCTCCAGGATCGCGCTGTCGCGAAGCCGGACAGGATCTCCGTCGAGTGCGGCGTCGCGCGCCTCGTCGAGCAGCACGCGCATCGCGTCGGCCGATGCCACCGCCGGCAGGGTGCGCCCTCGCTTGGGTGTCACGAGGCGCAGCGCGGGGTCGTGCGCGATGAGCCCGGCCTCGGCGGCCCAGGCGAAGAACGAGCGCACCGCCGCCGTCCGTCGAGCCAGGGTCGATCGCGCGTCACCCCGCTGCGTGGCTCGCCACAGCCAGTCCCGCAGCGCCTCGAGATCGACGTCGTCGAGCGCCGCATCCGCCGTCGACGCCGCGAGATCGGCCAGATCCGACCGGTACGCGCGCACCGTCGCCGGCGACAGCCGCCGCACCTGGGCGAGGTGCGTCGTGAACGCCGTGGCGGCCTCGGATACGCGCATGACTCCAGCATGCGCTCCCCGGCTCTGCACCGGCGGGAGCACGCGCGGGCACCACGACCTCTCATTGCAGGATGCTGCGCCACCCGTGCTCGGAGCGGACCGCGCTGCCATCCAGCTCCAAGATGCCGAGGAGCGCCTCGACTCGATCCGCGCTCAGCCCGCTGCGCTGCGCGAGCTGCGTGCTGCTGCGTGGCGTGCGCACGTTCAGCGCGTCGGCCAGGCGCACCATGTCCGGATCCTCCGAGGCCGTCGCCGGCGTCACCGCGGCGACCCCGAGCAGCTCGCGCACGTCGGCGACGGACGTGATGCAGCGCGCGTCGTAGTCGCGCAGCAGCCGGTGGCAGCCCGCGGACGCCGTCGAGGTGATCGGACCCGGTACGGCGCCGAGCGGTCTGCCGAGCGCGGCCGCGTGCCCCGCCGTGTTCAGGGACCCGCTGCGGTGCCCGGCCTCGACCACGACCGTCGCGGCGGAGAGCGCACTGATCAGCCTGTTGCGTGCCAGGAACCGCCACTTGGTCGGGGCGGTGCCGCAGGCCACCTCGCTCACCAGCGCGCCACTCGTCAGAATCCGCTCGAACAGCTGCGCATGCCCGCTCGGGTAAGGCCGATCCACCCCTCCGGCGAGCACGGCCACCGTCCTTCCTCCGGCACGAAGCGCGGCGCGGTGCGCCGTACCGTCGATCCCGTACGCGCCTCCGGAGAAGATCACGCGCCCCTCTGCGGCGAGCTCGGCCGCCAGCTCCCCCGCGACGTGTTCGCCGTAGCTCGACGAGGCCCTGGCGCCGACGAGCGCGACGCCGTCTCCCGTCAGCACCGTCGGATCGCCACGCAGCCACAGCGCGTGCGGGGCATGCGCACCCAGATCTGCTGCGCACGCGGGCCATTCCGGATCGGGCGGCAGCAGAAGGCTCGCTCCGATGCGTGCTGCGGTCCGCAGCGCTCCGAGATGCGGCAGCGGGTCGAGCCGGGGAGCCCAGCGTCGCCGCCCGTCCCGCAGCGCTCCCGCTGCCGGGCGGTCGTCCACGCCATCCTGGCGATCCCCCTCACCGCTCGCCATGAGGTCCAGTGCCTCCTGGGGCCCGAGCGCGGCGACGAGCGCGCCCGCGACGCCGTCGCCAGGCTCGGTGATGAGATTCCAGATCAGGCCGTCACGCACCTCGGGCCGCTCCGCATCGGGACGGACACGGGTGGCCGCCTCAAGGAAGCGCTCGTCCTCCCGGAAGGCGCGCAACCGTGCCGCGAGTGCTCCGCCGCCCGGTGCGCGCCGCTCGCTGCGCTCCGCGCTCCCCGCCGCAGTGGTCTGCTCCGTCGCGCTCATGCCGTCATCCCCTTCTTCAGGAACAGGGCGCGCCCCACATGGGCGAGCCCCGGTGCGTCCGCCCCCGCCAGGTCGGCTACCGACCACGCCAGCCGCAGGACCCGGTCGTATCCGCGCAGCGTGAGGGCCCCGCGTTGCAACGCGCGATCCAACGGCGCCCGCGCCTCGGCGGGGAGCCGGAAATCTCCCTGGCGCAGCCATGTGCCTGGCACGTGCGCGTTGAGCCGCCACGGCGTGCCCCTCCAGCGCCGCGCAGCGCGGTCCCGCGCCTCCTCGACCCGCCCGCGCGCATCGGCCGTCGAGAGCGTGCCGCGCTCCTGCGTGCTGACCTGGGCGGCCGAGACACGGGCGACCCGCACCTCGATGTCGAGCCTGTCCCGGATCGGACCGGACAGCCGTGCCGCATAGCGCCGGATCGCGGAGGGAGGGCAGATGCACTCCTCGCCGACCACGCCGAAGGCTCCACAAGGGCACGGATTCGTGGCGAGCACCAGCTGGAACCGCGCGGGGAAGCGCGTCGTGAACTCGGCGCGATGGATCTCGATCATCCCCGCCTCCAGCGGCTGCCGGAGCGCGTCCAGGACACCGCCCGGGGCCTCGGCCGCCTCGTCGAGGAAGAGCAGCCCGCCATGGGCTCGGGCGATCGCACCTGGCCGGGCCGCTCGGGATCCGCCGCCGATCATGGCGGCGATCGACGCACTGTGATGGGGCGCGACGAACGGCGGCCGGAGGTCCAGGCGGGTGAGGTTCTCCCCCATCAGCGAACGGATCGAGGCGGCTTCGAGGGCCAGCTCCTCGTCGAGGTCCGGGAGGATCCCGGCGAGCCTGCGCGCCAGCATGGTCTTGCCGGCGCCGGGCGGACCGGACAGGAGCAGGTGGTGCCCTCCTGCCGCGGCGGCCACGAGGGCGGCGACCGCCTCGTCCTGTCCGATCACATCCGCCAGCTCCGGCGCAGGACCACTCCGCGCCGGTGTCGCCGCGGCGAGCACCGGTTCAGGATCGACGAGCTCGGCCAGCTCGGCACCGTGCAGCAACGCCACGTGGGCGAGGCTCACGGCCGCGTGCACCTCGAGCCCTGGTACGAGCCGGGCCTCGGCCTCATTCGCGACGGGCACCACCGCCCGCTCGAACCCAGCCTCCCGCGCCGCATGCAGCGCCGGCAGCACCCCGGGAATCGGGCGCAGCCGCCCGTCCAGTCCGAGCTCGCCCAGATGCACCGTGCGAGCGAGCGAGACCTCATCGAGGGATCCGGTCGTGCCGAACGCCGCGATCGCGATCGCGAGATCGAACGCGGCCCCGTGCTTGGGCAGGCCGGCGGGCGACAGGTTCACCGTGAGCTTGCGCCGCGGCAGGTCGAGGCCGCTGTTGCGGCAGGCGTTGTGCACACGGCGCACCGCCTCGCCGAGCGCACGGTCCGCAAGCCCGATGAGATCGAACCCCGGCGTCTGCTGCGAGAGATCCGCCTCGACGTCCACCATGTGTCCGTTCAACCCGGTCAGGGCGACCGCCCAGGTGCGCGCGGTCATCGCAGATCCTGCAGGTGTTCGAGGACTCCGATCGCCGGATCCGCGCCCACGATCCCGATCGCCTCGAGCCGCAGCGCCTGCCCCCGGCTCGCCATCGGGTGCTCCCGCACCCATACGTGCACCAGTCGCCACAGCCGCTGCCGCTTGCGCTCGTCGATCGCTTCGAACGGGTGTCCGTAGTCGAGGGTGCGCCGAGTCTTCACCTCGACGAACGCCAGCGTGCCATCGCGCTGCGCGACGATGTCGAGCTCACCCTGATCGCACCGCCAGTTGCGGTCGAGGATCCGGTATCCGAGTCGGGTCAGGTGCGCTGCGGCGCGGTCCTCCCCCGCGCGTCCGAGATCGTCTTTGGCTGCCATGATCGACAGCCTGACCGCCGCTGCGGCGTCGTGGAGCGCCGTTCACGCAACCCGTGCGCAATCGGCGGGATCATCCGCCTGGGGAGGAAGATCGCGGGAGGGGCAGCGGTCAGGCCAGAGGGCGCCCGCCACGGCATGAATCACTCGCCGTCGAGTGAGAGCTCCTGCGGCAGTTCGAACTCGCGGCGCGACAGCTCCTCGACGTTCACGTCCTTGAACGTGAGCACGCGCACGGACTTCACGAAGCGGTCGGCGCGGTAGATGTCCCACACCCAGACGTCATTCATGGACACTTCGAAGTAGAAGTCATGCTCGGTGTCCCGGCGCACCACGTTGACCTCGTTGGCGAGGTAGAAGCGGCGCTCGGTCTCGACCACGTACTGGAACTGCAGGACCACGTCGCGGTACTCGCGGTACAGGGCGAGCTCGAGCTCACGGTCGTAGTCGTCGAAGGCGTCGTCATCCATGATCCCCCATCCTACGAGAGCGGGATCCGCGGGGCCGCATCCTCGCGCGCGGTCAGAACAGCGTGGGCGCGTCGGCGATCGCCCAGGACGAGCGGTGGTGGCGGGTCAACCCGCGCAGACGGATCGCCTCGCGGTGCTCGATGCTCGCGTAACCCTTGTTCCGCTCCCACTGGTAGTGCGGGAACTCGGGCGCCAGGTCGACCATGAGGGCATCGCGTGCCACCTTGGCCAGCACCGAGGCCGCGGCCACCGACGCGCAGTCCCGGTCGGCCTTGATGATCGAGCGCACGGTCAGGCGCCCGGGATGCACGGCAGAGACGTAGTCGTGGTTGCCATCGAGGATCACGAGCGCCGTCGAGGCCTCCCAGGCGTCCCCGCAAGCCGCGATGATCGCACGGGACGCGGCGAGGCCCAGTGCGCGCATGATGCCGACCTCGTCGATCTCGGCGCTCGAGGCCCAGCCCACCGCGCTCGCAGGCGCCCAGGCGCCGGCACGGTCGGCGACCTCGGGCCGGCGCTTCTCCGGCACCAGCTTGGAGTCGCGCAATCCCTGCGGCACCCGCCGTCGTGCGGCGGCCGCGTCCACCACGGTCGCGCCGACGGCCACCGGGCCGGCCAGCGCTCCTCGCCCGACCTCGTCCAGGGCGATGAGATGGGAGTGCTCCCGCAGCAGCCGCCGCTCGAGGACCAGGCTAGGCTCGACGACCGCCACGGCGGCGCTCCTGTGGCTTCGGCTTCGACACCCCGTTGAACACGGCGTAGTGACCGTCGACGAGGCCGAACCGGTCGAACGGCCACGTGGTGAGGAATGCGCGCCCGACGATGTTCTGCATCGGCACGAATCCGCCCCCGGGCTGATCCTGGTGATAGCGCGAGTCCTCGGAGCGCGTGCGGTTGTCCCCCAGCACCCACACCGCGCCCTTGGGCACGGTGACATCGAACGGGATGCTGGACGCGCGTGCGTCGCCCACGCCGGGTTTGAGATACGACGACTCGTCGATCGGAGCGCCGTTCACGGTGAGCTGGCCCAGTGAGTTGCAGCACACGACATGATCACCCGGAAGGCCGATGAGGCGCTTGACCAGATGGTCGTCCGAGTCGGGGGCGGCGACCCCGATCAGGGTGAGGAACCATTCCCCGGCCTCGAACAGCGGGGACCGCGGCGGCTGCGGCGGCGCCGGCGGCAGCCAGCCGCCCGGATCCTTGAAGACCACGACGTCGCCGCGGTGATAGCCGTTCCAGTGCGGAGTGACCTCATCGACGAGGATGCGGTCCTTGACGAGCAGCGTGTTCTCCATCGAGCCGGACGGGATGTAGAAGCTGCGCACCACGAAGGTCTTCACGAGGAAGGAGACCAGCACCGCGATGAGCAGGATCACCACGACGTCGCGGAGGAAGATCACCCAGCCGCGTCGTCGCGGCGTCGTCTGCTCCCGCACCGCGTCGGCGGGTCCGGCCGCCGCGAGCTCTTCCGTCATGCGCCATCCTTCACAGGCCTCGGCCGTCGACTGACGGCGCCTTCCAGCTTCTCATGTCCAGGGAACGAACAAGCGCCCCGGGAACCGTGTCTCGGGGCGCTTGTTCGAAAGCGGATGGGTCAGCGCGCGTCGCGCTTCTCCTTGATCTTCGCCTTCTTGCCGCGCAGGTTGCGGAGGTAGTACAGCTTGGCGCGGCGCACGTCGCCGCGGGTGACGACCTCGATGTGGTCGATCACCGGGGAGTGCACCGGGAAGGTGCGCTCGACGCCCACCTGGAAGCTGATCTTGCGGACCACGAAGGTCTCGCGCACACCGTCGCCCGAGCGGCCGATGACGACACCCTGGAAGACCTGGATACGGGAGCGGCTGCCCTCGATGATGTTGACGTGCACCTTGACGGTGTCGCCGGGGAAGAAGTCGGGGATGTCGGAGCGGAGCGAAGCCGCGTCGACGACGTCGAGGATCTGCATGATCGTCTCTCTCTGCATTCGCCTCAGGTCGCATGCATGTAGGAAGGGGTGAAAGGAGTGTTGTGTGCCGAACGGAGCGCTGAGCGCCCGCGGGTTCCCCTGAGGCAGAACCGGGTCACGGCACAAAGAACCATTCTGCCATGGAACCGGATCCGCACCAAAACGGGATCGGCTCCTCCCGGCCCACGGCTCAGCGCGCGGAGAGGTCGCGCCCGGGGCGCGAGGAAGACCGCGGCCGCGCGCTCCGGGCGTCAGGCCCCTGAACGGTCCGTCTCCGTGATGACGAAGACGTCTCCCTGCTGCGACATCCGCTCTCGCTGAGGGCCGCCAGGATCCCCGTATGCCGCGGCGCGCATCGCTTCGCCGTCGATCGCGAATGCGGCCCTGCCGCGCTCCGCCAGGTCCTTCCAGAGCTGCCAGAGGGTCGACCAGAACAGGCCGAGGAACGCCACGATGGTGCCGGTCAGCAGCCAGCCGAACGCACTCTGCGGGAAGAAGCCCAAGGCGATCGTGAGGCCATGCCACACGGTGAACCCGATGACGTCGCGCCAGGAGACCGCGCGCTCCTCTCGGACGGTCGGGCGCGCGCGCACGAGCGACCCCAACGCCACCTCACCGACGAGCACCGAGGGCAGAGCGACGAACAGCACCCAGAGGAAGGCCCAGCCTCCGGCCTGGAACACACCCCAGCCGATGAACAGCCACAGCGGCAGCACCAGGGCGGCCGGGAACAGCCAGGAGAAGAAAGCGCGCCGGATCCACATACCGCGATGCTACGTCGGGGGCACCGACGCGGATCCGCGCGTTCGCTGTGAGCGTCGCCGGCGGAGAGGCGTCGGCCGCCAGAGAGGTAGGAGAGAATGGACCAGACGAGAGGACTGGGAATGATCGAACTGCGCACCCCCGCCGAGATCGAGGAGATGCGGGCGGCCGGACGCTTCGTGGCGGAGACGCTGGCGACGCTGCGTGCCGAGACCAAGGTGGGCACGAACCTGCTCTCGATCGATCGGCGCGCGCACGACATGATCCGCAAGGCCGGTGCCGAGTCCTGCTACATCGACTACCACCCCTCGTTCGGCGCGAGCCCGTTCGGGAAGGTCATCTGCACGTCCGTGAACGACGCCGTGCTGCACGGACTGCCCCACGACTACACACTGCGCGACGGCGACCTCGTCTCCCTCGACTTCGCCGTCTCCGTCGACGGCTGGGTCGCCGACTCCGCCGTGTCGTTCGTGGTCGGCACCCCGCGCGATGAGGACCTTCGCCTCATCGACACGACCGAGCGCGCCCTGGATGCAGCGATCGCGGCGGCCGTGGTCGGCAACCGGATCGGCGACATCTCGGCCTCGATCGCCGCCGTCGCTCACGGCGAGGGCTACTCGATCAACACGGACTTCGGCGGGCACGGCGTCGGCCGCATCATGCACGGCGACCCGCACGTGCCCAACGACGGCCGGCCCGGACGCGGCTTCCCGCTGCGCGCCGGCCTCGTGATGGCGCTGGAGCCCTGGTTCCTCGCGACCACGGACGAGCTCGTCACCGACCCGGACGGCTGGACGCTGCGCAGTGCCGACGGCTCCCGTGGCTCGCACTCGGAGCACACGGTCGCGATCACCGAGGACGGCCCGATCGTCCTCACCGACCGCACGTTCCTCGGCGTCGACTGATCCCGGATGCGCCCGCGCTGAGGCGTACCCCGGAGCCGAGCGGCCGCTGTGCCGAAGCGGGTGCTGTGCCATTCTGTCGGCATGCCTCTCGCCGCACGGATGCCGGATCGCCTGTTCCTCGCGCGGCATGGCCAGACCGAGTGGAATCTCGAGCGCCGGATGCAAGGTCGGCTCGACTCCCCACTCACCTCCGCCGGCATCGAGCACGCGCATGCGATCGCACGGCGGCTGGAAAGCTCAGGCGTCGGGCTGATCTGCACGAGTCCGCTGGGACGCGCACGACGCACCGCGGAGATCGTCGCCGAACACCTCGATGTGGCCGTGGTCGTCGTCGACGAACTCGCGGAGGTGGATCTGGGGACCTTCGCGGGGCGCACCTGGGATGAGATCGATGAGACCCACCCCGGTGTCCGCGCCCTGCGGTCGGAGAACCGATACGGATGGGCGTTCCCCGGTGGCGAAAGCTACGCGTCGGCGCGACCGCGGGCACTCCGGGCGCTGGAGGAGTGCTCCTGGGCCGGTGAAGGGACACCGCTGCTCGTCTCGCACGAGATGATCGGCCGGCTGCTGCGCGGCGCCATGCTCGGGTACGGGCATGCGGACACGCTCGCGCTGCGCCACCCGCATGGGATCGTCTTCGAACTCGCCCACGGAACAGAGCGCCTGCTCTGAGAAGGTCCGCCAGGATCCCGATCCGCCTCCGGTCGGTCGCCATGAAGCAGCGCGGGACGGCGCTCAGCCCTCGTCGGACAGCAGGTCGGGGCGGCGGCGACGGGTGCGCTCGAGCTGTTGCTCCCGACGCCAGGCAGCGATCGCGCCGTGGTTCCCGCTCAGCAGGATCGGCGGCACCTCGCGCTCGCGCCAGACCGACGGCTTCGTGTACGAGGGGTACTCGAGCAGGCCATCCTCATGTGATTCCTCGACGAGGCTCTCAGGGTTGCCGACGACACCGGGGATGAGTCGGCCGATCGCCTCGATCATCGCCATGACGGCGACCTCTCCCCCGTTCAGCACGTAGTCGCCGAGACTGATCAGGCGCACTTCGCCCAGGCTTGCGGCCTCCTCGAACACGCGCTCGTCGATGCCCTCGTAACGGCCGCAGCCGAAGATCAGATGCTCGCGGTCGGCGAGCTCGCGCGCGGTCGACTGCCGGAACACCTCGCCCGCCGGTGACGGGAAGATGATGGTGGGGCGAGCGTCGAGCGGCTCCGGAACAGAAGCCGTGCGAGCGGGCTCGGCCGCGAGCTGGTCGAGCGCGAGCCCCCAGGGCTCCGGCTTCATGACCATGCCGGCGCCGCCCCCGTAGGGCGTGTCGTCGACGGTGCGGTGCCGATCGCTCGTCCAGTCCCGCAGGTCGTGGACGTTCAGGTCCAGGATCCCGCTGTCGCGCGCCTTGCCCAGCAGCGAGAGGGTCAGCCCGTCGAAGTACGACGGGAAGATCGAGACGACGTCAATCCGCACCGGGAGCGTCCTGCTCGGAGGCGTCGGCGGGTGCGTCCTCGTCCGCGAGCTCCTCGAACAGTCCGGCGGGCGGCGTCACGACGATGCGTCCGGCGGCGATGTCCACGGTCGGCACGATCGCCGAGACGAACGGCACCATGATCTCGGATCCGTTCCCCGATGCAGGCCGGACGATGAGCAGATCCTGCGCGGGAAGGTGATCGACGCGGATCACGCGCCCGACGACGACGTCATCGCGGACGACGTCCAGCCCGGTGAGCTGGTGGTCATACCAGGCGTCGTCTTCGGGCTCCTCGGTCTCGTCCTGGTCGATCCACAGGATCGCCTTGACCAGGCCTTCGGCCGCGGTGCGGTCGTCGACGCCCTCGAAGAACACGACGGAGCTGCCGTTCATCACCCGGTGCTCGCGGACGGTGATGGACTTGCCGTGCCACGGAGATGCCTCAGGCACCTGCAACGTGAACTCGGCGCCGGGCACGAAGCGCCCGGCCGGATCGTCGGTGTACAGCTCCAGCTTGAGCGCGCCCTTGAGGCCGTGCGCCTTGACGAGGCGCCCGACGCGCAGCTGGTTGCGGCCTGACGGGCGGTCGGTGGTGGCCACGCTCAGTCGTCCGCGACGTCGACGCGAACGCGACGTCCGTCCGCGAGCGCGGTGATCAGCGTCCGCAGGGCCTTGGCGGTGCGGCCGCCGCGCCCGATCACGCGACCCCGGTCATCGGGGTGCACGTGCACCTCGAGGACGTCGCCGCGGGGCGACGAGGTGGCGGTGATGGTGACATCCTCCGGGTGATCGACGATCCCCGAGACGATGTGCTCGAGCGCGGCAGCCAGCACGACGGATTACTCCGCGTCGGTCGCAGCGTCGGCTGCGTCCTCGGCGGCGGTCTCGACGGAAGCCTCCTCGACGGGAGCCTCCTTCTTCTCGACCTTGGGCTTGATGACCGACTTCTTGGAGGAGTCGGCCTCGAAGGCCACCTTCTCGCCGGCGACCTTGAGGGTGGACTTCGCGTCCTTGTCACCCTTGAACTTGCCCCAGTCGCCCGTGATCTTGAGGATGGCGGCGACCTGCTCGGTCGGCTGCGCGCCGACCGACAGCCAGTACTGCGCCCGCTCGGAGTCGACCTCGATGAACGAGGGCTCCTCGGTGGGGTGGTACTTGCCGATCTCCTCGATCACGCGACCGTCGCGCTTGGTGCGCGAGTCGGCGACGACGATGCGGTAATACGGCGCGCGGATCTTGCCCAGGCGCTTGAGACGAATCTTGACAGCCACGATTCTCCTGAATGGTGTGGAAGGAAGACGAACTGATCACCTGGAGCGTGGGGTGCACACCCGGTGGAAGCTCTGCGGGTGGATCACGGCCGGATAGAGGGTCGAGCGGTGATCCAGCTGTCCATTCTGCCAGATCCGCGGCCCTGAGGCGAAACGACGCGGATCACGGTGGGTTTGACTGCCATCCGATCTGTACTGCATGACATATTACTGGTTAGAGTGAGGGCATGTCCGATGTGATCGCCGATCTCGCCCTCATCGATGCGGCGACCCTCGCGGCCCGCGTGAGCATGGCCGACGCGATCCGGGCCGTCGGCGAGGTGCTCCGCGGCGGCTTCGACCCCGAGGGCGACCTGCCCCGCACGATCCTCGATGTCCCGCACGGGCAGCTGCTGCTCATGCCCGCCGCCTTCGGCGGGATGGCCGGACAGAAGCTCGCCTCCGTCGCTCCGGACAACCCGGCACACGGACGGGACCGCATCCAGGCCGTCTACGTGGTGCTGGACGGCACGACGCTCGCGCCGATCGCCGTCATGGACGGCACGGCTCTCACTTCTCTGCGCACGCCGGCCGTCAGCGCCGCCGTGGTGGACGCGCTGGCCGGCCCCGATGCCGGCGACCTCGTCGTGTTCGGCACCGGACCTCAGGCCGTGCAGCACGTCCGGGCGCTCTGCACCGTGCGCGCGCTCCGCACGGTACGCCTGATCGGACGGGATCCGGCCAAGGCCGCGGATGCCGTCGCCCACGCCCGGGACTTCGCGACGGAGGCGGATGTCGCCGTCGGATCCGTCGCGGACCTCGCCGCCGCCGACCTCATCGTGTGCGCGACCACGGCGACGGATCCGCTCTTCGTCGCCGACGCGGTGCGCACAGACGCCACCGTCGTCGCGATCGGCTCGCACGAGCCCGGTAAGGCGGAGCTGCCGCCCGCTCTGCTCGGCCGCGGTCAGGTCGTGGTGGAGAGCCGTCGCGTCGCGGCGACGGAGGCCGGGGACGTCATCCGTGCCCTGGATGCCGGCGCGCTGCATCCGGAGGAGCTCGTCACGATGCATGAGCTGTTCACGGGGAAGGTCTCCCCCGCCAAGGACCGGCCGAGGATCGTGAAGACGTGCGGCATGGGGTGGCAGGATCTGGCGGTCGCCGCCCGCGCCGTCCGCACCGGAGAGGAGCGATGATGACCATGATCACGGAGGATTGGCACACCGCCGGAGAGCCGTTCCGGATCGTCGAGGGCGTGCCGACCCACGGTGCCACCGTCGCCGAGCGCCGGGTCGACGCGATGAACGGCGAGGCGGACGGCGTCAGACGCTTCCTCTGCCTCGAGCCCCGCGGCCACGACGACATGTACGGCGGCTTCCTCACGCCGCCCGACGACGCCGGCGCCGACTTCGGCGTGCTGTTCTGGCACAAGGACGGCTTCTCCACGGCGTGCGGGCACGGCACCATCGCGCTTGGAGCCTGGGCGGTGCGCACCGGTCGCGTGCCCTCGGATCCGGACGGCGAGACGACGGTCACGATCGATGTGCCGAGCGGTCGCGTGCAGGCCCGCGTGCGACAGCAGGGCGGCCGGATCACCGAGGTGGTCTTCCGCAACGTGGAGTCGCGGGTGCTCGCGCGCGGAATCTCCCTGGAGACGTCGCACGGGCCGGTCGACGTCGACCTGATCTTCGGCGGCGCCGTGTACGCGACGCTGCCCGCCTTCGCGGTCGGCCTGTCCGTGCTCCCGGAGCACACCGCCGACCTCATCCGCATCGGGCGCGAGATCAAGTGGGCGCTGAACGAGCATCCGGCCGCCCAGCTCGACGACGCGCGCCTGAGCGGCGTCTACGGCACCATCCTGGTCGACGACCTCGGACGCACCGAGCGCGGCCCCTGGCAGCGCAATGTGACGGTGTTCGCCGACGGCGAGGTGGATCGCAGCCCGTGCGGATCCGGAACAGCCGCCCGTGTGGCGCTGCTCGCGGCATCCGGCGTGCTCGGCGACGGCGAAGAGCTCACGCACGACTCGATCCTCGGAACCCGCTTCCACGCGAGCGTCGCCGAGCGCACCGCGGACGGCGTCATCCCCGAGGTGCGCGGCCTCGCGCATCGGGTCGGATCGTGCGCCTTCGAGCTCGACGAGGGCGACCCGCTGCCCGACGGCTTCAGTCTGCGCTGACGTCCGGGGCCTGCCCTATCGTGAGGGATCCTGGCTCGCCCGGCTCACCCTCACCTCCGATCACCGTCAAGGAGCACCTATGCGCACCGGATCCCTCAGCATCCTCGGAGCAGCCGTCTGGGACGGCGAGCGCTTCGAGGAGCGCGACCTGCACATCGTCGACGGCCGCGTCGCCGATCGCCCGGCCGGCGGCGCGACGACGGTGGACGGTCATGGCCAGTGGCTCATCCCCGGCCTCATCGACGCGCATTTCCACGCCTACGCGACCAGCCAGGACGGGCTGGAGGACGAGCGCGGCCCGCTGAGTTTCGCGGCGATCAACGGGACCCGCCGTCTCGGTGCGGCGCTGGCACGCGGCTTCACCACCGTGCGCGACGTGGCAGGCGGCGACATCGGCCTCGCGCGCGCGATCGATGCCGACCTCTTCGACTCGCCGCGCTACCTGTTCACCGGCCCCGCACTGAGCCAGACCGGCGGCCACGGGGATCCGCGCTCCGCGCACATCGACATCTGCTTCACGCACGGACACATGTGCGAGATCGTCGACGGGGTCGAACCGTTGCGCCTCGCCGTCCGGAACCGGCTGCGCACGGGCGCACACGCGATCAAGGTGATGACGTCCGGCGGAGTGTTCTCGCTGACGGATCCGATCCGGGTGCCCCAGTACTCCGAGGAGGAGCTGCGGGCCGTCGTCGCCGAAGCCACCCGGCAGCAGTCCTACGTCGCCGCCCACGCGTACTCCGCGGAGGCGGTGCGGCACTCGATCGACAACGGCGTCCGGTCGATCGAGCACGGCAACCTCATCGACTCCCCGACGGCGCAGCGCATGGCCGAAGCGGGCGCCTTCCTCGTTCCCACGCTCGCCGCCTACGACGCCATGGACCGACGCGGTGCGGGGATCGGCCTCAACGCCGTCTCCCTCGCCAAGAACGCCGAGGTCCTCTCGCACGGACAGGAGGCGGTGCGTCTCGCACTCGCCGCCGGCGTCCCGGTCGGTTTCGGCACCGATCTCATGGGCGAGCTCGAGGACGATCAGCTCTGCGGGGTGCGTCTGCAGGTCGAGGCGGCCGGCGCGGCGGAGACGCTGCGATCGATGACCACGGTCAACGCCGCCCTCATCCGCGACGAGCGCACCGGACACCTCGGCCTCGGCGCGTACGGCGACGCCGTGCTGCTGACGGCCGACCCCCTGGCCGAGCCCTCGGCGCTGTGGGAGCAGGACGCGCGCGCTCTCGTCGTGCGCGCCGGGCGTGCCGTCGGCTGATCCGCCGGCGGCAGAGCTGATCCGCCGAGGACGGAGAAGGGGCGGCCGCCCGTCGTCGGGCCGGCCGCCTCACTCGTGCTCGCGCCTCAGCGGGCGGACGCGCCCCACTCGGTGGAGCGGCCGGCCTCGCTGCGGGTCTGCGGCACGTGCCACGGGTTGTCGTCGCGCAGCGGCGGCGGAAGCAGCTCCTGCGGCGCGTTCTGATACGCCACTCCGCGCAGGAACCGGGTGATGCCGGCCGTGCCCACGCTGGTCGCATCGGTGGTCGTCGCAGGGTAGGGGCCGCCATGCTGCATCGCCGGAGTCACTGAGACGCCCGTGGGCCAGCCGCCGAACAGCACGCGGCCGCTCGTGGCGGCCAGGGCGTCGACGAGCACGTCCAGGGATCCGTCGGCCAGCTCGGCCGGACGCGCGTGCACGGTCGAGGTGAGGTTGCCGGGGAACAGCTCCTCGTGCACCGCAGGCAGCGCCGATGCGTCGGTGTAGCGCACGATAATGGACAGCGGTCCGAACGACTCCTCGAGCAGTGCCTCTCGGTGCGAGCGGAGCGTTTCGAGGTCAACGGCGACGACCGTGGGCGTGGCGTGGCGCTGTCCTTCCTCGTCCTCGTGGACCTCGCCCTCGGCGAGGACGGTCGCGCCCTCCGCGCCGAGCACGGCGGACCTGCGGCCCTCGAACGCCCGCCCGATGCCGGGGTTCAACAGGCGGTGCTCTGCCACACCCCCGACCGCGGGTGCGACCGCGGACAGGTCGGCGTCGGCCGGCACGAACAGGAAGCCCGGCTTCGTGCAGAGCTGACCGGCGGATCCGGCCACGGACGCGACGAAGCCCTGCAGCAGCTCGGCATCGGCGTACGTCGCGTACACCGGATTCACGCTGCCCAGCTCGCCGTAGAACGGGATCGGCCGCGGGCGGGCGGCGGCGATGTCCGCGAGCAGACGCCCGACGTGCGTGGAGCCGGTGAAGGCCCCCGCGCGGATCCGCTCGTCCTGCAGCAGGTCGACGCCGTTCTGCTGCCCCTCGATGAGCTGGAACACGCCCGTCGGCATCCCGGCGCCTTCGAGTGCCGCCGCGACGATGGCGGCCGTGCGCCGGGACAGCTCGGGGTGCCCCGAGTGCGCCTTGACCACGACCGGGCAGCCCGCGGCGAGGGCCGCCGCGGAGTCTCCGCCGGCGACCGAGAACGCGAACGGGAAGTTCGACGCCGCGAAGTTCAGCACCGGTCCGACCGGCTCCAGCACGCGGCGGACGTCCGGACGCGGACCGATCACGTAGTCGGGATCCGCCGCGTCGATCCGCGCGTCGAGGTAGGCGCCGCCGGCGATCGTGTCGGCGAACAGGCGCAGCTGCCAGGAGGTGCGCTTCACCTCGCCCGTGAGCCGCGCCTCGGTGAGGCCGGTCTCCCCCATCGCGATCGCGATGAGTTCTCCCGCGTGCGCGTCGAGGGCGTCGGCGACCGCGACGAGCGCGGCGCCGCGATCGGTAGGCGACGTGGCGGCGAAGGCGCGGGCCGCGGACGCCGCCCGCGCGGCGACCTCGGACACGGTGGGCGTGCTCTCAGACATGCATCTCCTCCTAGAAGACGAAGCCCTCGGGGAACGGGTCGTCCCCGTCGAGGATGTACTGGCCGAGCCCGGTCACCCAGGCTCGGCCGGTGATCGTGGGGATCACGGCGGGCCTGTCGCCCACGCTCGTCTCGCCGACCAGCCGGCCGACGAACTCCGTGCCGATGAACGACTCGTTCACGAACGGCGTGTCCAGTGCGAGCTCACCGCGAGCGTGCAGCTCGGCCATGCGGGCGCTCGTCCCGGTGCCGCAGGGCGACCGGTCGAACCAGCCGGGGTGGATGGCCATGGCGTGACGCGAGCGGACAGCGTCTGATCCTGGCGCGATGAATTCCACGTGGTGCACGTGGTTCGCCCCCTCCAGCAGCGGGTGCACCGGTGGGGCCTGCGTGTTGATCGCGTCCATGATCTGCAGGCCGGCGCGGACGATGTCGCCCTGCCGAGCGCGATCGAACGGCAGCCCGACCTCGTCGAGGTCGACGAGTGCGTAGTAGTTGCCGCCGAACGCGACCGAGTAGGTGATCTCGCCGGTCCCGGGCACCTGGATCCTCTCGTCGAGACGGTCCACGAAGCTGGGCACGTTCTCGATCGTGACGTTCACGGCGCGTCCGTCCTCGACCGAGACACGCGCGATCACGAGCCCCGCCGGAACGTCCAGCCGGATCTCGGTCACCGGCTCCGTGACCTCGACCATGCCGGTCTCCACCAGCACGGTGGCCACTCCGATCGTGCCGTGCCCGCACATCGGCAGGAATCCGGATGCCTCGATGAACACCACACCCCAGTCGGCGTCGTCGCGCGCCGGCGGCTGCAGGAGCGCGCCCGACATCGAGGCGTGCCCGCGCGGCTCGTTCATG
The DNA here is from genome assembly GCF_052045265.1 of Microbacterium sp. 22303. Taxonomy (NCBI): domain Bacteria; kingdom Bacillati; phylum Actinomycetota; class Actinomycetes; order Micrococcales; family Microbacteriaceae; genus Microbacterium; species Microbacterium sp. 22303. The sequence goes on along the minus strand of NZ_JBQEOQ010000001.1, from coordinate 311,520 downwards.
AGGAAGCCGCGCAGCCCGTCGAGGTGCTCCATCGCGTACAGGCGGCGGTCGTTCATCGTCGCGCCGGGGATCCGGCCCACACCGCCCGTGACGACGCGGGTCGGCATGCCCTCCGTGTGCGAGTCGACGGCCTGCAGCACCCGGCGCGCGCGCATCAGCGGACTCCGGCGGGCCGGGCGTGCAGACGCCGGAGCACGGACGGCGTGCGCATCAGGCGACGACCGCCGAGCGCGCGGCGAGGGCAGCCAGGGCGCGCTCGGTATCGGCGGTGACCTGTGCGCGCTGCTCGGCGCTCAGCGGGCCGCGCGGCGGACGGGTGGGGCCGCCGTAGGAATTGCCGCAGATGTCCATGGAGAGCTTGATCGCCTGCACGAACTCGGTGCGCGAGTCCCAGCGGAACACGGCGACGAGCTGCTCGTACAGGGCCTTGGCCTCGTGCCATTTGCCGTCGGCGCAGAGGTTGTAGAGCTCGACCGCCTCGCGCGGGAACGCGTTCGGGTAGCCGGCGAACCAGCCGACGGCGCCGTTCACCATGAGCTCGAAGAGCACATCGTCGGCCCCCGCGATGATGTCGATGTCGCAGAGTTCCTTGATCTCGTAGACGCGGCGCACATCGCCGGAGAACTCCTTGATGGCCACGACCTCTGGGATCTGGGCGAGCTTCGCCACGAGCGCCGGCACCAGGTCGACCTTGGTGTCGAAGGGGTTGTTGTAGGCCATGATCGGCAGACCGGCCTTCGCGACCTCCTCGTAGTGCGCGATGACCTCGCCCTCGTTGGCGCGATAGATGGTCGGCGGCAGCAGCAGCACGCCGTCCGCACCGTCCTCGCGAGCCAGCTCGGCCCACTTCCGCGCCTGGTGGCTGCCCACGCCGTGCACGCCGGCGATGACGATGCCACGGCCGTCCACGGCCTCGACAGCGACCTGGATGACCTTGCGGCGCTCCTCGTCGGTGAGCGAGGAGTACTCGCCGAGCGAGCCGTTCGGACCGACACCGCGGCAGCCGTTGGACATCAGGAAGTCGACGTGCTCGCCGAACTTGTCGTAGTCGACGGCGAGGCCTGCGGGTGCCGAGGAGTCCTCGGTGAACGCGAGGGTCGTCGCGACGACGACGCCGCCGAGGTCCATGGTCTGCTCAGTCATTGCGATGTCCATTCTCTCCTGTGCCCGGCCGCCGTGGCCGGGTTCTCGTGGGTGGTCCGTGTGCTGCTCGTCGGCTGGTCGCTGACCACTCCGAAATGCGTCGCGACGTCTTCGTCACGGTAGTATGTAACATATCACCCACTACAACGAGTGAACAAGATCCTCCATGTGGGTCAGTCCGCGAGGTCCGACCGGGTCGCGGCGAGCTCGCCGATCCGCACCGAGGACAGCACAGGACGGCGGTCGTAGCCGACCAGCGCGCCCACGATGTCCTCGACGCTGCGGCCGCAGGTGCGCCCCTGGCATGCGCCGAGACCCGCACGCGTGGCGAGCCGCATCCCCCGCGATGAGACGTCGGCATACTCGTCGAGCGTCCGCCGGCGCACCGATTCGCAGCGGCACACGATGGTCTCCGCGTCCAGCCAGGCTGTCCAGCCGGGTTCGATCCGATGCGTCTGAAGCCGGGCGGCGAAGGCGCGCATGCGACGGCGCGCGGCCAGCGGCGCACGGTATCGGATGTCCGCCGGGGCGACCCCGGCCGCGGCGAGACCTGCCACCGCCCCCTCGGCGAGCGCCGCGTCGGCCCCGCCGATGCCGGTGATCTCCCCCGCGGCGTAGACGTCTTCGACGCTCGTGTCCTGCTGGGACCCGACGCGCACGAATCGGTCGGATCCGATCTCGCATCCTGCCTGGATCGCCGCCTCGAGCCGGGGGGTGAAGCCGTGGCCGAGCGCGACGGAATCGCATTCGATCGTGCGCTCGCTGCCGGGGATCGGGCGCCAGTCCCGGTCGATGCGCTGCACGGTCGCCGCTTCCACGACTGTGCCGCCGTGGATGCGCGTGACCGCCGCGCCGAAGCGGTACGGCGTGCGGTGCGCCGCGAGCGAGCCGAGATACGAGGCGAGCTCCCCGGCCTTGGCGGTCGCGGCGGCGAGCTCCCACGGGCGCCGCCCCCAGCCTCGCGCGACGGCCGTGATGCTCGCCGCCTCCACGACCTCGGCCACCTCCCCTCCGACGCGGCCGATGCTCTGCGCGACGGGGAGCAGGAATGGGCCCGCCCCGCCGAGGACCGTCCGCGTTCCGAGCCGCACCCCGTCGCGCTTCGCGAGCGCCTGTGCGGCGCCGGCCGAGGTCACGCCGGGAAGCGTCCAGCCGGGCACCGGCAGCACGCGGTCGTGCGCACCGGTGGCGATCACCAGGGCGTCGGCCAGGACCGTCTCACCGCGGCGCTGGGCGGCGTCCGCGGGTCCGATGAGCGCGTGCACGCGCAGCGGAGCCCCCGGTTCGATGCGCCACACCGAGGCGGAGGCGAGCACGCGCGCGCCCTCGAGCTGCTCCTGCAGCCGTCCGAACCGCGCAGTCTGGTGCTGAAGGTGCGGATCCGTGATCCCCGGGTGGTGCCGCCAGAACTGTCCGCCGACGCGCTCCCCCTCGTCCAGGACCGTGACCGCGGCACCGGCCTCGACCGCGGCCGCGGCCGCAGCCAGCCCCGCCGGCCCCGCGCCGATGACCACCACGCGTCGCGCGCTCATGCCCGTCCCTCCCGCTCGACGACATCGCCGTCGCACGCCGCGCGCTGACAGGCGCGGACGCCCTCCACGCCGTTGACCGTGACGACGCAGTCCTGGCAGATGCCCATGCCGCAGAAGATGCCCCGTTGCTCTCCCGCCGCCGTGCGCCATGTGCGCCGGCCGGCGCCCAGAAGCACACCGGCGATGGTCTGGCCATCCCGCCCTTCCACGGCGGCGCCGTCCACGATGATCTGCACGCTCACGCGGCGGCCTCCTTTCCTGGTGCGCCCGTACTGCGTCTCTCGACGCCGCCCTGGCCCCGCCCGTCGGAGCTCTGCAGGCTCGCCCGCGAGGGCAGGAACGGCGTGGGATCCAACGGCGCGGGGGTACCCAGCACGGCGTGCGCGATGAGTGCGCCCGTGGTCGGCGCGAGTCCGATGCCCGCCCCCTCGTGCCCCGCCGCGTGGAAGAGTCCGGCGATGGTGGCATCGGCGCCGATCGCCGGCAGATGATCCGGCGCGTACGGGCGGAAACCGTAGTAGGTGCGCAACAGCATGGTGTCGCGCAGGAACGGGAACAACCGCGTCGCCTTGGCGGCGATCTCGGACAGCGGCGCGAGCAGGCCGTCGCCCGAGAAGCCGACGCGCTCCCGGCTGGATCCGATCAGCACGGTGCCGGACGGCGTGGACTCGACCACGGTCGATGTCTGCAACGCGGCGTCGCCGGATCCGACTGCACTCACGTAGTCGGCGTCGTAGACCTTGTGGAACACCCGCTGCGGCATCGCCGCCGTGACGAGGATCGTGCCGCGGCGCGGCCGGATGTCCAGCACGCTGCCGAACAGCGCCGCCGTCTCTCCCGCCCAGGGGCCGGCGCAGTCGACCACGGCGTCGGCCTCGACCAGCCCGCCCGCCGTGCGCACCCCCGTCGCACGTCCCGCCACGACGACGCCCGCGACGACCTCTTCCACGATCAGCCGCGCGCCGAGGTGCACCGCCCGGGCGAGCATCGCCTGCGTGGCGAGGCTCGGCTGCACCTGCGCATCGTCGGGGTAGTGCACGCCGAGAGCGATCTCCGGGCTCAGGTGCGGCTCGGCGGCGCGCACGGCCGCCTCCTCGAGCGCTTCGGCGCGGATGCCGATGCCGTGCTGCGAGACCGCGAAGGACCTCAGCGCGTCGGCGCCCCCGGGGAAGGCGACGACGATGCCGCCCTTCGCCTCGAACTCCGTCGCGGGCTGACCGGGAACGCGATCCGCGTCCAGGCGCGCGGCCAGGGCGCGCCAGGCGCGGTTCGCCTCTATCGCGAGATCGGCCTCCGGTCCCGGTTCCTTGTCGGAGACGAGGATGTTCCCCTCGCACCGGCTCGAGGTCTCCCCCGCGACACCGCTGCGATCGATGACGATCACTTCGGCGCCCGCCTCGGTCAAGGCGAGTGCGCATGCCGCGCCGATCGCCCCGGCGCCGATCACGACGACCTTCATCCTCAGCCGCCGAGGTACGCGTCGACCACGCGCGCGTCGGCGGCCAGCTCCGCGGCCGAGCCGGAGAGCGTCGCCCGACCGGTCTCCACCACGTAGGCGCGGTCCGCGATCCGCAGCGCAGCGCGCGCGTTCTGCTCGACGAGCAGCACGGTCGTGCCGTGCGCATTCACCGCCTGGATCGTCTCCATGACCTGCTTCACGACGAGCGGCGCAAGCCCCATGGATGGCTCGTCCAGCAGCAGCAGCTTCGGACCTCCGATGATCGCGCGCCCGATCGCCACCATCTGCTGCTCGCCGCCGGAGAGCGTGCCGCCCTGCTGCTTGCGGCGCTCAGCCAGTCTCGGCATGAGCGCGTACACCTGATCGACGCGCTGGGCGATCAGCTTCTGGTCCCGCACGGTGTAGCCGCCGAGCAGCAGGTTCTCGTGCACCGTCATCGTGGAGAAGATCCGCCGTCCTTCCGGCACGTGCACGAGTCCCGCGGCCACGATGTCCCACGGCTTCGCGGTGGCGAGGTCCATGTCGCCCCAGCGCACCGTGCCGCTCTTGGGCCGTACGAGCCCGGAGAGCATGTTCATCGTGGTCGACTTGCCAGCGCCGTTGTTACCGAGCAGGCAGACGATCTCGCCCTCGTGCACGTCGAAGCTGAGCTCTCGCAGCGCGTGAACGCGGCCGTAGTAGACGTCTGCCGCCTGGACTGTGAGCGAGCTCATGAGCGCTTCCCCTTCTTCGTGCCGTCGCCTTCGAGCCGGGACAGGTCCACCGTGCCGGTCTGCAGCTTCGTGGCGTCCAGCGGCTCGTCCTCGACACCGAGGTACGCCTCGATCACGATCGGGTCGTGCTTGATCTGCTCCGGCGTTCCGACGGCGATCTCCTTGCCGTAGTTGAGCACAACGATGCGCTCGGCGAGCTCCATGATCAGCCCCATGTCATGCTCGATCAGCACCACCGCGACGCCGAGGTCCCGGATGCGCCGGATGAGCTGCATGAGCGCCTGCTTCTCACTGAAGTTCAGACCCGCCGCCGGCTCGTCCAGCAGCAGCAGCTTCGGACTCGTGGCCAGCGCCCGTGCGATCTCCACGCGGCGCTGCTCGCCGTACGGCAGCTGCGTCACGTAGAGGTTCTCGTCGTCCGTGAAGCCGACGAAGTCCAGCCAGCCGCGCGCCGCCTCGGCACAGGCGAGCTCGGCACGGCGGTAGCCGGGAGTGTGCAGGAAGGTCGCCCAGAAGCCCTCGCGCAGGTTCGCGTGCATGGCGGTCTTGACGTTGTCCAGCACGCTGAGCTCGCGGAACAGCCGCAGGTTCTGGAACGTGCGCGCCATCCCCCACTTCGTCACCCGCGACGGCAGCACCCGGTAGAGGCCGAAGCTCTGCAGCAGGTCCACCAGGCGCAGCTTCCGCAAGAAACCCGGCGCCTGGCGCACGATGTCGTTGCCGTCGAACACGACGGATCCGGACGTGGGCAGATAGAACCCCGAGATGCAGTTGAACGCGCTCGTCTTCCCCGCTCCGTTCGGCCCGATGACGGCGAGGATCTCGCCCTCCTGCACGGAGAAGCTCAATCCGTCGACGGCCTTCACGCCGCCGAACTGCAGTCGCAGGTCCGAGACCTCCAGCAGCGCGCTCATCGCGTCTCACCCTCTTCCGCCGTCGCGTCCTCCGCCTCGACCGGCGTCTCATCCTCGTCGACCGGCACCGGCGACAGGAAGCCCTGGGTGGGCGGCGGCACGGGTCTCCGCTTCTTCAGCCACGGCAGGATCGCCGTGGAGGGCCAGAGCCCCGCCGGGCGGAACAGCATCACCACGACGAGCAGCAGGCCGAAGATGAGGAAGCGCCATTCCGAGAAGTCGCGCAGCAGTTCCGGGGCGAGCGAGACGAACAGCGCACCGATGATCACACCGGGGGTGGAACCCATGCCGCCCAGGACAACCGCCATCAGGATCAGCGCCGAGTAGAGGAACTGGAAGCTGTTCGGGCTGATCGCGCTGAGGTGCGTCGCCATGAGCTGCCCCGCCACACCGGCCCACACCGCGCCGATGATGTAGGCGGAGATCTTCGCGAGGTAGGTGTTGATCCCCATCGCCTCGGCGGCGTCCTCATCGTCGCGGACCGCCTTCCAGGCGCGCCCCATCTTGCCCTTGGCGAGCCGGCCCGCGCCGATCACGCCGACGAGCACGACGATCGCCGCGACGAAGTAGTAGAAGAGCACCCGCTGCGGGAAGACCAGTCCGCCGATCGTGAGGCCGTCGGCGAAGCTCCAGCCGCCGAAGCTCCACGTCGGGATGCCGTGGATGCCGGAAGGGCCGCCGGTGATCTTCAGATTGTTGGCCGTGATCCGGATGATCTCGCCGAAGCCGAGTGTGACGATGGCGAGGTAGTCGCTGCGCAGACGCAGCGTCGGTGCGCCGATGATGATGCCGGCCACCATGCAGCACAGGATCGTCGCCGGAAGAGCCATCCACATGGGAAGCCCGACCACGGTGGTGAGGATGCCCGAGACGTAGGCGCCGACTGCGAAGAAGGCGATGTAGCCCAGGTCCAGCAGACCCGCGTAGCCGACGACGACGTTGAGCCCCATGCAGAGCATCACGTAGATCAGCGCGCTGGTCGCGATCGACATCGTGTACCGCGAGGCATCGATGAACGGGAGCACGGCGAGGAGCACGATGCACACCCCGCCGAGGACGCGCAGGAAGCCCTGCTGCGAGGAGAGCACGCCGCGGGGCGCGGACGGACGGTCGAACAGCGGCGAGGGCGCGCGCAGCTTCGCGTCGCGCAGCGCCGAGATCACGGAGCCTGGGGTTGCGGTGCCGGACATGTCACATCCTCTCGACGACGCGGGCGCCGAGCAGCCCCGTCGGTTTGAAGGTGAGGAAAAGGATGAGGAACGCGAACGAGAACACGTCGCGCCATTCGCCGCCGAACCATGCGGATCCGAACGACTCCAGCAGGCCCAGCAACAGTCCGCCGAGCATCGCGCCGTAGAGGTTGCCGATGCCGCCGATGACCGCCGCGGTGAACGCCTTCAGACCGATGATGAATCCCATCAGGAAGTCGATCGAGCCGTAGTAGGCACCGGCCATCACGCCGGCGGCTCCGGCGAGGGCGGATCCGATGAAGAACACGGTCGCGATCACGCGGTTCACGTTGATGCCCATGAGCTGCGCGCCCTGCGGGTCCAGCGCGATCGCGCGCATCGCCCTGCCCTGACGGGTGCGCTCGACGATGTGCGCAAGCACGAGCATCAGGCCCGCGGCGATGATGACCAGCACGATCTGCGCCGGGGTGATCCGCATGCCGAGGAAGTCGAAGCCGGCGGACTCCAGCCGCACCGGGAACGCCTCGGGGTTGGGCCCGAAGATCTGCCGCACGGCGTACTCCAGGGTGAACGAGACGCCGATCGCGGTGATCAGCACGGCGAGCCGTGGGCTCTTGCGCAGCGGACGATAGGCGATCCGCTCGATGCCGACGCCGATGAGGCCGGTGGTCACCATGGACAGCAGCAGGATCACCAGCAGCAGCGGGATCGAGCTCTCATTCGAGATCCCGAAGGCCGAGAGCGTCGCGAAGCCGGCGAACGCGCCGAGCATGTAGATGTCACCGTGCGCGAAGTTGAGCAGCTTGATGATCCCGTAGACCATGCTGTATCCGAGCGCGACGAGGGCGTAGAACGAGCCGACGATGAGGCCGTTCCAGATGAGTTGCATCACGAGGATGTCCTTTCCGGGGTGAGCGAAGGCCGTACGGGGGCGATCCGCGAAGATCGCCCCCGCGGTCGGCTCAGCCCTGGAGGTCGTCCTTGAGGACGAACTGGCCGGAGGACGGATCGATCGAGACGATCACGAACCCGCCGCCCGACCGGGTGTGGTCGGGCATGAACGTGAGCGGACCTGCGAGCGTCTTGAAGTCCTTGAGTCCCTCGAGCGCCTTGACCACACCGTCGAACTTCGTGCCCTTGGCCGTCTTCATCGCCTCGGCGACCACCTTGACCGCGTCGTAGGACTGGGTCGAGTACGGACCGGGGTCGGCTCCTGCGAGCTTCTTGTAGTCGGCGATCCACTTCTCGGCGCCCTTGAGCATGTCGGGCGTCTGGGTGAAGGTGCCGAGCACGTTCTCGGTGTAACCCTTGCCCGCGATCTCGGCGAACTTCGCGTCCACCGATCCGTCGCCGACGAGGAAGGACCCGCTGAAGCCGGCGTCTTTGGACTGACGGGCGATCAGACCGCCCTCCTGGTAGTACCCGGTCCAGTACACGAGGTCGGGCTTGGCGCCGGAGAGCTGGGTCGCCACGGCGGAGTAGTCGTTCTCACCGGGCGTGATCACCGCATTGAAGTCGACCGTGAGGCCCGCGTCCTTCGCCTGCTGCGCGAACGAATCGGCGAGATCCTTCGAGTAGGCGGTCGCATCGTTGATCGCCGCGACGGTCTTCGCTCCGGACTTCTGCGCGTACTTCACCGCCGACGCGGCCTGCTGGGTGCCCGTGCCGTTGATGAGGAACACGCCGGGGAGCTTCTGCTTCACGAGCTCGTTGGAGTTCGCCGCCGGGATCACCGTCGGGATCTTCGCCTCGTTGAAGATCGGCAGGGTCGGCAGCGTGGCGCCCGAGCAGTACCCGCCGACCGAGGCGACGACGCCGTCGGTGACGAGCTTGTTCGCGGCGGCGACCGCGGTGGTCGCGTCGCACGCGTCGTCCTGCACCTCGAGCTGCAGCTTGCGCCCGTCGATGCCGCCGTCCGCGTTGATCTCGTCGATGGCGAGCTGCGCGCCGTTCTTCATGTAGTTGCCGAACGCCGACTCGCTGCCCGAGAACGGCGCGAGCATGCCGAGCTTGATCGGTCCAGATCCGCCTCCGGATCCGCTGTCGCCGCCGCTCGCGAGACCTCCGGAGCATCCGGCGGTGGCGAGCAGGGCGCCCGCTGCGACGACGACGGAAAGTGCGCGCAGGGCGCGGGTGGTTCGGGTGTGCATGTGAGGACCTCCTGGATGCGACATTGCATTCGTGGTGAATACCATGTGACACATTACTCATGCGGAAGGCTCAGCGGAAGGGGGTCCTGGCTCAGTTCTCCTCGCGCCCGCTCCACACACCGCCGACGTGGCCCAGGTGCCGGCGCATGAGCGCCTCCGCGCCTTCGCCGTCTCCGGCCACGAGCAGATCGACGAGCTCCGCATGCTCCCGCGCAGTGGGCATGAGGGTGTCGGAGTCAGCCAATCGCACGAGCCCCACCAGGCGGGTCTGCTGACGGAGTTCACGCACGGTGTCCACGAGCTTCTGGTTTCCCGTGACCGCGAGGATGCGCAGGTGGAAGGTCGTGTCGGCCTCGAGGTACTCCTCGAAGCGGCGTTCCTGCCCCGCCGCCACGATGCGCTCGGCGAGCTCGCGGAGCTCCTTCTCGAGCGCTTCGTCGATCGCCCCGGCGACGCGCCGCATCGGCGGTGCCTCCAACAGCAGACGCACGTCGGTGAGCTGGTTCAGCTCGTCGGCGGAGACTTCGGTGACCTGGAAGCCGCGGTTGCGGATGGGCCGGAGGAAGCCGCGCCGCGCAAGATTCAGCATCGCCTCGCGCACGGGGGTGGCACTCACCCCGAAATCGCCGGCCAGGGTGGGCACCGTCAGCACCTCTCCTGGGGGTGTCTCCCCCGACACGATCCGCGCCCCGATCATGCGCTCCACCTGCTCGCGCAGACTCTCCGCAGGAACGAGAATGGAGCCGGCGCTCATGCGCGGCACCCGTCGCAAAACGTCATACGGCACATGCTAGCGCCGTGCATGCCATCATTGGCCGACGACCTCCTGCACCGAATCGAGGCCCCATGCCGATCGAGTTCGCCACCTCGCCGCGTTCCACGGTCGGACTGGAGTGGGAGCTCATGCTCGCCGATCCGGCCACCGGTGATCTGGTCGGGCGTGCTCCCGAGCTGCTGCGCGATCTGGAGGGGGCGAGCGCGGACGAGCGGCACACCGTCACCGGCGAGCTGCTGACCAACACGATCGAGGTCACGAGCGGCATCGGATCCACCGTCTCCGCCGCCGTGGCCGACATCGCCGCCGCGATCGCGGCCGTCCGCGCCGCGACGGATCCGGCCGGCATCGAGCTGCTCTCCGCAGGCAGCCACCCCTTCGCGCAGTGGTACGACCAACAGGTCACCGACAAGACCCGCTATCACTCACTCATCGAGAAGACGCAGTGGTGGGGCCGCAACATGATGATCTGGGGCATCCACGTGCACGTCGGGGTCGAAGACCGCGACAAGGTGCTGCCGATCATCGGCGCACTCACCTCGTATCTGCCGCATCTGCAGGCGCTCGCCGCCTCGAGCCCGTTCTGGGCCGGAGAGCGCACCGGCTATGCCTCGAACCGCGCCCTGGTGTTCCAGCAGCTGCCGACGGCGGGCCTGCCCTGGCCGCTCCCGGACTGGGCGGCCTACGAAGGCTACCTCGACGACATGGTGCGCACCGGGGTGATGTCCGATGCCACCGAGGTGCGCTGGGACATCCGCCCCGCCCCGCGCTGGGGCACGATCGAGGTGCGCGCCTGCGACGGCATGTCGACCCTGCACGAGCTCGCCGCGGTCGCCGCCCTCACCCAGGTGCTGGTGGAGTCGTTCTCCCGTGATCTCGACGAGGGACGGACGCTGACTCCGCTCGCGCCGTGGTTCCACCGCGAGAACAAGTGGCGTGCGGCCCGCTACGGACTCGATGCCGAGCTCATCGTGTCGGCCGACGGTGCGCAGCGTTCGGTGCGGGAACATCTGACCGAAGAGCTGGAACGGCTCGCGCCGGTGGCGGCGGATCTGCAGTGCTCGGCGCAGTTCGGCGGGGTCGCCGACATCCTGCACGGCGGCGCGAGCTATGAGCGCCAGGTCGCTGTGGCCGACGCGACCGGCGGCGATCTGCACGAGGTCGTCGAGCACCTGATCCGCGAGTTCCGCTCGGGCCCCGAGACGCTCTGAGCAGGGCGAGCCCGGGTTCTCCGAGGCGATTCCGCGGCTCTCGAAAAGTCAGCCCTCCACGAGCTGGCGCGCGAGCCCCTCATCGAGCACCACATCCGTGACCAGCCGCGCCCCGATCGCCGCCTGCAGCGACGGCAGCTTCTGCGCCCCCGCCACGACGCAGAATCGCCGCGCGACGCGGCGCAGCCGGTCCAGACCGGGCCCGGTTGCACGGGCGTTCACCGCGATGTCCTTCCAGGTGCCGTCGGCACGGAAGAACACGGTCGCCACGTCGCCGATCGCTCGATCCTCGCGCAGGCTCCGATAGTCGTCCCGGCCCAGATAGCCACCCACATAGACCCGGCTGGGCACTTCGGCGCTCGGCGAACCCACGCTGAACACGGCGAGATCCATCTTCGCCTGCAGATCCAGCACCCGCAGCGTGCTGCGTTCGCGCCACATCGCCTCCCGCGTGCGGGGGTCGTCGAAGAAGGCGGGCACGGGGAACTGCTGCACCTGAGCGCCGAAGGCGGAACCGAAGCGCTGCAGGATCTCGCTCGAGTACTCCACGCCACTGGTCAGCGTGTTCCCGGCGCCGTTCAGCTGGACGATGGTCGTGCCGCGGGTCTCCTTCTGCCCGAGGTCGCGGCTGACCGCGCTGATCGTCGAACCCCAGGCGAGCCCGACCACCATGTTCGAGTCGATGATCTGCGTGAGCAGGCGGCCCGCGGTCAGCGCCACGCGTTCGAGACGCTCCACCTCGGTCACGCTCTCCGGCATCGGCACGACGTGCGCGGTCACGTGCAGACGGTCGTGCAGCTGCTGCTCGAGCTCCCCCGCATGTTCGAGGGGCGAGTTGATGCGGATGTCGACGAGCCCCACTTCACGTGCATAGCTCAGCAGGCGGGACACTGAGGAACGGGAGGTCCCGAGTTCGTCGGCGATGACATCCATCGTCTTGTCCTGGAGGTAGTAGAGCCGGGCTGCGGTGAGGGCCGCGACCGCCTTCGACTGGCGCTTCCGTTCAACCATTTCGAGCCCTTCGCGTATCGATTCGACCGATTCTTGCACATTCGTGCACGGCGCTTGACCATACGGGCGGCTGGGGGAATGCTGTGAGAAATCCGGAAGGAGACGAAGATGACCGACCACGTCCACAACGCCGCAGAACGCCCCGAGGTGACTCGCGTACGCGAAGCGGGCCGTACCACCGTGCTGGTGATCGGCGGCGGGATCAACGGGATCTCCACCTTCCGCGACCTCGCTCTGCAGGGAGTCGACGTGGTCCTCGTCGAGCGCGGCGACTTCGCCTCGGGAGCGTCCTCCGCCTCGAGCCATATGATCCACGGCGGCATCCGCTACCTCGAGAACGGCGAGTTCCGCCTCGTCAAGGAGTCGGTCACCGAACGCAACGGCCTTCTCAAGATCGCCCCGCACTACGTCAAGCCACTCGAGACGACGATCCCGATCTACTCGACCTTCTCGGGGATCCTGTCCGCGCCGCTGCGGTTCCTCACGCACAAGTCCGGAAAGCCGCAGGAGCGCGGCGCCTTCCTCATCAAGATGGGCCTGACCATCTACGACACCTTCTCGCGCGACGGCGGCATGGTCCCGCGGCACAAGTTCCTCGGCCGCAAGAAGTCGCTCGCCGAGCTCCCCTCGATGGACCCGAAGATCAAGTACACCGCGACCTACTACGACGCCTCCATGCACGACCCCGAGCGCCTCGCGTTGGACGTGCTGCAGGACGGTCGTGCGGCGCACCCCGGTGCAGTGGCGCTGAACTATGTCGAGGCCATCGGACACGAAGGGGACGCGGTGCTCGTGCGCGACCGCGAGAGCGGGACCGAGTTCCCGATCGCCGCGGACGTCGTCGTGAACACCTCGGGCCCGTGGACCGACCTCACGAACGAGGCCATGGGCGAGCTGACCCGCTTCATGGGCGGCACCAAGGGGTCGCACATCGTTCTGGACAACCCCGAGCTGCACGCCGCGACCCGGGGCCGTGAGATCTTCTTCGAGCACTCCGACGGCCGCATCGTGCTGATATACCCCCTCAAGGGCAAGGTGATGGTCGGCACCACCGACATCGACGCCGACCCCCGCGAGGTGCCGCTGTGCACCGAGGAGGAGATCGACTACTTCTTCGATCTCGTGCACCACGTCTTCCCGACGATCGACGTGAACCGCGATCAGATCGTGTATCGCTTCAGTGGGATCCGTCCCCTCCCCCGTCACGAGGACACCGCACCCGGATTCGTCTCGCGCGACTACCGCGTGGAGGTCGACAACAGCCGCGCCGTCCCGCATCTCAGCCTGGTCGGCGGCAAGTGGACCACGTTCCGCGCCCTCGGCGAGTCGCTCTCCGACCGGATCCTGGAGCTGCTGGGTCGCACGCGCGTCGTATCGACCCTGGGTCGGGCGATCGGTGGCGGCAAGGACTACCCGCAGGACAACGCGGCGCGCGTCGCCTGGATCGCGAAGAACCTGCCCGGCGCCGGCGAGCGTGCCGAGCAGCTGCTGAAGCGCTATGGCACCCGCGCCGCCGAGGTGTGGACATTCGTCGAGCAGGGCCCGGACGCCCCGCTTGCCGGTGGGCAGCTCTCGACGCGCGAACTCGAATGGATGGTGCAGAACGAGCTGATCGTGCGCCTCGAGGATGTCATCCTGCGCCGCACCAGCCTGGCGTTCACCGGCGACGTCACCGAGGAGATCCTCGAAGAGGTCGCCGAGGCGCTCGCGCCGCTGCAGGGCTGGGACCGCGCACGCGCTGCCCACGAGATCGAACTGACCCGGGAACTGCTGAACACCCGGCACGGACTGTCCCTCGTCGCCCGCACCCGCGGGTAACGGGGTTCCGCCGCCGCCCTCCTCGGCGTCTACTCGAACACCGCATCGGCAGAGGGGCCGATGCTCTGCGAAAGGTCAATGGAGACATGCCTGAAGTGAATATGGGGCTCTATTTCCTGTCCGAACTCGTCGGAACGGCGATGCTGATCCTCCTCGGATGCGGTGTCGTCGCCAACGTCGCCCTGGCGAAGAACAAGGGTCTGGGCGGCGGCTTCCTGATGGTGAACTGGGGATGGGGCCTGGCGGTCTTCGCCGGCGTGCTCGTCTCCGCCTACTCCGGAGCCATCCTGAATCCGGCCGTCGGCATCGGACTTCTGGTCGCGAACAAGATCTCGTTCGCTCAGTTCGCCGTCGCCGCGGGCGCGGAACTGCTCGGTGCGATCATCGGTGCCGTGCTCTGCTGGCTGGCGTACAAGCAGCACTTCGATGAGGAGCCCGACCCGGCGAACAAGCTCGGCGTCTTCTCGACGGGCCCTGCGATCCGCTCCTACGGCTGGAATCTCGTCACCGAGATCATCGGCACGTTCGTCCTGGTGTTCGTGATCTTCGCGTTCGCCGACTACGGCGACGTCAAGGTCGGCACGCCGGGAGGCCTCGGCCCGCTGACGGCGCTGCCCGTCGCCCTGCTCGTCGTCTCGATCGGCGCTTCGCTCGGTGGCCCGACCGGCTACGCGATCAACCCGGCTCGTGACCTCGGCCCGCGCATCGCTCACGCGATCCTGCCGATCAAGGGCAAGGGCTCGAGCGACTGGGCGTACTCGTGGGTTCCGGTGGTCGGCCCGCTCATCGGCGGTACCATCGCCGCTCTCCTCGCTCCGGTGCTCCTGCACCTCGCGAAGTAACCCGAACCGCTATTCAAAGGAGAACTGCACATGGCTGATTACGTCATCGCCATCGACCAGGGCACGACCTCGAGCCGCGCCATCATCTTCGACCGCAAGGGCAGCATCATCGCCACCGGTCAGAAGGAGCATGAGCAGATCCTGCCGCAGGCCGGCTGGGTCGAGCACGACGCGTCGGAGATCTGGGCCAACGTCCAGGAGGTCATCGGCCTCGCTCTGACGCGCGCGCACCTGACCCGCCACGACATCGCCGCGGTCGGCATCACCAACCAGCGCGAGACCGCCGTGGTATGGGACAAGACCACGGGCAAGCCCGTGTACAACGCGATCGTCTGGCAGGACACGCGTACCCAGCCCATCGTCGACCGTCTGGCTGCCGACGGCGGCGTCGAGCGGTTCAAGCAGATCGTCGGCCTGCCGCTGGCGACCTACTTCTCCGGCACGAAGATCGCCTGGATCCTCGAGAACGTCGAGGGCGCGCGCGCCAAGGCGGAGGCGGGCGACCTGCTGTTCGGCACCACCGACAGCTGGGTGCTCTGGAACCTCACCGGCGGCGTCAACGGCGGCGTGCACGCCACCGACGTCACCAACGCCTCTCGGACCATGTT
This sequence comes from Microbacterium sp. 22303, assembly GCF_052045265.1. Taxonomy (NCBI): domain Bacteria; kingdom Bacillati; phylum Actinomycetota; class Actinomycetes; order Micrococcales; family Microbacteriaceae; genus Microbacterium; species Microbacterium sp. 22303. Next base: position 296,154 of record NZ_JBQEOQ010000001.1, on the reverse strand, counting down.
CATGGACCTGGAGACGCTGCAGTGGCGCGACGACATCCTCGAGGCCTTCGGCGTGCCGAAGTCGATGATGCCGTCGATCCGCTCCTCTTCCGAGGTCTACGGGGCCGCGGAGGGATCCTCGCTGCTGCGGGAGACCCCGATCGCCGGCATTCTGGGCGACCAGCAGGCGGCGACGTTCGGCCAGGCGGCGTTCAACACCGGTGAGAGCAAGAACACCTACGGCACGGGGTGCTTCCTGATCTTCAACACGGGCGAGGAGATCGTCCATTCGAAGAACGGGCTGCTCACGACCGTCGGCTACAAGCTCGGCGACGGCCCGACGCACTACGCGCTGGAGGGCTCGATCGCGGTCACCGGATCCCTCATCCAGTGGCTGCGCGACCAGCTCGGGATCATCGACTCCGCCCCCGAGGTGGAGGAGCTGGCCCGCCAGGTCGAGGACAACGGCGGCGTGTACATCGTGCCGGCGTTCTCGGGTCTGTTCGCGCCGTACTGGCGTCCGGATGCCCGTGGCGCGATCGTGGGTCTGACCCGCTACGCGAACAAGAACCACATCGCGCGCGCCGCGCTCGAGGCGGTGGCGTTCCAGACCCGCGACGTGCTCGACGCGGTCAACGCCGACGCCGGAGTGGACCTCACCGAGCTCAAGGTCGACGGCGGCATGGTCGCGAACGACGCGCTCATGCAGTTCCAGGCCGACGTGCTGGGCGTCCCGGTGGTCCGCCCCGTGGTCGCCGAGACGACCGCGCTGGGCGCCGCCTACGCGGCCGGCCTCGCGGTCGGGTTCTGGAGCGGCCTGGACGACCTCTCCGCCAACTGGCAGGAGGACCGTCGCTGGGAGCCGAGCATGGACGCCGCGGAGCGCGACCGACAGCTCCGGCTGTGGCGCAAGGCCGTCACCAAGTCGATGGACTGGGTCGACGACGACGTGAAGTGATCTGACGCACGAAGAAAGGCGGGCCCGGAGGAACGATCCACCGGGCCCGCCTTTCTCATGTCTCCAACGGGATGGATCAGGGGGTCAACGCGGCCTTCACGGGAGCGCTGCGGTGCAGGTCGCCGCCGAATGCGACGAGCTGGAACTGCCACCCTCCGGCGAGATCCACCGCCTCGGCGAAGAACACGTCGCGGTGCACGCGTCCCAGCCAGGTGGTGCCGCGGTCCCCGATCTGCAGCACGTCGTAGCCGACGGCATCGGCCTGGAGATCCCAGGCGAAGCTCAGATGCCGTCGCCCGTCTCCGGCATCCCCCGCGTGGGCGACCTGGAAGCCGGTCGGCGTCGATGGCTTCAGCGGTTTGCCGGCCTCCCGCAGCGACACGCGTCCGAGACGGCCATCGCCACTGGTGCGCAGCGAGATCCGCGCGACGCGTCTCCCGTGCATCTCGATCCCGCCGGTCCAGCCGTCCCAGTCCGCGGACGCCGATTTCGCCAGCGACTGCCAGTCGATCTCGGACGGTGCATCCTGCCACGTGATCCCGATGTCGATGGTCTGCAGCCCCTGCGCGCGGACGTCGACAGACATCGCCTTCGCGGCCGTCAGGTCGGTCTTGAACAGGTGGATCACGCCCCCGCCGCGCAGAGCGAGGCTGTGCCCGCTGCCGTAGCTGGCCGACTCGTCCAGCGTGACGACGAGGTCACCCTCGGTCCAGTACTGCCAGGTCAGCGCCCGGTCCGCGCAGCCCATGTTGTCCCAGCCGCCGTCACGCACCTTCGTTCCGTCGAGGAAGAATGCGGATCCGGCGCCCACGTTGAAGTCGGTGGCGATCGGCAGGCTGCCGTACGGCGAACGCTCCGTGATCCAGTGCGCGATGCCATCCCACTGCCGGTAGTTGAGGGTGTCGGTGCGATACGGGGGCGTGCGGGGCTCGAGCCGTCCGGACGTCCCCGGGTTCCCTGTCGGGCCGGACCAGAACCGCTGCTCCAAGTCGCGGTACGTCGCGCGCCCCTCCGCGGTGGACGTGGTGCCGTCCCACGATCCGTTCAGCCAGATCTGGGAGTCCACGAAGAGCGCGACCGAGGTCGGCGCAGGACGACCCGGGCCGGCCACGCTGCCGAAGTCCTCTTCGGGCCGGAACCCGCCCTTCTGGTGTTCGACGCCCGCGAAGCCCACCGTGCGAGGGTCGTAGCCCGCGGCGACGGCTGATGCGGCGCTCTTGCTGAGATCGCGGTCTGCGCCGCCGGTGGTCGCCTGCCACCAGTAGTTCATGAACAGGGAATCGTAGATGGGCGCGTCCGGCGTGCCCAGCCAGCGCAGGTTGTTCTCGCTCAGCCTGTTCTCATAACTGACCTCGCCGCTGTCGAAGTCCGCCGAGTCATAGCCCTGCAGATAGAAATCGGGATCCGCGCGCTTGAGGTAACGCAGGAAGTCCTGGAACTTCTTGATCTGCGCCGCGCTGACGCTGCCCTCCTGATTGATGAACAGGCCGTCGAATCCGAAGTATTTCCGGATCTCGATCATCTTGTCCGCGACGGGGAAGGATCCGTCGCCGGACTGCACGAGGAATGCGTCGAAGTCGACGGGGCGCGGCCAGAACCAGCCACCGATGGAGCGCGCGCCGTTCTTATGCGCGGCCTCGGTCCAGCCGGGATTCGGGATGTCGATCACGCCGTACGGACGTCCGGGGGCACGCTGCCCATCGATCATCTCGATGGGTGCCGGCCCCTTGACCTGTCCGTGCCAGGTACCCCAGATGTCGATGTACGACCAGTACCGCTGGGTGTACACCTGCGCCTCCAGGCCGATCGCCTGGTTGTGGCCCTCGTAGGTGCTCCCCGCGTCGTCGATCGTGAGCGTGGACAGCTGCACGGCGGGGTCGAGATCCGGATGCGCCTGCGTGGCGGCGAAGGGCGCGATGCGCGTGGCCCGTGGGATCAGACAGCGCAGGTGCCGCGCCCACGGCGTCGTGCCGGGGTCGAAGGCGAGCAGATCATCAGCGGCCCAGCCGAACGTATAGGGCCCGGGCGGCGTTCCCCCGGATGCCGGCACAGGTGCGGCGGCATCGGTTCCCGCGGCAGGACGCGCTGCCGCGTCGGCGATCCCCGGCGCCCCGGCGAGCAGCGCTGCCAGCCCGACACCTCCGACGGTCAGGAATGTTCTGCGGTTCAGGTCAGCCATATGCACCCTCCAGGTTGCGCTCCGTTGCGTGGCGGATCCGCGCCCCGTCACTGGAGACGCGAAGCCGCGTCCAGGCTATAACGCTTTAGTGTTCGGATGCGAAGCTCGAATCCGGCGCGTCGGTGGTCGCGGCGCACAACGATGCGAGGTTCTGGGTATCCGCCGCCGTCGCCGGACACGCCGCGGGCGCCGGGCCGCATCGGCCACGGCGCCCGCGAGCGTCGACGTCAGTTCTTGCCGAAGAGCTTCTGGATCTCAGCCATGTCGGCCTCGCTCGGCGCCGGCCGGCCACCCAGACCGAATCCCGATCCGGTCCCGGCTTCGCCGGTCGCGATGCCCGCGTTCTCTGCCGCGCGCTTGGCCGGGTTGCCGGAGCGGGATCCGGATCCCTTGCCCTTCTTGCCGCGCTTCGAAGAGGCGCCGGGGCGCCCCATGCCGGGCACCGGGCCCATGCCGGGGATGTTCGGTGTGCCTCCGCGGGCGACGGTCTTCATCATCTTCGCGGCCTGCTCGAACCGCTGCACGAGCTGGTTCACGTCGGTCACGGTCATGCCCGAACCGCGCGCGATGCGCAGGCGCCGGGAGCCGTTGAGGACCTTGGGGTTGCGGCGCTCCCCCGGTGTCATGGAGCGGATGATCGCCTCGGTGCGGTCGATCTCGCGCTCGTCGAAGTCCTCGAGCTGCTGCTTCATCTGGCCCATGCCCGGGAGCATCCCGAGCATCTTCTTCATCGAGCCCATCTTCTTGAGCTGCTGCATCTGCTCGAGGAAGTCCTCGAGCGTGAAGGTCTCGGTCGCAAGCTTCTCAGCGACCTTGAGCGCTTCAGCTTCATCGAACGCACTCTGAGCCTGCTCGATGAGGGTGAGGATGTCGCCGAGGTCGAGAATCCGGCTCGCCATGCGGTCGGGGTGGAACGGCTCGAGGTCGTCGAGACCCTCGCCCGTCGACGCGAACATGATCGGCCGGCCCGTGATCGAGGCGACCGAAAGCGCGGCACCACCGCGGGCATCGCCATCGAGCTTGGAGAGCACGACGCCGGTGAAGTCCACGCCGTCCTGGAACGCCTTGGCGGTGTTGACTGCATCCTGACCGATCATCGCGTCGATGACGAACAGCACCTCGTCGGGGTTCACCGCGGCGCGGATGTCGGCGGCCTGCTTCATGAGCTCGGCGTCGACGCCGAGGCGTCCGGCGGTGTCGATGATGACGATGTCGTGCTGCTGGCGGCGTGCGTGCTCGACGCCGTCGCGCGACACGCGCACGGGGTCGCCGACGCCGTTGCCGGGCTCCGGGGCGTAGATGGTGGCGCCAGCCTGCTCCGCGACGACGGTGAGCTGGGTCACCGCGTTCGGACGCTGCAGGTCGGCGGCGACGAGCAATGGCGTGTGTCCCTCGCCCTGCAGCTGCTTGGCGAGCTTTCCGGCGAACGTGGTCTTTCCGGATCCCTGGAGGCCGGCGAGCATGATCACAGTCGGCGGGTTCTTCGCGAACTCGAGACGGCGCTGCTGACCGCCGAGGATCGCGATGAGCTCCTCATTGACGATCTGCACCACCTGCTGCGCGGGGTTCAGCGCCTTGTTGACCTCGTCGCCCAGCGCCCGCTCGCGCACCTTGGCCGTGAAGTCCTTCACGACGGGAAGCGCGACGTCGGCGTCGAGCAGAGCGCGACGGATCTCGCGGACGGTGCCGTCGACATCGGCGGCGGACAGCTTGCCCTTCGTGCGCAGGTTGCGGAAGGTCTCGGTCAGCCGATCGGAGAGCGTGCCAAATGTAGCCATGGTGCTCCGATTCTACGCGAGCGGATCCCCCGTCCGCGGCGCGTCAGCCCCAGTGCAGGTCGGCGATGCGCGGCAGCGCGTGCTGCAGCTGCGCGAGCGGCGATCCGTGGCCCGCGCCGCCCTCTGCCCAGACGCGCAGAGACGACAGCACGACGACCGCGTAGGCGGCGCCGAGCACGTCGGCGCGGATCCGCTCGACGCCGGCACCACGCGCGGCTTCGGAGAGCGCGGCGGCGAGCCGACCCTGACGCAGCGCGGATTCGCGCTGCAGCTCATCGCCGAGACCCATGGCCTGTGCGTTGCCGAACGCGAGCGCCAGCGGATCCGGCTCGAGCCCCTGCAGGATCGCGGCCAGGATCGTCTCGATCCGGGCCGAGTCCGCTCCCGCATCCGGCTCCGCGAGCGCCGCGACGGCCCGGTCGAGGCGCTCGTCGAAACCCGACCAGAGCACATCGCTCTTCGAGGAGAAGTAGTTGAAGAAGCTCGACCGGCTCACGCCTGCGCGCTGTGCGATGCCGGCGATCGAGGTCCCCTCGTACCCGGACTCCAGGAACAGCTCGCAGGCCGCCTCGGCGATCGTCTCGCGTGAGGAGACCCGGGGGCGGCCGACGCCGCGGGCAGGGGTGGTCACCACCACACCGTATCGCGATGCGCTCATCCGACCATTCACCCCTATTATTGAACCGCATACAACAACTCGATCAGAAGGATCGGTCATGCTCGACATCCAGACGGTGGGCCTCGCCCCCGCGTTCGTCCCCTACCTCGACGGCTGGGATCTGCAGCGCCGGATCCATGCCGAGGTCGTCGCCGGCACCCGCCCCGACACGCTGCTGCTGCTCGAGCACGAGGCCGTCTACACGGCCGGCAAGCGCACCGAGCCCCAGGAGCGACCTCAGGACGGCACTCCCGTGGTCGATGTCGACCGCGGCGGCAAGATCACCTGGCACGGCCCCGGCCAGCTGGTGGGCTATCCGATCGTCCGCCTGCCGGAGCCTATGGACGTGGTCGCCCACGTCCGCCGCCTGGAGCGCCTGCTCATCGACGTGCTGCGCCCGCTCGGCGTGGATGGATACCAGGTCGATGGTCGCAGCGGCGTGTGGGTGCGCCGGCCGCTCAGTGAGGACAAGGTGGCGGCGATCGGCGTGCGCGTGCAGCAGGGCGTGACCATGCACGGCTTCGCGATCAACTGCGACAACACGCTCGCGGGCTTCCGCGGCATCATCCCGTGCGGCATCACCGATGCCGGCGTCACCACGGTCAGCGAGGTGGTGGGGCGGGAGATCGCGCCGGCGGACATCGCCGACGCGGTCGCCATGGCGTTCGCTGCGGAGTATGCGACGGAGGTGGCAGCATGAGCGCCGCTCCCGAGGGCCGCAAGCTGCTGCGCCTGGAGATCCGCAACGCGGAGACCCCGATCGAGCGCAAGCCGGAGTGGATCAAGACCAAGGCGAGGATGGGGCCGGAGTACAAGGCCCTGCACTCGCTCGTGAAGGACGAGGGCCTGCACACCGTGTGCCAGGAGGCCGGCTGCCCCAACATCTTCGAGTGCTGGGAGGACAAGGAGGCCACCTTCCTCATCGGCGGCTCGCAATGCACGCGGCGCTGCGACTTCTGCCAGATCGACACCGGCAAGCCCGCCGATTACGACACCGACGAGCCGCGCCGCGTGGCCGAGAGCGTGCAGCAGATGGGTCTGCGCTACGCCACGGTCACGAGTGTCGCCCGCGATGATCTGCCCGACACGGGCGCGTGGCTCAACGCCGAGACGGTGCGCAAGATCCACGAACTCAACCCGAACACCGGTGTCGAGCTGCTCGCGAACGAGCACAACGCGGATCCGGCCTTCCTCGGGCAGATCTTCGACGCGCGTCCCGAGGTGTTCGCGCACAACGTCGAGACGGTGCCGCGCATCTTCAAGCGGATCCGCCCGGCGTTCAAGTACGAGCGCTCCCTCAACGTGATCACGCAGGGACACGAGGCCGGTCTCATCACGAAGTCGAACCTGATCCTCGGCATGGGCGAGGAGCCGGAGGAGGTCGTACAGGCGCTGCAGGACCTGCATGACGCCGGCTGCGACATCATCACGATCACCCAGTACCTGCGCCCCACTCCCCGCCACCTTCCGGTGTCGCGGTGGGTGAAGCCCGACGAGTTCGTCGCCTTCAAGGAGGAGGCGGAGCGGATCGGCTTCCTCGGCGTGCTCGCCGGCCCGCTGGTGCGTTCGTCCTACCGCGCGGGACGGCTCTGGGCGCAGTCCATGGTGTCCAAGGGCCGCGAGATCCCGCCGCACCTGGCTCACATCGCCGCCAGCGCAGACCTCGGCTTCGCGCAGGCCGTCTGAGACGCGGATCGCCGGGCGGGGAGCAGGGGGGCCGCTCCCGTCCGGCGGTCCGTACTTCCCCCTTCGGAGGGCGACCGGCCCGGCCGGCACTCGGGCTCAGTCGGCGCTCATGACCGACAGCACCGAGCCGTCGGATCCGAAGTTCACCAGCAGCACGTCGTCCGCGCCGTCCGCGTCGAGGGCGTATTCGAGCACAGCGAACGGCTCACTCCCGCCGTGCTCGTCGACCAGCAGCGTCATGCTCATCAATCGGAGCGAGCGGATGATGTCGACGGCGGCGTCGCCGCTCACATCGACGAGATAGTCGGTGAGCTCGTCGCCGTACTCCTCCTGCTGCTGCAGGATGTACTCGGTGACCTCGCTGGTGCGGTCGTCGACCTCGGCGAGCATGCCGCGGCGGGCCTTGTCGTCGATCGCCTCCAGGCCCGACACGAACGCGGCCGCGATGTCGAGGGACTCCGGGGACACATCCTCCTGATCGGGCGCGGTCAGGTCCACGGTGAGGGCATGGTCGCCGAACTCCACCGTCTCGGACCAGAAGATCGATCCGTCCGGTCCCGAGGACAGCAGTCCGAAGAAGTCGTGTTCGATCGCCATACCGCTATAAAACCAGCCTTGTGCGCGGGGCGGTAGTCCGTGGCGCGCGTGCCGCCGACAGGTTCTTCGCCATCGTGGAATCAGGACCCGACGAGCGCCTGCACGAACACGTGCGGGGTGAAGCCGGTGAGGTCGTCGATGCCCTCGCCCTGGCCGAGGAGCTTGACCGGGATGCCTGTGCGCTCCTGCACCGCCAGCACGAATCCACCCTTCGCGGAGCCGTCGAGTTTGGTGAGCACGAGCCCTGTGACACCGGCGTGCTCGAGGAAGGCTTCCGCCTGCATGACCCCGTTCTGGCCCGTCGTCGCGTCCAGCACGAGCAGCACCTCGCTGATCGGCGCCTGCTTCTCCACGACACGGCGGATCTTGGACAGCTCGTCCATCAGCCCGCCCTTCGTGTGCAGCCGCCCCGCGGTGTCGATGATGACGATCTCCGTGCCCTCGCGCTTGGCGTAGTCCACGGTCTGGAACGCGACGGAAGCCGGATCCTGCCCGTGCTGCTGCGGTCGCACGATCGCGGCGCCTGCGCGCTGCGCCCAGGTGGCCAGCTGCTCGACGGCCGCCGCTCGGAAGGTGTCGGCGGCGCCCACGACGACCGAGCGCTGGTAGCCCCGCAGGAACTTCGTGAACTTGCCGATCGTAGTGGTCTTGCCCACGCCGTTCACGCCGACGACGAGCACGACCGCCGGCCGCTCCGTGAGCTTGAGCGTGGTGTCGAACTTCGCGAAATGCTCCTCGAGCGTCTCCCGCAGCATGCGCTGCAGATCCTTCGGATCCGTGGTGCGGTACTTCTCGACCTTGGCGCGCAACTCGTCGACCAGTCGCTCGGTGATGTCCGGGCCGAAGTCGGCGGTCAGCAGCGCGGTCTCAAGATCGTCCCAGGTCTCCTCGTCGATCGTGGGCTTGACGAACATGCCGCGCAATGCGCGACCGAGGGACCAGGACTTCTCCGCCATGGCTCCAGCCTACGGGGAGCGACCCGGCGAACGCGGCGTGTTCGCCGAGGGCGCGGCCCGCTGTTCAGCGTCTCGGCTCAGACGGCAGCGGCCGCGCGATCCCCGACGCGCTGTCCGACCACCGCCGACACGCCGTCCTGGCGCATCGAGACGCCGTACAGCGCGTCGGCGATCTCCATGGTGCGCTTCTGGTGCGTGATCACGAGCAGCTGCGAGCTGGCGCGGAGCTGCTCGAACACCGTCAGCAGCCGACCGAGGTTGGCGTCATCGAGCGCCGCCTCGACCTCGTCCAGGATGTAGAACGGGCTGGGGCGGGCCTTGAAGATCGCCACGAGCAGAGCGACAGCGGCGAGCGAACGTTCCCCGCCGGAGAGCAGCGAGAGCCGCTCGATCTTCTTGCCGACCGGGCGCACCGCGACCTCGATGCCGGTGTTCAGCAGATCGTCGGGATTCGTGAGCGAGATGCTCCCCGCGCCGCCCGGGAACAGCAAAGGGAAGACCTCGCCGAACGCCTGCCGCGTGTCCTCGAACGCAGATGCGAAGATCGTCTGCATCCGCTCGTCGAGCTCGGTGATGATCGTGAGCAGATCCTGCCGGGTCTTGGTGAGGTCGGCGAGCTGTTCGGTGAGGAAGGCGTGCCGCTGCTCGAGCGCCGCGAACTCCTCGAGGGCGAGCGGATTCACCCGGCCGAGCTGGGCGAGCTTGCGTTCCGCTTCCTGCAGCCGGCGCTGCTGGATGCGACGGTCGAACGGGATGCCGCTCGCGGTCGGCGCGCTCACGTCGCGGACGGATTCGTCGCCGATCTCATCTCCTTCGGCGCCTTGCGCTGCCTCTTCGGCCACGGCGGCCGCGAGCAGACTCTTGGTATCGCCCGCCGCACCTGAATCGCGCGGAACCAACTGATCAGGACCATATTCCGCAATCAGAATATCTTCGTCGAGAGCGAGTTCGGACTGCACGCGCTCGAGCAGGCTGGACAGGTGCAGCTTCTTCTCGTGGATCTGCAGCTCGAGGCCGTGCACGCTCTCGGTGAGGCCCGCCAGGCGCTCCCGGATCGAGGAATCCTGCCGGCGCAGTTCGCCCAGCTCCTCGTTCTGGGCGGAACGGGCGGACTCCGCGGCCGCGAGCGCCAGACGCGCCTCCGCGACCGAGCGATCCACGGAGTCCATGATGCGCGGCAGCTCGGCGGCGACCCCGGAGGCCGTCTCGCGCTGGGCACGACGCACCACGGCGCGTCGTGCGGCCTCCGCCGCTGCCTCGCGCTCCCGCTCGCGCTGCCGTTCCAGCGACGCGACCCGCGACTCGGCGGCGCGCACGCGTTCACGCATCGTCTCGATACCGAGGCGCGCCTCGATCTCCGCTTCCCGCGCGGCCTCGAGCGCTTCCAGCAGGCCGTCTCGTGCCGAAGCGTCGAGGACGGGGCGCGGTGCAGCCTCGGCCGCCGCGAGCGCGCTCTTCGCCGCATCCGCGTTCGACTCCGCGTCGGCGACAGCCGACTGCGCCTGAGCGAGGCCCGACTCGAGGCGCTCGCACTCGGCGATGGCCGACTCGTGTTGCACGGCCACCCTGTTGACCTGCTCGGTGTGCGCGGCCAGCGCCGCATCGTGCTCGCGCAGCGTGCGCAACGCGTCGCGGGACGTACGTCGCGCGGTCTCCAGCGTCTCGGTCGCATCCTCGCGAGCTTCGCGCAACGAGTCGACGACAACCCGTACCTCGTCGAGGCGCTCTACGGCCGCATCGCGCTCCGCGACGAGCTCCAGCCGGGAGCGCTCCCCTCCGGATCCGGTGTGCAGGGTGTGCGCCGTGAGCACTTCGCCGGCGCGGGTGACGATCGTGAGCGGCACGCCGGCGGCGGCCGTGGCGGCCGCATGCGCGGCACGGGCGGACGCCAGATCCTCCACGACGACGACGTGCGAGAGGACGCCGATGATGCCGGCCGGAGCGGTCACGACCTGCGCGGCGGGCGTCGCCCCCGCGATCCCCGCGTCGACGACGGATACGGCTGCTCCTTCGGCGATGACGAAGTCGTAGGCGCCGGCCGTCGCGTCGTCCCCGGCGAGGGCGAAAGCCGCCGCCACGTCGTCCACGAGCACGCCCTCGGCGAGCGGACCGAGCACTGCGGCGATCGCGGCCTCGAACCCCGGTTTGACCTGCACCGCGTCGCCGACGAGCCCTCGCACGCCGGCGAATCCCGCGGCGACGATCTCCGCGGCGCCGCCCGTGACCGCGATGGCGCTGCTCAGCGCGGCGGCCTTCGCCGTCAGAGCCTCGGACTCGCGTTCGGCGGCGTGCAGCCGCTCGCGCAGTTCGCCGAGCGCGGTCTCGGCCGCGACAGCCCGGGCCTGCGCTCGCTCGTAGGTCTCGGCGTGCTCCGAGGCCGTGCCCTCGGGCGCCTCACCTTCCTCGATCCGCTCACGTGCATCTGCGGCTTCGCGACGGCGTTCGTGCGCGGCCTCCAGCGCGTTCTCCTGCCGGAGCACCGCGCCGCGGACGGCGGCCAAAGCGGACGCGGCGGCCTCCGCCTGCCCGCGCAGGGTGGTCAGACGCATGTCGTGCGCAGAGACCAGCGCGCTCTGCTCTGCGATGTCGACATCGAGCGCGTCCAGCTCCGCCCGCGCATTCGCGACCTCGCGGGTCGCCTCGTGCACGGCGTCCTGCGCGCGGCCGATGTTCGACGAGATCTCCTCGGCCTCGTGCTTCGCCTCGTCGATCGTGGCCTGGGTGACGGTGACGGCCGTGACTGCGGCATCATCGTCGTCGGATCCGAGCAGCGCGAGTCTCTGATTCGCGAGGGTGAACAGACCGCGCATGCGCTCCTGCACCTGCTCCAGACCGAACGAGATCCGCCGCGCCTCGTCGACCGCCGCGGAGTTCTGCAGGGCCTCGAGCCGGGTGATCTCGGCCCGGACGCGGTCACCCTGCTCGCTCAGCACCACGCGCTCGGCATGACGCTCGTGTTCGTTGCGGGTATGGTCGGCGAGCGCCGTGCGCAGCGTCACCACATCGTCGGCGAAGATCCGTGCCTTGGCGTCGCGCACGACCGCCGCGATGGTCTGCGCCTCGCGAGCGATCTCGGCCTGACGACCGAGCGGCTTCAGCTGGCGACGGATCTCCCCCGCCAGGTCGCTGAGCCGGGTCAGGTTGGTCTCCATCGCGTCGAGCTTGCGGAGGGTCTTCTCCTTGCGGCGCCGGTGCTTGAGGATGCCCGCGGCCTCCTCGATGAAGCCGCGCCGATCCTCGGGCGAGGCCTGCAGCACCGTGTCCAGGCGCCCCTGACCGACGATGACGTGCATCTCCCGGCCGAGCCCCGAGTCGCTGAGCAGCTCCTGCACGTCGAGCAGGCGGCAGTTCTCGCCGTTGATCGCATAGTCGCTCGATCCATTGCGGAACAGGGTGCGACTGATCGTCACCTCGGCGTACTCGATCGGCAGAGCCCCATCGCTGTTGTCGATCGTGAGCTGCACCTCCGCACGTCCGAGCGGACCACGCGTAGACGTGCCGGCGAAGATGACGTCCTCCATCTTGCCGCCGCGGAGAGTCTTCGCCCCCTGCTCCCCCATGACCCACGCAAGCGCGTCGACGACATTCGACTTGCCGGATCCGTTCGGCCCGACGATGCAGGTGACGCCCGGCTCGAAGGCGAACGTGGTCGGCTGCGCGAAGGACTTGAACCCCTTGAGGGTCAGGCTCTTCAGGTGCATGGGCACGCTCGGGGATCGGCGAAGTTCACGGCGTCTACGCTATCGCGGTGCTCCCTGCGGCCGCGCGGGAAACGCCCGAGGTCCAGGGATTTCTGAGTGTCGGCTTGACGTCTTCTGTGAAGCTCCGCTAGCGTGACAACCCGAGCCGAGAAAGGAGGTTGCCGACATGATTACTCGCACTGATATCAACCCAGCACGTGGGATCGATGCGTCCTCGGCGACTTCCGCCGGCCTCCGCGAGCGTTTCGCCGCGTAGTAGGCGCCTCTCCCCTCGCCCCGGCCACAGGCCGGCCTGACGCTCCGTGCGTCTGCGATCCGATCCGCGATTTCCGCGTCGATCTTCGATCGCCCACCCGATCCGGGACACCGTGTCCTTGGATCCGTGCAGATCCGGACATTTCGTCTCGGATCCGTCCCCTCACCCGTGACACGTCGCGGCGTCCTACCGGACGACCCTGCCGTGGAGCGAAACCGCCTTTCCGGCACGACCAACGAAAGCGAATCACCGTGAACACCGCATTGCACGCTTCGCCTCCCACCGAGTCGAAGCAGCGCGCTCTCCCCGAGCGTGACCTGTCCATCCAGCTCCCCCGCGAGGAGGAGCTGCGCAACCTGTCGCTCACCCAGCGTGTGGCCCTGCGCGTCGCCCTGCACCTCATCGTGCGGTCACGGCCGTCGATGCAGGACCGGGCTCACGCCGCCCAGGCCGAGGCACGTCGCCTCCGCATGCTGGAGCAGTACGAGGCCGACCGCCTGGCTCGCACGGCGACTCGGCAGGTCCTCTGATGACCGGCTCTCGGATCGACGACCCGATCATCTCCCTGCCCGCCGGCGCGGCCCTGCATCCGCTCGTGCTCCCCGCACGGGCGGATGCGGGCTCGCCCGGCCCGTTCCGCGACTACGCCGAGGTGCGCAATCGCTGCCTCGAAGCGGCATCGGGCCGGGATGACGACAGCTTCACCCCGGAGGAGCTGCTGCCGCTGCTCACCTCGGACGCGTACTCGCAGCGACGCCAATGGCGGATCGTCATCGGGCCGCGCACGGTCGGCGTGGCACTCCTGAACATCTCGCGCGACGGCGAAGGCGACACCGCCACGATGGCGATCAGCGTGCTCCCCGAGGAGCAGGGCCGAGGCCTCGCCACCGCGGTCGCCGCTCACCTGGAGCAGCTCGCCCGCGCCGACGGCGTCCACACGCTGCAGGTGTGGACGGAGCATCTCCCGGCGGACGAGCCTGCGCTGGTACCGCCGACCGGATTCGGCAGCGTCCCGCGCGACCACACCGCACGCTTCCTGCTCGCACAGGGCTGGACCCTGGAGCAGGTCGATCGCGTCAGCGAGTATCGCTGGGGCGAAGACGACCACCTGCCGGCACTGCGCGCCGCCGCCGAGGAGGCCGCATCCGGATACCGCGTCGTGCAGTGGCTGCTGCCGACCCCAGACGAACGGCTCGACGGGTACGCGTGGATGAAGTCCCGCATGTCGACCGACGCGCCGGACGCGGCGATGGGCTCGCCCGAAGAGACCTGGGACGCGGATCGCGTCCGCGAACAGGACACCCGCTGGCGCGACATGGGTCACACTGTGCAGGTGACGGTGGCCGAGCACATCGCGACTGGTGAGCTCTGCGCGTACAACGAGCTCTCCCTCAAGGGGCCCGAGGACAGCGTCACGCAGCAGAACGACACCCTCGTGCTCGCTGCGCACCGCGGCCATCGGCTCGGCCTGCTCGTGAAGACGGCGGGCCTGCTCTCCTGGCATGAGCGCTTTCCGAGGTCGGCCCGCGTGGTCACCTACAACGCGGAGGAGAACCGCCCGATGCTGTCCATCAACGAGCAGCTCGGATTCGTCCCGATCGCCCACGGCGGTGCGTGGAAGAAGGTGCTGGACTGATCCTCGGTCCAGGATCATCCCGGAGGATGACGTCGCATCGCGATCCTCACTCCGGGGGCCGATGATCCATCGGGTCTCGCCGAGCAGGCTGGAGACATGAGCACAGCAGTCATCGAAGCACATGGCCTGATCAAGTCGTTCGGATCCACTCGCGCCCTGGCCGGAGTGGACCTGCGGATCTCCTCCGGGGAATCCGTCGCGATCATGGGGGCATCCGGATCGGGCAAGACGACTCTCCTGCATGCGCTCGCCGGGATCACCCGGCCCGACGGGGGCCGGGTGATGTTCCTGCCGCCCGCCGGTGGCTCCGTCGAGGTGAGTGCGCTGGGCGAGTCCGCGCGATCCCGTCTGCGTCGCGAGTCGTTCGGATTCGTGTTTCAGCAGGGGCTGCTGATGCCCGAGCTCTCCGCGGTGGAGAACGTCGCGCTCGCGGCGATGATCACGGGGGTCTCGCGTGCGGAGGCGACGCAGCGCGCGGCGGGGTGGCTCGCAGCGCTCGGGCTGCAGGGCATGGAGGACCGCCGCATCGGCGAGCTCTCGGGCGGGCAGGCGCAGCGCGTCGCCATCGCCCGCGCCCAGGTCACCGGAGCGAGCGTGGTGTTCGCGGACGAGCCGACCGGCGCGTTGGACTCAGCGACCTCGGCGGAGGTCATGGACGCGCTGCTCTGGTCGACGACGGGGCAGGGGCGCACGCTCATCGTCGTCACGCACGATCCCCAGGTCGCGGCGCGCTGCTCGCGCACGATCGCCGTCCGCGACGGGCGAGTGCTGAGCTCGGTGGTGAACGCATGAACGCCGCGACGCTGCGTTTGCTGCTGCGGCCCGCTCCGGGTTCCGCCGCGGTCGTGGTGATCCCCGCCATCGCATTCGCCGTCGTGTCCGCGCTCGTGCTGACCGTTGTCGGCGGCGCGCAGGCGTTCTGGCGGTGGACCGACCAGGACGCGACGATCTACCAGATCCTTGCAGCGGTCGCCCTCGTGCTGCTGGTGCTGCCGCTCGCCACCCTGGGCGGTGCCGCGGCCCGGCTCTCCGCCCGGCGCCGTGACGAGCGACTTTCCACGCTGCGCCTGCTCGGCGTCACGGGGTTCGGCGTCGGCGTCGTCGCCGTGGTCGAGTCGACCCTGGTCGCGGTGATCGGCGTTCTCGGCGGCGTGGTGCTGGCCCTCGGTCTCGCGCCGCTCGTCGGCTTCATCCCGTTCCGCGGCGCGCCACTGGGCTCGGCTGTGCTGCTGTCGCCGGGGCTGATGGCGGCGATCGCGGCCGGCACGGTGCTGCTCGCGACGGTGAGCGCGATCGTCGGGCTGCGCCGCGTGGTGATCTCACCGCTCGGCGTGCGCACCAGGACCACACCGCCGACGCCGCACTGGGTGCGCGCCGTCATCGCGATCGCCGTCGTCGCGGCAGGATTCGTCGCCGGCCGGATCGTCCCCGGGATCGGCGGCGCGATCGCCATGATCACCGGTCTCGTCGCGATCTTCGGCGCCGGGCTGCTGGTGCTGAACCTCATCGGTCCGTGGGTGTTGAAAGTCGGCGCCCGGGTTCAGCTGCGCGGGGCGAAGACCCCGTCGCGGCTGCTCGCGGCGCGCATCGTGCTGGATGACCCGAAGGGGGCATGGCGTCAGGTCAGCGGGGTGGCGATGGCCAGCTTCATGGCCGTGTTCGCCGGTACCGGGGTCGCCCTGATGGATGTGATCAGCTCGGGCGACCCGTCGGAACAACAGCTGATGCTGGTCACGGACATGCGCACGGGCCTCGTCATCACCCTGGTCGCGTCGTTCCTCATGGTCGGCTGCTCCGTCGCCGTGACGCAGGCCTCCGACATCCTCGACCAGCGCGATCTGCACCGCAGTCTGCACTACCTCGGTGTACCGGCCGACACGGTTGACGCCGCACGACGCCGCGCTGTGATGTCGCCGCTGCTGATCACGGCCCTGGGCTCCGCCATCTGCGCGGCCGTGCTCATCTTCCCGCTGCTCGGGATGGCGCTGATCACGGCACCGCTGTCCATCGCGACGATCGCCGCGGTCCTGACCGCCGGCATCGCCCTGGTGTGGATCGCGACCAGGCTCACCCGACCGCTGCTCATGCGGGCATTCGCGGGCTGAGCACTCTGATCTCAGGATCCGGTCGCGGCCGTCAGGAAGTCCTCGATGGCCGCGATCGTCGTCGCGTTGTCGACATGCACGATGCCGCGGATGCCCATGCGGGCGGCGCCGTCGATCTGCTGCCGGCGGTCGTCGATGAAGAAGACGTCGGCCGGGTCGGCGCCCATGGCGGTCAGCGCCGCGGTGTAGGCCTCGGGATCCGGCTTGTTGGCGCCGATCTCGTGGCTGTAGCAGATCGGGTCGAAGACGGCGGAGAAGCCATGGCGGCGCTCCTCCTCTTCGCGAGCGCCGTCCGCCGAGTTCGAGAGGATCGCGACTCCGGCGCGGCCGCGCAGCCCGCGCGCGTAGTCGATCAGCGCCGTGTTCGCCTCCCCGCAGTAGGCGTCCCACATCTCAGCGAGCGCGACTTCCTGCTGTGCAGGAGTGAACCCCAGCGTTCGCGCGAAGCCGTCCCAGTACTCTGCAGCCCGGCCCTGCTCGATGTCGATGCGCGGAAGCCCGGCGGCGGCGAGACGCTCGTCGTACTCCGGCCGGGTGAGGTCCGCCCGGGCCGCCCACCTGTTCTTGAGCTCTTCCTGCCAGGGTCCGTCGTCGACGAGTTCGAGCACTCCGCCGATGTCGAACAGGATCCAGGTCTTGTTCCGCGTCATACTTCGACGCTAGGCGACGAGCGCCACGATGACGATGGGGAGCGCTCCCCCGCTCCCCGCTCCGGCGCCGGCACCGGATGCACGCGATGCGGATGGGGCCCAGAATGGATCCGTCCCGCCAGCGACCCGAGGAGCACCCCATGAGCAGCATCGTCGACTTCGTCAGCGTCTCGACCGCGGGCCTCGAGTCCTCGCCCATCGCCGAGGCGCTGGCCGGCCTGCGCGCGAACGAGGCGCGGTACATCACCAATAAGTACGGCACGCCCTTCACCGTGAGCACGCCGGAGGAGGATCCGGACACGCTCCACTGGGTCACCGAGATCCTGCGTGACGAGCGCGGCATCGTGATCGCGAGTCCCGCACTCGAGGTCAGCGGCTTCGAGGCGGACGGGATCCGATTCGGCTACGTCTTCTACGCCTCGGGGCTCGCGATCAACGTGATGTACACGATCGCCGACGGAGGCAAGCGCGCGGTCGGTTTCAAGCTGTCGCTCGGCATGGACGCTCCGGAGGAACTGTCAGCCTTCAAGTTCGCACGCCAACGCTCGAAGCTCGCCGGCGAGATCCGCGGCTCCTACTTCGTCATCAAAGGCACGCACTAGCCGCGCCGGGAGCCCTCTTCTCCGCTGGCCACGGTTCTGGATCTTTCTCAGAACGCTCAGTTCGGCAGAGTGGCCTTGTAGATGGCCGCCGCGCCGGTGCCGATGAACACCGTGCTTCCAGAGACGGCGATGCTCTCGGCATTGCCGGTGATCCCACTCACGTCCGCCCGCTTCGTCCAGGTCGACCCGTCCGTGGACGAGTAGACGGCCGGAGCCGTCAGCGAGTTCGCCAGCATGTACGTGGTGCCGCCATCGTGGTAGGTGTCCAGGACGGCGCTGAGACCGGGGCCCGAGATGGTGGTGTACTTCCCCGTGGTCGTGTCGAAGGCCGCGAGGCCGGCCGAGCCGTTCACTGAGACCACGTCGCCGCGGAGCGTCGACTTGGAGAAGACGATCTTCGAGCCCACTGCATCCGCGTGGTAGGGGTGCGGCAGCGTGGCGATGACCGGGCCCGGGTCCACCGTGCTCCAGCCGGATCCGGGCGTGTAGACGTCGAGCCCCGTGTTGTTGTACGCCGTGTGCTGCACGCCGTCCTTGCCGGGGTATTGGAACGCCAGCGAAGCGGCACCCGTGGCAGACATCGTGCTCGCCCGCGTGTAGAGCTTCCCGCCCACGACGGACATCCAGTAGTAGCGGGCGTACTCGCCGTCACCGGGATAGGTCGCCAGTACCGTGGGATCGTCCGCCGCGGTGCGCTCGATGGTCCAGGTCGCGCCGCCGTCGACGGACTTCTTGATCGCGGCGATCGTGTTCGTCGGCCCGTACTCGGCCTTGTCCGGGTTCTGAATCGAACCGGCCAGGAACAGCTCGCCTCCGAGTTCGGCGGAGTCGAACACGTGCACGAACGGGGTGTTCGCCACATAGCTGCCGAGATGCGTCGCCGAGTCGTAGAGGCCGTAGTTCGCCGGCGACGTCCAGCTGACCCGCGGGTCCATGTTCGGGGCATAGACGTTGCCGTCCCACACCCGCAGGGTGTGGATCTCCTCGGCCGGCATGCCCGTGACCTCGCGCTTCTCGGCCCCGGTCGCGATCGAGTAGGAGTTCAGGCTCACCGGCCCGGTGTTGATGTTGTAGTCGCCGTAGCCGGCGAAGACCTTGCCATCGGCGACGGCCAGATCGTGGATCCCCGAGTGGAACGTGCTCTGCGCCCCGACCCAGCTCGGGACCGCCTTCGCATCGCTGTTCGTCGCGAAGAGAGAAGCCTTCACCGCTGAGGTCGTGGTTCCTCCACCCGGCTTGGACGGGCCTTTCCCCGTGTGCACGGATGCCGTCAGCTGCGCAGGCACCGATGTCGGAACCGCGTTCGCGGGCACTGCGATGCCCAGCGTGCACATCCCAACCAGGGCGAGAGCGGGTGCTGCACGAAAAGCAGCGCGGGCGAGCCGGCTGCCGGCGCGAGATCCGGAATTCACGATCGACCGCATGAGCGTGGAACCTTTCGGTCTGGGTTGGAGCTTGGTGCGGAGCATGACGAAATTGAGGATTATTCTGCTATATCGGAAGGCGCCGGAGGAAATCAGAGAGAGCCCGATGCGCGACGCCCCGGCGCTCGACGCGCTTGACCCGCATCCACAGACTCGAGCGCCTCAGCGAGGGAACCCCGCGCCCGTCAGTCGCTCGAGGTGGGAGCCTTCCTCTGGCATCGCGGGCAGAAATGACTCGAGCGGTTCATGAAGGCGTCGCGGCGGATCGGGCCCCCGCAGCGCGGGCACGGCTGACCCGTACGACCGTAGGCGTTCAGCGAGTGCGCGAAGTAACCGGCCTCGCCGTTGACGTTGACGTACTGGGCGTCGAAGCTGGTGCCGCCCTCGGCCAGCGCCTTCTCCAGCACGGCGCGCACCTCGGCCAGCAGGCGGTTCACCGCCACAGTGGACAGTGCGGAGGCCGGGGTCTCGGGGTGGATGCGGGCGGCCCAGAGCGACTCATCGGCATAGATGTTGCCGACGCCGCTAATGAGATTCTGATCCAGCAGCACGCGCTTGATCGCGCTCGACCGTGTCCGCAGCGCGCTGCGGAACACTTGACCCCGGAACGCCTCATCCATGGGGTCCCGCGCGATATGCGCGACCTGCGACGGAAGGAGCGGTGCGTCACTCCCCCAGCCCGCGGCTCGTCCATCGGCCGTCGCCACCAGCTCATCCACGGCGAGAGATCCGAAGGTGCGCTGATCGGCGAAGACGACGGCCAGCTCGCCGTGCTGCGGATGCTCGATCAACAGCCGGATCCGCTCATGCCGCTCGGTGGCCGCGTCCGGGCGGCGCAGCAGCAGCTGCCCAGACATGCCGAGATGCCCTACGATCGCGGCGCGGCCGCCGGCGCCGTCGGTCTCCAGCGGCATCCAGAGGAACTTCCCCCGGCGAGCAACCGTCGCGACCTCGGATCCTTCCAGCCGCGCGACGAAGTCCGCGGCGCCCGCGGCGTGCCGCGTGAGTGCGCGCTCATCGTGCACGGCGACCGAGACGATGGTCGCCCCGGTCATCGCCGGAGCGAGCCCGGCGCGGACGACCTCGACCTCGGGGAGCTCAGGCACGGTCGCTGAGCGCGTGCCAGGCGGCGAGGGCCGCGGCCATCTCGGCCGTCTTCTTGCTCGTGCCCGTGCCGTTCGTCGCGATCTCGCCCACGGTCACGGTCGCGGTGAAGCGCCGGTCGTGATCGGGGCCGGTCGATGCCACCTCGTAGACGGGCGCGCTGAGTCCGTGGTGCGCGGAGAGCTCCTGCAGCGCGGTCTTCGGATCCATCGCCGCGCCGTACCGCTCCGGGTCGGCGAAGAGCGGCTCGATGAGCCGCAGCACGAGCGCCGTCGCCGCCTCGGGACCTGCGGACAGGTAGGTGGCCCCGAACACCGCCTCCATCGTGTCGGCGAGGATCGAGTCCTTGTCGCGGCCGCCGGTGCGCTCCTCGCCGTTTCCGAGCAGGATGTGCGCGCCGAGGCCGATGCCACGGGCGACCTCTGCCAGGGCGACGGTCGACACCACGCTCGCACGCCGCTTCGCCAGGGACCCCTCGTCGAGGTCCGGGAGCGTCGTGTAGAGCATGACGGTCACAGCCTGGCCGAGCACGGAGTCGCCGAGGAACTCGAGACGCTCGTTGTGCGGGATGGCGCCGTTCTCGTACGCGTACGAGCGATGCGTGAGCGCAAGCTGAAGCAGCTCGGGGTCGATGTCGACCCCGAGCTGCTCAGAAAGCGGGCGCGTCCCTACGGGGACTTCTGCCATGATCGACGGATCGATCAGACGTCGGCGACCTTGCGGCCCTTGTACTCGAGGAACAGCTCGGTGCCCTGCGAGTCCGTGACGACCTTCGCCTGGTGAGGACGGCTGTAGACGACCTTGCCGTTCTCGATGGTCTTGACGAGGGCAGGAGCCTCCGCCTTCCACTGCGCGCGACGCGAGCGGGTGTTCGAACGGGAGACCTTGCGCTTCGGGGGGTTACCGGCCATGGTTTGCTACTTTCTGTGCTCTGGGCGCGCAGTTATTCTGCTGCTTGCTTTTCGACGGTGCCGTCGTGGTCTGTGATCTGCTGGAGCGCAGCCCATCGAGGATCGACAGGAGCGTCCTGCTCTTTCCCGGCGCTTCCGGTCAGCCGCTCGCCGGTCTCGGGGTCGAGTCCAGGGCAATCCGGCTGACACACCGGCTGAAACGGGAGCGCCAAAACCACCGCGTCCCTGACCAGAGTTTCAAGATCCACGTGGTCGTCTTGAACCTCGAAGTCGTTCGCTTCCTCTCCAGGGTACGCGAAAAGCTCTTGAAACTCGACTTCGACAGGCTCTTCGATCGGATTCAGGCATCGACCGCACTCTCCGCGGTACGTCGAATCGACCTCGCCGGTGACGAGGATCCCCTCGTGCACGGACTCCAGCCGGACGTCGAGATCGAGTCCCTCGCCCTTCTCGACGGAGACGAGACCCTCGCCCCACTGCTCAGGCAGAGGAATCGTCATCCGGAACTCTCGCATCTCACCGGGTCGACGAACGATGTCGTGCGCGGACAGCGAGAATGGTCCTTTGCGTCGGGTCTTCACCGGTTCAGTCTACTGGGCGCACCTGGGCGGAGGCCGGGCCCTCCGATGGGCTCAGGGACCGGCGGGCTGCCGTTCAGATGCCGCGGGCACCGGTGTCGAGGAAGCGCGCGACGGCCGGCGGCACGAACGGGGACACGTCGCCGCCGAGCGCGGCGACCTGCCGCACGAGCGAACTGGAGACCAGGGCGTGCGCCGGATCCGGCAGCAGGAACACGGTCTCGATGTCGGCGAGGTGGCGGTTCACGATCGCCATCGGCGACTCGTACGCCACGTCGACCTGCGAGCGGATGCCCTTGATCAGCACACCCGCGTTCACATCGCGGGCGTAGTCGACGAGCAGACCCATGCTCCAGGATCCGACGATGACGGTGCCCGTCACGCCGGCTTCTGCGATCGACTCCTCCAGCAGTGCGAGTCGCTGCGCCACCGGCAGCATGGCCTGCTTGTCGGGGTTGTGCACCACCAGCACGTGCAGCTCGTCGTAGAGGGCGGCGGCGCGTCGGATGACGTCCAGGTGGCCGAGGGTCGGCGGGTCGAAGGAACCGGGGACGACGGCGATCCGAGCGCTCATGCGCCCAGCCTAGCGGCGCGGATCTCTGCGTCAGCCGCATGCGCCGTTCGACGAGCGCCCTCCGACGCGCTCAGGGGGCCGCGCGGGAGGAGTCAGTTCTTGGCGAGGGCGGCACGATCGTCGATGCTGAGGCGCTGCGCCATCGCCGCGCGCAGCCCGTCGTGCTGCTGCAGCGCGGGATCCGCCTCGATGATCTCCTCGGCGATCGCGCGGGCCTGGGCGATCAGATCCGCGTCCTTGATGACCCGCAGCAGCTTCAGCGACGACTTCGCACCCGACTGGCGCGCTCCGAGCACGTCGCCCTCGCCGCGCAGGTCGAGGTCGACCTCGGCGAGGACGAAGCCGTCGAGCGTCGCGGCCACCGCATCGACCCGGTCGCGGGCCGGCGTGCCCTGCTCGGCCTCGGTGACCAGCAGGCACAGGCCGGGCACCCCGCCGCGACCGATGCGGCCGCGCAGCTGGTGCAGTTGGGAGACACCGAAACGGTCGGCCTCGAGCACGATCATGGTCGAGGCATTCGGCACGTCGACACCGACCTCGATCACGGTGGTCGCGACGAGGAGGTCGATCTCGCCACGGGCGAAGGCCTGCATGATCGCGTCCTTCTCGTCCGCGGCCATACGGCCGTGCAGACCGGCGATGCGCACCGCGCCCAGCTTCGGGTGCGTGCTGAGCGCGGCCAGCAGCTGCACCACCCCCCAGCGCGGTCCGCGGCTCTCCTGCTCCTCATCCGCGAAGTGCTCCTGGTCCGCCTCCTCCGCGCCGTCATCGGTATCGATCGCGGCGCACACGGCGAACACCTGGCGCCCCTTCTCGATCTCCTCCGCGGCGCGCTCCCACACCCGGGTGAACCAGCCGGGGTGGTCGGCGAGGGGCGCGACGAAGGTCTCGATGCCTGCGCGCCCGCTCGGCATCGTGCGGATCACCGAGATGTCGAGATCGCCGAACACGGTCATCGCGACCGTGCGCGGGATCGGGGTGGCCGTCAGCACCAGCGCGTGCGGGCTGGTGCCCTTGGCACGCAGCGCTTCCCGCTGCTCGACGCCGAAGCGATGCTGTTCGTCGACCACCACGAGCCCCAGATCAGCGAAGGTCGTCTTCTCCCCGAGCAGTGCATGCGTGCCCACCACGATGAGTGCCTGGCCCGCCGCGACGCGCAGCGCAGCTTTGCGCCGTTCGGGCGCGGACATCTGCCCCGTGAGCAGCGTCGGCATCACCAGGGGGGCGAGCTTCGGCCCGAGCATCTTCGTGATCGAACGCAGGTGCTGAGCCGCGAGCACCTCGGTCGGCGCGATCAGCGCCGCCTGACCGCCCGTCTCAGCGACCTGAAGCATGGCGCGCAGCGCGACCAGCGTCTTTCCGGATCCGACCTCTCCCTGCACCAGCCGGTTCATGGGCGCGCCGCCGACCAAATCCGCGGCGATCGTCTCGCCCACCGACTCCTGGTCGGGCGTGAGCTCGAACGGCAGCGCGGCGTCGAAGCGCTCCAGCAGCCCGCCCGGCTTCGCCGGGCGAGCGGTGGCGTCGAGCATGCGCACGAGATAGCGCTGCTGCATGAGCGCCGTCTGAAGAGTGAGCGCCTCGTGCATCCGCAGCGTGCGGATCGCCGGAGCGATCTCGTCCTTGGTGCTCGGCCGGTGGATGCGCTCCAGCGCAACGCGGGCGTCGACGAGCCCCTCCTGGAGGCGCACCGCATCGGGGACCGGTTCCGGCACCGGCCCGAGCTCGTCCAGCACCGTGCCGATCATCTTCTCGATCTGCCACGTGGTGAGGGCCGCCGTGGCCGGGTAGATCGGCAGCGGCGTGGTCACCAGCACATCGGCCTGAGTGCGCGCGCGCAGCTCATCGTCGAACATCTCGTACTGCGGGTGCGCGAACTGCGTCACGCCGCGGTAGTCGCCGACCTTGCCGGTGAACACCCCGCGCCTGCCGACCCGCAGCTCCTTCTCGCGCCATTCGAGCTGTCCGCGGAACTTGGCGAAGAACGTCAGCACCATGCGGCCGACGCCGTCGCCGATGTCGACCGTCATCATCGCCCCGCGGCGATTCTTCATGTCGCGGACGTCGACCTTCATCACCTCGGCGACGATCGTGACCGTCTCACCCTTCGGGAGATCGAGGATCGGCGTGAGCTCGCCTCGGTTGGCGTACCGGCGCGGGTAGTGCGAGAGCAGATCCCACACCGTGCTCATGCCGAAGGCCTTCTGCAGCGTCTTCGCATTCCCGTCGCCGACCGCGACAGCGAGCGGCGAGTCGAGACGGAGCGGCATGCTCAGAAGTCTAGAACGGCGCGCGGACACCGCCCTCGTCCACGACCCGGGGCAGCGCCTGGTCAGTTCTCCTGCAGGAACTCCAGGGCTGCCTCCCGGAACGCCTTCGACCCCGGTGCGTTGAAGTGATGCCGGCCGGGGATCTCGAAGAACCGTCCCTGCGGCGTCGCCTCCGCGAGTCGCACGGAACCAGCGATCACGGCGTCCTCGGACCCGGTCGCGAAGAGCACCGGCTGCGTCGGCGCCGTCGCGGGGTCCGGATCCATCGATCCCGATTCCCGCATGCCCTGGGCGAGCGCGATCAGCGCGCTCAGGTCGTTGCCGGGGACGCGCTCCGTCAGCGCGATGTAGTTCTGCGTGACCCGATCCGTGACCGGCGTGCCCTCGTCGATGAAGCGGCGCACCTGGTCCAGATCGAGCCGGCCGAGCGGGATCCCGTCTGGCACGCCGCCGAGCACCGCCCGCGGGATCCGGTCGCCGAGGTCTTGAAGGACCTGCCAACCCACCCGCGCTCCCAGCGAATAGCCGACGTAGAACGCGTCGTCGACGAGGTAGGTGTCCAGGACCTGCTCGACGTCCGATGCGAGCGTGCGCACGTTGTAGCCGACGGCATCGTGCGGCTTCTCGCTCGCGCCGTGCCCGCGCTGGTCGACACCGAGCACGCCGTAGCCTGCCTGCTGCAGCATCCGGATCCACCCGGTGAGCACCCAGTTGTCGCGCGTGCTGGAGGCGAAGCCGTGCACGATGAGCACCACAGGGCCCTCGAGCTCTCCCCAGACGTAGGTGGCGATCGCGACGCCCTCCCCCGCTTCGATGAACTGCGGCTGCGGCATGCGGGTCAGATCGGCGAGGCTCTCGGGCACGCTCCTATCCTGCTCCCTTCCGTGCCCTCCGCGGCGAATGAGTCGCGGCGCATAAGGTGAACAGGTGACGAGAATCATCGCCGGATCCGCCGGCGGCACCCGCCTGGAAGTGCCGGGACAGGGGACGCGGCCGACGAGCGATCGGGTGCGCGAGTCGCTGTTCGGCGCTCTCGCCTCCATGGACGCGATCGCCGATGCGCGCGTGCTCGACCTGTACGCCGGATCCGGCGCCCTGGGCCTGGAAGCGCTCAGTCGCGGCGCCCGCAGCACCGTGCTCGTCGAACGAGGACGCGGCGCCGCAGCCGTGATCCGCCGCAATGCGGCTGCCGTCTCCAAGGCGCTGGGCGGGGACGCCGCGGGGAGGACGACCGTGCAGGAGTCCTCCGTGCATGCATACCTCGTCCGCGCCACGGGACTGTTCGACCTGGTCTTCTCCGACCCGCCCTATGATCTGACCGACGCCGAGATGAACGCCGACCTGGTGGCGCTCGCTCCCCTGCTCTCCCCCGACGCCGTCGTCGTCATCGAGCGCGCGAAGCGCTCCACTCCGCCGGATCTCGCCGCCGCCGGCCTCGCCCTCATCCGCGAGAAGGCCTACGGAGACACCGCGTTGTGGTGGGCGGAGCCGGGCGCGTCCTGACCGTCGATCAGTGCGGAGCGTCGGCTCCCGCATCGCGGTAAGGGTCCCAGCCGAGCGGGCCGACCGGCTCGCCGTCGCACAGCACCGGAGCGTCGGTCACGGCCGCGACCACGGATCCGATCCGCCGGAAGCCCGGCGGCAGCATCCCCGGAGGGAACGTGGCGAGCAGGGCGTGGTCCTCGCCGCCGGCGAGCGCCCGGTGCGGATGCGCCCCCAGGGCAGATCGCTCCAGCGCGAGCGTCACGCCGGAGGCCTCGGCCATGCGGCCCGCATCCAACGCGAGGCCATCGGAGACGTCCATCATCGCGGTGGCCCCGGCGATCGCGGCCATCGGGCCGAGTCCGATCGGCGGCGCGGGGCGCAATTGGGCGGCGATCGCATCGGCCTCGCCCTCCGTCAGGGCGGCGGCGACCACCGGCACCGCCACGCCGTCGGGGTGGAAGCGCCGGAACAGCACGGAGAGGCCGTGCCCGGCGAGGCCCATCTCGCCCGCGATCGCGAGGTCATCCCCCACGTGGGCGCCGGCCCGTGTGACAGCCGCACGCCCTTCCAAGTCCCCGAGCGCCGTCACGGCGATCATCAGCGTCGCCGACACGGTCAGATCGCCGCCGACGACCGCGCATCCCGGAGCGAGCGCGGCGCACGCCTCGCGGAAGCCGTCGGCGATCGCGGCGACGAAGGAGAGCCGACGATCCTTCGGCACCGCGAGCGCCACGAGCAGCGCCGTCGGGCGCGCCCCCATCGCGGCGATGTCCGCGAGATTCACGGCCGCCGACTTCCACCCCAGGTCGTAACCGCTCGACCAGGCCGCGCGGAAGTCCGGCCCCTCCACGAGCGTGTCGGTGGTCGCGACGACCGAACCGGAGGGCGCGGCGATCACGGCGGCGTCGTCTCCCGGACCGAGCACAGTGTCGCGCCCCGCGGGCGTGCGCGCCAGGATCGTGCGCAGCACGCGTCCCTCGCTCACCTCGCCGATCATCGGATCGTCGGATCGGGGAGCCTCCGCGGTCACATCGGATCCGGGAGCTGAAAGGTCCACCATGCTCTCAACGGTAGCCTGGAGGGATGCCCCGCCGTCTCTCCGTCGCCACCGTCCTCGTGCTCGCGACGGCGCTGCTGGCCGGGTGCAGCTCGACGGTGCATCTGAACCCCGCGGACGACGCGAACGACCCGCGCTGCGCGGATGTGTCGGTGCGGTTGAGCAACGTCCCGTCGATCGACGGGCACGATCGGCGCTGGACGGATGCCCAGGCCACCGCGGCGTGGGGCGACCCCTCCGTGGTGCTGCTCACCTGCGGCCTGCCGGAGGCGGAGCCGACGAGCGCTCTGCAGTGCATCTCCCTGCAGGGCATCGACTGGCTCGTGGACGATTCCAAGAGCCCTTATCTCACGCTCACCACGTACGGCCGCAAGCCCGCCGTGCAGCTCTACATCAACAGCAAGCCCGATGCACCGGGCAAGGGTGTCAGCGCCAATGACGTGATCGGCAATAAGAGCCTCGCTGCGGCGATCGCGACCATCCCCGCCACGCACGCCTGCACCGATCGGCCCGGGGCGGACACGGCGACACCGGCTCCGACTCCGGCCGGCTGACGCGAGCGCTCAGGACGGTTCAGTCGGGCGCGCCGCCCGCCGCTCCCGTCAACGACGCCGTCGGTACCGGATCGACCGCGGGATGATCGTCATCGGGCCCGTGCTGCAGGAGGATCTCGGCGAGCGCCGGGATCCAGATCAGCGTGGCGAGCTGGATCGTCAGCCATGCGCCGTGCGGCGTCGTGACGCCGATGACGAACGCCGCACCGATCGGCACCGCGGCCAGGAACACGAACGAGGAGACCCCGGCGAGCCGGCGCACCCACGGCCGGCTTCGGTCGGAGAACAGGAAGCCGGCGCCGATGAACGCCGCCAGCAGCGGCAGGGTCGCCGGATCCGCGAGCATGACGAACGGCGCGAGCGTCAGCCAGGCGGCTCTACGCCGGCGGCGCGCGATCCGGCGGGCGAAGGCCCAGCCGAACAGAGCGCCCATGATCGTTCCCGGCACCAGGATGAAGCCGAACGTTCCGAGCCAATGGAACTCCGACTCGAAGCCGGCGAGCTGCGCCATCATGCCGCGCATGGAGGCGGCCCAGCCGAGGCCCCCGACCGCGCCGATCGCGATCGGCAGCACCACTCCTGTTCGCCTCGTCGCGCTCATGACCGCTCCTTCTCGCGCCCCACGACGCCGCGCCGCACATCGCGGCCGGATCATGCTGACGTTCTACCAGGGAAGCGGGTGGTCCGCGGGATCGTTTCCTCTGCGGAAACAGCGGACGAACGCCCGGCATCGCTCAGCGTCGCGCGGACGGTGCGGCCCGGGTGATCGCCTCGGTGAAGTCCGCGAACAGCGCGATCATCGCCAGGAGCTCGGGTCTGACGTCCGCTGACCGATGATGCATGTAGTACCAGCACGCCGGGACACCGTCGAGCTCGACCCATTTCAACGCGGGCGGCAGGGCCGCGACCAGGGCAGCGGGAACCACGGTGATCCCGGACCCCACGAGCAGCTGCCCGGCGACATCCGACGTTCGCGACGCCGGCAGCCGGACCAGCGCCGCGTCGGCGAGCGGTCGGACGTCCGCGAGGACGAACGGATCCATGTAGCTCGCCGGCAGCTCCGGAGAATACAGCAGCGGCTGCCGGGCGAACTCCGCCACCGGCACGCTGCGTCGATGGGTGTACGGGTGTCCGGTCGGGATCAGGCCGACGCGCCGCAGTTCCCCGAGCCGTGTCGAGGACACCTCTTCGGACTCCGAGACGCCGAACGTGAGCGCGGCGTCGACGGTGCCGTCGGCCAGGTCAGGATCCAGCCGTTCGAATGCTGTCGGCACGAGCACGACGCCGACGCCGGGAAAGGCGTGCGAGAGCGCGAGTTCGAGCGTCGCGAGTGCAGCCGGCATCAGCGGGGCCACCGCATCCACGCCGGCGGGGAACGCCACGCGCAACCGCTCTGTCGGCTCCGCGACGGCCGCGAGCTGCGCGGCCTGAGCAGCCTCCAGCACCCGCGGCGCGAACTGGAGGAACCGGCGCCCTGCCGCGGTGAGCCCGAACACGCCTCCGGAGTCCCGCTCGATGAGCGGGATCCCGAGTTCCGTCTCCAGCCGTTGCACCCGTTTGGTCACGGCCGAGATCGACACCCCGAGTTCCGCCGCCGCGCGCCCGAAATGGCGATGACGGACCACCGCGAGGAAGGAGGTCAGCGCGATGATGTCCACCGCATCCTCCCCTCGGCACGGGCGTTGCAGAACGCCAGGATGCCCCTGCGCCGAAGAGCGCGCAAGAGGGCAGGATCAGCGCCGCAGACCCGCCTCGATCAGCTCGGTGATGAGATCGCGGTAACTGAGCCCCGAGGCGATCCAGCACTTCGGGAACATCGAGATCGGAGTGAAGCCGGGCATCGTGTTCAGCTCGTTCACGACGAGGGTGCCGTCGGCCGTGAGGAACATGTCGACGCGTGCGAGACCGCGTCCGTCGACCGCCTCGAACGCGCTGATGCCGGCGTCCTGGATCGCGCCGATCTCGGCCTCGTCCAGCTCTGCCGGGCAGACCACGTCCACGCCGTCTCCGCCGAGGTACTTGCCCTCGAAGTCGTAGAAGCCCCGGGACGTCAGCACGATCTCGCCCGGCACCGAAGCACGCGGTCCCTCGGCGCCCTCGAGGATCGCCACCTCGATCTCACGGCCGACCACTCCGGTCTCCACGAGCACCTTGTCGTCCTCGGCCAGAGCGATCCGCATGGCCTCGTCGAACTCCGCGGGATCCGTCACCTTCGAGACGCCGACGCTCGACCCGGCACGGGCCGGCTTCACGAACAGCGGCGATCCGAGCCCGGCCGCGGCAGCGCGCACGCTCTCGGGATCCTGCGCCCACTGCCGCGCGCGCACGGTGATCCAGGGCGCCACGGCGATGCCAGCGGCCTGCAGCGCGACCTTCATGAAGTGCTTGTCCATGCACAGCGCGGAATCCAGCACCCCGCCGCCGGCGTAGGGCACCTCGAGCGTGTCGAAGTAACCCTGCAGTGTGCCGTCCTCGCCGTGCGGACCGTGCAGCAGGGGAAGCACCACATCGATCGCGCCGAGGTCCTCGATCGTGCCGTCGGCGCGCGTCACGCGCAGCGTGCGGATCCCGCCGGGCTCCGGCCACTGGATCCGAGTGCCGTTGTCCACGACCTCGGGCAGATGCGCGGCGTCGAGCGGGAACTTGTCCGGCTCGTCGTCCTCCAGGACGAACGCTCCTTCACGGGTGATCCCGACGGGGATGACGTCGTAGCGTTCCCGGTCAAGGGCGCGGAGCACCCCTCCCGCCGTGGCGGAGCTGATCGAATGCTCGCTGGAGCGCCCTCCGAAGAGCACCACCACCGTCTGCTTGTCCATTGCCCGTCCCTTCCCCCTGCGGGGTGTCGTCGTCGGTGGTCAGATGGGGGGCGATGTCGCGCGGATCCATGGTGCCGTCCAGCACCATCTTCACCTGCTCGACGATCGGCATCTCCACGCCGGCGGCGCGGGCCAGCTGCAGGATCGGCGCGACGGACGCGAGTCCCTCGGCTGTCTGCTGCATCTGCTTGACCACGTCTTGGAAGCTGTATCCCTGACCGAGCAGGCGCCCGGCGGTGTTGTTGCGGCTGAGCGGCGACTGGCACGTCGCGATCAGATCGCCGAGGCCGGCCAGACCCTGCAGGGTCCCCGGCTGTGCGCCGTTCGCCACCGCGAAGTCGGTCATCTCGACCAGACCCCGCGTGATGATCGACGCCTTGGTGTTCTCGCCGTAGCCGACGCCGTCGACGATGCCGATGGCGACCGCGATCAGGTTCTTCAGCACGCCGCCGAACTCCGTACCGATCACGTCGGTGTTCACGAAGCTGCGGAAGTAGTGGTTGCGCGCGGTGCGCGCCACGATGTCGGCCGTCTCCTGGCTGTTGGAGGCGATGACGGCCGCGGTGGGCTGCTCGCGCGCGATCTCGAGCGCCAGGTTGGGGCCGCTCGCGACCGCGATCCGGTCGGGGTCGCAGCGCAGCTCCTGCTCGATGACCTGGCTCATCCGCAGGCCGGTGCGCTTCTCGACGCCTTTCATGAGGCTGACCACGGGGACGTCGGAGTTCTGCAACAGCGGACGCAGTGCCTTGAGGTTCTCCCGCAGCGTCTGGCTCGGCACCGAGAGGTACACCTGCTCGGCGCCCTGGATCGCCTCGGCCAGGTGATGCGTGGCCGTCATCGATCGTGGCAGGTTGATGCCGGAGAGGTATTGCGAGTTGCGCTTCGCCTCGGCGATCTCGTGGGCCAGCTCCTGTCGGCGCGCCCACATCGTCACCTGCGCGCCGCCGTCGGCCAGGATCTTTCCGAAGGTGGTCCCCCAGCTCCCGGCACCGATCACCGTCACGCGCGGCCCGAGCGGGATCGAGGCGGTGCGCGGGGCCGCGTTCCTAGGAGTCAAGACGCCCCGTCTCCTTCTGGCCGTGCTCGGTCGGATTCCACCGCTCGGCGGGAGCCTTCTCGCCGCGGAGCTCCTCCAGGAGCACCGTGATGGCGGCCATGAGCCGGTCGTTCGCTTCCACGAGCGCGGCACGCTCGCCTCCTCGACCGTACAGGTCGGAGACGTCGACCGGATCCCCGATGAGCACGTCGACCTTCTTGCGCGGCGGCCAGAGGCGGAGGCCCTTCTGGTAGCGGCCCATGATGTTCTGCGTGCCCCACTGCGCCATCGGGATCAGCGGGATCTCGCCGGCGAGGGCGAGACGGACGGCACCGGTCTTGCCGCGCATCGGCCACAGCTCCGGATCCCGGGTGAGCGTGCCCTCCGGGTAGACGATGACCCCGCGTCCGTGCTTCACGAGCTCCTCGGACTGCACCAGCGTCTGCTTCGCCGCCGCTGCGGACGAGGCCCGGGCCACGGGGATCATCCCCGTGCCGCGCAGCGCCCAGCCCAGGACCGGCACGCGGAACAGGCTCTCCTTCGCCATGAAACGGGGCGCGCGGCCGAGCCGCCACACGGCGACCGCGACGATCAGCGGGTCGAACTCCGAGTAGTGGTTCGGCGCCAGCACGAAGGCGCCTTCGCGGGGCAGCCTCTCGGCGCCGCGGATTCGGATCTTCGCCAGGAACGAGACGAACGGCACCACGAAGACGCCGAGGAACCAGAACAGGCTCGGGCGTGTCTTCTCGGCGGTCGCGCGCATGTCAGCCGATCACGTCGAAGTCGGCGCCCAGCGCGGTGAGCTTGTCGAGGAACTTCTCGTAGCCGCGGCTGAGGATGTCGACGCCGGAGACCCTCGACTCGCCGGTCGCGGTGAGCGCGGCGATGACGTGGCTGTAGCCGCCGCGCAGGTCGGGCACCACGATGTCCGCGCCGTGCAACGGCGTCGGGCCCGTGATGACCGCGGCCTGCTCGAGGTCGCGACGCGCCACACGACGCGGGCCGTCCTGGAGACCGTGCGGGTGCACGACGATGTCCGCGCCCATCTTGATCAGCGCGCCGGTGAAGCCCATCCGGTTCTCGTACACCGTCTCGTGCACCACCGAACGGCCGCGCGCCTGCGTGAGCGCGACCACGAGCGGCTGCTGCCAGTCGGTCATGAAGCCCGGGTGCACGTCGGTCTCGACGATCACCGGCTTGAGCTCGCCGTCGCGGCGGAACAGGATTCCGTCCTCGCGTACGTCGAACCAGCCGCCGGCCTTGCGGAAGACGTTGAGGAACGTCAGCATCTCCTGCTGCTTGGCGCCGCCGACGAAGATCTCGCCGTCGGTCGCGAGCGCCGCCGACGCCCAGGACGCAGCCTCGTTGCGGTCGAAGATCGAGCGGTGATCGTAGCCGCGCAGCTTCTCCACGCCCTCGATGAGAATCACCCGGTTGGGCTCGTAGGAGATGATCGCGCCCATCTTCTGCAGCACCGCGATCAGATCCATGATCTCCGGCTCGATGGCCGCGTTGCGCAGCTCCGTCGTGCCTTCCGCGCGCACCGCGGTCAGGAGGACCTGCTCGGTCGCTCCGACGCTCGGGTACGGCAGGTGGATGTTGGCGCCGTGCAGGCGGCTGCCGCCCGTGGACAGCCGGATGCCACTGGGCAGCTTCTCGACGGTCGCGCCGAACTTGCGCAGCGCGTCGAGGTGGAAGTCGATCGGGCGGTCGCCGATGCGGCAGCCGCCGAGGTCGGGGATGAACGCCTGGCCCAGGCGGTGCAGCAGCGGGCCGCAGAACAGGATCGGGATCCGGGAGGCGCCCGCGTGGGCGTCGATCTCCTCGAAGTGCGCCGACTCGACCTCGCTCGGGTCGAAGATCAGCGCGCCGGGCTCGTCGCCCTCGGTGACGCGCACGCCATGCACCTCGAGCAGCGAGCGGACAACGGCGACGTCGGAGAGGTCGGGGACGTCTCGCAGGGTGCTCGCGGTCTCGCCGAGGAGGGTGGCCACCATCGCCTTGGTCGCGAGATTCTTCGCGCCCTTCACGTCCACCCTGCCGTGCAGTGGACGTCCGCCGCGGATTGCCAGGACATCGCCCGAAGGCTTCGAAGCGAGCGTGGTCTCGTGCAGCGGTGTCGTCATTCAGGGCCTCTTCTTGTGGAACGAGCGCGGCCGGAGCCGCCGGGCGGATGCCCTAGGCTCACGGCCGCGTCCGATTCAGAGAACAGGAAGCGTACGTGGCCGCCACGACTCGCGACGGGCCTCGAACTGCGCGATCTTGTCTTCGTTGCGCAGCGTGAGCCCGATGTCATCGAGCCCTTCGAGGAGCCGCCATCTAGTGTAATCGTCGATCCCGATGGAGGTCTGGAAGTCGCCGATCGTGGCGGTGCGCGCCTCCAGATCGACCGTGATCTCCTTCCCGGGATCCTCGTCGATCAGCGCCCAGATCCGCTCGATGTCGGCCTCGTCGACGGTCGCGGCGAGCAGACCCTGCTTTCCCGAGTTGCCGCGGAAGATGTCGGCGAAACGGGGGCTCAGCACGACCTTGAATCCGTAGTCGCGCAGCGCCCAGACGGCGTGCTCACGGCTGGATCCGGTGCCGAAGTCGGGGCCTGCGACGAGCACGGACGCGTTCCGGAACGGCTCCTGGTTGAGCACGAACCCGGGGTCCTGACGCCAGGCGTGGAAGAGCGCGTCCTCGAAGCCGGTCTTGGTGACCCGCTTGAGGAAGACCGCCGGGATGATCTGGTCGGTGTCGACGTTGGATCGCTTCAGCGGCGCTGCGACACCGGTGTGGGTGGTGAACTTCTCCATGCTCAGGCCTCCGCCGTCTCGTTCAGGTCACTCGGGCTGGACAGGGTGCCGCGCACGGCGGTCGCCGCCGCGACAAGGGGCGAGACGAGGTGCGTGCGCCCGCCCTTGCCCTGGCGGCCCTCGAAGTTGCGGTTGCTCGTCGACGCGCAGCGCTCACCGGGCGCGAGCTGGTCGGGATTCATGCCCAGGCACATCGAGCAGCCCGCGAACCGCCATTCGGCGCCGAACTCGGTGAAGACCTTGTCGAGCCCCTCCGCCTCGGCCTCCAGGCGGACACGGGCGGAACCGGGCACGACCATGACGCGCACGCCCTCGGCCTTCTTCTTGCCCTTGATGACCGACGCGAAGGCGCGCAGATCCTCGATCCGGCTGTTCGTGCAGGATCCCATGAACACGGCGTCGACCTTCACGTCCTTCAGCGGAGTGCCCGGCGTCAGATCCATGTACTCGAGAGCCCGCTCGGCCGCGCTGCGCTCGTTGGCATCGGCGATCTGCGCGGGGTCCGGAACCGCGGAGGACAGCGAACTGCCCTGACCGGGATTGGTGCCCCAGGTCACGAACGGCTCCAGCTCGTCGGCATCGATGAACACCTCGGCGTCGAACGTCGCCCCCTCATCGGTCGGGAGCGTGCGCCAATACGCGACCGCGTCATCCCAGTCCTGCCCCTGCGGCGCGTGCGGCTTGCCCTGCACGTACGCGAAGGTGGTCTCGTCCGGGGCGACCATGCCCGCCCGGGCGCCGGCCTCGATCGACATGTTGCAGATCGTCATGCGCCCCTCCATGGAGAGGGCGCGGATGGCGCTGCCGCGGAACTCGAGCACATAGCCCTGTCCGCCGCCCGTGCCGATCTTGGCGATCACGGCGAGGATGATGTCCTTCGCTGTGACGCCGGGGCGCAGCGTTCCCTCGACGGTGATCGCCATGGTCTTGAACGGCTTGAGCGGCAGCGTCTGGGTGGCCATGACGTGCTCGACCTCGCTGGTGCCGATGCCGAACGCCATGGCGCCGAATGCTCCGTGCGTGGAGGTGTGCGAGTCGCCGCAGACCACGGTGATGCCGGGCATGGTCAGCCCCAGCTGCGGTCCGACCACGTGCACGATGCCCTGCTCCGCGTCGCCCAGGGAGTGCAGGCGGACACCGAACTCCTCGGCGTTGCGGCGCAGCGTCTCGATCTGCGTGCGGCTGGTGAGGTCGGCGATCGGCTTGTCGATGGCCAGCGTCGGAGTGTTGTGGTCCTCCGTGGCGATCGTCAGGTCGAGCCGGCGCAGCGGGCGCCCTTCGGCCCGCAGCCCGTCGAAGGCCTGAGGGCTGGTGACCTCGTGCACCAGGTGCAGGTCGATGTAGATGAGGTCGGGCTCGCCGTTCTCGCCCTTCACCACGAGGTGGTCGTCCCAGACCTTCTCGGCCAGCGTCCGGGGGCGGGGGGCTGCGTCATTCATGCGTTGCTTCTCCAGAGGGTCAAGGTGCGGCCCACGCGAGACTCCGCGGCGAGAGAGGCCTAGATCGAGGTCTCGCCGCGGCTGCTAAGGAGAAGCTGCACCGCCTGCATGGCCACGAGTTTACCCCCGGTCAGGGTGGGTGTTTCCCACCCACCCTGACCGGGCGAAGCACCGGACGGGTCACTCCGCGAGCGCGCGCTCCTGACGCTTCTCGCGCCCCGACGCGATCAGGCTCGCGCCGGTGGCGCCGAGCATCGCGACGACGATCACGGTGAGCGACAGCCAGATCGGAACGTCGGGCGCCCACTCGATGGGCTTGCCGCCGTTGATGAACGGCACGCTGTTCTCGTGCATCGCGTGCAGCACGAGCTTCACGCCGATGAAGGCGAGGATCACGGCGATGCCGTAGTGCAGGTAGCGCAGCCGGTCGAGCAGGTCGCCGAGCAGGAAGTAGAGCTGGCGCAGTCCCATCAGGGCGAAGATGTTCGCGGTGAACACCAGGAAGCTGTTCTGCGTGATGCTGAAGATGGCCGGGATCGAGTCGATCGCGAACATCAGATCCGTCACGCCGATCGTGACGAAGACGATGATCATCGGCGTCCAGACACGCTTGCCGTCGACCATGGTGCGCAGCTTCGGACCGTCGAACTCATCGCTGACGGGGACGATGCGTCGCACCAGCCGGACGGCGAAGCTCTCCTTCGCGGCTGTCTCGTCCTCCTGTGCCTTCTCCGGCATCGCCTGACGGATCGCCGTCCAGATGAGGAAGGCGCCGAAGAGGTAGAAGACCGGGGCGAAGTTCTCGATGATCGTGACGCCGAGCAGGATGAAGACGCCGCGCAGCACCAGGGCGATGATGATGCCCACCATCAGCACTTCCTGCTGCAGCTTCCGCGGCACCGAGAACTGGGCCATGATCAGCACGAACACGAAGAGGTTGTCGATCGAGAGGCTGTATTCCAGCGCCCAGCCGGTGAGGAACTCCCCTGCGTGCTGTCCGCCGGCGACCGCCAGCAGGAGGCCCGCGAAGCCCAGGGCGAGCGCTACGTAGAACACCACCCAGAGGGTGGACTCCTTGGTGGAGGGGATGTGCGGGCGCCACCGCACGATCAGTAGGTCGCCGATCAGGATCAGCAGCAGGACGGCGAGCGAGACGACTTCGAACCAGACGGGAACGTCCACAGGGGCCTTTCGAGGGGGTCGGTCAACGGCCGAAAGTCTCTTCCCCGCAGATCAGCGGTCACGCGCCCGGAGGCCCGTCAGCGGGCCTCGTGATGACGATCGCGTGAAGTCGGAATACTCCCCTTCGCAGGAGACAGTCTACCGGACGGGGCGGAAGACGCGCGCTCTCGGTCGGTCTGGATGTGCCTGACTGCGCGGCGCCGGTGAGTGGAACGGGCGGCGGCTGCGCGTGGATCACTGGGCGAAGCGCGTGGCACGCGCGGCAAGAGGCGTGGGTCGATCGTTCTCCACAGGTGGATCGTTGACGCAAGATTCCACAGATCGAATTCGTGGGGTGATCTGGTAATTCGAATGTCGGTAGCCCGGAGGAGAATCAGGGCATGACGACGTTGGAAGCGATCGCGGCGCAGATCCCGACCCTGGCAGGGCGGATCCGTGCAGGCGCGAGCGCTTCCGACACCGCCGCCGTACTCGCGGCCTTGAAAGACTCAGACATCGTCGCAGTTCGTCGCGAGGCCGGTGAGGTGAGGCGGCTCGTCGAGCAGATCGAGGTGATCAGCGCCGGAGTGATCGCCACCCGCTCTTCGCGGGAGGCCGGTCAATCCGGGCTCGCGCAACGGTTCGGGCACAGGTCGGCGGCATCGCTGGTGCAAGAGCTCGGCGGCCTGACTAAAGGTGAGGCGGCACGGCAGGTGCGGGTCGGAGAGGCGCTCCTCGACACGAGCGAGGTCGATGACGTGGGCGAACTCTCGGATGAGACGGGCGAAACCGATGGGTCTGCCTTCGACGACGCGCACGGGAGCGAGGATGCCGACCGCGACGAGGCCTGCGACGATGACCGGCCGAGCGATGACTCCGGTCCCTTCGAGGAAGGCGAGGCGTCCAGCGAGCCGACGGCGGAGGAACCCGTCGCGCGGAACTGGCGGCAGGTGCTGCGGGCTGCGCTGAACGACGGGCTTCTCACCGCTTCGCAGTTCGACGCGATCCGCCGCGGACTCGCCGATCCGCCCGAGGGCGCCGCCGAAGCGTGGGGGCACGCCGCGGCGCAGCTGATCGATGAGGCGGCTCGGCGGACGGTGGAGGAGCTGGCCTCCTCCGCGCGGGCGATCCGAGATCTGCTCGATCCCGAGGGCGCGGAAGAACGGTTCCTGGCGCGGCATGAGAGGCGGGCGTTCCGCACATGGTTCGACGCCGACGGGATGCGACGGGCATCGATCGCGTTCGATGACGAGGGCGGCGCTTTCGTCGAGACGATCTTCGCCTCTGCGCTCCGTCCTCGGCGCGGCGGACCTCGGTTCGTCGATGCGGACGAGAGCGCGCGGGCCGCGGACCTGGTAGCGGATCCGCGCACGAACGACCAGCTCTCCTACGACTTGCTGCTGGATCTGCTCCGCGCCGGCGCCCTCGCCGAACCGGAAGCCGTGTTCGGCACGCGGCAGGCCGGAGTTCGACTGGTGCAGACCATCGACCAGCACGGTGTCCCCGCGCCGGTGGCGATGACGGAGGACGGGCTGATTATGCTGCCCGCGGCGGTGGCCGAACGGCGGATCTGCGAGGCCGGATCCGTTCCCGTGACCGTCGATTCGTGCGGGAATCCGCTCGACGTCGGGCGGGAATCACGCCTGTTCACCCCGCGGCAGCGGATCGGCCTCGCGATCCGCGACGGCGGGTGCCGATGGAACGGCTGCGACCGCCCGGCGTCGTACTGCGAAGCGCACCACATCGACGAATGGGCCCGCGACGACGGACGCACCGACATCGATCGTGGGATCCTGCTCTGTCGGTTCCACCATATGCAGCTGCATCACGGCGGGTGGCGGATCACCCGGTACGGGACGGATGAGTTCGTGCTGCACAGTCGAGGCGGCGAACGGATCGTGCTGCACACGCGGCTTCCACTCCGCTACGCCTGGGGCGACGTGGACCCGCCGCCGAAACGATTCCGCCCCGTCGTCTGAGCGGACCTCGTGGAGGCCGACGTCAGGCGGGGTGAGGTGCCCGCCGAGGCCCCGGGGGGGGAGGGACATCAGGGCCGAGAGGCTGCCAGGTGGCACACCGCCCCTGGCCGAGGCGTGAGGTCAGGGAGGCGCGTGAGGTCAGGGAGGGGCGTGGTGCGCACGTCGACCAACGTGTGACGTCGGGCCGGGAAGTGGTGGTACCCGTGACAGACGATCAGTCCGACTCAGGCCTCTTCGAGCGCATCCGGCGTGTCGACAGCACCGCCGAAACGACGGTCCCGGGCGAGGTAGATCCCGATCGCACGCCACAGCGCTTCGCGGGAGAAGTCCGGCCACAGCGTGTCCAGGAACACCATCTCCGCGTAGGCCGATTGCCACAGCAGGAAGTTCGAGGTGCGCTGCTCTCCCGAGCTGCGCAGGAACAGGTCCACATCCGGCATGTCCGGGATGTACAGGTGCCGGCGGATCGCCTTCTCGGTGATCGCGCTCGGGCGCATCCGCCCTGCCTTCACGTCCTCGGCGATCGCGCGCATCGCGTCCACGAGCTCCACGCGTCCGCCGTAGTTGATGCACATCGTGAGCGTGAGGGTGTCGTTGCCGCGCGTCAGTTCGGACGCGTACTCCAGCTCCTTGATGACGGAGCCCCACAGGCGCGGCTTGCGCCCCGCCCAGCGGATCCGCACGCCCCATTCGTTGAGCTGGTCGCGGCGACGGTGCAGCACGTCGCGGTTGTAGCCCATGAGGAAGCGCACCTCCTCGGGAGAACGCGCCCAGTTCTCGGTGGAGAACGCGTACACGCTGAGGTGCTTGACGCCGGCCTGGATGGCGCCGGCGACGACATCGAGCAGCACCTCCTCCCCCGCCTTGTGCCCCTCGATGCGGTTGAGTCCGCGGCGGTTCGCCCAGCGGCCGTTGCCGTCCATGACGATCGCGACATGGTTCGGCACGGCCGGGAACGCGGGCGGTTGCACTCCGGTCCAGTCCAGGGGACGGTACGGGACGGCGTCCTTGTGCGTGTACGGCTTGGGGCTCAACGGGTTCCCTCCACGAGCGAGAGCGAGCGGATCCCCCGCTCGAGATGCCACTGGGCGTATGCGGCGATGAGGCCGGATGCGGCGGCTGTGTCGCGGACGGAGGCGGAGTCGACCCGCTCCCAGTCCCCCGCGATCAGGGCGCGCAGCACATCGAGCGCCGTGGCGGGGATGCGCGGGCTGCCCGCGGGTGCGCACTCATCGCAGACGATGCCGCCCATCTGGGCGACGAACACCGTGTGCGATCCGGGCTTCGCACAGCGCGCGCAGTCGTCGAACGACGGCGCCCAGCCCGACAGCGCCATGACGCGCAGCAGGTAGGAGTCCAGGATGCTGCGGGAGGCGTGCTCGCCGCGCGCGAGAGCCCGCAGCCCGCCCACGAGCAGCAGATACTGCTCGGGCGTCGCTTCGGCGTCGTTCAGCCGATCGGCCGTCTCGACCATGGCGTTCGCCGCCGTGTAGCGGTCGTAGTGCAGGGCGATGTCGGCGCCATAGGATCCGAGCGACTCCGCCTGCTGCACGATATCGAGCGAACGCCCCTGGTACAGCTGCACGTCCGCGACCATGAACGGCTCGAGACGCGAGCCGAACTTCGACGAGGTGCGGCGCACCCCCTTCGCCACGGCCCTGACCTTGCCGTGTGCACGCGAGAGCATCGTGACAATCCGGTCCGCCTCACCGAGCTTGTGGGTGCGCAGGATCACCGCTTCGTCTCGGTAGGTGGGCATTCCTCGATCATCCCACTCCCGGGGACAATAGAGCTGTGACCGAACCGACCTTCACCATCCCGCTGTGGGCCGATCTGCTGGGCGTGGGCCTGGGCGGCGTGCAGGGCGCCATGTTCGCGAGCGGCTTCCGGGGTGAACGCCGCCTGGATCTGCTGGGCGTGGCCATCATCGGGATCATGATCGGCATGGGCGGCGGTCTCATCCGCGACATCCTGCTGGGCCAGCCGCCCGCATCGCTGCACAGCAACTGGTACCTGCTCACCGCCGGAGGCGCGGCGCTCATCGGCATGCTGCTCGCTGGCCTCTTCCAGCGCCTGAACGCCGTGGTCGTCGGCCTCGACGCCGTGGTGATCGGCATGTTCGGCGCCTTCGGCACGAGCAAGGCGATCGCGTTCGGCCTGCCCGAGGTCCCCGCTGTGTTCATCGGCGTCTGCGCCGCCGCCGGCGGAGGTGTCCTCCGCGACATGCTCATGGGCCTGCCGGTGTCGATCATGCACGTCGGCTCCCTCTACGCGGTCGCCGCCGGCGCGGGCTGCGCCTTCATCGTGGTCGCGCACGCACTCGGCATGGGCATCGTGCCGGCCGCGATCATCGGCATCGTCCTGACCGCGATCATCCGCGTGCTCGCCGTGGTCTTCGACCTGTCGCTGCCCGAGCAGCGCGCCCTGTATCGCCGGCGCGTCGCCGCCGAGACCGGGATGATCCCGATCATCCGCCCCTGAGACACGCCTGCGCCCCGGGCTCGGCAGGTTCTGCCGGACTCGGGGCGCAGGCGCAGTCACGCGGACGGTTGCGCCGCGGACGGATCCTCCGCACACGGGGTGACGGTGCGGAGAAGCTTCGCGCGGGCGCTCAGGCGCTGACGAGGTCCGCCTCGGCGGCGGCCCGCGCACGGATGGAACGGTTCACGCAGGACACGATCGCCTTGAGCGACGCCGTGGAGATGTCACCGTCGATGCCGACGCCCCACAGGCGCTGGTC
The DNA here is from genome assembly GCF_052045265.1 of Microbacterium sp. 22303. Lineage (NCBI taxonomy): Bacteria > Bacillati > Actinomycetota > Actinomycetes > Micrococcales > Microbacteriaceae > Microbacterium > Microbacterium sp. 22303. The sequence goes on along the minus strand of NZ_JBQEOQ010000001.1, from coordinate 254,487 downwards.
GCCGACCTGCAGCTCGACGTAGGCGGCCGCCTGGGCGTCGCCACCGGTCGACAGAGTGTGCTCGACGTAGTCGTACAGGGCGATGTCGAAGCCGCGCTCGCGCAGCACCTCGATGAACGCCGCAACCGGACCGTTGCCCCGGCCTTCGGCCTCTACGCGCTCCTCGTCGTCGCGCAGCACGACGTCGAGGGTGACCTCGCCGGACATGTCGCTGTTCGTGCGGGTGCCGAGCAGCTCGAACCGGCCCCACTTGGCGTCGTCGGCCGACGCGGGCAGGTACTCGTCGGTGAAGATCTCCCAGATCTGCTCGCTGGTGACCTCGCCGCCCTCGGCGTCGGTCTTGCCCTGCACGACGCCGGAGAATTCGATCTGCAGCTTGCGCGGCAGGTCGAGCGCGTGGTCCGTCTTCAGCAGATAGGCGACGCCGCCCTTGCCGGACTGCGAGTTGACCCGGATGACTGCCTCGTACGACCGGCCCAGGTCCTTGGGATCGACCGGCAGGTAGGGCACGCCCCACTCGATGTCGTCGACCGTGACGCCCTGAGCCTCGGCCTTCGCGGCCATGGCCTCGAAGCCCTTCTTGATCGCATCCTGGTGGGATCCGCTGAACGCGGTGAAGACGAGATCGCCGGCCCAGGGGCTGCGCTCGGGCACGGGCAGCTGGTTGCAGTACTCGGCGGTGCGCTTGACCTGGTCGATGTCGCTGAAGTCGATCTCGGGGTCGATGCCCTGCGTGAACAGGTTGATGCCCAGCGCGACGAGGTCGACGTTGCCGGTGCGCTCGCCGTTGCCGAACAGGCATCCCTCGATGCGGTCTGCGCCGGCCATGTAGCCGAGCTCCGCGGCGGCGATCGCGGTGCCGCGGTCGTTGTGCGGGTGCAGCGAGAGGATCACGTTCTCGCGGTGGTTCAGGTGACGGCTCATCCACTCGATCGAGTCGGCGTAGACGTTGGGGGTCGCCATCTCGACGGTGGCCGGCAGGTTGATGATGACCTTGCGACCGGGGCTCGGCTGCAGGATCTCCAGCACCTCGTTGCAGACCTCGACGGCGTACTCCAGCTCGGTGCCGGTGTAGCTCTCCGGTGAGTACTCGTAGTAGACCTCGGTGTCGGGGATCCGCTTCTCGAATTCGCGGCACAGGCGCGCGCCCTCGAGCGCGATCTGCTTGACGCCCTCGCGGTCGGAACGGAACACGACCTGGCGCTGCAGCACGCTGGTGGAGTTGTAGAAGTGCACGATGGCCTGCTTGGCGCCGGCGATCGCCTCGTAGGTGCGCTCGATGAGGTGCTCGCGGCACTGCGTCAGGACCTGGATCGTGACGTCGTCCGGGATCAGGTCCTCTTCGATGAGCTGGCGCACGAAGTCGAAGTCGGTCTGGCTCGCGGACGGGAAGCCGACCTCGATCTCCTTGTAGCCCATGCCGACGAGCAGCTCGAACATGACGCGCTTGCGCTCAGGGGACATCGGGTCGATGAGGGCCTGGTTGCCGTCGCGCAGGTCGACCGCGCACCAGCGCGGCGCCTTCGTGATGCGGGCCGAGGGCCAGGTGCGGTCGGGCAGATCGACAGCGATCTGCTCGTGGTACGGCCGATACTTGTGGACCGGCATCGTGGTGGGGCGCTGGTTGTTCTTCATGAGGGTTGCTCTTCTCGTCGCTTCAAGTGTGGGAGCGGGCCAACACGAACACCGCGACGAGTGGGGCCCTCAGAGACGGGACTCGTCGCGGCAGATAAGAAGGAGCAGACCGCCTGCGCGCATGCCGCCATGCTAGCACGGCGACACAGGGGCATCAGGGCTGTGACGGACCTGCGAGAATCGATGCACGCGGATCCGCACCCCCTACGAGCGGATCCGAGACGCCCGAGAATCGAGGAGCAACTCGTGCAGTACATCTCCACCCGCGGTGGCGGGGAGCCGAAGACCTACAGCGAGGCGCTCCTGGAGGGCCTGGCCGTCGATGGCGGCCTGCTCGTCCCGGAGCGGCTGCCCGAGGTCGACGCGGCGACCCTCGAGTCCTGGCGGGCACTCGACTACGCGGAGCTGGCGACCGAGGTGCTCGGCCTGTTCGCGACCGACATCCCGCGCGAGGATCTGGCGGAGCTGTGCGCGGCGGCGTACTCCCCCGCGGTGTTCGCCGAGCCCGTGCCGCTGACGCCGATCGGCGGCGGGATCACGCTCGTCGGGCTCTCCGAAGGGCCGACGCTGGCGTTCAAGGACATGGCGATGCAGTTCCTCGGGCAGGCGCTCGAGTACGCCCTCGAGCGCACGGGCGGCGTGCTGAACATCGTCGGCGCCACCTCGGGCGACACCGGTTCGGCGGCCGAGCACGCCCTCCGCGGCAAGGACCGGATCAGCGTCTTCATGCTCTCGCCGCAGGGACGGATGAGCCCGTTCCAGCGCGCGCAGATGTACTCGCTGCAGGACGCGAACGTGCACAACATCGCCGTCGACGGCGTCTTCGACGACTGCCAGAACCTGGTCAAGGACCTCGCCGGCGACCTCGACTTCAAGAACGCGCAGCACCTGGGCGCGGTCAACTCGATCAACCTCGCCCGCATCACCGCGCAGGTCGTCTACTACTTCTGGGCGTGGCTGCGCGCGACCGACGGCCTCGCCGCTGCCGAGCGGGACGGCTTCGAGGTGTCCTTCGCGGTGCCGTCCGGGAACTTCGGCAACATCCTCTCCGGCTTCTTCGCGCGCGGCATGGGCCTGCCGATCCGCCGTCTCGTGCTCGCCGCGAACGAGAACAACGTGCTGGACGAGTTCTTCCGCACCGGGCTCTACCGTCCGCGCAGCGCGGCACAGACGCTCGCGACGTCGAGCCCGTCGATGGACATCTCCAAGGCATCGAACCTGGAGCGCTTCATCTACGACCTCGTCGGCCGCGACCCGCAGCGAGTCGTCGGGGCCTGGGACGACCTCGCCCGCACCGGCGTCTTCGACTTCACCGCGGATCTGCCGCGCTTCGCCGACGAGTTCGGGATCGTGAGCGGCACCAGCACGCACGAAGACCGGCTCGCCACGATCCGCGCCGTGCACGACGCGAGCGGAACGATCATCGACCCGCACACCGCCGACGGCGTGAAGGTCGCGAGCACGTTCATCGAGGACGGCGTGCCCATGCTCGTGCTCGAGACCGCCAAGCCGGAGAAGTTCGGCGAGACCATCACCGAAGCGCTCGGGATCGAGCTGCCGCTGTCGGACGAGCTGCAGGCCCTGCTCGCGGCCCCGCAGCGCGTCACCGAGATCGCGAACGACGAGGCGGCGCTGCGCACGATCATCGAGACGAGTGCGCTGCACTGATCCTCGCGTGCGGGAGCGGGCACGCGCACAGCGCGCCCGCTCGCGGACGACCTCGGGGCGACGGGTGAGACGGATAGTCTGGCTGGCATGACGGCTCGACTGCGCGCCCGGCTGCTCACCCTGCTCGGCGCCCTCGCCCTCGTGCTGGCCCCGCTGCTGGCGGCACCCGCCGCGCACGCCGACACGAACGACTTCTCCTACGCGTCCTGGGACGCGCAGTATCTGCTCAGCCGCGACGCCGACGGCCGCGCGATGCTGGCGGTGACCGAGACGCTCGTCGCGGAGTTCCCCGACTTCGACCAGAACCACGGCATCCTCCGAGGCCTGCCCACCTGGTACGAGGGCGCGCCACTCGGGCTGCACGTCGTCTCGATCACCGACGGCGCAGGCAAGGCGGTGCCGTACGACGACAGCGAGACCGACGACGGCGAGCGGCAACTGAAGATCGGCGATCCTGACAGGTTCGCGCACGGACGCAACACCTATGTGATCCGCTACACGATGCGCGATGTCGTGCATCGGCCCACCAACCGGGCAATCGACGAGTGGTATTGGAACCTGCTCCCGTTGAACTCCGCGCAGCCGATCGCGCACTTCTCCGCCGAGCTCTCCTTCGCCCCGGACGTCGATGCCGCCATGATCGGCGCCCCCTCCTGCTACGCCGGGCCCGTCGACTCCACCACCCGCTGCACGCTCTCCCCCGCCTCTGGGACCGGGTTCGCCGTGACGCAGGAGAACGTCCCCGCCGGATCCGGTGTCACCGTCGCCTTCCCGATGAAGGCGGGAACCTTCGCCCAGGCTCCGGCACGCCAGCCGGATCCGATGACCGACGTCGCGCCGTATCCCGTCGCGGGTCTCGCCGTGCTGCTCGCGATCGGTGGCCCGATCCTCGGCATCGGACTGCTGCGCCGGAACGGACGGCGCAGCGGCCGCGGCATCGTGGTCGCCCAGTACGACGTGCCTGACACGTTTCCCCCGGTCCTCGCCGCCGAGATCGAGGGTCGACGGCCCGTCGCGAACTCCGCCGAGATCGTGCACCTCGCCGTCCACAGGGCGATCCGCATCTCTGACGGCGAGAGCAAGCCCGTGCTCGAGCTCCTCGACCCGTCGAGCTCCCCCGATGCGCTCGACGCGGAGGCTCTGCATGCGCTGTTCCCCGGAGAACCTGTCGGCACGACGCTGCATCTCGAGGTGCCGAACGATCCGTTGGTCGCCCGGCTCAAGGCCCTCGCCGGGTCCGCCCATGTCGCCGCGTTCGAGCGTGGTCTGCTCACCCGGCGGCGCTCGGTGCTCGCGGTGGTCCTGAGCGTCATCGCACTCGCGGCGGGCCTCGGCGCGATCGTGCTGGCCGCGCCCGGCATGGCGGTGGGCCGTCCTGCCGCCATCGCGACCTTCGTCGTCGCGATCGTCGCATCGGCGGTCGCGATCGTCGCCATCCTCGTGTCGCTGCCGCGCCGCGCCGTCCTCACGCCGCAGGGCGCTGAGGCGCGCGAGTACCTGCTCGGGGTGCGCGAGTACATCCGGCTGGCCGAGGCGGACCGGATCCGCATGCTGCAGTCGTACCGGGGCGCGGAACGCCGCGCGGACGGCACGGTGGACGTCATCGTGCTGTACGAGCGGCTGCTCCCCTACGCGATGCTCTTCGGCATGGAACGCGAGTGGGGGCAGGTGCTTGCCGTGCAGTACGAGCACGACGGCATCACGCCCGGCTGGTACTACGGCTACACCGGCGCGAATTTCGCCGGCTCGCTCAGCGGCATGAACAGCTCGCTCAGCCCGACCCCCACGCCGAGCTCGTCGTCGAGTTCCAGCGGCTCCTTCGGCGGCGGGTTCTCCGGCGGTGGCGGAGGAGGCGGATCCTCCGGCGGCTGGTGATACCGGCGCCCTCCCGATGCGCGGAGTCTGCGAAGACCGCGCTCGAGATCGCCGCTGTCCGTCAGGGGATCAGCGCGAGCTTGCCGCCCGGATGCTCCTCGGCGAGGAAACGAGTGGCGTCGACGGCCTCGGCGAGCGGATAGGTGCGCGCGAGCGGCACCACCAGCCGTCCTTCGTCCGCGAGACGCACCAGTTCGCCACGGATCCCGTCGCGGAACGCTGCACTGCCGGGCTGGGATCCCGCGATGGCGCGGAAGCCGTGCTCCGCCGCGCGACCGGGTGCCGCGATCGTGACGATCCGGGAACGGTCCCCGACGAGAGCGAGGGAGACGTCGACGGCTTCGTCCGTGCCGACCGCATCCAGCGCCGCGTCCACGGCCAGGCCGGTGGCGCGGACCCGGTCCAGAAGACCCTCGCCATAAGCCACGGGGGTGCCGCCGAACCGACGCACGCGCTCGGCGCCGGCCTCGCTCGTGGTGCCGATCACGCGGATGCCGCGCAGTGCGGCCAGCTGCAGCACCATGACCCCGACCGCGCCCGAGGCGCCGTGGAGCAGGATGGTCTCACCCTCCTCAGCGTGCACGCGCTCGAGCATCTCCGCGGCCGTGGTGCCGGCGAGCAGCAGGTTCGCCGCCTCGGCGTGCGACAGGCGTGCGGGTTTGCGGAAGGCCTTCTCCGCGGGGATCGTGAGCGCGCTCGCATACCCGCCCTGGACCCGGAAGGCCACGACCTCGTCGCCAACTCGCGCCTCCCCCGATCCGATCCGCGTGCCCGGTCCGATCGCGAGGATCTCGCCCGAGACCTCATAGCCGATCGGCACCGGCAGCTCGACGCCCGGCCTCGGCACGGCGACGTGCTTGCGGTCCGCAGGGTTCATCCCCGCCGCGTGCACGCGGATCGTCACCTCGCCCTGTTGCGGATCCGGTGCCGTCGTGTCGGCCAGCCGCCACCGCTCCGGACCGCCCCATTCCGGAGCGATCCACTGCTGCGCGGCGACGCTCATGTCAGAACCCCAGCCGCCCGAGCTGCTTCGGGTCGCGCTGCCATTCCTTGGCGACCTTCACGTGCAGGCCCAGGAACACCCGGGTGCCGAGCAATTCCTCGATGCCCGCACGGGCGGTCGCGCCGACATCGCGGAGCCGAGCGCCCTTGCGTCCGATGATGATCGCCTTCTGGCTGTCTCGCTCCACGACGATCGAGGCGTGCACATCGGTCAGGTCGGAGTCCTCGCGCGGTGAGATGTCGTCGACCACGACGGCGATCGAGTGCGGCAGCTCGTCGCGGACGCCCTCGAGGGCCGCCTCGCGGATCATCTCAGCGATGCGGTCCTCGGTGGACTCGTCCGTGACGATGTCGTCCTCGTACAGGGACGGGCCCTCCGGCATGAGCGAGAGCACCTCGTCCGCCAGCACGTCCAGCTGCACCCGAGTGAGTGCGGAGAGCGGGATCACGGCCGCCCAGTCCTCGCGCAGGGAGTCGACCTCCATGAGCCGCTCGGTGATCTCGTCGCGCTCCGCGATGTCGACCTTGGTCACGATCGCGACCTTCTTCGCCCGCGGATAGCCGTCCAGCGACGCCGCGATGCGCTTGTCACCGGGGCCGACCTTCTCGGTCGCCGGCACGCAGAAGCCGATCACGTCGACGTCGCCGAGCACCTGCCCGACGAGGTCGTTCAAGCGCTCGCCCAGGAGGGTTCGAGGGCGGTGGATGCCCGGGGTGTCCACGATCACGAGCTGTCCGTCGGGGCGGTTCACGATGCCGCGGATCGCGCGCCGCGTGGTCTGCGGCTTCTCACTGGTGATCGCGATCTTCTCGCCGACCAGCGCGTTCGTCAGCGTGGACTTGCCGACGTTCGGCCGGCCCACGAACGTCACGAACCCGCTGCGGTGCGGGGTCGGGGTCTCGGTGTCGCGCTCATCGCTCATCGTGGTTCTCCTTGCTGGACCGCTCGGATCCGTTCTGATCCCCCGCGAGCGGCTCCTCGGCCCGCTCCACGAAGACATGTTCGATGCCGCGGCCGCGACCGCGTGAGGCGCCGCCGGTGAGGAGAAGCCCGCGCACGACGGCCGTCGCGCCGGGAGTCGGAATGCGGCCGAGCTCCTTGCCCAGCAGGCCGCCGATGGAGTCCACGTCGTCGTCCTCGAGCTCGACGCCGAACAACTCGCCGACGTCCTCAAGGCTCATCCGCCCGCTCACCCGATAGTGCCCCGGCTCGAGCTCGACGACCTCGGATCCGGGCCGATCGTACTCGTCGGAGATCTCCCCGACGAGCTCCTCGATGAGATCCTCCATCGTGACGAGCCCGGCGATCCCGCCGTGCTCGTCGATCACGATGCACACGTGCACGGCCTCGCGCTTCATCTGCTGCAGGAGCGTCTCCGCACGCATGGACTCCGGCACGAACACGGCGGGCCGGGCGAGCCGGCGCACCGAGGCGGCCCGCCAGCTGCGGTCGTCCCGGTAGGCGAACTGCACCAGATCCTTGAGGTAGAGCACGCCGACGACATCATCGGCCTCATCGTCGACCACCGGAATACGCGAGACGCCGCGGTTCAGGAAGAGATCCATCGCCTCCGACGTGGTCGCAGCGGCGTCGACGGTGACCATGTCGGTGCGCGGCACCATGACGGCGCGCACGAACTGGTCGGTGAAGTCGAAGACGGAGTGGATCAGCTCGCGGTCGTCCGCCTCGATGAGGTCGTGCGAGGCCGCCTCGTCGACCATGCTGAGCAGCTGCGTCTCGGTCGCGAACGTGCTCCGCCCCGCCCCCGGGGTGACCCGGCTGCCGAAGACCGCGAGCCCCTGCGCGATCGGGCCGAGGATGACGCGGACTGCGCGGATCGTGGGAGCGCACACTCTCAGCATCGCGTCGGCGTGCTGGCGACCGAAGGATCGCGGGCTCGCCCCGACGAGGACGAAGGTGATGCCGGTCATGATCACCGCGGCGGCGAGCATCGCCCACCAGATCTGGTCGTCGAACAGCAGCACCAGGGCGACCGTGACGAGTACCGCGGCCGCCGTCTCCACGAACACACGCATGAAGGCCACCGCATTCGCGTGCGGTTCCGGATCCGCGGCGATCCTGGCGAGGGCTGGCGCATTGCGCCCCTCGGATCCCATCTCCTCCAGATCCGCCCGCGAGGTCACGGACAGCGCCGCGTCGATCGCCGCCATCAGGCCACCGAACGCGACGAGCAGGATCGCGCCGGCGAGCAGCAGGAATGGCGTCATCGACCGTGCGAGCGCTCGTCGGCGGCGAAACCGGCGATGAGCTCGCGCTGCAGGCCGAACATCTCCTTCTCGTCCTCGGGTTCGGCGTGATCGAATCCGAGGAGGTGCAGCAGACCGTGCGTCGTGAGCAGGATCAGCTCGTCCATGAGCGTGTGCTTGGCTGCAGCCGCCTGGGTCTCCGCGACCTGGGGGCACAGCACGATGTCGCCGAGCAGCCCGGGCGGCGTCGGCCGGTCGATGGTGCCGGGACGCAGCTCGTCCATCGGGAAGCTCAGCACGTCGGTCGGTCCCGGCTCGTCCATCCACTGCACGTGCAGCGCTTCCATGGCGCCCTCGTCGACGAGGACGATGGCGACGTCCGCATCCGCGCTCACGTTCAGCTGGCCCAGGTTGCGTTCGGTGAGGCGCAGGAGCACCGTCTCGTCGATCGCGATGGCCGATTCGTTGTTGATCTCGATCATTTCAGGCCTCGTTTCGGCATGCGGTCTCGGGGTCCCGGGCGCTGCTGCCCCGCACGGCGCTCGGCGCGGTTGGCGAACTCCGCCGCCTGCTCGCGCTCGGTGCGGGCCGCGGTGCGCTGCTCGTCGTATTCGGTGTACGCATCCACGATGCGGCCCACCAGCGAGTGGCGCACGACGTCGTCACTCGTGAGCCGGGAGAAGTGGATGTCGTCGATGTCCTTCAGCACCCGGGTCACGACGCGCAATCCGGAGGCGCCCTGAGGAAGATCGATCTGGGTGATGTCGCCCGTGACGACCATGCGCGTGCCGAACCCGAGCCGGGTGAGGAACATCTTCATCTGCTCCGGCGTGGTGTTCTGCGCCTCGTCCAGCACGACGAACGAGTCGTTCAGAGTACGCCCGCGCATGTACGCCAGAGGCGCCACCTCGATCGTGCCGCTCGCCATCAGCTTGGGGACGATCTCGGGATCCATCATCTCGTTCAGCGCGTCGTAGAGCGGGCGCAGATACGGGTCGATCTTGTCGGTGAGGGTGCCCGGCAGGAATCCGAGCCGCTCCCCCGCCTCGACGGCGGGGCGGGTGAGGATGATCCGCTCGACCTCCTTGCGCTGCAGCGCCTGCACCGCCTTCGCCATCGCGAGATAGGTCTTACCGGTGCCGGCGGGGCCGATGCCGAACACGATCGTGTTCTGCTCGATCGCGTCGACGTACTCCTTCTGACCGAGAGTCTTCGGCCGGATCACGCGTCCGCGCGTGGACAGGATCGCCTCGCCGAGGACCTCGCTCGGGCGCACGCCCTCCCGCTCCAGCATCCGCGCCGACTGCGCGACATCGCTGGGGGCGAGTGCATGCCCGGAGCGCGTCAGCTCGATGAGCTCATCCACGAGCTTCTGCGCTGAGCGCACCGCAGCCGGCTCGCCGGTCAGAGTGACCTCGTTGCCGCGCACCAGCACGTCGACCGCCGGATGCTCCTTCTCGAGCATGCGCAGCAGCCGGTCCTGTGGTCCGAGCAGCTGCACCATCGCGACCCCGTCCACCTCGATGCGGGCGGAGGTCACGGACTGGGAGGGCGCGACGCCCTCGGCCGTGTCGTCAGAAGCCAACGAGCTTGTTCTCCTCGAGATTGCCGAGCACGTGGGCGTGCACGTGGAAGACGGACTGCGCGACACTCGCGCCGTTGTTGAAGATCAGGCGGTACTCGCCGTTCGCGTGCTCGTCGGCGATCTCCTTCGCCGCAGCGACCATCTTCGCCATGAGTCCGGGGTCGCCTGCGGCGAGCTCGGTGACGTCGCGGAACTGCTCGGACTTGGGGATCACGAGCACATGCAGAGGCGCCTGCGGGTTGATGTCGCGGATTGCGAAGACATCCTCGGTCTCCAGCAGGATCTCGCCGGGGATCTCCCCGTTCAGGATGCGCGTGAAGATGGAGGGTTCGCTCATGGAATCAGTCTATCCGCGCGGTGCCGGCGAGCGTCGGCTACCAGCGCCCGCGCGCCACGTTCAGCACCGCGATGGCGGCAGGGCCTGCGGTCGAGGTGCGCAGCACGGTGTCGCCCAGCACCACGCGTTCCGCACCGGCGCCGACGAGGCGCTCGATCTCCTCGGGGGCGATCCCGCCCTCGGGGCCGACGACCAGCACGATGTCGCGCTCGTCCGGGACGAGTGCGGACAGCGCCGCAGGCGCCGTCGGGTCCAGGATCAGCACCCGCTGCGTCGCCGCACGGCGTGCCAAGTCGGCTGTCGCTTCGACGGATGCGACCTCCGGGATCCAGGATCGGTGGGCCTGTTTGGCGGCCTCGCGCACGATCGTGGCCCAGCGTTCCCGGCCCTTCACCGCCTTGGCCCCCTCCCACCGGGAGACGCTGCGCGCCGCCTGCCACGGAACGATCTCGTCGACGCCGAGCTCGCACGCGGCCTGCACGGCGAGCTCGTCGCGGTCGCCCTTCGCCAGCGCCTGCACGAGCAGGATCCGCGGATCCGGTCTCGGATCCTCCCTGCGCGACAGAATGCGCACCTCCACCAGTCCGGGGGCCGAGGACGCGACCTCGCCCTCGAGCCAGACGCCCGCCCCGTCTCCCAGCGTGATCGGCTCCCCGATCCGCACCCTGCGCACGACAGCGGCGTGCTTGGCCTCGGCGCCGGTGAGGGCGAGGATCGAACCGGCCGCGGCCGCCGTCGCGTCGGGCGTCACGAAGTGCAGGGCCATCGCGGGTCAGCCCCGGAAGCGGTCGCGCAGTTTGGAGAACAGCCCCTGGTGGAACTCGGCCAGCTTCGGCGCCGGTGCCTTGGTGCGCTTGGCGAAGTCCTCGATGAGCTGGCGCTCCTTATGGTCGAGCTTGGTCGGGGTCAGCACCTGTACGCCCACGCGCAGGTCGCCGCGCTGGGTTCCGCGCAGCGGCGTGACGCCGCGGCCCTTGATCGTCAGCACATCGCCGGACTGGAGGCCCTGGCGGATCTCCAGATCCACGGGCCCGTCCAGCGACTCGATGGTCGTGGTGGTCCCGAGGATCGCATCGCTCATCGCCACCTCGAGAGTGGCGAGCAGGTCATCGCCGTCGCGGCTGAAGCGGGCGTGCGGGGAGACCGTGACCTCGACGTACAGGTCGCCGTTCGGGCCGCCCGCGCGGCCTACCTCGCCGGATCCGGGCAGCTGCAGGCGCAGGCCGGACTCGACGCCGGCGGGGATGTCGAGGCCGACGGTACGGCGCGAACGCACCCGTCCCTGACCGTTGCAGGTCTGGCATGGGAACGGGATCGTCGTGCCGAAGCCCTCGCAGGAGCCGCACGGCGCGGTCGTGATGACGTTGCCGAGCAGGCTGCGCACCTGCTGCTGCACGTGTCCGGATCCGCCGCAGATGTCGCAGGTGACCGGTGAGGTGCCCTCCTGGCAGCAGGAGCCCTGGCACGTCTCGCACAGCACGGCGGTGTCCACGTCGATGTCGCGGTGCACACCGAACACGACGTCGCCGAGCTCGAGCGTGACCCGCACCAGCGCGTCCTGGCCCCGCTCCCGGCGCGAACGCGGCCGGGCCGCGCGCGCCCCTCCGCCCCCGAAGAAGGTCTCGAAGATGTCACCGAAGCCGCCGAACCCACCGAAACCGCCGTTGCCGTTCTGGTCGCCGCCCATGTCGTAGCGGCGCCGCGAGTCGGCGTCGCTCAGCACGTCATAGGCGTGCGTGACGAGCTTGAACCGCTCCGCCGCATCCTCACTGGGGTTCACGTCGGGGTGCAGCTGACGCGCGAGCCGTCGATACGCCTTCTTGATCTCGTCCTCGCTCGCATCGCGCGAGACGCCGAGAACCTCGTAGTGATCCGTCACCATCGCCTTTCCGGGCCGCCGTCGGCGGCATGCGTGTTCGTGCGGCCGATCAACGGCCGGTCTCATCCTCTTCGAGCAGCTGCGACAGGTAGCGGGCCACGGCCCGCGCCGCCGCGAGGTTGCTCGGATAGTCCATGCGGGTCGGCCCCATCACGCCCACGCGCGCGGTACCGCCATGCGTCAGGTAATCGCTCGCCACGATCGAGGCCTCGCCGAGGCCGAACGCGGCGTTCTCCGTGCCGATGCTCGCCGCGAGTCCGTGCTCGTCGACGTGCATCTCGCTCATGAGGCGCAGCAGCGTCACCTGCTCCTCGATGGCCTCGAGGAGCGGATGGATGCTGCCGCGGAAGTCGTGCTCCCGGCGGGCCAGGGTCGCCGCCCCCGCCATGACCAGGCGCTCCTGCCGGAACTCCGCGAGCTCCTCGGCAACGGCGCGCAGCAGCGCACCGAGGGCCGCGTCGATCCGAGGGCCGTACGAGGTCTCCGCCGCCGCCTCCACGCGCTCGGCACCGCGGCGCACCGAACGGCCGGTCAACAGCTCGGTGATGACCGCGCGGAGCACGCCGAGCTCTGGCTCGTCGAGCTCGACCGGCAGCGGCACGATCCGCTGCGACACACCGCCGGCGTCGGTGACCAGCACGATCAGCAGCCGGCTGGGGCTGAGGGCGACGAGCTCGACGTGCGTGACGTGCGCACGAGCGAAAGACGGATACTGCGCCAGCGCGACCTGGCCGGTGAGGCGTGTGAGCACGCGCACCGTGCGCACCATGAGGTCATCGAGGTCGGCAGGATCCGCGAGGAAGGCCGTGATCGCGTTGCGCTGTGCCGAAGAGAGCGGTCGCACCTGCGCGAGGTGGTCGACGAAGACACGGTATCCCTTGTCGGTCGGCACGCGCCCGGAAGAGGTGTGCGGCGCCGCGATGAGGTCCTCGTCCTCGAGCTGGGCCATGTCGTTGCGGATCGTGGCCGCGGACACGCCGAACGCGTGCCGCTCCACGATCGACTTGCTGCCGACCGGCTCGTTCGTCTCCACGTAGTCCTCGACGATGGCACGGAGCACCTGGAGTCCGCGTTCTGAGACCATCACTCCTCCTCACCGTTGGCACTCGTGCGACCTGAGTGCCAATCCTATCCTGCCGGGCCGGGAGCGTACCGAGGATACGACACTCTTAGGATGTGGCCATGGGTCAGGACGTCGTGCGCACCAGGATCTCCTCCGGCGACCTGCTCGGCCGACGTGACGTCGGTATCGATCGCTACCTCGGCGTGCCGTACGCGGCGCCCCCTTTCGGCGAACTCCACTTCCGGACCCCGCAACCGATGGAACCCTGGTCTGCACCTCGCGACGCCGAGACATTCGGTCCGACGGCCCCGCAACTGCCGTATGCAGGGGCGACCGCGGAGATCCTCGGCAGCGTCCGCATCGACGGCGACGACATCCTCACGGCGAACGTCTGGGCTCCGGCCGACGCGTACTCGGCCCCTGTCGTGCTGTGGATCCACGGCGGCGCACTCGAGCGCGGCACGGCGGCACTGTCGATGTACGACGGCACGGCGTTCGCCCGCGACGGGGTGGTGTTCGTCAGCGTCGGCTACCGGCTGGGGTCCGAGGGCTTCTCGGTGCTCGAGGGGGCACCCCGCAACCTGGGACTGCAGGACGTTGCGGCGGCCCTGCACTGGGTGCGCGACGAGATCGCGGCGTTCGGCGGCGACCCGAATCGGATCACGCTCATGGGCGAATCCGCGGGCGGCGCGCTCGTGGCAGCGTTGCTCTCCCGGCCCGACACCCGCGCGCTGGTGCGCGGCGCGATCGTGCAGTCCGGACCGCTGGAGGCGCAGACGCCGGAGCGCGGCGGACGCGTGACCCAGCAGCTCGCGAAGCGCCTCGGCGTCGCGGCGACGCGCGAGGCATTCACGTCTCTCACTCCGGATGCCCTGCTCGAGGCACGGCGCGCGCAGTCCGCCGGATCCTCCCCGCTCGGCGGTGCCCCCGGCTTCCAGCTCGTGCTGGATCCCGATTCGCTGCCGCGATCACCGCACGAGGCGCTCGCCGACGTCGATGTGCCGCTGTTGATCGGCACCAACACCGACGAGTACCGTCTGTGGTTCCCGCCGGAGGCGCTGGCCGCAATCCGGCCGTCGAAGCTCCTGCTCGCGCGGCTCGCCCTGCGGATCCCGGCCGCAGCCGCCAGGGCCGTACGTGCCGACCATCCTGGAGGTAGCACCGGGGAGGTGTTCGGCCAGCTCGCCACAGACCTGTTGCTGCGCGCGCCGGCCGCCCGGGTCGCGCGCGCCCGCACCGCGCAGACGTTCGTGTACGAGTTCTCGTGGCCGAGTCCGGTGCGTGACCTGCGCGCCGCGCATGCCCTGGAGATCGGGTTCGTGTTCGACCGGCTCCGCGATCCCGAGAGCGCCAAGATCGCGGGCACCGCGCCCCCGCAGGCCCTGGCCAGCGCGATGCACGACGCCTGGGTGCGCTTCATCCGCGACGGCGATCCGGGATGGCCGGCGTTCGACATGCAGCGCACCGCGGCGCTGTTCGACGGCGCAAGCGAAGGGCCCGCCATCGGCCCGCAGCGACGGCAGACGGTGCTGGATCTGCTGCCGGCGCCCAGGGGCTGAGCGTCGTCCGCATCCGCTCACTGGTCGCGAATTGCGGTTCGCTGCGGCGAATGAGCGCACTTCGCGACCAGTGAACGGCCTGCGCCGGATCAATCCGTCAGCGCGCGCACCACGGCGTCGGCGAGCAGCCGTCCGCGCAGCGTGAGCACGAGGGTGCCGCGCAGTGCGGGACCGGCTTCGACGAGGCCGTCGGCGATGAGCCCCGCGACCCTGGTGCGGGCGTCGGCCGCGATCGCATCGAGCGGCATGCCCTCCGCCATGCGCGAGCGCAGCAGGATCCGTTCCAGCAGGGCGGCTTCTGCATCGGGCCGCTCCGTGCCCGCCGCGGGGGACTCCCCCGCCGCGAGCCGCTGCGCGTACGCGGCAGGGTGCTTCACGTTCCACCACCGCAGGCCGGCGACGTGGCTGTGCGCCCCGGGCCCGAAGCCCCACCAGTCCGTGCCGCGCCAGTACGCCATGTTGTGCCGGGAGCGCTGATCCGCGGCACTGCGACCGACCTCGGTCGAAGGCCGACGGGCCCAGTTGCTCACCTCGTACCAGTCGAACCCGGCCTCGCTCAACAGGCTGTCGGCGAGCTCGTACATGTCGGCCTGCAGGTCGTCGTCGGGAGCGGGAACCTCGCCGCGCCGGATCTGACGGGCGAGTTTCGTGCCGTCCTCGATGATCAGCGCGTACGCGGAGATGTGATCCGGATCCAGGGCGATTGCGGTCGTCAGCGAGGAACGCCAATCCTCCAGCGACTCCCCCGGTGCGCCGTAGATGAGGTCCACGCTGACCGCGAGCCCTGCGGCGCGGGCCGCGTCGACCGCGGTGCGCACGTTCTCCGGCCGGTGCGTGCGGTCGAGCGCTGCGAGCACGTGCGGCACGGCGGACTGCATCCCGATCGACATCCGGGTGACACCGGCCGCCGCGAGCTCCTCGGCGACCTCAGGGGTCACCGTGTCCGGGTTGGCCTCCACGGTCACTTCGGCATCGGCGGCGATGCCGAACGCGCCGATCACGGCGCCGAGCATGCGGCCGAGGTCGCCCGCCGGCAGCAGCGTGGGCGTCCCGCCGCCGAAGAACACCGTGCTCAGCGGGCGGAGCGGACCACGCTCGGCCAGCACGTCGCGGGCGAGGGCGATCTCCTGGATCAGGGTTTCGGCGTACGTGTCCTGCCGCGCACCGCGCAGCTCGGACGCCGTGTACGTGTTGAAGTCGCAGTAGCCGCAGCGCACCCGGCAGAACGGCACGTGCAGATACGCGGAGAACGGCGCGTCAGGATCGATCGGCAGATCATCCGGCAGGCGGCCATCCGCGGGAGCCGGATCCCCGAGCGGCAGGGGGCCGGCCATCAGGCCGTCCTCCCCGTCAGCAGAGACCCCATCAGAGGGGCGTCGCGTACAGCGGGGAGATCGCCCGCAGGTACCGAGCGAACAGCTCGCGACGGCGGCGCTTCACCAGATACGGGAAGCTGCGGTACAGGAAGCTGTTCGGGCGGTCGAAGGCGCGCACCGTGAACCACACCTCGTCGGCGTCGTTCCACTCGATGTCGAACGACTCCTCACCGCTGACCACGGATCCGGCGACAGTGCCCAGTACGAACCCGATACGGTGCGTCTGCTCCGTCACGGAGATCACTCGCAGCTCGGCGTCCGCACGCATGCCCGACACCCGTCCGTGCAGCTTCAGCGTCATGCCGGGGCCCACCCACGGCGTGCCGTCCTCGTCGTAGCGCGGCTCCACCTCGGTGCGGCTCGGCGCGATCGGAGCGCCCTCGGCGTCGAAGCTGACCCCGGCGTACCCGGGGCTCGATGCTGGGCGCACATCCGTGAGCTGAAGACCCGCCGCACGCTGCGCCGTCCACGACAGCAGGGCGTCGCCGGCGGTGCGGAACCGCTCTTCGCCACTGCCCAGCCGCCACGACTCCTCGGCGGGAATGCTCCGCTCCGGCGGATACTGCATCAGGTCGGGCGCGTGGGTTGCCCCCACGGCGGCATAGTCCACCGTTCCTTCTCGGAATGTCCCGCGACGCATGACAACCACCCTACTTGCTGGCCCCGGCGCCCCGCCCAGGTTCTCCCAAGGGTGGGGTGCTTCGCGCGCAGCCTACTTCTTGTCCTTGCCCTCGACATCTCCCGACAGGGCGGCGATGAACGCCTCCTGGGGGACTTCGACGCGGCCGACCATCTTCATCCGCTTCTTGCCCTCCTTCTGCTTCTCGAGGAGCTTGCGCTTACGGGTGATGTCACCGCCGTAGCACTTGGCGAGCACGTCCTTGCGGATGGCGCGGATGGTCTCGCGGGCGATGATGCGTGCGCCGATCGCAGCCTGGATCGGCACCTCGAACTGCTGACGCGGGATCAGCTTGCGCAACCGCTCGGCCATCATCGTCCCGTAGGCGTAGGCCTTGTCGCGGTGCACGATCGAGCTGAACGCATCGACCTTCTCGCCCTGCAGCAGGATGTCGACCTTGACCAGGTCGGACTCCTGGGATCCCGAGGGCTCGTAGTCGAGCGAGGCGTAGCCCTGCGTCTTGGACTTCAGCTGGTCGAAGAAGTCGAACACGATCTCGCCGAGCGGCATGTTGTAGCGCAGCTCGACGCGCTCCTCGGAGAAGTACTCCATGCCCAGCAGGGTGCCGCGGCGGGACTGGCAGAGTTCCATCACGGTGCCGACGTAATCCTTGGGCAGCAGGATGGCCGTCTTCACCATCGGCTCGGAGACGGATCCGATCCGCCCGTCGGGGTACTCGCTGGGGTTGGTGACGGTGACCGTCTCGCCGGTGTCGGAGGTGAGCACCTCGTAGATCACGCTCGGTGCGGTCGTGATGAGGTCGAGGCCGAACTCGCGGGACAGCCGCTCCGTGATGATCTCCAGATGCAGCAGGCCGAGGAAGCCGCAGCGGAACCCGAAGCCGAGTGCGACCGAGGTCTCCGGCTCGTACTGCAGCGACGCGTCGGAGAGCTTGAGCTTGTCGAGGGCCTCACGCAGCTCCGCGTAGTCGCTGCCATCGATCGGGTAGATGCCGCTGAACACCATGGGCTTCGGGTCGGTGTATCCGGCCAGCGCCTCGGTCGCGGGCTTGCGGGCGTTGGTGATCGTGTCGCCGACCTTCGACTGGCGCACGTCCTTCACCCCGGTGATCAGGTAACCCACCTCACCGACGCCGAGGCCCTTGGAGGGCACCGGCTCGGGGCTGGAGACGCCGATCTCCAGCAACTCGTGGTTGGCTCCCGTGGACATCATCTGGATCCGCTCGCGCGGCGACAGCTTGCCGTCGACCATCCGCACGTAGGTGACCACGCCGCGGTAGGAGTCGTAGACCGAGTCGAAGATCATCGCGCGCGCCGGGGCATCCGCGTCGCCGGACGGCGCCGGGATCTGCTGCACGAGACGGTCCAGGAGCTCCTCCACGCCGACGCCGGTCTTGCCGGAGACCCTCAGCACATCCTCGGGGCGACCGCCGATGAGGTCGGCGAGCTCCTTGGCGTACTTCTCGGGCTCGGCGGCGGGCAGATCGATCTTGTTCAGCACCGGGATGATCGTGAGATCGTTCTCGAGCGCGAGGTACAGGTTCGCGAGCGTCTGGGCCTCGATGCCCTGCGCGGCGTCGACGAGGAGGATCGCGCCTTCGCACGCGGCGAGCGAGCGGGAGACCTCGTAGGTGAAGTCGACGTGCCCCGGAGTGTCGATCATGTTCAGCGCGACGGTCTCGCCGTCGACCTGCCAGGGCATGCGCACGGCCTGGCTCTTGATCGTGATGCCGCGCTCGCGCTCGATGTCCATGCGGTCCAAATACTGCGCGCGCATGTCGCGGTCGGAGACCACGCCGGTGATCTGGAGCATCCGGTCGGCCAGCGTCGACTTGCCGTGATCGATGTGGGCGATGATGCAGAAGTTGCGGATCTGCTGCGGAGGCGTGGCGGCCGGCTGCAGCGGAGTGAGTGCGCGAGGTGACATGAGGTCCTGAACGATGCGGGATCCGGCGGGCGGATCGGGCTGACCCGGGCGAAACGGGTATCCCTACGATTCTACGGGAGTGCCGGATGCCCGCGGAGGCGGTCGGCTCCCGCGGGCGGGTTCCGCGGCAGGCGAGCCCGATATACGGCATCGCGCCCGGCCGATGATAGTCTCGCGAGGTTGCCGCTCCCCGGAACCGGGTGTCAGCGGCAGCAACACTCCGTCTCGCGCTGCGCGGGCCGGAGCACCGCGTCACCGGTTTCGGGTCGTGTTGATATGGCATCGACCCAGCGCTGCGTCGGAGATCCCGCGCTGCGCCTGTGACCAGAGAGAGAAACCATCTTGATCAAGTACTTGCTGCGCCGGGCTCTCGGCTGGCTCCTCATGATCGTGGTGGCGACCAATGTCACGTACTTCCTCGCGTGGGCCTTCCTCGATCCGCGCAGCAACTACGTCGGCCGTCGCCCTCCGCTGAGCGAAGACCAGATCAACCGCCTCCTCGAACCTCGCAACCTCAGTGACACCGTGCCGCTGCTGGAGCGCTGGTGGCACTGGTTCACCGACATCGTCCTGCACTGGAACTGGGGAGTGAGCCCGGTCGGACAGTCCGTGAACGACCAGATCGCGTATCGCATGTGGGTCTCCGGCGAACTCGTGCTCGGCGCGACGATCATCACGGCGGTGCTCGGCATCGCCATCGGCGTGTACACCGCCTCTCGGCAGTACAAGGTCGCGGACCGTGTCTGGCAGGGCATCTCCATCGTCACCATGAACATCCCGATCATCGTCGCGGCGCTCGGCATCGTGATCATCGCGATCGCGATCAACGACGCGCTCGGCTTCCGGTTGTTCTACGTCACGGGGGCGCGCAGCGACGGGGTGACGGGGTTCTTCCCGGTGCTGATCGACACCCTGCAGCATCTGATCCTTCCGACCATCGCGCTGGTGTTCATCGGCTACTCCAGCTACCACTTCCTGCAGCGCTCCCTGCTGCTGGACAACATCAAGGCCGACTACGTCCGCACCGCGCGAGCCAAGGGTCTGACGAAGCCGCAGGCGATCCGCAAGCACGCGCTGCGCACGTCGCTGATCCCTGTCGCGACCCAGCTGGCCTTCAGCATCCCCACCGTGTTCACCGGTGCGGTGCTGACCGAGACGATCTTCGCGTGGAACGGCATGGGCCGGTACTTCGTGCAGACCATCGGCACCAACGATGTCCACGGCGTGGTGGCGATCGCCGCCTTCAGCGCCGTGCTCACGGCGATCGGCGCCATCCTCGCCGACATCGCCGTGGTGGTCCTCGATCCGCGAGTGAGGGTGAGCTGACATGACTTCCCAGGCCGTTCAGCCCCCTGTCGGGCCCGACACCACCGCCGCGCGCATCCCTCGCAAGCGCATCGGCACGTTCCGTCTGTACTACCGCCGCTTCGTACGCAACCGACCCGCCGTCGCCGGGGTGTTCATCTTCGCCTTCCTCGTGCTCTTCGCCGTGTTCGGCCCCCTGATCGCACAGTTCAGCTTCAGCGAACTCGACTTCCTGGCGCTCGGCACTCCGCCGGATGGCACGCACTGGTTCGGCACCGCGGCGGACGGCGGCGACCTGTTCGCACAGACCTCCGTGGGTCTGCAGCGTTCGCTGATGATCGCGCTCACGGTCTCGATCGGCACCACGGTGATCTCCGCGATCGTCGGAACGGCGGCCGCCTACTTCGGCGGCACGACTGAGCGCATCATCCTGCTGATCATCCACTTCCTCATGGTCGTGCCGACGTTCCTCATCCTGGCCCTCGTCTCCTCGAACGCCGGCGGCGACTGGCGCGTGATCTCGGCCGCGATGATCTTCATCAGCTGGTTCTTCCCGGCCCGCGTGATCTGGACGATGGCATTGTCGCTCCGCGAGCGCGAGTACGTGCACGCCGCGCGCTACATGGGCGTCCCCGGCATGAAGATCGTGCTGCGCCACCTGCTGCCGAACATCGGCTCGCTCCTGGTGATCAACTTCACGCTCGGCGTCGTCGGCGCCGTCATCACCGAGACCGGCCTGTCCTTCATCGGCTTCGGTGTCAAGATCCCCGATGTCTCGCTCGGATCCCTCATCGGCATCGGAGCGAACTCCCTCGCAAGCGCCCCGTGGACGTTCTACTTCCCGGCCCTCGCGCTGACGCTGCTGACCGTCTCCATGGCGCTCGTCGCCGACGGCCTGCGCGACGCCCTCGATCCCACCTCAGCGGCGGGAGGCCGCGCATGACCGCTCCTCTTCTCTCCGTCCGCGATCTGCGCGTCAGCTTCGCCTCCGAATCGGGGCGCGTCGACGCCGTCCGCGGCGTCTCCTTCGATCTCGAGCCGGGCCGCACGCTCAGCATCGTCGGCGAGTCCGGGTCGGGAAAGTCGGTCACATCGCTCGCGATCATGGGCCTGCTCGACGAGAACGCGAAGGTCACCGGGTCGATCATGTTCGATGGCATCGAGCTCGTCGGAAAGAGCGACAAGGAGCTCTCGGCGCTGCGCGGCAACGGCATCGCGATGATCTTCCAGGATCCGCTGACGTCGCTGACTCCGGTGTTCACGGTGGGCGACCAGCTCATCGAAGCGCTCACGGTGCATCGCAGCATGTCGACCGCGGACGCCACCGCGCGTGCGGTCGAGCTGTTGCGACTGGTCGGCATTCCGAGCCCGGAACGGCGACTGAAGTCGTTCCCGCACGAGTTCTCCGGCGGCATGCGCCAGCGCGTGGTGATCGCGATCGCGATGGCCAACAACCCGAAGCTGATCATCGCCGACGAGCCCACCACGGCCCTCGACGTGACGATCCAGGCCCAGATCCTCGACCTGATCGCCACGGCGCAGCGCGAGACCGGGGCCGCGGTCATCATGATCACGCACGACATGGGCGTGGTCGCCAAGACCGCCGACGACGTGCTGGTGATGTACGCCGGCAAGCCCGTGGAGCAGGCTCCTGTGCGCGAGCTGTTCCACGAGACCCGGATGCCGTACTCGATCGGCCTGCTCGGCGCGATCCCGCGCGTGGACAAGGCGGAGAAGCAGCCGCTGGTGCCGATCAAGGGCAACCCGCCGCTACTGATCAACCTCCCCGACGAGTGCCCGTTCGTGGCGCGCTGCCCCATAGCCACCGAGGCCTGCCGCACCAGGGAACCCGAGCTGCGGGCGATCAAGACGAGCGAAGGCGGCGAACACCGGGTCGCATGCGTGCGCGCCGACGAGATCGAGAACGGCCTCATCGGCGGCGTGCCGGTGTATCCGGTCCCGGAGCTCCCCACCAGCGCCCTCGATCGCATCCCGCGAGAAGAGCGACCGGTCACCCTCGACGTCCGCAACATGCAGAAGACGTTCCCGCTCACCCGGGGCGCCTTCCTCAAGCGCAAGGTCGGCGAGGTCCACGCCGTCAAGGGACTGACCTTCGACATCCGCGAGGGCGAGACGATGGCGATCGTCGGCGAGTCCGGCTGCGGCAAGACCACGACCCTGCTCCAGATCATGGACCTGGTAAAGCAGACCGATGGCGAGATCACGATCGCCGGCACCAAGGTGTCGGAGCTGCACGGCGGCAAGGCGGAGCGGACCATCCGACGCGATCTGCAGATCGTCTTCCAGGATCCGATGGGAGCGCTCGACCCGCGCCTCACCGTCGCGGACGTGATCGCCGAGCCACTGCGCGCGATCGGCGTGCCACGGGCCGAAGCCGACCTCAGGGTGGACGAGCTCATGGACCTCGTGGGCCTCGACCCGGCGCACGCGAGCCGGTTCCCCGGCGCGTTCTCCGGTGGTCAGCGTCAGCGCATCGGCATCGCCCGCGCGCTCGCGACCAACCCCAAGATCGTCGTCCTCGACGAGCCCGTCTCGGCGCTGGACGTCTCGATCCAGGCCGGTGTGATCAACCTGCTCGACGAGCTCAAGGTCAAGCTGGGGCTCTCCTACCTCTTCGTTGCGCATGACCTCTCCGTGGTACGGCACATCGCCGACCGCGTCGGAGTCATGTACCTCGGCGAGTTCGTCGAGCACGGCGACGTGGACGAGATCTTCGACGATCCGCAGCACCCGTACACCCAGGCGCTGCTGTCGGCGATCCCCGTCCCCGATCCCGACATTGAGCGCACCCGCGAGCGCATCGTCCTGCAGGGCGATCTGCCGAGTCCGGCGGACCGCCGCGACGGCTGCTCCTTCACCTCGCGCTGCCCGCTGTACAAGATGCTCCCGGAGAATCAGCGCACCCGGTGCGAGACCGTGGCCCCCGAGCTGCACGGTCCGGAGTCGCACGTGAACGCCTGCCACTGGCGGTGACCGAACAGCAGCCG
Organism: Microbacterium sp. 22303; assembly: GCF_052045265.1. Lineage (NCBI taxonomy): Bacteria > Bacillati > Actinomycetota > Actinomycetes > Micrococcales > Microbacteriaceae > Microbacterium > Microbacterium sp. 22303. The sequence goes on along the minus strand of NZ_JBQEOQ010000001.1, from coordinate 231,421 downwards.
TTGAACTCGAAACGGTAACGGTTTGTCTCGATATACCGGGGAGCTTCGGTTCACGCCGGTTAACTGTCCCTTGTCCCCAAATAGCCGAAAGGCATCGAAGGAGAACCATGAAAAGGCAGCACAAGCTGTGGGGCGTCGTCGCCCTCAGCGGGGCGCTGGCAATCGCCATCAGCGGTTGCTCGGCGACCGGAGGATCCACCGGCGGAAGCACCGACAAGCCCGCCGAGACCAAGACCGCGGACTACAACCCGCAGCCGCGCGAGAACCTCAAGCAGGGTGGAGAGGCGCACTTCTGGATCAGCGAAGTTCCGGCGCAGATGAACTTCATGAACGGTGACGGCACGGCCGACACCTCGCGCCTGGCTGCCTGGTACACCCCGCAGGTGTTCCTGATGGATCCGGACGGCACCGTCAAGGCCAACCCCGCCTACCTCGACAAGTGGGACACGTCCGTCAAGGACGGCAAGACGGTCGTCACCATGAAGATCAACGAGAAGGCGGTCTGGAACGACGGCTCTCCGATCGACTGGACCGCCTTCGAGACGACGTGGAAGGACAACAACGGGTCGAACCCCGACTTCAAGGCGAGCGCCACCGACGGCTACAAGGACATCGAGTCCGTCACGAAGGGCGACACCGACAAGGACGTCATCGTGACGTTCAATCGCGAGTTCGCCTGGCCGGCCATGCCGTTCCTCACCGGCATCCTGAACCCCAAGGTGAACACGCCGGAGCTGTACAACGACGCGTACAACGGCAACGCGCACCCCGAGTGGGGCGCCGGCCCGTACAAGATCACCAACTTCGACGTGAACGGCCAGAAGGTCACCCTCGAGCCGAACGACAAGTGGTGGGGCGACAAGCCCATGCTCGACAAGGTCACCTTCTCGGGCATGGACCGCGCTGCCTCGCTGAACGCTTTCAAGAACGGCGAGATCGACCAGGTCGAGACCGCCTCGGCAGACGCGATCAAGCAGGTGAAGGACGTCAAGGACGCCGTCATCTACCGCGCCCAGCAGACGGCCAAGACGGTGATCCAGCTCGATGGATCCAAGCCGCAGCTGAAGGACCCGAAGGTACGTCAGGCCTTCTTCATGGCGATCAACATCGACCAGCAGAAGAAGATCGCCTGGAACGGTCTGGACTACACCGAGCCGGCAGCCGGCTCGCTGATCCTCTACCCCTTCCAGAAGGGCTACGACGACTCGTTCAAGGCTGCCGGCCTGAAGTTCGACACGGCCGCCGCTAAGAAGCTGCTCGACGACGCCGGCTGGAAGGCCGGTTCGGACGGCGTGCGGGAGAAGGACGGCGTCAAGCTGACCGTCACCTACCCGGTGTTCAGCGACAGCCCCGTCCAGGCCGCTCTCGCCAAGGCGCTGCAGCAGCAGGAGAAGGCTGTCGGCATCGACCTGAAGATCGACACGCGTGCGCCGTCGAACTTCTCGAACGACGTCGCCACGAAGAACTGGGACGCCCTCGGCCTCCGGTTCACCGACTCCGACCCGTTCGGCCCGGCCTGGTTCTGCCAGATGTACTGCTCTGACAGCAACCTGAACCTGTCGAGCACCGGCACGGCTGAGATCGACAAGAAGATCAAGGGCGACGTCGAGTCGCAGACCACCACCGAGTCGTGGACCAAGGCTGCGATGAAGCTCGAGCCGGAGATCATCAAGGAGACCTGGGGCGTCATCCCGCTCTACAACGGTCCCTCGATCCAGGTCGCAAAGAAGGGTCTCGCGAACCTGACCCCCGAGACCTACGTGGGCCTCGACCTCTACCGGGTCGGTCCCGTCGAGAACGTCGGCTGGGAGAAGTAAGCACCCGCCGCAATTCTGGAGCGGGGTCGGTGGTTCGCCACCGGCCCCGCTTCGTCGTTCTGCGCCGGCTGCACACGCGCGGCCCGGGCGGTCGCACCTTTTAGACTGGCGGCCATGAGCCGCTCCCCCGTGTCCGTGGTCCTCGTGCACGGGATCCGCACCTCGTCGACGATGTGGCGCGCGCAGGAGGAGTTCCTGGCCGAACGCGGCAATCCGGCGGTCGCCGTGGATCTGCCCGGCCACGGCACCCGCATGGACGAGCCGTTCGCCCTCGAGGAGGCGATGCGCACGGTCGACGCCGCGGTGCGCGACGCCGACGGATCCGTGCTGCTGGTCGGGCATTCGATGGGAGGGCTGCTTTCGACCGCGTATGCCGGGGCGGATCCGACGCCGCCGATCGCCGGCTTCGTCGGGGCCTCGTGCACCGCGCTCCCCCGCGGCGCGGGGCTCGCCGCCTATCGCGTGCTGGCGGGCGCGCTGAACGCCATGCCGGATCGCGGCATGTGGCTGAGCCGTCAGGTGCTGGACGCGACGCTGCCCGCCTCGACGCGCGAGGACTTCGGCGCCGGCGGCTACGCCATGGCCACGCAGGACGAGGCGCTGCGCTCGCTCGTCGAGTTGGATCTCGTCGCCGCCGTGCCCCGCATCCCGGTGCCCACCTGGTTCGTGAACGGGCAGTTCGACCAGCTCCGCACCCACGAGACGCTGTACCGCCGGCTCGCGCCCGATGCGGAGTTCATCATCGTGCCGCGCACGACGCACTTGGTGACCGCGATGCGGCCGCGGGTGTTCAACGCGGTGCTGCAGCTGGCACTGGCGACGCTGGAGACGGCGCCCTGACCGCATAGGTCATCGCCGCCCCCACGAGCGACAGCACGGCCGCGGCGCCGAACAGCAGCCCGAACCCGCCCACCAGGGCGACGAGGCCCGCACCGAGCAACGGCCCCAGTAGCTGCCCCAGCTGCGCCGACACGTTCACGAGCCCGAGGTCGCGCGCGTGGTCGTCCGGATCCTTCAGCAGATCCGTCGCGAACGCGAGGCTCACCGCCATGTACGCGCCGTACCCCGCGCCCATGATCCCGGCGGCGACCGCGGTCATCTCGAACGAGGGACTGATCAGGATCACCACGCCGGAGACCGCCTGCACGACCGCGGAGACCGCGGTGATCCTGCGGCGCACCCGCAGCGGGTTCGCCGAGGCGCGGTCGGAGATTATGCCGGCGACGATCGATGCGATCACGACGAACACCGTGTAGATCACGATCAGGATCAGCAGATCGTCCTGCGCCTGCGCCGACGGGACACGGACGCCGTAGAGCAGGAAGAACAGCAGCAGCGAGGTGCCGAAGGCGTTGCCGATGTTCACGACGAAGCGGCTGACGAGCAGCCACAGGAAGTCCCGGTCGCGCCACGACGCCGTGCGGGCGACGGTGCGCGGAGCGGGAAGGGCGAGCTCGTGCGCCGGCGCGTCCGGCAGCAGCAGGGCCGTGCCGGATCCGATCACGGCGATGATCGCGGCCATCAGATAGTAGGACTGCTGCACGTTCAGCCCGATGAGCACGACGGCCCCCACGCCGACGACGATGCCGACCGCCTGGGCCGAGCTCGCCGCGGCCGAGGCCGCGCCGCGCTGAGTGGTGAGCTGGTCCGCGATCATCGCCGTGAGAGCCGCCGAGGCGACCGACACGCCCACCGAGACGACGATCCACGCACCGCCGACGGCGACGGGACCGGCCACGATGCCGGTCAGCACCAGCCCGACCGCGGCGAGCAGGGATCCGCCGATCGCCCACGGCCGGCGGCGTCCCCACCGCGAGCGGGTGCGATCCGACCAGCGACCGGAGACGGGCGCGGCGATGATGCCGACGAGCCCGCCCACCGACAGCACCACGCCCGCCCACACGACGCCGGCGATCCAGTTCTCGCCCGGGGCGCCGGTGTCGAGCTGCAGCGGCAGCAGGAGCTGGATGGGGGTCAGCTGGACCGTCCAGATCGCCAGCCAGGCGAGCGTGAACAGCGTCATCCAGAGCGGGCCGACCCTCTTCCCCGCACTCGGAGCGGCAGCGTCGGAGTGATCGGTCATGAGCGTGCCTCCTCGATGAGCGCGCGGTACCAGGCGTACGAGGCCTTCGGGGTGCGCTGCCCCGTGTCCATGTCGACGTGCACGAGCCCGAACCGCTGCGTGTACCCGTCGGCCCATTCGAAGTTGTCCAGCAGCGACCACACCGTGTACGCGTCGACGCGCACCCCGGCGCGCATCGCGGAGAGCACCGCGGCAAGGTGGCCGCGCAGATAGGAGACGCGCGCGGCGTCCTCGATCCGCTGGTCGACATGGTCGGGTTCGGGGAACGATGCGCCGTTCTCCGCGATGACGACGGGCGGCAGCGCGAGACCGTAGCGCTCCTTCGCATCGATGAGGAAGGTGGTCAGCGCCTCGGGCACGATCGGCCACAACGGCCCGAAACCGGTGACCGAGGCGCCGGGGGTCGGCACCACCTCGAACGGAATCGGTCCTGCCGATGCCGCGACGGTCGTCGGGTTGTAGTAGTTCACGCCGTAGACCTCGCAGGGGGCGCTGATCAGCGCGAGATCGCCGTCCTGCACCGGGAGCGTCACGCCGAGCGGCTCGAGGTCGGGGTAACGCCCGAGCAGCACCGGATCCGCGTACATCCGGTTGTGGATGAGGTCGTACAGGTACGCGGCCTGCTGGTCGGCCTCCGAGTCCGTTGCGGGCAGCACCTGCGTGTGGTTGTTGACGATGCCGACGCTGGTCGCACCGCGCGCGTGCAGGATCCGCGCCGCGTATCCGTGCGCGAGCAGCTGGTGGTGCACCGTCGGCAGCGCGTCGAAGAGCAACGTGCGACCCGGCGCGAGTTCTCCGATCGCATAGCCCTGCAGAGTCGTGGAAACGGGCTCGTTGATCGTGTACCACTGCCGCACCCTGTCGCCGACCGCGTCCGCGACCACCTCCGTGTACTGCGCGAACCGCTCGGCGGTGGAGCGGCTCAGCCAGCCGCCGTCCTCCTCCAGCGCTGAGGGCAGATCCCAGTGGTACAGGGTCGGCGTCGGCGCGATCCCGGCGTCGAGCAGGCGATCGACGAGCCGGTCGTAGTAGGCGAGCCCCTGCGGACTCGGCCGTCCGTCGGGGAGCACGCGCACCCAGGAGATCGAGAACCGGTACTCGTCGACGCCGAGTCGTGCCAGCAGCGCGACATCCTCGGCGACACGGTGGTAGCTGTCCGGTCCTGGATCCGCCGTGCTGGCATCGCGCACCCGGCCGGGGGTGTCCACGAAGTCGTCCCAAATGGATCTGGCGCGTCCGTCCTCGGCTCTCGCCCCCTCGATCTGGAAGGCCGCCGTCGCGGCGGAGAAGCGCAGCCGGCGCAGCAGCCCACGCTCGAGCGCAGGCACGTCAGCGATGACGGATTCGGGCATGGACGACTCCTTCGGGTCCTTCGCCAGCGTGCACACCCTACACCGACGCCTCGCCCCGAACGCGACGGCGTGTCATGAGGAACGAGACCGCGTCCCACGATGATGCCGAAACCGCCGGGACCCGATCCACCGGTTCGGCATCAGACCGGATCCCTGATAAGATAGGTGATTGGCTTGCGTGTCAGGTCCCACCCCTGCACGCTGCCGGAGGCGCCCCTCTACCGCCAGGCCGGCATAACCATCCATCACTCGAACGAAGGTTCCATCCGTGGCGAACATCAAGTCGCAGATCAAGCGCAACAAGACCAACGAGAAGGCGCACGAGCGCAACAAGGCCGTCAAGAGCGAGCTGAAGACCGCCGTCCGCAACACCCGCAAGGCCATCGCCGGTGGCGACAAGGCTGCCGCCGAGGCCGCGCTGAAGACGGCGTCGAAGAAGCTCGACAAGGCCGTCAGCAAGGGCGTCATCCACTCGAACCAGGCCGCGAACCGCAAGTCGTCGATCGCGAAGCAGGTCTCCGCTCTCTGAGCCGGAACTTCCGAAGGCCCGTCCCGATCCGGGGCGGGCCTTCGTCGTGTCCGGATGGTCGCACCCCCGGGGTCGTTGAGCGAGCACCGAGCGCAGCGAGGCGCGAGACGAAGCGCCGTCACTCACGAGAGCACCGCGTTTCGTCTCGGTCGGCTTCGCCGTCCTCGCTCAACGTCCACGGAGGTGACCACCCCGGGTGGCGTGCTCGCTCAGCGGACTGCTTCGCCGTAGGGCGCGCGTGTGGCGATCACCGTGATCATGCGCTCGAGCGCGAAAATCGGATCGCGGGCCGCGCCCTTGACGTCAGCGTCCGCGCGCGCCGTCGCCTGAATCGCGAGCCCCAAGGTGCGCTCGTTCCAGCCGCTCAGATCGCGGCGTGCCCGGTCCACCTGCCAGTCCTTCATGCCCAGGCGGGCGGCGAGTGCCGCATTCGACTCCCGGGAGCCGGCGACGCGCGCCATCGACCGCAGCTTCATCGCGAACGCTGCGACCATGGGCACCGGGTCGGCCCCGGAGGACAGGGCGTGCCGGAGCGCGATGAGCGCCTCGCCCAGACGCCCGGCGATCGCGGTGTCGGCGACGACGAACGCGGAGACCTCGACGCGCCCGCCGTAGTAGCGCTCGACGAGGTCGGGCGTGACATCGCCTTGCACGTCGTTGATGAGCTGTTGACAGGCGGCGGCGAGTTCGGTGATGTCGTCGGAGAAGGCGGAGACCAGTGCGCGCAACGCCTGCGGCTGGATACGCCGACCGGCGGCACGGAACTCCCCCGCGGCGAAGTCGGCCTTCTCGTCGTCGCGCTTGATGGCCGGGCAGGCGATCTCGATCCCCCCGCCGGTGCCGGCGCGGATCGCGTCGAGCAGCTTCTTGCCGCGCACGGTCGCACCGGTGTGGCGGAGCACGACGGTCGCGCCCTCCTGTGGATGCTCGAGGTACGCGACGGCTTCGGCGAGGAACGCGTCCGTGCAGCGCTCGACGCCCGAAATACGCAGCAGGCGCGGCTCGCCGAACAGCGACGGCGAGGCCAGGCCGAGCAGGCTGCCCGACTCGTAGTCATCGGCGCGCAGGTCGCTGACCTCGAGCGCCGGATCCTCCGCCCGCAGGTAGGCGCGCACTCCCGCGATCGCACGCTCCGCGCAGATCTCCTCAGGCCCGGACACCAGCACGATCGGCGCCGGCCGCGGCTCGCGCCAGGACACCTGCGGGATGTTCGTCGCCTTCCCTCCACGTCGTGCGGCGGAGGTGGAGCGCGGTGCGGGCATACCACCAGCGTACCGGCGGGTGCGGACGTTCACGGCGCCCGTGCCGTCGACGTCGGCAGGGGGTGCGGCGTCGAACGCCCATCGGCTGCCGGGACCGGGCGCTCGGTCCAGACGCGCAGCCCCTCCTCCCCCTCGGACACGAGGATAGTGCCACGCTGGTCGGTCCGCAGGATCGGCGTGCGCAGGGCCTGCAGCATGTCCAGAGTCTGCACTCGCGGATGCCCGTAGTCGTTCCCCTCGCCCACCGAGATCAGGGCCAGGGCGGGAGCCAGGTCGGCGTAGAGCTGCGGATCCTGATCGGCACTGCCGTGATGCGCGACCTTGACGACGGTCTCGTCGTGCGGGTGCGCGAGCCGTCGTAGTATGCCCTGCGACTCGGCCGACAGATCGGCCAGGAACAGGCTCCGCGGCACGCCGCCGCCGGTGACCTGCAGGATCACCCCGGCGTCGTTGCCCGGCGGGAAGACCTTCTCATCGCGGCGAGGCCAGAGCACGCGCCAGTCCGCTCCACCCAGTCGCCCGGTCATGCCCGCAGCGGCATCCATGATCTGCGCACCTCCGCGCTCGAGTCGATCGAGCTGGTGCTGGTGTGCCGCCGTGTCCACGGGTCCGTGCAGCACGACGTCCGCTCGGCCCACGAGCGCGTCGGATGCGCCGGCGTGGTCGTGATCGAAATGGGTGAGCACCAGCAGATCGAGTCGCGTGATGCCGAGGTCGTCGAGACAGCGCCGCAGCGGATCCGGATCCGGCCCGGTGTCGATGAGCATGGTCCGCCCGGCGGACCGCACCAGCACCGCATCGCCCTGTCCGATGTCGCACATCGCGATCCCCCAGTCCGCGGGGCGCTGCAGCAGGGAGACCGGTCCGGTGACGATGCCCCAGCCCGCCGCCGTGCCGATCACGACCGCCCCAAGACCCCCCACGATCGCCCGCCACCCAGCGCGCAGCGGGCGATGCGGCGCGATCACCCAGAAGGCGCACGCGCTGAGCGCCGCCACGGCGAGGGCCGAGCCGATGCCGGCCGGGGTCTCGATCGTGGCCAGCGGCAGTGCGGCCGTGGTCACGGCGGTCTGCGCGATCCACGCGGAGGGCAGCCAGGCCGCGGCGGCGAACAGGTCGGCGAGCGCGGGGACGGGCATGGCCAGGCACGCGAGCAGACCCAGTATCGTCGCGATCGGCGAGGCGGGCTCGGCCAGGAGATTCGCGACCACGGAGACCAGCGACTGCTGTGTCGCGAACAGGGCGATGATCGGCCCGCAGGCGAGCTGCGCCGACAGCGGGACGGCGATCGCCAGCGCCACCGGCCTCGGAAGCCGTCGTCCGAGCCCGGCGGCAAGCGGCGGAGCGAGCACGATGAGGCCCGCTGTGGCGGCGGCCGACAGTGCGAAGCCGGGGGCCGCGGCGAGACGCGGATCCGCGAGCAGCAGCACCGTGATCGCGAGCAGCAGCACCGAGAGGCCGGCGCGCGGGCGCCCGAGCAGCAGTGCCGCCATGGCCACCCCGGCCATGGCCGCGGCCCTGATGACGCTCGGCTGCGGTGTCACCAGCACCACGAACCCGGCGAGAGCGAGCACCGCGACCGTGATGCGGAACACTCTGCCACCGCCGCAGAGCGCGACGATACCGAAGGCAGCCGCGGCCACGAGGGCGAGGTTGCTGCCGGACACGGCCGTCAGATGCGAGAGCCCGCTGGCCTTCATCGCCGTGTCTAGGTCGTCACTCACCGCGCGCACGTCTCCCACAGCGAGTCCCGGGAGCAGCTCGGAACCGGGCTCGGGCAGGCGCTGAGTGCGCTCGATGAAGGCCGCCCGCACATCCCCCGCGAGACGCTCGACCGGGCCGCCGCGCGACAGCTGCTCGGCAGCGCCCTTCGCGAACAGCACGAGGGCGGCACGCTCCCCGGGGTCGGTGCCCTTCGCCTCTGCCATGAGCCGCAGCACGGTCCCGGGGCCGAGCGTAGCGGCGTGCGCATCGGGAGGGATCCCGATCCGCACCGGCACCCGCAGCGGCCGGGGATCGTCGCCCGGCCCGAGCCGGGACGTGTCTGCATCGGCCCAGAGCCGACCGTCCGCGCCGAGCGAGGGCAGCGACCGCACGCTCACCTCCGCGGTCACCGCATGTCCGGCCAGCGCCGCAGCCTGATCGCGGGCCGGTGCCGTCGCCGCTGCAGCGCCGGCGATCGCGGCCGCGACGGCGAGGCACACGATCGCGAGGGGCGCCGCTCGGGCCAGCGCGTCGAGCGTTCTCGGACCACGCGACAGCACGCCAAGCGACGGCACACCACTCGGCGATGCGAACACGGGCACGGCAGGCGACGAACGGCGGGCGACGAGAACGACCACGACGCCCAGCACCGCCAGGGCGATCACGATTCCGGCGACTCCGGGCAGGAACGAGACCAGCAGCGCGATCGCCCAGGCGGTGACGGCGACCGGCACCATGCGCACGTCCCTGAGCCGACGCCGGATGGGCGGAGCCGGGTCCGCCGAGCTGCTCTCCGGAGGAACGACGCCGCTCCGGGCCGCTGCCGGAGTGCCGTGCTCGGGCGGGCTCATACCCGCACCAGGTCGCGGATCCCGGCCAGCATCTTCTCGCCGATGCCGGAGACACCGAGGAGGTCGTCCACGCTCGTGAACCGCCCGTTGGTCGTACGCCATTCGATGATGCGCTGCGCGAGCGCCGGACCCACCCGCGGCAGCTCCTCGAGCGTGGTGGCATCCGCGGTGTTGAGGTCGATGAGGCCTCCGGGTCCCTGGTCCGCGGCTCCCCCGCCCGCCGGACCGGATCCGCCGGCAGCCGCGCCGGGGGCGGTGGCTGCGGCACCGACGGCGGGGACCAGGATCTGCTCCCCGTCGGTGACCGGCCGGGCGAGGTTCACCGCGGTCAGATCCGCGGTCGGCAGCGTGCCGCCGGCCGCGGCGAGCCCTTCGGCGACCCTCGCGCCGTCGTCGAGCACGTACAGCCCCGGCTTCGCCACCTCGCCCAGCACGTGCACGTAGACCGAGCCGGCGGAGATCACGGATCCGCTCGCGCTGGGCTCCGGCATCACGGAGATGCTCTCCGGCGCCGTGGACCGGCTCAGCAGGCCGATGCCGACGGTGACGGAGACGGCGACGAGCGCCACCACCACGGCCGCGCCGAGTCCGAGGCGGAGCCGTCGGGGCGCACGCACGACGACCGTCGGCGCGACGCCCTCAGACTCCACGTGCTCGCTCACACGCCGACGCTAGGCGCACAGGCGGACGCGCAGATCCGGCTCCGCGCAATCCGTGCACAACCCGGGGCGCCCCGACGCTGTGGAGGACAAGGACGACCGCAACGCGGCGACCTCGAGCCGCCCCGACCGATACGCTGATCCCACCGTCCGAACGACCCGGAGCCGCCATGCGCCTGCACGACTTCCTCCCGCCCGACACCGCCGCAGCCCGCGGAGCGCGCGAGATCGTCACACGGTTCCAGTCCCCCGCGCTGGTCAACCACGTGCTGCGCAGCTGGTTGTGGGCGGAGGCGTTCGCGCTCGTGGAGGGGCACCGCGGCATCGACCACGAGCTGCTCTACACAGGCGCCGTGCTGCACGACATCGGACTCGCTCCTGCGTACGACAATCACATCCTCGGCTATGAGGAGGCGGGCGGCTTCGTCGGCGAGGCGTTGACGGCGGGCGCCGGATGGTCCGCCGGCCGTCAGCGCCGCGTCAACGAGATCATCGTGCGACACAACTGGCCGTCCGTGGATCCGGCCGACGACGTCGAGGGGTACCTGTTGGAGACCTCGACCGGCCTCGACATCTCTGGGCGCCGCGACGAGGAGATCCCCCTCGAGTTCCGCCGCGAGGTGCTCGCCGCCTACCCCCGACTCAGCCTCGCCGCGGAGTTCGGCGACTGCGTGCAGCAGCAGTCGGCGCGCAAGCCGCACAGCCACGCGCGCCGCCTCGTCGACGGCGGGCTGCTGGGCAAGCTCACCGACAACCCGCTCGAGCGGATCTGACCCGCAGTCGGTCAGCGCCCGAGCACCGCGCGCAGGGCCTCCGCGTAGTGCGGCGCGATCTTCGCATGCCCCGCCGGCGTCAGGTGCACCGCGTCCGCCTGGGGCGCCGAGTAGTCACTGACCCAGCCCGCGACCGAGATCGCCGAGACGCCCTGGGTCCGCGCTTCCTCGGTGACCGCCGCATCCATCGCCCGTCGTGCCGCGTGCGCCGCATCGCTGCGACTCATCACGCCGTTCACGACGATCGGAGTGTTCGGGTACGCCTGCCGCAGCAGGCCGATCAGCTGGCCCTCCGCAGCGGTGACCTCTGCCGTGGGGCGCTTCTGCGCGGTGTCGTTGCCGCCCAGGGTGACGATCACGACCCCCGGGTCCCCTTCGGGCAGCAGCACGCGGTTGCGGGCCACGCTCTCCACGACCCCCGCCGCACTGCCCCCGATCGGAGCCAGGTATCCGGATCCCGGATACCCGAACTTCGCGATGTTCGAGAAGCCTGCGCCCCGCGCACCCTGGTCGATCCATGAGTCGCCCGAGCATTGGGAGTCGCAGATGAGCACGGCCGTGGATCCGTCGACCGGCGTCCCAGGGACGGTGAGAAGACGGCCCGCCCGCAGCACCGTCTGCGCCTTCTCCCAGTCCTGATGCGCGCCGCGGTCATCCGTCCAGGAGTCCTTGATCGGCCAGCCGAAACGGGCCGGATCCGCAGCCCAGATCGCGAAGTCCTCCGCATCGAGACGGAATACCCCGACGCCCTCATGCCACAGCAGCACGCCACCGGCGAAGGCCTGATAGCGACCGCCCGTGACGTCGACCTTCTCTCCCGCCGGCAGGCCGAGCTCGCCCGTGGGGCCGCCCAGCTCCTCGTACCGGTTCTGGATGTCGCCCGCCGTGGTCGCGAGGATCGCCCCATCGCTGTCCGAGCGGTACAGGGCGCCGCCCTGGAACGACTGCATGGCGCCGCCCGCGAGCTTCGACGCCTCGGCCGTCGGCAGGCCGAGCGCGCCGCCCGCTCCGCCGCGATCGTGGTACGCCGCGAGGAACGGCGGCTGCACCGATGCTGCCCCGGTGCCGTCGGACCACCACACCTCGCCGCCGTCGAACTCCTGCACCAGGCGATCGCCGACCGCTCGCTGGATGCCCTTCGGGTACCCGAGCGGTCCGAAGGCCCCCGCTGCGCGACGATGGGCCTCTGCGATGTCCGAGACGGTCGGCACCGCCTTGCCGTCGCGCACATAGATCGTGCCGTTCACGAACTCCTGCACGACGGTGCCGCGCCGATCCGCGTGCTCGGCGCCCTTCGGGAAGCCGAGTCCGCCGCGTTCCTGCGAGTAGCGCAACCACGACCGCCACAACGCGCCGCGCACCAGGATCGGATCGCCATCGCCGTCCGCGAAGATCCCCGCCCGCTGGAACGCCTGCCACGGCCGGTCGGCGGATCCGCTCTGCTCCGCGATCGGCAGGCCGAGCGACGCCACGCCGCCGAACTCGTCGAAGGCCCCGCCGACCGCGTTCGCACGCACGACATGCGCAGAGCCGTTCGCGGCCGCGTAGATCGTGCCCGCACGGAAATCCTGCCGGCACACTCCGCCTGTGCACGTTTCGCGGTTCCATGCAGCGCCGAGCTCAGCGTCGTGCTGGTGCCAGAGCACGCCGATCGCGCTGGTGTCGCTCACCGGTCGCGGAAGCTGCCACGCCAGCAGCAGGCCCGCACCGGCGAGCACAGCGACCAGAGCCACCGTGCCGAGCACGCGCCGCATCACCCTGAGGGCGCGCGCTCCCTTCCCCCCGGAGCGCAATGGATCTCAGCCCTTGACGGCGAAGTTCACGATCTTCGGCGCCCGCACGATGACCCGCACGATCTCCTTGCCGTCCAGGGCGCGCTGCACCTTCTCGTCGGCGCGGGCCAGCGTCTCGAGGTCCGCGTCGCCGATCTTGGCCGGCACCTCGAGCGTCGCACGAACCTTGCCGTTGACCTGCACGGCGCAGGTGGCGGTGTCCTCGACGAGCAGCACCGGGTCGGCCTGACGCCAGGTGACGAGGCCCACGGACGGCTCGTGCCCGAGGATCTCCCACATCTCCTCGGCCGTGTGCGGAGCGACCAGATCGAGCATGACGGCGACGGTCTCGGCGGCCTCGCGCACGGCGGGGTCGGCGGGACCGGCTCCGGTGTCGATCGTCTTGCGGACCGCGTTCACCAACTCCATCAGGCGTGCGACCAGCACGTTGAACTTGGTCTGCTCCACGAGCGCCGGCGCATCGGCCAGCAGATGGTGGGTGGCGCGGCGCAGCGCCGCATCGCCGCCGGCGAAGACGACGTCGACCGGGCTCGCGACATCGTGCGCCGCACGCAGCGCGCGGGCCAGGAACTTCTGGGCGCCGGTGGTCGAGACGTCCTTCCAGTCCTTGTCGTCCTCCACGGGCCCTGCGAAGGCCAGGGCCACACGCAGCGCGTCGGCGCCGTAGGCGTCGAGCTCCTCCTGGAAGAGCACCAGGTTGCCCTTGCTCTTCGACATCTTCGCGCCGTCCAGGATCACCATGCCCTGGTTGATGAGGCTCGAGAACGGCTCGGTGAAGTCGATCAGGCCCATGTCGAAGAGGACCTTGGTGATGAACCGCGCGTACAGCAGGTGCAGGATCGCGTGCTCGACGCCGCCGACGTAGGAGTCGATGGGCGCCCAGCGGCGCGCCTCGTCCACATCGAAGGCCACCGTGTCGCTCTGCGGCGACAGGAACCGCAGGTAGTACCAGGAGCTGTCCACGAAGGTGTCCATGGTGTCCGGGTCGCGCAGCGCCGGCTCCCCGGTGCCGGGCACGGTCGTCTGCACCCAGCTGGTCGCGGCTCCGAGCGGGGAGGATCCCTTCGGCGACAGATCCAGCCCCTCGACGCTGGGCAGGCGCACCGGCAGCTGCTCCTCCGGCACGGGGACGATCTCGCCGTCCTGCGTGTGCAGCATCGGGATCGGGGTGCCCCAGAACCGCTGGCGCGAGATCAGCCAGTCGCGGAGGCGGTAGTTCTTGGCGGCACGGCCTCGACCCGCGGCCTCCAGCTGCTCGATCGCACGGGCGATCGCGTTGCGCTTGGACAGGCCGTTCAGCTCGCCGGAATTGATCATGCGGCCGTCGCCGGTCAGGGCGATGCCGGTCTTCGCCGGGTGCTGGTCGTCCAGCGACTCCAGCGGCTCGATCGGCACGCCGTCCTCGTCCACCTCGATCACGGGCAGCGCGCCGGTGATCGGGGCGGTCGTGTCGACCACGACCCGCACCGGCAGATCGAAGGCGCGGGCGAAGTCGAGGTCGCGCTGGTCGTGCGCGGGCACGGCCATGACCGCGCCGTGTCCGTAGTCGGCCAGCACGTAGTCGGCGGCCCAGATCGGCAGCCGCTCGCCGTTCACGGGGTTGATCGCGAAGCGGTCGAGGAACACGCCGGTCTTCGGCCGGTCGGTCGCCTGCCGGTCGATCTCGCTGGTCTTCTGCACCTGCGCGAGGTACTCGGAGAAGCGCTTCTGCACCTCCGCCGACGACCCGGCGGCCAGCTCCGCGGCCAGGTCCGAGTCGGGCGCGACGACCATGAAGGTGGCGCCGTGCAGGGTGTCAGGACGCGTGGAGAACACGGTGACGACGCCCTCGCGCCCCTCGATCGCGAAGTCGACGTCGGCGCCCACGGAGCGGCCGATCCAGTTGCGCTGCATCTGCAGCACCTTGTGCGGCCAGAAGCCCTCGAGCTGGTTCAGGTCGTCGAGCAGACGATCGGCGTAGTCGGTGATCTTGAAGTACCACTGCGTGAGGTTCTTCTTCACGACCTCCGCACCGCACCGCTCGCAGCGCCCGTCGACGACCTGCTCGTTCGCGAGCACCGTCTGGTCGTTCGGGCACCAGTTCACCGGACTCTTCTTGCGGTAGGCCAGGCCCCGCTCGTAGAGCTTCAGGAACAGCCACTGGTTCCAGCGGTAGTACTCCTCGTCGGAGGTGTGCAGCACACGGCTCCAGTCGAACGAGACCCCGTAGGCCTGGAAGCCCGCCTTCTGCTGCGCGATGTTCTGGTACGTCCACTCGCGCGGATCCGCTCCGCGACGGATCGCGGCGTTCTCGGCCGGCAGGCCGAACGAGTCCCAGCCGATCGGGTTGAGGACGTTGTGCCCGCGGTGCCGCCAGAATCGCGCCACGATGTCGGAGTAGAGGTAGTTCTCGGCGTGGCCCATGTGCAGGTCGCCCGAGGGATACGGGAACATCGCCAGCACGTACTTGCGCGGGCGCACGTCTTCGGCCCCGCCGGCCTGGAAGGTCTCGTTCTCCGCCCAGTACTTCTGCCATTTGGCCTGAAGCGCGTGTGCCTGCTCCGCGGCCGACAGCGGCTCGCCGTCGTTCGACGGGGATGCGGTGTGGGACGGGTTCTCAGACAACGCGACGACCATTCTCTGCGGCAGGGGAAAAGAATGCCCCGAACAGGGCAACCTCCAGGTTATCCCAGCCCGTGAGGGGCGGCGTTCCGCGCCCGGAGCCTGCATCGGGGTGCGGACGTGAAAGACTAGACGCGCTATGCCCTCGCCCTCATCACGACCGGTGCGGATCCACTGGTTCGCCCGCCTGGAGCACCGCTTCCACGCGTGGCGCGAACGGCGCGCCCGCAAGCGCGGCCGCACCGCCACGGTGGTGCCGTTCCCGGGCTACGGCGGACCCGGCTGGATCCGGGTGGTCGGCCGGGTGCTGATCCTGCCGAAGACGCGTGGGCGCGGCAAGGATGCGAGCGTGCGCGGCTGGCGCAGCTTCATGGGCATCCCGGTGAGTTTCGCCACCGTCACGATCACCGTGGCGGGACGCACGCACGAGGTCACGGCCGATCGCGGCGGGGTCATCGACTGCCGGATCGAGGCCGACCTGCCCAGCGGGTGGCAGCAGGTGACGATGTCGGTCGAAGGGCAGGAAGCGACCCCCGCGCGGATCTTCGTCGTCGCAGAGGACGTGCGCTTCGGCGTGGTCTCCGATGTCGACGACACGGTCATGGTGACCGCTCTGCCGCGTCCGCTGATCGCGGCGTGGAACTCCTTCGTGGTCGACGAGCACGCCCGCACCCCGGTCCCCGGCATGGCGGTGCTGCTCGAACGGCTCATGCGGGACAACCCCGGCTCGCCGATGATCTACCTCTCCACGGGCGCCTGGAACGTGGCGCCGACGCTGAACCGCTTCCTCTCCCGGCATCTGTTCCCGGCCGGATCCATGCTGCTCACCGACTGGGGCCCCACCCACGAGCGCTGGTTCCGCAGCGGGCGCGAGCACAAGCTGCAGAACCTCGGGCGACTCGCCGAGGAGTTCCCGCACATGCGCTGGCTGCTGATCGGCGACGACGGGCAGCACGACGAGGCGATCTACGGGCAGTTCCTCGTCGACCACCCCGAGAACGTCGCCGCGGTCGCGATCCGTCGGCTGCTTCCGGCCGAAGGCGTGCTCGCCGGCCGCCGCGCCGCGGCTCGCGCCGACGGTGACGCGGCCGATGCCGAGGCGCGCGACGAGGACCTCGCCCCCTGGGTGAGCGCGGAGGACGGCGCCGGGATCCTCGACGAGCTCATCGACGTCGGCGTCGTGCATTCCGAGTCATGAGCCGCGCCGCCGGGACACCGGCCCTTGCTCCCCCGACTTCGGCTCCCCCGACTTCGGAGAGCGCGATCGCCGCCACGGTCGTGCGCGCCCGTCTCGACCGCGGGACCTGGTCCGCCCGCGCAGATGCCCATGCCGAGCGCGCCGACGCGCTGACGGCGGAGCACCGCGCCCGCCAGGCGCGCCGCGAGAAGCACCCGGTCCACGACTTCCTGTTCACGTATTACGGCTACAAACCGGGACAGCTGCGCCGGTGGCACCCCGGGGCGGGCGTCGTGCTGGAGGATGCCTCCGAGCGTGCGGAGTGGCGCTGGTACTCCCCTGCACCGGCGGCGGTTCCCGGATCTGCGGTCATGCCCGACGCGGCGGCCTTCGCCGCGGAGAAGCCTGAGCTCGCGCGTCTCGTGCACGCGATGCTCGCGCGTACCGCCGCCCGTGCCGGCCAGTTCGGCTGCTTCGGCCTGCACGAATGGGCAATGGTCTATCGCACGCCGGAGCACCGGCATGAGGTGCCGCTGCGTCTGGGCCAGGCCGGCACCGATGCGGTTGTGGAGCAGGGCGAACTGCGCTGCACGCACATCGACGCGTACCGGTTCTTCACGCCGGAGGCGGTGCCGCGCAACCGGCTCGCCCCGACCCGCAAGACACAGCCGCTCCTCGAGCAGCCCGGATGCCTTCATGCGGGCATGGACGTCTACAAGTGGGCCATGAAGCTCGGACCGCTCGTGGAGGGCGAGATCCTGCTGGACGCGTTCGAGCTGGCCCGCGACATCCGGATCCTGGACATGGAGGCCGCCCCGTACGACCTGAGCGACTGGGGCGTCGAGCCGGTGCGGATCGAGACGGCGGAGGGCAAGGCCGAGTACGTGCGCCGGCAGCGCGAGTTCGCCGAGCGCGGCAACACGCTGCGCGCACGGATCCTCGAGGCCTGGCTGGGCTGACGCCTTCCCGCTCAGCTCCTTCACCCGCACCCCCGCAGGAGTGCTCCCTCGGTCTTCTCCCCTGCTCACTTGTCGCGAATTGTCGTTCTCCTCGACGCTGAGCCGCAATCTGCGACCAGCGAGCGAGGTGCACTCGGCCCCGGCGTGCCGTCGCTCAACGCCCCCTGCTGCGATCCGCAATGTCCAGCCGGAGGGCGACCACCCGGGAGGCGGCCTCGCGCAGGCGCTCGGCGGGGAGTGCGCCGCTGCGCACGGCCGCAACCAGCCCGTCCGCGATCTTCTGCGCGGTGTCCGGCCCCGCGCCGTCGAGCGCCAGCACGAGATCGCTCCCGGCCGCGACCGACTGCACGGCATCCGCCACCTCATCGGCATAGGCGGGCTCACCGGAGTCGACCAGCATGTCGAGGTCGTCGGTGACGATGACACCCCGGAAGCCGAGGTCATCGCGCAGGATCTGATGCCAGCGTGGCGACAGGGATGCGGGCTGTGCATCGACGGCGGTGTACGCGAGATGCCCCATCATGACGATCGGCGCACCCGCCCTGATTCCGGAGAGGAACGGCGGCGCGACCTGTGCCCGCCACGTCGCCAGGTCCATCCCGGTGCTCGGGATCATGCGGTGCGAGTCCCCTTCGGCGGCGCCGTGCCCGGGGAAGTGCTTGAGCGTGGCCGAGACCCAGGGCGCCTGCCCGCGCACGGCGGCGTCGACCCGTTCGGCGGCCGCGGCCGGGTCCGTCCCGAACGAACGGGCGTAGATGAACGACTCCGGCGATTGCGCAACATCCGCGACCACGCCGAAGTTGACCGTCACCCCCGATTGCGCAAGCAGCGTCCCGCGCTGGGCGAACGCGACCCTGGTGGCGTCCGCAGGTTGTGCCTTGAGCACGTCCGCGCCCGGCTGGTCGTCCCAGGGCAGCCGCACGACGTCGCCGCCCTCCTCGTCCGTGGCGATCAATGGCGGCAGCCCCGGATCGACCGTGAGCGCCGCGGTCATCGCGTGCAGCTCGTCGGGAGTGGCGGGCATGTTGGAGCCCATCAGGATGAACCCGCTGAAGCCGCCGCCCATCATCGCTCGCATCGGAGCCGGATCCGTGCCCGGCACGTTCCCCATCACCACACAGGCCGCCTGCTGAGCGAGATCCATCCGGCTCAGGATCTCCTGGGCTCGGGATCGATTGTCAGCCGAGGACGACGGTGCGGGAGTCGCGGCCGACGCGGCCGAGGTGGTCGGGGCGGCGGGTCGGTGCGAGGAGCCACCGGGCGCGCACGCCACGCCGGCGAGCAGAGTCGAGAGCAGCAGGAGCACGACACCCCCGCGTCGGCGGGCCTGGTGCGGCTCGTGTGCTCGGGTCGAGGACAACCGCATGCCTCCAGACTAGGCCGCCCCTCTGAGCGCCTTCGTCGTGCGGGCGGCGCAGGTCCTACGATTTCAGGTGATGTCAGACCCGATCTCCCCCGACGTCGCACTCGGCGATCTCGGCGCGCTGCTACTGGACACCGGCGTGTCCGTGACCGATGTGCGCGGCACGCTCGAACGCGCCCGCGACGCGACCGCACCCGGTACCGACCTGGCATTCGCCGTCCTCCCCGAGCATGTCTTCGTCAGTCGCCCCGGAGTTCCGGGGGCCACGACGATCTCGGCCGGCGGAGGACCCGTGCTGACGTTCCGTCAGACTGCGCACGCCTCACGCCTCGCGCGGCGGCTGGAGGCGGGTCGCGTCACGCTGGACCAGGTGCCGGCGCACATCGCGCACATCCGCGGCCTGGAACGCCGCCACCCTGTGCTGCAGACGACGCTCGGCGGTGGGCTGCTGGCGGCGGGGCTCGCCGTGCTGTTCCGCTGCCCGTGGTGGGCGGTCGTGCTGGCCCTGCTCGTCGGCGGGCTGGTCGCCGCGATCGTGATGGCGACGGAGCGCATCCGGGCGGCGGCGGCCGTGGTGCCCTTCGTCGCCTCGCTCATCTCCACCCTCGTCGTCGGCGTGGTCGCCGATCGGCTCGACTTCGGCGCGGTGCCGCTGTTCGCGGTGTGCGCGCCGGTGGCCCTGCTCGTGCCCGGCGCTCTCATCACGAACGCGCTGCTCGAGCTCACCGCGGCGGACATCGTCACCGGGGCATCCCGCCTGGTGTACGGCCTGATCATGCTCACGTTCATGGCCGCAGGGATCTTCACGGGCGCCGCGGCGACCGGGCTCAGGGTGGACCCGCGGTCCGCCGCCCTCGTCGGCGAGACGTCGCTGGTCACCGGGCACGGAGGCTGGGAGGCCGTCCCACCGCTCGCCTGGAGCTGGGTCGGCGTGGTGGTGCTCGCGATCGGGATCGGGCTGAGCTTCGGATCCGGATTCCGCCTCACGATCGCCACCGTGATCGTGATGATCTGCACCTACGCGGCGCTCATGCTGCTGAGCCCGTTCACGGGAAGCACGATCGCCACGGGGATCACCGCCGGGCTGCTGTTCCTCGCCGCGCGCGTGCTGGAGCGGGTGACGCTGGCGGTTCCCGCGACGGTGTCGTTCCAGCCGGCGTTCCTGCTGCTGGTCCCGGGCACGGTCGGGCTCGTCGCCCTCGCGTCGTTCGACGCCGCAGCGCTCGCCGCCGCGCCGATGATCTTCATCAGCCTGTGCATCGGGACCAAGGTCGGCGCGCTGCTCGCCGATCTGCTGCGGATCACGCGCCCCGTCTCGGCGACCACCATGACGGGTTCGATCCGCATCATCCGCTGATCCCCTCGAGGCTCACTGGTCGCTCCCTTGAGGCTCACTGGTCGTAAAGTGCGGTTCTGCCGGGTTCTATG
The DNA here is from genome assembly GCF_052045265.1 of Microbacterium sp. 22303. Lineage (NCBI taxonomy): Bacteria > Bacillati > Actinomycetota > Actinomycetes > Micrococcales > Microbacteriaceae > Microbacterium > Microbacterium sp. 22303. The sequence goes on along the minus strand of NZ_JBQEOQ010000001.1, from coordinate 211,070 downwards.
CCGCAATTCGCGACCACTGAGCGGATCCGAGATCCGAGATCCCGTTCCCGGAATCGCGTCGCGTCAGGGAACCGGGACCTGCTCCGCTCGCGCTCGCGCGAGATACCGCTGCACGCCTCGTGCCGCGGTCCGGCCCGCGCGGTTCGCGCCGATGGTGCTGGCGGAGGGTCCGTAACCCACGAGCTGGATCCGCGGGTCCTTCACCGCTGTCGTGCCCCGCCCGTTGCGATCGAGCTGAATACCGCCGCGCTCGCTGCGCAGATGCAGCGGGGCGAGGTGGCCGATCGCGGGCCGGAAGCCGGTGGCCCACAGGATCACGTCCACGGGTTCGAACGAACCGTCCGCCCAGCGCACGCCGTCCGGCTCCACGCGCTCGAACATGGGCCGGCGCGCGTCGTAGACGCCGAGCCGCGCCGCCGCCTGCTCCTGCGGTCGCAGCATGAGGCCGGTCACGCTGACCACGCTCTGCGGAGCCAGCCCCTGCGCGACACGCTGCTCGACGAGCGCCACCGCGGCAGCTCCCGCCTCGGGAGTGAAGTCGTCGATGCGCCACACCGGAGGGCGACGTGTGGCCCACAGCACGTCGGTGATCGGGGCGAGGGCCCCCAGGAACTGCACGGCCGAGGCTCCGCCTCCGACCACGAGTACCCGCTTTCCGCGGAAATGCTCCGGCCCCGGGTAGTCGACGGTGTGCAACTGCTCGCCGAGAAACGTCTCCATGCCCGGGTAGTGCGGCAGGAACGGCTGCGTCCAGGTGCCTGTGGCGTTGACGAGGGTGCGCGAGCGCCAGGGGCGGTCGCCGGCGTGCACCACGAGGATCCCGTCCTCGTCCGTCACGCGCTCGACGTGCACCGGCCGGATCACCGGCAGATCATGGGCGCGCTCGTACGCGGCGAAGTACGACGGCACCGCGAGGTTCGCCTGCTCGCTCGTGCGCGGAGGCGGAACGGATCCGGGAAGCTCAGCCACGCCGTGCACGTCCTGCATCGTGAGAGCGTCCCAGCGGTGCTGCCAGGCCCCGCCCGCCGCCTCGTCCGCGTCCAGGACCACGTGCTCGATACCGAGCCGGCGCAGGTGGTGGGAGCTCGACAGGCCGGCCTGACCGGCGCCGATCACGATGCTGTCGAGGATGTCCACGGCGTGTGCAACGTCCCGAGCGCTTCCGCTGTTCCCTGCGCCGATCCTCCGACTTCACCGGGATCCTCGCCGGGACGCGTCACTTTCCGCGCGCGACGGACTCTCTTGGTCGATGGCCCGTTCGGGCCCGAAGGTGGGCTCCCATGGGCCGACCACGAGGGAGGATGAAATGCGCAACCCCGAGATGCCGGCTGACGGATCCGACCCCGAACCGGATGGATCGGTCGAACCGGGTGGATCGGTCGAACCGGTCGAGCGGACGATCGACCAGAGGCCGGTGCGACTCGGCGCTGCGTGGGATCTGGCCGTCATCATGGCGGCCGCGGCTGCCGACGACATGGCCGAGGCTGCGGCAGCGAGTCCGATGCCGTCCTGCACGAGGAGCGGCCCTCGCGCCGCCGAGCATCCTCACCCGATCGCTCGCAGGGCGATCGGCTCGGTCCGCGCCTAGGGAAGCACCACGCTCAGTCCGAGCGAGAGCCCGCTCCAGGCGTCCGCCGACGCCGAGAACTCGCCACCACCCGCGCCGATCGGCAGCACGACGATGCCCACCCCGACCGCAGCGGTCGTCGCAGTGGGGGCAGTCGCGTCGGACGTCGTGGCCACGTCCGTCGTCGCAGTCGCGTCGAACGCGGCGGACATGTCGGCTGCGGCGGCCGGCTCGGCCGTCGCAGTCACGGCGGGTTCGTCCGTTCCGGACGAGAACTCCACGGCGCAGGCGGCCGCGACCGTCATCGGCGCCACCTCGGCGGACACCGTCCCGGCGACCCGCACCCCCGCGCCCGGCAGCTCCGTGATCGGCAGCTCCGTGATCGGCGGACTCGGCGCCACAGCTGCAGGCGGCGTCACCGGTACGGGGATCGGAGACGGTGCGAGGGCCGGGCCCGGACCGGGATCCTGCGGGACGTCGACGGAAGCCGAGGGCGTGTCGACCGCGGGGACGGCGCGCATCGCCTGCGCAGGCGCGGAAGGCCCAGGCGGGGCCGTGAGCGCGGGCATGGGACTGACTTGCGCGTCGATCAGTGGCGCGACCGGTGGCGCCACGGTGAAGAGCGCCGTCAGTACAAGGCTCCCGACGGTGGCCGCGCTGACGCCCCCGCCGAAGATCCACGCGAGCACGCCCGCCCCGCCGGTGGCGGTGGTGGCTGCCGCGGCGGCCGTGCCACCGCTGAGCGAGGCGGTGATCGGCAGTCCGGCGCCGGCTGCACCCACCAGGACTGCGGCCAGCGCCCCGCCCTGCGCCCGCGCGACGGACGAGCGCATGCCGACGAGCAGGTCTTCGCAGAGCACGCAGGTGATCAGGTGCGCGGCGACCTCCGCGGCGAGGGCCGCGTTCCGGGGTTGCGCCACGTGCCGAGGGAGCAGCCGCGCGACGTGCGCGTGATCGCCCCGCAGCGACACCGGAACCTGCTGGAGCAGCCATTGGTGCTTCATCCCCGCACGGGCACGACGCTGCAGCGCGGACACCGCGTTCGGCTTGATCCCCAGCGCTCGGGCGATCTCGGGGCGGCGCGCTTGATCGACCTCGGAGAGCCAGAGCACGCGCTGCCAGCGATCAGGAAGCGCGCCGAACGCGGCGAGCACTTCCGCGGAGTCGGACTCGCGCTCGACGTGGCGGAGACCATCCCGCGGATCCGCCACGTCGAGATCCTCCGCATCGAGCACGCGAGCGGCGTCTCTGCGCCACCGGATGGACGTGTTGCGGATCACCGACCGCAGGTACAGCCGGAACGCGAAATCCGGACCCTTCCGACTGGTACGCACCTGCTGATAGATCGCGAGGAAGGACTCCGACACGAGGTCCTCTGCCCGGGACGGATACAGGTGCCCGGCGTAGCGCAGAGCTGCGTCGAAATGCCGCTGCCACAGCACCTCGTAAGCGCCGCCGTCGCCGTCCCGCACCGCACGAAGCAGCTCCGCATCGCTGCGAACCTCGTGCATGGGTTCCTCCCGAAGACGTGCGGACCGACTTCAGTCTGTCATCCCGTCGCCGGATCCTCGTCTTGGTGCTCGTGCGCGTGGCGCGCTCAGGCTCGCTCTGTTGAGGTGCCGGCTGTCCGGCGGGACCAGCGGGCCGACTCTAGCCGAGGGACAGCAATTCGCGTCCGGCTCGCTCACCGGCGGCCTCGGCATCCGGCGCATCGCAGGCGAAGGTGCGGCGGTAGGCCGTCGGCGCGATCCCGACCTCACGCGTGAAGTGATGCCGGAACAGCGTCGCGCTGCCGAACCCGCAGCTCGCGGCGATCTCCTCGATCGACGCATCGCTCGTCTCGAGGACCAGCCGGGCGTGCAGCACGCGCTGAGAGATCAGCCACTGCATGGGCGTGACGCCGGTCTCTGCCACGAACCTCCGCGCGAACGTGCGGGTGGACATGTGGGCGCGCTGTGCGAGCGACCCCACAGAGTGCTGCTCGGCGAGCCGGGCGTTCATGAAGGCGAGGACGTCGACCAGCGCATCGCACTCGGCTTCCGGCACCGGCCGGCTGATGTACTGCCGCTGCCCGCCGTCGCGCTGCGGCGGCACGACCATGTTGCGCGCGATCACGTTAGCGATCCCGCTGCCGAGCTCGCGTCGCACCAGGTGCAGGCTCGCGTCGATGCCCGCCGCAGTGCCCGCGCTCGTGATCAGATCGCCGTCATCCACGAAGAGCACATCGGGATCGATGCGGGCACTGGGATAGCGGCGCTGCAGCTCCTCCGCATATCGCCAGTGCGTCGTGCACGGCCGCCCGTCGAGCAGCCCCGCGGCACCCAGCAGGAAAGCCCCGGAGCACGCGCTCAGCAGGATGGCGCCGCGTGCCGACGCCCGGCGGAGCGCGTCGAGCAGTTCGACCGGATACTCCTCCTCCGGGCGCACCCGGACCGCGGGCACCGCGATCACGTCCGCGTGCTCCATCGCCTCGAGTCCGTGTTCCGGGATGACCTGGGCGCCCACCTGCGTACTCACGGGCCGCCCGGCCTCGAGCCCGCACACGCGGAAGTCGAAGGCCGGCACGTCCGAATAGACGCTGCGGTCGAGCCCGAACACCTCGGTGAGGAGGCCGAACTCGAACACGGCGAGGCCGTCGATCACGGGGAGAGTGACGCTGTGCAGCATGGGGCGATTGTACTGGCTGGATCTTTATGGCGAAAGTCTTTCCGCCATCTGGTGGCAGGATTCGGGCGGTCATAGCTTTAGAGCCATGACCGAGACCAGCGCAACCCCCACTACTCTCCGGATCCCGCGACCCCGCACGGACGCCTTGACGCGCCGCGACGCGGGAACCGCACCGATCACACCGTCGTCACGCCGTCGTGTGCGCCTGGCCCTGCCCGCGTGGCTGCCCCGCGCGGTCCTGCGCCGCGGCGCGACTCCCACCCGCGAGGACGCGCGCGCGCTGCACGACCTGCGTGCCGTGCAGGACCGCAGCGACTGGTGACGGCGCTCCCTCTCGTGGGCGCCGCCATCGAGCCGACGCGCCGGTCGCTCAGCGAACCTCCGGCATCGCGACCTTGAGCTTCGCCCAGGAGCGGCCCTGGGTGTCCTTCAGGATGTCGTATTCGACGTCGACATGCGGCTCGATCGCGCTGTACTTGTCGTTCGGTGCCCCGATGACCAGCTGGAACCCGAGCCCACGCCACGCGCCGATCGCGCGCTTGGTGAAGTGCGCGTCCGCCTTGATGAGGGCCTCGTCCATGAACACCGGGGCGTACCGCGGGCGTTCAGCCCCGGCATCCCCGAGCTGATACCGCAGAGCTGCGCCGACGATGAACGCGATGAGCTCCTGCGACTCGCCACCGGACTTCTCGCCGATGTGGTCGTAGAGCGCGACATGCGCCTTGGTGTCGGCGGTGACCCGCTCGGCGCTCACCCGCACGTGATTGCGCACGTCGATGAGATCGGCGAAATCCGGCGCCGAGCGCCGCAGGTGCCCGATGAGCCGAGACATCCGGCGATAGGCGTGTTCTCGCTCCTGATCGGTCGAGGCTGCTTCGATGAGCCCGCGCACTTCGCGCAGATCACGACGGAAGCGCTTTCGCGCTTCGGACTGACTCTCGCGGGTGGTGATCTGCAGGCGGTGGTGATCGTCGTAGAACGGCAGGTCCTGCATGATCCGGTTGATCGGCTCGATCCGCTCGCGGATCTCCCGCAGCGCCCGTCCGAGCGTGGAGTCGAGGTTCGTCAGGTCGTTGCCGGACAGGTGCACCAGGCTGTCCCGCCATTCGCTCTCGAGCTGATGCAGACCGCTTGTCTCGAGGGCGGTGAGGATGCTCTCGAAGTCGTCGACATACAGATCCGGATCCGCGAGCAGGTTCGGGTTCTCCCAGCGCTCCAGGAAGCCGGTCATCAGGCGGCGCATGGCCTCGCGCTGCTCGTGATGGGCCTCGAACGCCGCCGTGCGGTCCTCGGTCAGCCGCGCGCCGGCGGTCTGCAGGGCGCCGTCGAAACGCTCCAGCAGCACCGACGGGGCCGCCTTGGCCGATGCGGGCGTGGCGAAACGGGCATCGAGATACTGCGCCTGCTCGGCGTCGACCGCACGACCGGATCCGGCCGCCGCCTCGATGAGGGTCTGCCCGGCATCCACATCGTCGGTGATCTCCCCCCAGCGCTGCTCGACGTGCTGACGTTCCGCGACGGCTGCGCCGATCTCCTCCCGCAGCTGCCCGGCAAGCCGCTTGGCCTTCTCGATCTGCGCACCGATCCCGGCGATGTCCGGGTTCTTCTCGGCGACCTCGGCCTCCACTCCGCGCCAGCGCTCCTGCTCGGCGACCAGTGCGTCGACATCGACCCGATCCCAGATGACGTCCACGACGCGCGCGAAGGCAGCGCGCTCAGCATCGAACCCGTCCAGTGCCGCCTCGGCCGCGGCGACCGCCTCCTCGGCGCGATCGAGGGCCGGCCGCAGCTCGCTCACCGCGTGTTCCAGTTCGCGCAGCCGCGTGCGGTTGGAGAATCCGAGCACGTTCGTGCGGCCGTGGCCGCCATGCGCACCCTGATCGCCGCGGGAGATCTGGCCGGCGATGGTGAGCGCCTGCTCATGCTGTACGAGATCTGCCGCGGTGGGCACGCACACGAAGCCGAACCGCTCGGCGAGCCGCACCTGCAGCCAGCCCGTGAACGGGGTGTCGGCGTAATCGAGCCGGCCCGGCAGCCGGTCGTCCGCTCCCCCGCCGCTCGCGCGGAGGCCTGTATGCACGCCGTGGTAGGTGAGCCGGCGCGGTGTGCGCACGCCGTCGATCGCGGTGCGGAACCGGTCGAGGTCGGCGACGTCGAGGAGCACCGTGGTCGCGAAGCCTCCGAGGGCGAGGTTGAACGCCTCCCGCCACGGCTCGTACTCCGTGCGGACCTCGATCAGCTCCCCCACGAACGGCAGCTGGTGCGGCTCGAGCCCGGCAGCCGCGGCGAGCAGCTCGCGCGAGCGGTACAGGTCACCGGGGATGTTTCCCGAGAACCCCGAGGCCTCGTCCAGCGCGCGCTCGCGCTGGACGAACTCGGCTTTCAGCGCGTCCCGCGCGCGCCGTGCATCGGCCCAGGCGTCGCGAGCCCGGCCCTTCGCGCCCACGTCGGAGAGCACCGTACGGGCGCGCGCCACGAGCTTCTCGAACTGCGTCCGGCCGTGCACCTCGGCGCCGAGTGCGCGTGCGTCCTCGTCGAACCTGGCACGGAGCGTCCGCGCCTCGTCGAGGCGACGTTCCACGCCGCGGAGCTCGCGCTGGGCGGTCTCGAGCCTGTCACCGCCCCGTTCGCGCAGCAGGTCGCGCAGTCCGTCGTGCTCGGCCTCCGCCGCCTCCGCCTGCACGCGCTTCTCGCGCACGAGCACATCGAGAGTGCGCGTGCGATCGCGCAGCTCGTCCTCGACATCGCGGAGCAAGTCCATGCGCCGCTCGGCACGCCACAGGGAGGCGATCGAGTCCGGATCCTCGAACACGCCGACCTCGTCGATGAGCGCCATCCGCACGGCTGCCGCATCGATGCGGTGACGCAGGTCGCGGATCGGCTCGAGAGCGGCAACCTGCTGTCGTGCGACGAGCATCCGCTGCTTCGTGCTCTCCAGCTCGTCGAAGTGCTGCGTCACGGCGTCCGCGGTGCGCATGGTCTCGGGCTCTTCGAGCACCAGTCGCTTGTACAGGTCGTCGACCGTGGTGATCTGCTGTCCCGCCTGAATACGCGCGAGCAGGCTCATCGCATTCGATCCGGACCCTGCAGCGCCGATGCCCAGCACCGAGTGCAGCCGCGCCGAGAACTCGCGGTCCGTGCCCACCGGCTCCAGGCCTGCGGCGCGCACGGAGGCATCGGTGAGGCGCTGCGCAGCGGCCCGCTCGAGCACGGCCAGGTCGAACGCGGCGTTCGTGGTGGCGCGCACGCGCACCGTGTCCTCAAGCACGCGTGCGCCGGCCGGGATGTACCAGGCGCGCACCGCGGTGAAGCGCGAGCCGTCGTGGTCGAGCCACGTCATCGCGATCGCGGTCCAGGTGTCCTCCCCGTCGCCGCGGAGCACCTGCACCTTCGTGCCCTCCTCGGTGCGTGTTTCGTCGAGCTTGCCGCGACCATAGGAGAGCACGTTGCGCTGCTCGTCGCCGCGCGGGCGCCCGGTGACACCGCCGTTCGACGCGCCGTTGAACGGGGTGGTGTGCGGCATCATCAGTGCGATGTACGCGTCCATGAGCGTCGACTTGCCGGATCCGGATCCGCCGCAGAGCAGCGTGGCCGCGGGCGAGAACCGCACGCGGTGGGGTCCGCCGTCGTAGCCGCCCCAGTTCACGAGCTGCAGGTCCTCCGCGACCCACTGCTGTCCGCGGGAGGCGGTGGGGATCAGTCCGAAGAGCGTGTCGATCATCGTCATGACAGGGCGTCCTCCAGGACTTCCTCGGCGTCCGAGACGACGTCGAACGCGACGCTCTCGGCGCCGGACAGGCGGGCGGCGGCGGTCTCACGCAGCCAGTCGCGCAGCTCGGTGAGCTTCTCCGCGCTCAGCACGACCTCCACGAGAGGTCCGATCCGATAGCGGCCGGTGGTCTCCTCGCTGATGATCCCGTCGTTCGAGAGTTTGCGCATCGCGTCGCGCACGGCTTTCTGGCGACGCGAGATGTCACCGTCCGCGTCCGTGAAGTAGCTGAGCACCGTCGCCTCGACGTCCTCGATGTCGATGCGGGGAGCCGCCTCGCCCGAGGCGTTCTCGCGCTCGTAGACGGTGCGCAGGTGGACGAGCACGAGGGTCTCGGAGCGCGTGTAGGGCGTGTCCCGCAGCAGGATCGGGATGTCGAGCTCGTCGATGCGGACCTGCTGCTTGTAGGCGAGTCCGCGCGCGTGGTCCACGACCAGCCGGATGTAGACGTCGTTGAGACGCGATTCGATCACGCTCTGGTGGTCCAGGAGAGTGCGCCATTCCGTGCGGTTGCGGTCCGCGAGCAGGAAGCGCCGATGCAGGATCAGCGCGAGAGTGCGCCGCACCTCGGGATCGAGCACTCCGCGGTCGCCCGGGAACAGTTCGGCGAGGTCTTCCTCCATCGCGACGGGCTCGATGAACCCGGAGGCTCCGGTCCGGTCATCGGTCATGATTGCTCTTCCTTCCTCGCCTGCACGGTCACGGATCCGAACGCGAACCGCCGTGCCGTGCCGTCGGGGCGCACGGCTTCCACGATCGAGACGCCTTCCCCGTCGGAGAGTCCGTTGCGGTGGGCGATCTCGAGCAGGCCGAGCAGGTCGACCGGGCGGCGGGCACCCTCGCCGATCGCCTGGAACGCCTCCCCCAGATCGAACGCGTCGCCGAGCCCGGCGACGTACTCCTCGAGCTCCGCATAGTGCGGGCCGCCCCAGGCGCGGGTGTCGGCATCGACGAACTCGACTTCCTGGCCCTGCGTCGCCAGGGCCGCCGGCGCTCCTGGCGGGCGGATGTCGCCGAGCGACTGGCGCAGGTGACCGATGCTCGTCACGGGCAGACGACGCAGCGGATCCACGGGCGTCTCAGGGGTGCGGGTCTGCGTCCACGCCTGCAGGCCGGCGATCACATCGCGCAGCAGTTCGTCGACCTGGCGGTCCCGGGCGGGATCATGCGTGCGCACCTGGCCGGCGATGACGTGCGAGGCACGGCGCTGGGCTGTCAGGACCTCCTGCACGCCGAGTTCCATGCGCCGCCCGATCATGTCGAGTTCCGTTCGCTGGGTGACATCCAGCAGCTGGGCGAACGGGCGCGCGAGCAGCCCGTGCAGCTGATCGGCCAGCGCGTCGATCCGCTCAGGATCGCCGATGAGGCGCAGCGCTCCGGCGAACGCCTGCCCCTCGCGCGTGGACTGCATGACCTGCTGACCACGCAGCAGGTATTCCCGCAGCACCTCGCCGGTCGGACGCTCGTCGCGGCGCAGATCGCGGATGACATCGCGCTGCATGGCCTTGATCGACTCCGCGACGCGGGTGAAGTCCGCGGGCAGACCCCGGGAGAGGTGCAGCACGTTCTCGGCCTCTTCGAGCAGCTCATCGTCGGGGACGGGATCCGCCGAACCGTCCTCGAGCGCCACGATCCGGGCGTCGAGCTCCGCTCGCTCGGCACGCAGCCGCGCGAGGCGTCGCGCCGGGTCGCCGTCCGCGTCTCCGGCGAGACGCTCCACGGCCTCGAGCAGGGTCCGCACGCGGGAGTTGGAGACGCGCGAGCCGCCGCCCGTGAGATCGGCGATCTCGAGTGCGCGCACGGCATGCGCGGTCAGCCGATAGACCTCGTTGTCACCATCGATCTGCTGACCGAGCCAACCGACCTTGACCCAGTACCGGCAGACTTCTCGCCCCGACGTGGCGGGCAGCCGCCGGTCGTCGCCCTCGTAGCCCGCTGCACGCAGTTGGTCCAGCATCTCGCCGACCTCGACATGCGCGTCGGCGACGGCCACGGTCGGACGATCGGCGGAGAACATCTGGCTCAGCACCGCGACCACGAAGGGCGCATACCGGCCGTGCAGCAGATCGAGCGTCGGCGTCTTGAACGCCGCGAGCGCGCGCAGATAGGCGCCCTCTGCTCTGGATCCCGTCACGATCGCACCCCAACGACAGTCGCCGACACGTACCGCGCCCCCTCGCTCCCGCTGATCCGACAGACGACGAAAGCCCCCGGCGAACCGAGGGCTTTCAATGGTGGACCTGAGGGGACTCGAACCCCTGACCCCCTGCATGCCATGCAGGTGCGCTACCAGCTGCGCCACAGGCCCAGACGCTGTTCGCGGCTTCCCGCGACAACTCATTCAGCCTACAACATGGCTGTCTCACCGCGCCAATCGAGAGGGCCGCTGCGAGCCGCCGGGCGTGTCATGCCCACGGTCACGCAGAGGGCAGCGTGCTGAAGGCGTCCCGGATCGCCAGCACCAGCTGGCGGACCGCGGTGGACGGGCCGCGCGTCGATCCCTCCGCCGATGTCGCCACAAGGACCGAACGCACGAAGGACGGATCCTCGATCGGACGCAGCACGATCCCCGGATGCGAACCGCCGACGGCGAGACTGGGCAGCAGCCCTACGGCGAGTCGGGCCGCGATCATCCCGAGCATGACCTGGAAATCGTCCGTGCGGATCGCGACGTCGAGCGTGTGTCCCCGGGCGGCGAACGCGTCGATCACGATCGTGTCCATCGGGTCGTTCCCCGCTGCGGCGAAGAGCCACCGCTCCTGCCACAGAGTGAGCAGCGTCGGCACGTCGATCGGCCTCGGGGTCGCGAGCGGATGGCCGGCGGGCAAGGCCAGCAGCAGCGGGTCGCGATGCACCTCCCGAGTCGCGACATGCGTCCGGAACGGCAGCTCGTATCCGGGCACGGTATAGACGAGCGCGGCGTCCAGTCCTCCGCGGTTGATCCGGTCCACGAGCGTCGGCACCTCCTCGAGCATCGCGTCGACCTCGATGCCGAGATCGTCGACCCGGGGCACGACCGACGGCAGGATCTTCGCTCCCGCCGTGGGAAAGGTCCCGAAGCGCAGACGCACCCGCCCCATGGACGTCAGCTCTCTGGCGTCCCGGATCGCGCGCTCGCCCAAGGTGAGGATCTCCTGCGCCCGTTCGAGCAGCAGCGTGCCCACCGGGGTCAGCCTGCTGCCGCGCGACGAGCGGATCAGCACGGGCGAGCCGACGAGGCGCTCGAGGTTCTTGAGGTGATAGTCGACCGTCGGCTGCCCCCAGGCGAGCCGTCGCGCGGCGGCGGTCACCGACCCCTCGGCGTGCACGGCGCGGAGTGCTTCCAGCTGTCGCAGATCGAGCATCGAAACCAACCTCCTATGTCGGATCAGGCCTCTCTTGCGGCTGAGTCACATACAGGATATGTGGCCCAGGAGAATTTCCGGGATTCCGTGCGAGCCGGAAAATCCGCACCATGGACCAATGCCGTCCTCCGCCTCGTTCACCGTCGACCCGTCCACGTCTGCGATGTCGGCGTCGTCGATCGCGGATTCCCGCCACCGCGAGACTCCGTACGCCGACGCGCTCGAGCGCCACGCGAGCCGATCGCCGATCCAGCTGATGGTCCCCGGCCACAGCGGCAACAGCACCGGCATCAGCGCCCGCCTGGCGGAGTACTTCGGCGAGCGCGTGCTGCAGCTCGACGTGCCGATGCTCCTCGACGACATCGACCTCGGCGAGAACTCCCCGCTCTCGCAGGCCCTCGACCTCGCCGCCGATGCCTGGAGCGCGCGGCGCACCTGGTTCCTCGCCGGTGGCGCTTCGCAGGCCAACCGGATCGCGGCGCTCGCGGTGCGCGGCCTCGGCGCGAACATCCTCTCCCAGCGCAGCGCGCACTCGAGCTTCAGCGACGGGGTGCTCACCGCCGGACTCACGCCCTCGTTCGTGCTCCCCTCGGTCGATGCCCGCTACGGGATCGCGCACGGCGTCTCCCCCGCCGCCCTCGACGACGCCCTGACCGCCGCGGCCGACCGCGGTCAGCCGGCGAACGCCGTCTACGTCGTCTCGCCCAGTTATTTCGGCTCCGTGGCCGACATCGCCGGTCTCGCCGAGGTCGCGCACGCGCACGGCGCCCCGCTGATCGTGGACGGAGCCTGGGGGCCGCATTTCGGCTTCCACCCCGAGCTCCCGGAGTCGCCGACCCGCCTCGGCGCCGACCTCGTCGTCTCGAGTACGCACAAGCTCGCCGGATCCCTCACGCAGTCCGCCATGCTGCACCTCGGCGACGGCCCCTTCGCGGACCGCCTCGAGCCGCTCATCGAGCGCGCCGTCTCCACCACGTCATCGACCTCCTCCTCGGCGCTCCTGACGGCCTCCCTCGACATCGCGCGGCACGCGCTCATGACCGAGACGGAGACGATCGGCCAGTCGATCGCCGGGGCGAACGCGTTCCGCGCCGCGCTGCGCGAAGATCCGCGCTTCTCCGTCGTCAGCGACGGCTTCGACGCGTTCGACGACATCGTCGCGACCGACCCGCTCCGCGTGCCGATCGACGTGTCCGCCACAGGCGTGAGCGGCCACTGGCTCCGCCAGCACCTGCTGGAGGTCGAGGGCATCTACTTCGAGATCTCGACGGCTACCGCGCTCGTGGCCCTGATCGGCGCCGGCAAGACCCCCGACCTCGAACACGTGCTCCGCGTGCTCTCCGCGGCGGTCGATTCGGACGAGGCGCACGCAGAGCGCGCCCAGGCGGATACCGCCGGCTTCCCGGCGCTGCCACCCTCCGGTGCGCTGCGCATGCTCCCCCGCGACGCATACTTCGCGGGCACCGAACTCGTCCCCGCCGCGGAGGCGGTCGGCCGCATTTCTGCCGACACCCTCGCCGCCTATCCTCCGGGGATCCCGAACGTCATCCCGGGCGAGGAGATCACGGCGCAGACCGTGGCCTTCCTTCAGGCCGTGGCCGCGTCTCCCAGCGGATACGTCCGCGGTGCGGTCGATCCCGACGTGGCCTTGTTCCGGGTGACGAGAGCAGACTGACCCCCGATCCTGCCGAACCCGGATCGCGCAGGCTCACACATCCAATCAAAGGAGACTGGAATGACCACCATCGCCCAGCAACTGCTGCGCCGGAAGCCGACCACGCCGGTCGGCGCCGGCGAAGTCCACCTGAAACGCAGCATCGGGCTGTTCTCGCTGACCATGATCGGCGTCGGCGGCACCCTCGGCACGGGGATCTTCTTCATCCTGTCGCAGGCCGTGCCCGTCGCCGGTCCGGCGGTGATCTGGTCATTCGTGATCGGAGGCGTGGTGGCAGGTCTCACGGCGCTCTGCTACGCCGAGATGGCCGGCGCCGTGCCGGTGTCCGGATCCACCTACTCCTACGCCTACGCGACTCTCGGCGAGGGCACGGCGATGGCGGTCGGCGCATGTCTGCTGCTGGAATACGGCGTCTCGACCGCGGCGGTCGCGGTCGGCTGGTCCCAGTACGTCAACCAGCTCCTGCAGAATCTGTTCGGCTGGCAGATCCCGGTGCAGCTGTCGCAGGCTCCCGAGCAGGGCGGCATCGTCAACGTCCCCGCCGTCATCGTGATCGTGCTGTGCGGCCTGCTGCTGATGCGCGGCGCCCGTGAGTCGACTCTCGTCAACAGCATCATGGTGGTCGTCAAGATCGCGGTCGTGCTGTTCTTCTGCGCGATCGCCTTCACCGGCTGGAACGCCGACCATTTCCACAACTTCGCGCCGGCGGGCTTCGCCGGCATCGTCGGCGGCGCCGGCATCATCTTCTTCTCCTTCGTCGGTCTGGACGCCGTCTCGACCGCCGGTGACGAGGCGAAGAACCCGAAGCGCAACCTGCCGCTCGCGATCATGTTCGCCCTCGGCATCATCATCACGCTGTACGTGCTCACCTGCCTCGCCGCCCTCGGCGCCCAGGCCCCGGCGAAGTTCGAGAACCAGGACGCAGGCCTGTCCGCGATCCTGCAGAACATCATCGGATCCACCTGGCCCGGCACGGTCGTGGCGATCGGCGCGATCATCTCGATCTTCTCGGTCACCCTGGTCTGCCTCTACGGCCAGACGAGGATCCTGTTCGCGATGTCGCGCGACGGCATGATCCCCCCGGTCTTCGCGAAGGTCGACCCGCGCACCCTCTCCCCCGTGAACAACACGATCATCGTCGTGATAGCGACGAGCATCCTCGCGGCCGTCGTCCCGATCAACTTCCTCGCCGAGATGACCAGCATCGGCACGCTCGTCGCCTTCCTCGTGGTGTCGATCGGCGTGATCATCCTGCGCGTGCGCGAACCCGAGCTCGAGCGGGGCTTCCGCCTGCCGCTCGGCTGGACGATCCCGATCCTGTCGATCATCGGCTGCATCGCGATCATCACCCAGCTGCGCGTGATCACGATCGTGGTCTTCGTGATCTGGGCGGCAGTGTTCCTGGTCTTCTACTGGTTCTACGGGCGCACGCACTCGGCGCTCGGGGTGGGCCATCCGGTCGTCGCCGCCCCGGACGTCCCGTACACCACCGCCGTCGCCCAGCCGAGCACGGACGCCGTGCGCCAGGCCGCCGCCGAACGCCGGACGGACGGCGACCGATGAGCCTGCTCGTCGGCCTGAGCCCCGCGAGCCGCTCGGCGTCGGTGCTGCACCTCGCCGCGATGCTGGCGCGGTCGGCGGACACCGACCTGATCGTCACCACGGTGATCCCGGAGACCTGGCCGCGCTCCGTGGGACACGACGATGCGGAATGGCACGCGTTCACCCGCGACGCCGCGAACGCCGTGCTCGACCACGCCGCCGCGGTGCTCGGCGGATCGGTGCCTGCGCAGTTCGTCGTGCACGAGGCATCGTCCGCCCGGCGCGGCTTGCTCGAGCTCGCCGAGCTCCGCGACGCGGGCATGATCGTGATCGGATCCTCGTCCGCCGCTCCGCTGGGACGGATCGCCCTGGGATCCGAGAGCGACGCGCTGCTGCACGCCTCCGCGGTACCGGTGGCGATCGCACCGCGCGGCTTCCGCACCAAGGGGGACGCCAGGGTCGGTCGCGTCACCGCGGCCTACCGCGGCACGGACTCGTCGGCGGATCTCGTCTTCGGCGCGGCGACCGTGGCCGGGTCGGTCGGTGCGGCCCTGCGGATCGCGTCGTTCGCCGTCGTGCCGAACGTCTCCGGCACGGCCGGGGCGGGGTTCGACGCCGAGCGGAGCATCGCCGAGCAGTGGGCCGACGACATCCACGCCCACACCGCACAGCTGCTCTCGGAGGTCTCCGCCCTTCCGGACGCGCCGGAACTCGCCGGCACTGTGATCGGCCTGGGCGACACGTGGGAGTCCGCCGTGGATGACGTGGAGTGGGACGCCGACGAGGTGCTGGTCGTAGGATCGAGCAGTCTCGGGCCGATCGCCCGGGTCTTCCTCGGATCCAACGCGACCAAGGTCGTGCGGCACTCCCCCGTGCCTGTCGTGGTCGTCCCGCGACGCGCCCTGGATCCCGCCTGACGCCGCCACCCCGAACCGAACCGCACCGCACCGCACCGCACCGCACCGCACCGCACCGACGCGAAGGACGCAGAACATGCCGCACCAGATCCTCGACCTGTTCCCCGCCGGGACCACCGTCGATGCCGACGGCACCCTGCGCTTCGGGGGGTGCCGGGTCGACGACCTGGCGCGCGAGTTCGGCACGCCCGCGATCGTGGTCGACGAGACCGCACTGCGGGCGCGTGCCAGGGAGTACCGCACCGAGCTGACCTCGCGCTGGCCGAAGGCCCGTGTCGTGTTCGCGTCGAAGTCGTTCCCGGCGACCGCGGTGCAGCGCGTCATGGTCGAGGAGGGCCTGGGGCTCGACGTCGCCGGCGGCGGCGAGATCCTCAGCGCCCTCCGCGCCGGGGTGGATCCGGCCCTCCTCGTCTTGCACGGCAACGCCAAGTCGACAGAAGAGCTGCAGATCGCGGTGGACGCGGGCCTCGGCCTGGTCGTGGTCGACAACGCCGACGACGTCGACCGGCTCGAGCAGATCGTGCCGGAGGGCCGTCGGCAGGACGTGCTCGTGCGGATCATCCCCGAGGTCGAGTCCTCCACGCACCCGCACGTGCAGACCGGGCAGGTGGGATCCAAGTTCGGGCTCACGATCCCGGTCGCCAAGGAGCTCATCGCGCGGATCGAGGCCAGCCCGAAGCTCTCGATGCGCGGCGTGCACGCGCACGTCGGCTCGCAGATCATGGATCCGTCCGAGCTCGCCGCCGCCGTCGCCCCGCTCGCCGAGCTCGGCACCTTCCCTGTGTACGACCTCGGCGGAGGGCTCGGTGCGCGCTACACCTACGACGAGCATCCGGCGAGCGTCGCCGAGTACGTCGAAGCGCTGCTCGCCGCCGCCCGAGAGCATCTTCCGGCGGACGCCGAGCTCATCATCGAGCCCGGCCGCAGCATGGTCAACGGCTCGGCGATGACGCTCTACACGGTCACGACCGTGAAGCGGGACGCACGGACGTTCGTCGCGGTCGACGGCGGGATGGGCGACAACCTCGAAGTGGCACTGTTCGCGCAGCGTTACGAGGCCGCCCTCGCCGGCCGCCTCGATGACGAGGCCGTGGAGGACGTCGTCGTGGTCGGGCGGCACTGCGAGTCGGGCGATGTGCTCATCGACCCGCTGCGGCTGCCCGAGGTCCACGTGGGCGACCTCCTCGCCGTCCCCGCCACGGGCGCGTACACGCACACGATGGCCAACAACTACAACGGCTACCGTCGCCCGCCGGTGGTCTTCGTGCACGACGGACAGGCCCGTGCGGTGATCCGCCGGGAGACCTGGGACGACCTCTTCGACCGGGACCTCTGAGCCGGCATTTGGAAACTCCACGTCGGGGTCGTTGAGCGAGCACGGCCGAAGGCCGAGCGAGACAGCCCCGGACAGGGGTTCAGGCCGCGGAACGGGTCACCGTGACCTGGATGCTCTTCATCAGCGGCTGGTCGCTCTGCGCGCTGAAGTCGGCGTGTCCGATGAGCACGTTCAGCTCGGGCATGTAGCCGGCGGCGCAGCCCTGAGGCAGGTCGTACGGCACCGCGCGGAAGCCGTGCACGGTCCGGGTGGATCCGTCCTTCGACGTCGAGCGGATGTCGACCAGATCCCCCTCGGCGATGCCGCGCGCCCGCATGTCGTCGGTGTGCAGGAAGACCAGCTCGCGCAGGTTCTTCACGCCGCGATAGCGATCGTTGTTCGAGTAGATCGTCGTGTTCCACTGATCGTGCGAGCGCATGGTCTGCAGCACCAGCGTCTCCGCGGAGGCCGGGATCACGTCGGGCAGCGGAGCATGCGAGAACTCCGCCAGACCGGATTCCGTGTCGAACACGCGCTCCCGGGCGGGCTGCGGGATCCGGAAGCCGTGCCGGCTCTGGATCCTCTGGTTGAAGCCCTCGAAGCCAGGCAGCACCTGAGCCATGACGTCGCGGATCCGGTCGTAGTCGGCGACGTAGGCATCCCAGGGCGTCTGCGACTCAGGGAGCGTGGCCTTTGCGATCCCCGCGATGATCGCGGGCTCCGAGCGCAGATACGCGGACGCGGGGCGCTTGCGCCCCACCGAGAGGTGCACCATGCTCATGGCGTCCTCGACGGTGACGCCCTGCGGGCCGCCTTCCTGCTGGTCGCGCTCGGTGCGTCCGAGGCAGGGCAGGATCAGCGCCTTCTCCCCGTGCACGAGATGGCTGCGGTTGAGCTTGGTGCTCACCTGCACCGTCAGCGCGCAGCGGCTCAGCCCCTCGGCCGTGTACGACGTGTCGGGCGCCGCGAGCACGAAGTTGCCGCCCATGCCGACGAACACCTTGACCGTGCCGTCGTGCATGCCGCGGATCGTCTTGACGGTGTCCAGGCCCTGGTGGCGCGGCGGGTCGATGCGGCAGACCTCGGCGAGCCGATCGGTCCACGCGGGCGGGCGGTGGTCGATGCCGCAGGTGCGATTGCCCTGCACGTTGCTGTGCCCGCGCACGGGCGACGGCCCTGTGCCAGGGCGCCCGATGTTGCCGCGCAGCAGCAGCAGGTTCACGATCTCGCGCACCGTGTCCACGCCGTGCTCGTGCTGGCTCACACCCAGGCACCAGCTGATGATCGCGCGCTCCGAGCCGAGGTAGACGGCGGCCGCCTCGCGGATCCGCTCCTCGCTGAGGCCGGACTGGCGCACGAGCTCGGCCCAGGGCGTCGCTTCGACGAGCGCGCGGTAGTCCTCGAGCCCGTTGGTGTACTCGCGCAGGAACGCGGCGTCGAGCACGGTCGGATCCGCCTGAGCCGCCTCGAACACGACCTTCGCCATGCCGCGGATCAGGGCGAGATCGCCGCCGAGCCGCACCTGAAGGTTCATCGTGCTCGTGTCGGTGCTGCGGTTCAGCGCCATGTCGACGAACTCGTGCGGCACGATCGTGCGCGTCGCGCCCGCCTCGACCAGCGGGTTCACGTGCACCACCTGCGCACCGCGGCGCACCGCGTCGGACAGGGCCGTGAGCATGCGCGGCGCGTTCGACGCCGCGTTCACCCCGAGCACGAACAGCGCGTCGCACTCCTCCCAGTCCTTGAGGTCGGCGGTGCCCTTGCCGGTCGCGATCGACGCCGTGAGCGCACGCCCCGACGCCTCGTGGCACATATTCGAGCAGTCCGGCAGGTTGTTGGTGCCGTACTCGCGCACCATGAGCTGGTACAGGAACGTCGCCTCGTTGCTGAGCCGGCCCGAGGTGTAGAAGCTGGCTTCGTCCGGGCTGTCCAGGCCGCGCAGCTCCGCCCCGATCAGGGCGAACGCATCGTCCCACGTCATCGGCACGTATCGATCGGTCGCGGCGTCATAGCTCATCGGCTCGGTGAGGCGTCCCTCGTTCTCGAGGTCGAAGTCCGTCCACGTCGAAAGCTCGGCGACCGTGTGCGCCGCGAAGAACTGCCGGTCCACCCGCTTGTGCGTCATCTCCCACGTGACGTGCTTGATGCCGTTCTCGCAGATGTCCAGTCGCAGGTTGCCGAGGTCGTCGGGCCAGGCGCAGCCGGGGCAGTCGTATCCGGACCTGCCGTGGTTCATGATGAGCATCGCGCCGGATCCCGCGATCGGCTCGCGCTCGCGGAGCAGCACCTGGCCGACGGACTTCGCGGCACCCCAGCCCGCGGCTGGGTGCCGATAGGGCTTGCGGGACCAGGAAGCGGTCGTGCGCGGTCCGTATCCGCCCTGCCGGGGCTCGCGCGGCATGAGCCCGAAAGCCGTCCCTCCACGTGCGTCCACGTCGTCGCTCATCGTTCTGCCTGTCCTTCCCGCGCCGAGGACTCACCGCGCGTCGCTGCATCGATCCGCACGCGCTGTGCGTGCGCGTACACGTTCATGGACTGCCCTCGGACGAACCCGATCAGCGTCAGCCCCGACTCGTCCGCGAGCTCGACCGCCAGCGAGGACGGCGCGGAGACCGCGGAGAGCACCGGTATCCCCGCCATGACGGCCTTCTGCACCAGTTCGAAGCTGGCTCGGCCGGACACCTGCAGCACGGTGGACCGCAGCGGCAGCCGTTCCTCCTGGAGCGCCCAGCCGACCACCTTGTCCACGGCGTTGTGCCTGCCGACGTCCTCGCGGATGACCAGAAGCTCGCCCGTGACCGCGTGGAAGAGCGCCGCGGCGTGCAGTCCGCCGGTCTTGTCGAATGCGGCCTGCTCGGCCCGGAGCCGACCGGGCAGCTCCGCGATCCATGCGGCGTCGACCGCGACCTCGTCGGGCGAGGACGGGGCGAAGTGGGACGTCGTGCGCACGGCATCGATGCTGGCCTTGCCGCAGACGCCGCAGGAACTGGTCGTGTAGAACCGCCGCGCCTCGTCGGCGCTGGGCAGCCGCACCCCCGGTGCGAGCGTCGTATCCAGCACGTTGTAGGTGTTCGCAGCTCCCCCGGTGCCGGGGCCGCCGCAGTGGATCGCGGTGCGGAAGTCGGAGCTCTGGGAGATCACGCCCTCCGAGACGAGGAACCCGATCGCGAGTTCGACGTCATGGCCCGGGGTGCGCATCGTGACCGCGAGCGGGGCACCGGCGATGCGGATCTCCAGCGGCTCTTCGACAGCGAGCGTGTCGGCGCGACGACGCACGCCCTCTCCCAGTGCGATCCGAGTGACCGGCCGCAGCGTCGTGATCCGTCCCACGGCTCGACCTTACTCGCGGATCCGCCGTCCGAAGTCCCGAACGCCAGGTGTTTGTCGATCCGTGCGACGACACGGTGCCCGGGCACAGATCGTCCGTCCCGCACGCGCTCGAGAAGGCGCGTGACCGGCACCGATCCGCGGTGGTCGAAGGCGGATCGGGATGACCGATCCCGAGGCCCGCCTCGGTCAGTCCTGTTCGGAGGGCACGCCCAGCGGCGCGGGCTCGGCGATAGGCACCACGGGGCAGTCCTTCCAGAGACGCTCCAGGCCGTAGTACGTGCGCTCCTCCTCGTGGAAGACGTGCACGATCAGGTCGCCGAAGTCGAGCAGCACCCAGCGGGCTTCGCTGCGTCCCTCTCGGCGCACGCGCTTGTAGCCCGCTTCGATCATCTTGTCCTCGACCTCGTCGGCGATCGCGGCGACGTTGCGCTCGCTGTTGCCGGTGACGAGCAGGAAGATGTCCACAAGCGGCAGCGGCTCGGACACGTTCAGCGCGAGCAGATCCTCTCCGCCCTTGGAACGGGCCGCGTCGGCGGCGATCTGCAGCATGTCTGCGGCGGAGGGCGACTGCATCAAGAGAAGGCTCCTGTGGTGATGGCGACGATGAGCGCGCCGACCAGGGCGACGGCGAGGGCGCCGGCGGTGATGGTCAGTGCGAGCATGAGCTTGTTGCCCTTTTCGGGCTCGGGCGGGCGGATGACCTCGCCCGCGGGCTTGATCGTTCCGATCGCCGCGCTGGCGGCAATCGGCGTGGGCGACGAGGCAGGGGCGAGTTCGCCGTCGACGAGCACGGCGTCGACCTCCTTGCCGTCGGCGACGCCGTCGGCGTGACCGCGTGAGCCGAGGCCGGAGGGCAGCTCATAGCTGCCGGTGACGAGGATCTCGCCGGTCGAGGCGACAGGGCCCGACAGCGACAGGCCGCCAGGAGCCTGCTGGAAGATCAGGGCGTTCGGCGCCGCGTGGTGCGACCCTGTGGAGTCCCCGATGAGCGCATCGAAGGAGTCGGCCTGCGGCGTCCGAGGCTGCTGTGCGAGCACGCGCTCCCCGAAGCCGGGGTTGAGGGTCGATCCGGAATCAGCGGGAGCCGACTTCGGCAGGGGCCGCGGCGTCTCTTCGGCCGACATCGGCGTGGCCGGAGCCGCCGGTGCGGGGTTCTCGGCAGCGGACCACAGAGCGGACTGCTCAGACGAGAACGGCAGGTCCACAGGTGTTGAATCGGGCTCAGCCGCCGGCATCGCGGCGGGCACCGCAGGCAGCAGCGGTGAGGGCGCGGGGTCTGCCGGGCGGGCGGGGACGACGGGGCGCTCGCTCTCCGCGCCCCGGGGCGCGGCCGAGACGGGATCGGCGTGCCACGTGCGTCCGGTCTCCTCCTCGGCGCGCATGACCGAGGAGACCGAGACCGGCGCGACGTCCTGTTCGGCGTCGTCGACGCCGTCCTGTTCGTCGGCAACCCGGGTCGGCGCGGCGGTTGCGGCCGATCCGTACGAACGGCGACGGCTCGGATAGCTGGGGCGGGGCACGTCCGTGATCATCCCCGCCTGCTCGGGTGCGGCGGGTGCGGCAGGCGTGGGCGTGGGCGTGACGGGCGCAGGTGCCGGCGGCACGCTGAACGAAGGAACCGCCGGGCCGGCAGAAGTCTGAGACGCGGACGGCGCGGACTCCGCCGCCGACGATGCGCTCTGGGATGACGGATCAGACACCGGCACCGAGCCGGTGCGGATCCGCTCCTGCTCCCGCACCTGGCGGCGGGTGAGCGGCTCCTCGCCCGCGACGGAGTCCTGGGATTCGACGGAGCTCGGCGCGGCCGCGCTCTCGGTGACAGGCTCAGCCACCGGCGCTGCCGTCGTCTCGATGACGGGCTCCGGAGCGGCCGGGGCCGCCGGTGCGGCGTCGGCCTGCTGACGTGCCGCCTCGGCCTCCTCAGGAGTGACGATCGGGGTCGATCCGGTGAGGCGGGCCTCGCGCATCTGCTTGCGAGTCAGCTGGCCGCTGCCAGATGACTGATCAGCAACGTGCTGGCCGCTGCCAGATGACTGATCAGCAACGTGCTGGCTGCTGCCGGATGACTGATCAGCAATGTGCTGGTGCTGATCCGATGTGCTCATGACGTGCTCCGATAAAGATGATGCTTCGCGATGTACTGGACCACTCCATCCGGCACGAGGTACCAGACCGGATCCCCCTCGCGGACGCGGGATCGACAATCTGTCGACGAGATCGCGAGGGCCGGGACCTCCAGTTGACTGACGTCAGCCGGTGGCAGACCGTCCGTGCTCAGCACATGACCAGGTCGGGATACGGCGACGAAGTGGGCGAGGTCCCACAGTTCATCATGATCCCTCCAGCTGAGAATCTGCGCCACGGCATCCGCGCCGGTGATGAAGAAGAACTCCGCATCAGGACGCTGCGCCTTCAGATCCCGCAACGTGTCGATCGTGTAGGTGGGCCCGTCGCGGTCGATGTCCACGCGGCTCACGGTGAAAGACGGGTTCGACGCCGTCGCGATCACCGTCATCAGGTAGCGGTGCTCGCTGTCCGACACCCCGCTCTTCTGCCAGGGCTGCCCGGTGGGCACGAAGACGACCTCGTCCAGTCCGAACGAGTGCGCCACCTCGCTCGCCGCGACCAGGTGCCCGTGATGGATGGGGTCGAACGTCCCGCCCATCACGCCGATGCGCGGCGCAGGAGTGGTCGTCATCGGATCAGCTCAGTGACCGTGACCGGCTCCGTTTCCTTCATGACCGTGCTCCGCGGCCCACGCCTCCGCCTTCCGGCTGTGACGGTTGGCGACGTTGCGGTAGGAGAGAGCGACCAGGCCGAGGAGCGCGAACACGCCGGCGGCGATCAGCCCGAACGGAAGCGTCTCCAGCGCCACGTTGCCGTGGTGCTCGGGGGTCTCGGCTGCGGCCTGCACGAGCTGTGCGACGAGGTTCATCGATTCTCCAGAGTGATCAGGGTGGATCTCAGCTCCCCAGTCTAGCCCTCAGCCGCGGGTCTGCCCCGACCCGCGCGCGAGCCACTTGGTGCTGGTCAGCTCGGCGAGTCCCATCGGGCCCCTGGCGTGCAGCTTCTGCGTCGAGATGCCCACCTCGGCACCGAAGCCGAACTCGCCGCCGTCGGTGAACCGCGTCGACGCGTTCGCCATCACGACGGCGGAGTCGACCTCGGCCAGGAATCGCTCGATCGCCAGGGCATCCGTGCTGATGATCGACTCGGTGTGGCCTGTGCTGTACTGCCGGATGTGCGCGAGCGCCTCGTCGAGATCGTCCACCACGCGCATGGACAGATCGAGGCTCATGTGCTCGGTCCCCCAGTCCGCATCCGTCGTCGGGACAGCCGCGGGCACGAGCCGGCGGATCTCCTCGTCGCCGTGGATCGTGACGCCCTGCGCGATCAGGGCGTCCGCGACCTCGGGGACCAGCCGGTCCGCGGCGCCTCGGAGTACGAGGACGGTCTCCACCGCGTTGCACACGCTCGGACGCTGCACCTTGGCGTTCACGACGATGTCGCGTGCCCAGTCCAGCGGTGCCGTGTCGTCGAGCACGATGTGCACCACGCCTGCGCCGGTCTCGATGACGGGCACGGTCGACTCGGTCACCACGGTCTCGATGAGCCCTGCGCTGCCGCGCGGCACGAGCACGTCGATGAGGCCGCGCGCGTGCATCATCGCGGTGGCGCCGGCTCGGCCGAAGTCGTCCACGGTCTGGATCGCCTCCGCGGTCACGCCGGTCGAGGCCAGCGCCTCGCGCATCACACGCACCAGCACCGTGTTGCTCTCCCTGGCGGCGCTGCCACCGCGCAGCACCGCGGCGTTGCCCGAGCGCAGCGCGAGCGCGGCGATGTCGACGGTGACGTTCGGGCGCGCCTCGTAGATCGCGCCGACCACGCCGAACGGCACCCGCACCTGTTCCAGGGCGACACCGTTGGGCATGCGGTGCCCGCCGATGACGCGACCGACCGGATCCGGCAGCGCCGCGACCTCCCGCACGGCGGCGGCGAGTGCTTCGATGCGCTTCTCGTCCAGGCGCAGACGATCCAGCAGCCCATCGCCGATGGCTTCTGCGACGCCTCGGGCGAGGTCACGGGAGTTTGCGGCGATGATGTCGTCCGAGGCGGCGACCAGCGCGGCAGCGATCGCGTGCAGCGCCGCGACCTTGCCATCGCTGGTGAGCTGCGCCGTCTCGCGGGCCGCCTCCTTGGCGGCGCGCATCCGCGTCTCGGGCGAATCCGGCCCGTCCTGCGCGGAGGCGTCGGCGGGCACGGCGAAGTCGGCGATCACGGTGGACATGCGGTCAGTGTACCCACGCTCCGCACCCCGGGGACCCGGATGACGGATTCAGACCGCCGGTTCGAACCAGGTGCCGATCTCGGCGCCGGAGAGCGCATCGGAGACCAGATCCGCGCTGGTCACGAGCACGCCGATCCCGCTCGCCGCTGCGAGGCGCGCGGCGGAGACCTTGGTCGCCGCTCCCCCGGTGCCGACGCCGTTCACGACGGTCGCGCCGAACTCGAGACCGGAGAGGTCGGCACCCGCGGCGACGACGTCGAGCGGCTCGGCCGCGGGGTCGGAGGGCGGCCGGGTGTACAGCGACTCCACGTCGCTGAGCAGCACCAGCGCGTCGGCCCCGGTCAGCTGCGCCACCAACGCGCCGAGCCGGTCGTTGTCGCCGAAGCGGATCTCCTGGGTGGCGACGGTGTCGTTCTCGTTCACGATCGGCAGCACCCGCAGCCCGAGCAGGCGCTCCATGGCGCGGCGGGCGTTGCTGCGCGATGTCGGATGCTCCAGATCACCGGTGGTCAGCAGCACCTGCCCCGCCACGATGCCGTGCGGTCGCAGGGCCTCTTGGTAGCGGTAGATGAGCAGGTTCTGACCGACGGCGGCCGCCGCCTGTTGCGTGGCGAGGTCGGTGGGCCGCGCGTCGAGCTGCAGGAACGGGATCCCGGTGGCGATCGCACCGGAGGAGACCAGCACGATCTCGGTTCCGCGTGCGTGCGCGTGCGCCAGCGCCTCGACCAGCAGCGGAATGCGCCAGGCTCCCTCACCGCTGATGGACGAGGATCCGACCTTCACCACGATCCGCGTCGCCGCGGGCAGATCCGCCCGCGTCAGCGCCGTCACTGCGCGTCCTCGCCGGCTCCCGCCTGGCGGACGTCCTCGGCGCGCTCGCTGTCGGCGTCGTCCGCCGCCGTGCGAGTCGCCAGGCGCTCGCGCTCGTCCTCGGCGCGCAGTGCGGCCCTGGCATCCATGCGCTCGTGGTACCGCTCGCGCCGCTCGTTGGTGGTGCGTCGGGTGTTCGGATCGAAACGCGAGTCCAGACCGCGCGGTGACGTGATCAGTTCGGCCGCGGAGGACATCTGCGGCTCCCAGTCGAACACGATGCTCTCGCCCGGGCCGATCACGACCGTGGATCCCCGCACCGCGCCCAAGCGGAACAGCTCGTCCTCGACGCCGAGCTTCTCGAGCCGGTCGGCGAGGTAGCCCACCGCCTCCTCGTTCTGGAAGTCGGTCTGCTGCACCCAGCGCACCGGCTTGTCGCCGAGGATCCGGTACACGTTGCCGTAGCTGCCGCCTTCGACGCGGATCTCGAACTCGCGCTTCGAACCCCGGGGGCGGATGACGATGCGCTCCTTGGGAGCCTCGGCGGCTGCGGCCAGCTCGGCACGGTGCGCGTCGACGATCTCGCCGAGCGCGAAGGTCATCGGACGCAGCCCCTCGTGCGAGACCGTGGAGATCTCGAACACGCGGAACCCGCGCTGCTCCAGCTCCGGGCGCACGAAGTCGGCGAGCTCGCGCGCCTCCGGCACATCGATCTTGTTGAGGGCGATCACCTGCGGGCGCTCCAGCAGCGGAACCTGCCCTTCGGGCACCTCGTAAGCGGCGAGCTCGGCGAGGATCACGTCGAGATCGCTGATCGGGTCGCGGCCCGGCTCGAGCGTGGCGCAGTCCAGCACGTGCAGCAGCGCGGAACACCGCTCGACGTGCCGGAGGAACTGCAGACCGAGCCCGCGCCCCTCGCTCGCGCCCTCGATGAGGCCGGGCACGTCCGCCACGGTGTAGCGGGACTCACCGGCCTGCACGACGCCCAGGTTGGGATGCAGCGTGGTGAACGGGTAGTCGGCGATCTTCGGCCGCGCGGCGGAGATCGCCGCGATCAGGCTCGACTTGCCCGCCGACGGGTAGCCGACCAGCGCGACGTCGGCGACGGTCTTGAGCTCGAGCACGACGTCGCCCTCGAAACCGGGGGTGCCCAGCAGCGCGAATCCCGGAGCCTTGCGCTTCGGCGTCGCCAGCGCGGCGTTTCCGAGGCCGCCGTGGCCGCCCGCGGCGGCGACATAGCGCTCGCCCGGAGTGACCAGGTCGGCCAGGACCTCACCGTCCGGTGACTTGACGACCGTGCCCACCGGCACGAGCAGCTCCAGGTCCTCGCCGTCGTAGCCCGCGCGGTGGTCGCCCATGCCGAAGCCGCCGTTCTGCGACGTGCGGTGCGGCGAGTGGTGGTACGACAGCAGAGTGCCGGTCTGCGGGTCGGCGACGAGCACGATGTCGCCGCCGTCGCCGCCCTTGCCGCCGTCAGGCCCGCCGAGAGGCTTGAACTTCTCCCGGTGCACCGACACGCAGCCGTTGCCGCCCTTGCCCGCGCGCAGGTGCAGCGTCACCCTGTCGACGAACGTGACCATGCGGATCCTCCTGGGTTGCGGGACGGGCACTCACCGAAGCGTGCCGGGATATGGAAACGGGGCGAGCCGAAGCCCGCCCCGTTGCCGAAAACTGCCCAACCGGTGGCTGAGCCTGTCGAAGTCTTACTCGGCAGCTGCGACGATGTTGACGACCTTGCGGCCGCCCTTCGCGCCGAACTCGACCGCACCGGCGGCGAGGGCGAACAGCGTGTCGTCGCCGCCACGGCCGACGTTCACGCCGGGGTGGAAGTGCGTGCCGCGCTGACGGACGAGGATCTCGCCGGCGCTGACGGTCTGGCCGCCGAAGCGCTTCACGCCGAGTCGCTGTGCGTTGGAGTCACGACCGTTGCGGGTCGAGCTCGCACCCTTTTTGTGTGCCATTTCTCAGCTCCTCTTCGTGCTTACTTGATGCCGGTGATCTTGACGCGCGTGAGGTCCTGACGGTGCCCCTGGCGCTTCTTGTAACCGGTCTTGTTCTTGAACTTCTGGATGACGATCTTCGGGCCACGGAGGTGGCTGACGACCTCTGCGGTGACCTTGACCTTCGCGAGCTTGTCGGCGTCGGTGGTGATCTTGTCACCGTCGACGAGGAGCACCGCGGCCAGCTCGACCTTGTCGCCCTGGGCCGCCTTCAGACGGTCGAGCTGAACGATCGTGCCGACCTCGACCTTCTCCTGGCGTCCACCGGCGCGCACTACTGCGTAAACCACTTCATACCTGTTTCGTTGGGGAGCGGGACCGCTCCGTAATCTCACGGGAAGACTGTGCGTGCATCGCGCCACAGCAGAGGGATCCGCAGTGGCGGGCGCGAGTTGCATGATCCCGCGGCGGCCGAGTGGGGCGTCCGGCGCGGTGCACCAAGGAGCTACTTTACCGGATGCGCCCTCCCCTCGCAAAGCGAGCGCGACCGTGTCGGGATCCGGATCGGATCGTGGGATCCGGATCCGCCTCCACGACCCTCCCTGCGCTCTAGGATCGCGGAATGGCGATCTTCGTGGACGACCCGATCTGGCCGGCGCACGGCCGCCTGTGGGCGCACATGGTCAGCGACGCCAGCGTCGCCGAGCTGCACGCGTTCGCCGCCCGGCACGACATCCCCCGCCGGGCGTTCGATCTGGACCATTACGACGTCCCCGCGGACGCTCTGGACCGGCTCGTCGCAGGCGGGGCGAAGCGCGTGGGCGGCAAGGAGCTCACCCGCCGGCTGATCGCCTCGGGGCTGAGGGTCCCGGCCCGCGACCGAACCGGCGGGCACGACCACGGCACGAGGGTCGCACGATGACCTCGAGCAGGCTGGAAGCGTTCAGCGACGGGGTGCTCGCGATCATCATCACCGTGATGGTGCTCGGACTCGCCGTGCCGAAGGGGACGACCTGGACGGACCTGGTGCACACCTCCGGCCTGGGCCTGCTCACCTACCTGCTGAGCTTCGTCTACGTCGGGATCTACTGGAGCAACCACCATCACCTTTTCCAGCTGCGCCCCGCCGTGAACGGCGCTGTGCTCTGGGCCAACCTGCACCTGCTGCTCTGGCTGTCGCTGTACCCGTTCACGACCGCCTGGCTGACCGAGACCCGCGTCGCCCAGGTGCCGACGATCGTCTACGGCCTCAATCTGCTCGGCGCCGCTCTCGCGTACACGATCCTGCAGCGGACGATCGCACGCCAGCCCGGCGGAGACAGGATCCGCGAGGCATTCGGGCACGACGTGAAGGGCATCGTCTCACCGCTGCTCTACCTGAGCGGTCTGGGCCTGTCGTTCGTCGTGCCGTGGCTGGGCCTGATCCCCTACGTCATCGTCGCCCTGATCTGGCTGGCGCCGGACCGGCGCGTGGAGCGATACCTGTCCTCGCACACGGGCGACGCCGCAGGCCGGCCCCCCGAAGACGAAGAGGACCCGGCGCCGTAGCGCCGAGTCCTCTCACGTGATCCTGCGGGGGCGGGTCAGCCCTGTTCCGCCTGCGGCGCGGCCTCGGTCGTGTGCACGACCGCGGTGCCCGCGGAAAGCCCGGCGGTGCTCACTCGGCGGCGGCTGCGGCCCTGCCCCGGCGCCTTCGGCTCGGGAAGCGCGTCCAGCACCGAGTCGAGCAGCTGCTCCGCCTCCGTCTTGGGCGCCTTGACACGGTCGGAACCGCGCTTCTTGCGCGGCTTCTTGGGCCGCTCCTGTCCGGTGCGCTCGGCCGAAGCATCCGTCGCCGGCTCGGCCGTGGCGTCACCGGCGACCGGGGGCGTCTCCCCCGCGGCACGGCTGGACGCGGCGATCTGTGCGAGAGCGGACTTCGCGCCCTCCGTGATGACGTGCGTGCCGCCGTTCGCGGGCGCCGCCGACGCGGTCGGGGCGGTACCGTTGCCGCCGCCGCTGGAGACCGCGCTCCCGCCGCGCTGGCGACGGTTGGAGCTCTGCTGGGGGGCCGCCGCACGGTGCTTCACGACCGGGTCGTGGTGCACGATCACGCCACGGCCGGCGCAGACCTCGCAGGGCTCGCTGAAGGTCTCCAGCAGGCCGAGGCCGAGCTTCTTGCGGGTCATCTGGACGAGGCCGAGCGAGGTGACCTCGGCCACCTGGTGCTTCGTGCGGTCGCGGCTCAGGCACTCCACGAGGCGCCGCAGCACGAGGTCGCGGTTGGACTCGAGCACCATATCGATGAAGTCGACGACGATGATGCCGCCGATGTCGCGCAGGCGCAGCTGGCGGACGATCTCCTCCGCGGCCTCGAGGTTGTTCTTGGTGACCGTCTCCTCGAGGTTTCCGCCCGAGCCGACGAACTTGCCGGTGTTGACGTCGACGACGGTCATGGCCTCGGTGCGGTCGATCACGAGCGATCCGCCCGACGGCAGCCACACCTTGCGGTCCAGTGCCTTCTCGATCTGCTCGGTCACGCGGAACACGTCGAACGGATCGCGGACGTCCTCGTACGCCTCGACCCGGTCGAGCAGGTCGGGGGCGACGCTCTCCAGGTACGTGCGGATGGTGTGGCCCGCGTCGGCACCCTGGATCCGCATCCGGGTGAAGTCCTCGTTGAAGACGTCGCGGACGATCTTGACCAGGAGGTCCGGCTCGGCGTGCAGCAGCGCGGGTGCCTGCTGGCTCTCGACCTGCTTCTGGATGTAGCTCCACTGCGCGGTGAGGCGCTGCACGTCGTTGGTGAGCTGCTCCTCGGTGGCTCCTTCGGCCGCCGTGCGCACGATCACACCGCTGGACTCCGGGAGCACCTCCTTGAGGATGCGCTTGAGCCGGGCACGCTCGGTGTCGGGCAGCTTGCGCGAGATGCCGTTCATGGATCCGTTCGGCACGTACACGAGGTAGCGGCCGGGCAGCGAGATCTGGCTGGTGAGGCGGGCGCCCTTGTGACCCACCGGGTCCTTGGTCACCTGCACGAGGACCCGGTCGCCGGCCTTGAGAGCGAGCTCGATGCGACGCGGCTGGTTGCCGGTCTCGACACCGTCCCAGTCCACCTCGCCGGAGTACAGCACGGCGTTGCGACCGCGACCGATGTCGACGAAGGCGGCCTCCATGCTGGGCAGCACGTTCTGCACGCGGCCCAGGTACACGTTGCCGATGAGGGATGCGTCCTGGTTGCGAGCGACGTAGTGCTCGACGAGCACGTTGTCCTCGAGCACGGCGATCTGGGTGCGGCCGTTCTTGGAGCGCACGATCATCTCGCGGTCGACGGCCTCGCGGCGGGCGAGGAACTCGGCTTCGGTGACGACGGGACGGCGACGGCCGGCGTCGCGACCGTCGCGACGGCGCTGCTTCTTGGCCTCGAGCCGGGTGGATCCCTTGATCGCCTTCGGCTCTGTGATGTACTCGACGACCCGCTGGCGCTGGCGCGGCTGCTCTGAGTCTCCGCGGCCGCGCGAACGACGTCCGAAGGAGTCCTCGGCGTCGTTGTCGTCCCGCGACTCGCGGACGTCGCGCGCGCTGCGGGAGGAACGGGCCGGGAGCGGGACGATCGTGGGGGCGTGGAAGTGCAGCTGCGTCGAGACGCGCGACACGAAGACCTCGGGCAGCAGGCCCAGGCTCACCGCGGTGACGGCCTCCGGCACGGCATCCACGACGGACTCCACGTCCGCGGCGACCACGGCGACAGAATCGGTCGCGGCACCAGCGGTCGGCTGCGCGCCGGCGCCTGAGTCCTCGGCCTCGCCGTCCGCTGCGGGCTCGGCCTCGGCGGGTGCGGTCTCGATCAGCTCCGCGTCGGCCTGGTCGCCGTCAGCTGCGTCGGGCTGCTCGCTGTCCGCTGCGTCAGCTGCGGCCACGGCCTCATCGGGGCTCTCGGCCTCGGCGGCCACGATCGCGTCTTCGACAGGCGCGTCGGCGGATGTCGCGTCCTCGTCGGTCGATGCGGGCGTCGGCTCCGCGGGCTCGGGAGCTACCGGCGCCTGCAGCGCGTCGAGATCGAGGGTAGGGGCGTTGTCATTGTTCTCGTCGGCCATCTCTGGCGTACTCCCTGCACGGCGGCCAGGCCGCCGTGAATTCTCTCGTGCGACACGCTCGGCGCCGCGAACTCAATCGGTCTGCGATCGGCATGTGCTCTGATCGCTGGGAGCCGGAGCCCCCGAAGTCTGTATCCGTCGGCCGCCATCACGGCGACTCGACCCCTCCATTATCGCACCATCGCGACGATATGCCCGCCTCGACGCGAATCGATGCCTGCGCATGCATCCCGCACAGAACGTCGACTGCCATAATCGCGGCATGTCCGCACAGCGCACCCGTCCCGTCGGCTACGCCATCTGGCTCATCGTCGCGAGCGTCGTCGGGTGGTGGGCCGCCTTCCAGCTCACCCTCGACAAATTCGCCACTCTGGAGAACCCGACCGCCGACCT
The DNA here is from genome assembly GCF_052045265.1 of Microbacterium sp. 22303. Taxonomy (NCBI): domain Bacteria; kingdom Bacillati; phylum Actinomycetota; class Actinomycetes; order Micrococcales; family Microbacteriaceae; genus Microbacterium; species Microbacterium sp. 22303. The sequence goes on along the minus strand of NZ_JBQEOQ010000001.1, from coordinate 179,437 downwards.
CAGCTGCAACGTGAGCGTATTCGTGCAGTGCGGGAAGAACCTGGAGTCCTGGCAGGGCTCGGTGTTCGGCTTCCCGAACCCGCTCATCGGGCTCACCGGCTGGATGGCCCCGCTCGTCGTCGGTGTGGCGATCCTCGCCGGCGCCCGGTTCCCGCGATGGTTCTGGGCGCTCTTCGGCCTGGGCATCACCGGCGCCTTCGTGTTCATCGCGTGGCTGATCGGACAGAGCTTCTTCGACCTGCACACGCTCTGCCCCTGGTGCGGCCTGACGTATCTGGTCGTGATCCCCACGTTCCTGGCCACCATGCAGCAGCTCTTCGCCAACGGGACGTTCCCGATCAGCCGGAGTGCCCAGGATGCCGCGCGCCGTCTCGGGTCCTGGGTGCCGCTCGCGTCGATCCTGGCGTTCGCGGTCGTGGTGCTGCTCGCCCAGGTCGCCGGCGTCGACCTGATCGGCGAGGTCGTGCGGATGTTCTGAGGCGGATCCGGAATCACGGATCCGTGCGGCCCCCCGATCCCTCACGCAGAAAGCCCCGGCCCTCTCACGGAGAGGACCGGGGCTTTCACGTCGATGGATGCGCCGGGGTCAGCCGAACCAGATGCCGAGCTCGCGCGCGGCCGACTCGGGCGAGTCGGAGCCGTGCACGAGGTTCTGCTGCACCTTCAGGCCCCAGTCGCGACCGAAGTCGCCGCGGATCGTGCCGGGAGCGGCGGTGGTCGGGTCAGTGGTGCCGGCCAGCGAGCGGAAGCCCTCGATGACGCGGTTGCCGGCGAGGCGGATCGCCACGGAGGGGCCCGAGAGCATGAACTCGAGCAGCGGCTCGTAGAACGGCTTGCCCTCGTGCTCGGCGTAGTGCGCGGCGAGGAGGTCGCGGTCGGGGTCGACCAGGCGGATGTCGACGAGGGCGTATCCCTTCGCCTCGATGCGGGCGAGGATCGCGCCGGTGAGGCCGCGCGCGACGCCGTCGGGCTTGACCAGGACGAGGGTCTCTTCGGTGGGCATGTCAGTCACTCTCTGTCGTCTTTCCAGCGGTGTCGGTGGAGGAAGTGGGGGTGGTGGGATGCGCGAGGCGGGCAGAGGCGGCGGCACGGTCCGCGCGTCCGCCGACGATCATCGCGTAGGCCCACATGCCGCCGAAGACGATCGCGACCAGCAGGATCGCGGGCACCAGGATGGCGGACAGCAGGACGATGACCTGCAGGATCCATCCCATCACGATTCCGGCTCTGCTGCCCATCAGCCCCGCAGCGACGAGCATCGCGACGCCGACCACAGCGCCACCCACGATGCCCCACCACGGCTCGATGTCGGGGCCGAGCGCCTTCAGCCCGTAGACGGTGAGGCCTGCCAGGCCCACGACGATCGCCTCGAACGCGAGGATGATCGACCCGAGCTTCTGCGCGAGTCCCCGCGGCTTCCGGGCGCGGCGGGGACTCGCGGCACGGGGCGCGGTCGCGGAGTCGTCGGTCACGCGCGCCATCCGCTCTTCCAGTCCTCATCGGCCGCGAGCGAGATCGCCTCACCGGCGAGCACGACGGACCCGGCGATGATCACCGCGCGGCGGTCGGCCGAGGCGGCCCATTCGCGCGCGGCGTCCGCGGCATCGGCCAGGGTGGGATGCACCGTGGCCCGGCCTCCGGCCCGCTCCACCAGATCGGCGATGGCGTCGGGCTCGCTCGCCCGCTCGGAGTCGGGAGCGGTCGCGAAAACGTGCTCGACCGACGGCAGCAGCGTCTCGACGATGCCCGCCGCGTCCTTGTCGCCGAGCACGCCGAGCACGAGGCCCCACTCGTCGAAATCGAAGCTGTCCTTCAGCGCGGCCGCGAGGGCGCGGGCGCCGTGCGGGTTGTGCGCCGCATCCACGACCACGGTCGGCGCGATCCCCAGCAACTGCAGGCGGCCGGGTGAGGTCGCGCCCTGCAGCCCCTCCGCGAGCACGTCGCCGACGATCGCATGCTGCGCTCCCCCGATGAGCGACTCGACGGCCGCGATCGCGAGAGCCGCGTTGAACCCCTGGTGCTCGCCGTACATCGGCAGGTACTCCTCGGAGTACTGCCCCGCCAGGCCCCGCACTGTGATCTGCTGGCCGCCGACGGCGAGGCGCTGCTCGACGAGGGCGAAGTCCTGGCCTTCGAACGCGATGCTCGCGCCGCGCTCGGCCGCGACGCGCCGCAGCACCGCCTCGGCGTCGGGTGTCTGCCGCGAGGAGACCACGGCCGCGCCGTCCTTGATGATCCCGGCCTTCACCTCGGCGATCTTCGCGATGGTGTCACCGAGGCGGTCGGCGTGATCGAGGTCGATCGGCGTGAACACCGCGACGTCGCCGTCGGCCGTGTTCGTGGAGTCCCAGGATCCGCCCATGCCGACTTCGAGCACGAGCACGTCGATGGGCGCATCCGCGCACGCCACGAAGGCGAGCACCGTGAGCAGCTCGAAGAAGGTCAGGGGTGCGTCGCCCGAGGCCTCGAGCTCGGCGTCGACGATGCCGACGAAGGGCTCGATCTCCTCCCACGCGTCGGCCACGGCGCCGTCGGCGATGGGTTCGCCATCGATCATGATCCGCTCGGTGAAGCGCTCCAGGTGCGGACTCGTGAACAGGCCGGTGCGCAGCCCGTGCGCGCGCAGCAGGCTCTCGATCATCCGCGCGGTCGACGTCTTGCCGTTCGTGCCCGTGAGGTGCACGACGCGGTACGTCTTCTGCGGGTCGTCCATCAGCTCGAGCAGGCGCGCGGTGCGCTCCTTGCGGGGCTGCACCCAGCGTTCCCCCGCGCGCTCCAGCAACGCGGAGTAGACGGCGTCTGCGCGCTCTCGATCGTCGGTCACGATGCGTCTCCGATCCGGCTCACGGCGACGGCGAATCCGCCGCGGTTGGCGTAGGTGCCCGCCTCGATGTCGGCCACGAACTCCGCCACGGCGAACTCCGCGCCCGCTTCCAGGACGTCCGCCTCGACCGCGAGCGTCTCCTCGGCGACCCCGGCGACGCCGAACGCGCTGCGAACCGCCGCGCCGTCCTCGGCGTCGGTGAAGCGCAGCTGCAGGCGGATGCGGTCGCTCACGTCGAACCCGGCGTTCTTGCGGGTGTCCTGCACGGCGCGGATCACGTCGCGGGCCAGGCCCTCCGCCTCGAGTTCGGGCGTGGCGGCGGTGTCGAGCAGCACGAAACCACCGGTCGGGACGACGGCCAGCGCCTCGCCCTCGGGACGCCCGGAGGTCTCCAGCGCCAGCTCGTACTCGTGCGGCTCCAGCGCGATGCCGTCCGCCGTCACCACGCCGGACTCCTCGGTCCAGAAGCCGTCCTTCGCGGCGCGGATGACGCGCTGCACCTCCTTGCCGAGGCGCGGACCGGCGGCTCGGGCGTTGACGCTGAGGCGGTGGCTGATGCCGTACTCCGCCGCGGTGCCGTCGCCCTGGGCCACGAGCTCGACCGCCTTGACGTTGAGCTCGTCTCGGAGGATGTCCTCGAACGGGGCCAGCGCAGCCGCATGCGGTGAGACGACGGTGAAGCGGGCCAGCGGCAGGCGCACGCGCAGCTTCTCCTTCTTGCGCAGCGCATTGCCGACGCTGGAGAGCTCGCGCACCGCATCCATCGCGTCGCGCACGTCGTCGGCGTGCGGGAACAGTTCGGCGTCGGGCCAGTCCGTCAGGTGCACGCTGCGTCCGCCGGTGAGGCCCTGCCACACGCGTTCGCCGATGAGCGGCACGAGGGGCGCCGCCACACGGGTCAGCGTCTCCAGCACCGTGAAGAGCGTGTCGAAGGCCTCGGTCGTCGTCGGGTCGTTCGCATCCACCCCCACCCAGAACCGGTCGCGCGAACGGCGGATGTACCAGTTCGTGAGCACCTCGGCGAACTCGCGCAGACGCGCGGCGGCCGTCGTCGAGTCGAGGCTCTCGAGGTCCTCCTGCACGCCACGCACGAGGTCACCCGTACGCGCCAGGATGTAGCGGTCGAGCACGTCCGTCGAGTCCGTGCGCCAGCGCGCCTCATAACCCGATCCGTCGGGTCCGGCGGCGGCGTTCGCGTACGTCGCGAAGAAGTACCACGAGTTCCACAGCGGAAGGATGAACTCGCGCACGCCGGCGCGGATCCCCTCCTCCGTCACCGAGAGGTTGCCGCCGCGCAGCACCGAGCTCGACATCAGGAACCAGCGCATCGCGTCGGATCCGTCGCGCTCGAGCACCTCGGAGACGTCCGGGTAGTTGCGCAGCGACTTCGACATCTTGTTCCCGTCGGAGCCGAGCACGATGCCGTGGCAGCTCACGCCCGTGAACGCCGGGCGGTCGAACAGCGCGGTCGACAGCGCGTGCATCACATAGAACCAGCCCCGGGTCTGCCCGATGTACTCGACGATGAAGTCGGCTGGCGAGTGCGAGTCGAACCACTCCTGGTTCTCGAACGGATAGTGCACCTGCGCGAAGGGCATGGATCCGGAGTCGAACCACACGTCGAAGACGTCCTCGATGCGGCGCATCGTGCTCCGCCCGGTCGGGTCGTCGGGGTTCGGTCGAGTCAGCTCGTCGATGTACGGGCGGTGCAGATCGACCTCGCCCTCGGCGTTGCGCGGCAGGCGCCCGAAGTCGCGCTCCATGTCGGCAAGGGATCCGTAGGCGTCGACACGCGGGTACTCGGGGTCGTCGCTCTTCCAGATCGGGATCGGGGATCCCCAGTACCGGTTGCGGCTGATCGACCAGTCGCGCGCGCCCTCGAGCCACTTGCCGAACTGGCCGTGCTTGACGTTCTCCGGCGCCCAGGTGATCTGCTCGTTGTTCGCGAGCATCTCGTCCTTGAACTCGGTCACGCGCACGAACCAGCTCGAGACCGCCTTGTAGATGAGGGGGTTCCGGCAGCGCCAGCAGTGCGGGTACGAGTGCAGGTAGCTCTGCAGGCGCAGCAGCCGGCCGTTCGCGCGGAGCAGCCGGACGAGCGGGGTGTTGGCGTCCATCCACAGCTCGCCGGCGACGTCCGTGACGTTCGACAGGAAGCGCCCGCCCTCGTCGAGCGACAGGATGGTGGGGATCCCGGCCGCACCCGCGACGCGCTGGTCGTCCTCACCGTAGGCGGGCGCCTGGTGCACGATGCCGGTGCCGTCGCTGGTGGTGACGTAGTCGTCGACGAGGATCTGCCAGGCGTTCTCGGTGCCCCAGGTCTCGGCGTCGGCGTAGTAGTCGAAGAGACGGTCGTAGCGGACGCCGCCCAGGTCCGCGCCGGTCGCCGTCGAGGAGACCGCGGCGAGCGCGTCCTCGACGCTGTCGTAGCCGAGGTCCTTGGCGTATCCGCCGAGAAGGTCCTTCGCGATCAGGAAGCGGTCGCCCTGAGCGCCCTCGGATGCCCCGTTCGGCCCGACCGGGACGACGTCGTAGACGATCTCCGGCCCGACGGCGAGCGCGAGGTTCGTGGGCAGCGTCCACGGGGTCGTGGTCCACGCCAGCGCCCGGACGCCCTCGAGGCCGAGCGCCGTGGCCTTCTCCCCCGACAGCGGGAAGCTCACGGTGACGGAGGGATCCTGACGCTCCTTGTACACGTCGTCATCCATGCGCAGCTCGTGCGCGCTCAGCGGCGTCTCGTCGCGCCAGCAGTACGGCAGCACGCGGTAGCCTTCGTAGGCGAGGCCCTTCTCGTGCAGGGTCTTGAAGGCCCAGAGCACGCTCTCCATGTAGCTCAGGTCGAGCGTCTTGTAGCCGCGCTCGAAGTCCACCCAACGCGCCTGACGGGTGACGTAGTCCTGCCACTCGTGCGTGTACGTGAGCACGGACTCGCGCGCCTTCGCGTTGAAGACGTCGATGCCCATCTGCTCGATCTCGTCCTTCTCGGTGATCCCGAGCTGCTTCATCGCCTCGAGCTCGGCCGGAAGGCCGTGCGTGTCCCACCCGAACACCCGGTCGACCTTCTTGCCGAGCATGGTCTGGAAGCGCGGGAACAGGTCCTTCGCGTAGCCCGTGAGCAGGTGTCCGTAGTGCGGCAGGCCGTTGGCGAACGGAGGGCCGTCGTAGAAGACCCACTCGTCGGCGCCCTCGCGCTGGGCGATCGAGGCGCGGAAGGTGTCGTCGGCCTCCCAGAACGCGAGCACGTCGCGCTCGATCTCGGGGAAGCGCGGGCTCGGGGTGACGGTCGCTGAGCCGGTCGAAGCGTCGGCGGCGGGGCCGAAGGATCCGGCGGAGGAGGTGCGCGGGTAGGTCATCGTGTCTCGCAGTGTCGGTGGCGGGCGGATGCTGCTGCGAGGACGATTCCCGTGCTGTTCGGCAATGGGGACCGCGGTACCACCTCGCGTGCGGTTCGGTCCCTGAGCCTGTCGAAGGGCCGAACTGCCACTCTCACTGCGGCTGTGACGGGCCTGCCCCGCTCGGTTCTACTGACTTCGGTCGCTGGGCTTGTCGAAGCGTTCTTCCGAGAGCTCCCCGGTGATGGCCGGATCGATGCTCGTACCCTCCAGTCTAACGCCGCCGGATCCGGATCCGCTCCGGCCCGGATCCTGCCCCGGGATCCTCGACTGCTCGCAGGCTCGGCGGCTCGACCGGGATGACGGGCGACAGGCGTGTAGGGCATCGCGCCATGGGCCGCTGTCGGCGACCAGTCCTAGGGTCGTGGCATGGCCCGCAGCACCGAACGTCCCCAGCCGCCCCGCGTCTCACCGCCCGATCTGCCGGACGAGCTCGATGACGCGGTGGGCCGCCGGCACGGCGACCACATCGGACAGCGGATCCCGCTCGCCGAGGATCTCGCGCATGCGCAGTTCGAGCAGTGCTCACTGTCCGGCACCGCGGACCGTGTGGACCTGACCGGGGCGACGTTGCTGGACGTCGAGATCGTGGACGCGCGCACGCCCGTGCTGTCCCTCAAGGATGCGACGATCCGGCGGCTGCGCATCGCGGGCGGCCGGATCGGCACGCTCGATCTGTCCGGCGCGCACGTCGCGGAGCTGATGCTCGAACACGCCCGCATCGACTACCTCTCGCTGGCGGCGACGAAGATCCAGGATTCGCTCATCACCGACTGCACCCTCGCCACCGTCGACATCCCCGCCGCCACGGCCACCCGGGTGCGGTTCGAGCGCTGCCGAGCGGACGAGGTCGACACCCGAGGCCTGAGGGCCGACGCCCTCGATCTGCGCGGGCTCGAGGCCGTGGCATTCGTCGACGTGACCGCGCTGCGCGGCACCACGATGACCGAACGACAGGTCGAGCTGCTGGCTCCCGCGTTCGCGCGCGCAGCAGGGATCGACGTGCAGGACTGACCCTCAGGGAAGGTCAGACGGAGGGGCCCGAGGCCGCCAGCAGCTCCCGCGTGAACGGGTGCTGCGGAGCTCCGAGCACCTGCCCGGCCAGGCCCTGTTCGACGATCGCACCGTCCTGCATGACCAGCAGATCGTCGGCCACGGACGCGATCACCCCGAGGTCATGCGAGACGAGGAGCATGGTCAGCCCGCGATCGCGCTGCAGTCGGTCCAGCAGCGCGAGGATCCGCGTCCGCACAGTGACGTCCAGCGCGGACACCGGTTCGTCGAGCACGAGCACCTCGGGCTCGGCGGCGAGCGCACGGGCGATCGCGGCGCGCTGTCGCTGACCGCCTGACAGCGCGGCGGGGCGCCGTGCGGCGAGCGCCGCAGCCAGACCGACCTCACGCAGCAGGTCGGCCGCGCGTGCCGCCCGCTGCGCGCGAGGAACACACCCGGCCGCGAGCGCCTCCCGCAGCGAGCGCCCGATGGTCCAGCGCGGATCGAAGGCGCCCAGCGGGTTCTGGTGCACGAGCTGGATCCGCGGTCGGCCGCCGCCGGCCCAGGCGACCGTGCCGGTATCGGCGCGCTCGACTCCGATCAGGACGCGGGCCAGCGTCGTCTTCCCGGATCCGGACTCCCCTACCACCCCGAGAGTGCGTCCGCGCTGCAGCACGAACGAGATGTCGCGCAGCACCGGGCGGTCGAAGCTCTTGCCCACCGCAGTGACCGTGGCGAGCACCGGCGCGTCGACGACGGTCGGGGTTCGCGGCGTCGGAGTCGAGGCGAGCACCAACTCGCGCGTGTACGCATCCTTCGGTGCGGCGAGCAGTTCAGACGCGGATCCGCGCTCGACCACGCGTCCGTCCCGGAGCACCACGACGCGGTCGGCGACCCGGCGCACCGCCGCCATGTCGTGGCTGACGAACACGACCGCGGTCCCCTCATCGGCGATCCGGCGCAGCAGCGCCAGCACCCGCGCCTGTACGGTCGCGTCCAGGGCCGTGGTCGGTTCGTCCGCGACCAGCACCACGGGCCCGGCTGCGAGCGCGCTCGCGATGAGGGCACGCTGACGCAGCCCGCCCGACAATTCGTGCGGCCGCTGCCGAGCGCGCCGCACGGGATCCGGCATCGCGACGTCCGTGAGCAGCTCCAGCACGCGTGCGTCCCGCGCCGCACGCGGGAGGGATCCGTGGATCTCCAGCGGCTCGGCGACCTCGGCGCCGATGCGGCGCAGCGGATCCAGGGACACGAGCGCATCCTGCGAGACCAGGGCGATGCGTGCTCCGCGCAGCGTCCGCCAGCCGCGCTCGGGCAACGCCACGGCATCCACACCGTCGACTTCGAGCATCGCCGCCGAGACCGTGGCGTGCTCCGGCAGCAGGCCGAGCAGCGCGCGGACCGTGAGGGACTTGCCCGCCCCCGATTCCCCCACGAGCGCGACGCACTCCCCCGGCGCGACCGTGAACGACACGTCGTCGACGAGGGCACGCCCGTCGATGCGGATCCGCAGGCCCTTCACGCGGAGCGCGGGCGGAAGACCGGGCCCCGGAACTGCCTGCGGCGTCGACCGGGTACCCCCTCCGGCACTCCCGGCGCTCATGCGCGCCTCCCCTCGGCGCGGGCACGCAGCGCGCGTCCGAGGAAGGTCGCCGCCAGCACGGTCAGCGTGATCGCGAGCCCGGGGAACACGGCGATCCACCAGGCCTGGCCGAGCACGTTGCGGCCGCCTGCGAGCATGAGCCCCCACTCCGGCGACGGCTCGGCGGGTCCGAGCCCGAGGAAGCTGAGGCCGGCGGCGGCGAGGATGCTGGATCCGAGCCCGATCGTGGCGAGCACGCTGAGCGCGCCGAGCACACCCGGCGCGACGTGCCGGCGGAACGTCGTGAACGCCCCGACGCCGAGGATGCGCGCCGCCTCCACATGCTCCGCGCGACGCAGCACCTGCGTCTGCGCGCGGGCGAGCCGCACGTACACGGGTATCGCAGCGAGCGTCACACCGATCGCGACGTTCACGGCACCGGGGCCGAGGATCGCGACGACGACCAGGGCCAGCAGGAACTCGGGGAACGCCATCAGCACGTCGTTCGTGCGCATCAGCGCGACGTCAACCGGTCGCGGCGCCACTCCGGCGAGCGACCCGACGATCAGGCCGACCACGAGTGCCAGGCCTGTCGCCAGGACGCCGATGCCGAGCGAGCGCCCGGCCCCGTGCACGACCCTGGCGTACACATCGCGCCCGCTCTGGTCGGTGCCGAACGGGTGCCCCGGACCGGGCGGCAGCAGTGCATCGCGCACATGGGTCTGCAGCGGATCCCCCGGGGCGAGCAGGCCCGGCACGACGGCGGCGAGCACCACCACGGCCAGCACGACCGCGGCGAGCGCGAGAAGGACGCGCCTCAGCAGCCTCATGCGTCCGCCTCCGGGCGCGCGGGAGCGGCCTCGGCCGGGCGTCCGACCGAGGCCCGCAGCCGTGGATCCAGGAACGGCGCCGCCAACTCCACGAGCGTGTTCACGACGACGAAGACGAGAGCGCTGAACAGGATGATCCCGGTGACCACCGGCAGGTCGCGCCCCGTGATCGCCGCCAGCGTCACCCGCCCCAGACCCGGGCGCGCGAACACCGTCTCCACGAGCACCGCACCGCCCAGTAGCGAGCCCACGAGGTACGCGCTGAGGGTCAGCGCTCCGATCGAACCGTGCCGCAGGGTGTGCCTCAGCGTCAGCCGGGCGTGGTCGGCGCCGCGCGCGAGCACCGTCAGCGCCCATGGCTGCCGCTCGGCCGCCTCCACACCGTCGCGCAGCACCTGGCCGAGCAGCGCCGCGACGGGAAGTGCCAAGGTGACCGCCGGCAGCACCAGGCTCGCCCCGGTCCGCGATCCCGCCACCGGGAACCAGCCCAGCCCGAAGGCGAACACCGTCAACAGCAGCAGGCCGATCCAGAACACCGGCGAGGACAGCACGATCAGCTCACCGGTCGCGACGAGCCCGCGAGCGAACCGCCGGCGAGCGATCAGCACCCCGGCGAGCGCGAGCAGCACCGCGATCGCGAGGGCGAGGGCCGTGAGCTGCAGCGTGGCGCCGAGCTGGCGTCCGATCACCTCGCTCACCGGCATCCGCAGCTGATACGACGTACCGAGATCCCCATGCAGCAGATCGGAGAGCATCGACAGATACTGCTGCCAGAGCGGGCGATCCAACCCCATGTCGGCGCGGATCCGATCCTTGACCGCTTCGCTCACCTGGGCCTGCGGGCCGAGCATGACGCTCACCGGGTCACCGGGCAGCACCCGGAAGGCGAGGAAGGACAGCGTCGCCGCCCCCCACAGCACGAGCACGATCGACGCGGCCGCCCCGCCGATCCGGCGCACGACGACGCCGGATCGGCGCACAGACGCGTCCGGCGGCCCTGGTCGATCCCTCACGAGCGGACGATATCGCGAACCGTGCTCACTTCACGCTGGTGCCGAAGAAGAGCGGCCGCCCGTAGATGTCGAAGCCCAGGCCGGCCACCTTGTCGCCCACCGCGGTGATCGCCGAGGTGACGTAGAGCGGCACGATCGCGTCGTCCTTCGCGTTCCACTTCTGGATCTGCGCGTAGACGTCGGCGCGCGTGGACGCGTCAGTGGCGGCGATGCCGTCCTTGAGCAGTTGGTCGAGCTTCGGATCGCTCACCGATGATGCATTCTGGAAGCCGTCGGTCGCGAGATGGCTGCGCAGCAGATCGGGGTCGACGCCGGAGAAGTCCCAGTCCGTGATGTCGAAGGTCTTGGGGCCGTACTTCTCGTTGTAGGCGCCCGGTTCCAGCGTCTCGCGCGTGATCTCGAACCCGACCGCCTTGAGATCGGACTGGATCGCGTTCGCGAGGGCCGCGTGGTCGTCGGAGACGGGAGTCCAGGCGATCCAGTCCGCTGTGAGGCGCTTCCCGTCCTTGGTGCGGATGCCGTCGGCTCCGCGCTGGGTCCAACCCGCCTCGTCGAGGAGCTTGTTCGCGAGATCCTTGTCGAACGGCCAGCTCTTCTCGAGGCTCTTGTCGTAACCGGGCGTGGTCGGGCCGAGGATGCTCCACGCCCGCGGGAACTGCCCGAAGAAGATCTTGTCCACCGCGGCGTCGACGTCGATCGCCCGGGTGAACGCCTCGCGCACCTTCTGATCCGCGAAGACCCCGTTCTTCTCGTTGAGGAAGAGCGAGTACGGCAGGCCCGGCACCTGCACGGACTTCACGGTCGCGGATCCCTTGATCTGCGAGACGAGGTTCGGCGGCAGCTGAGAGGCGAGGTCGATCTCGCCCGACGTCACGGATCCGCTGCGCACGGACGCTTCGGGGAGGATCTGCACCCGAAGGGTCTTGAACGCGGGGGCCTCCTGGCCCTCCGGCGCCCAGGCGTACTTCGCGTTGCGGGTGTACACGATCTCCTGATCGGGCGTGTACGACGAGATCTGGAACGGGCCAGTGCCCACCGTGATGCCCTTGCCACCGGCGGCGAGATCGGCGGAGTGCTCGGCGAGCACCTTCGGCGCGTAGAAGCCCAGTTGCGCGGTGCTCGCCGCCTGCAGGAACGGCGCGTACGGCTGCGAGAACGTGACCTTCACCGTGCTCGGGTCGATCACCTCGGTGCCCTTGTACAGCTCGCCGCCGAGCATGCTCGCGGCCTGCGCCGACTTGGTCGCAGGATCCGCGATCCGGTCGAAGTTGGCCTTCACCGCGGCGGCGTCGAACTTCTCCCCATCGGTGAAGGTGACGTCGTCGCGCAGGTGGAACGTGTAGGCGGTCCCGTCCTCGGAGATCTCCCACTTCTTCGCGAGCCACGGCACGAAGGATCCGTCCGTCTTCTGGAACACCAGCGAGTCCAGCACGGCACGCTGCACCATGGCGGTCACGTCGAGCTGGCTGGTCTGCGGATCCATCTTGCCGCTCGAGAGCAGGCTGCCGTCGACGCCCCACACGAGTTCGCCGTTCGCGTCTCCCGATCCCGATGCGGATCCGGTCGAGGCGGAGCAGGCGCTGAGCGCGAGCGCAGCGGCGGCGGCGAGGGCGGTGAAGGGCAGGAGTCGACGCCGAAGCGGAGAAGGCATGAGGAATCCTCGGGTGCGGAGAGGGAGATGTGTGCGGGACACTCCAGGCTATCGGTTTGTGGACGGAGTGGATCTATCACCCGATTCCTGCGATCGATGAGCCCGAATCTGCTTTTGTGTTGTTTTATGTTGGATCTTGTGGGAAGCTAGCGCAACGCCCGAACCCGGGCCACGGAGAGCGGCAAAGGAGCCCGATGTACGCAGCGGAGCGGCAGCAGCGCATCCACGAGCGCGCACAACGGGACGGCCGCGTCGATGTCACCGGTCTGGCGGAACTGCTGGACGTGACCACCGAGACCGTCCGGCGAGACCTCGCGGTCCTGGAGCAGCAGGGCCTGGTCCGCCGCGTCCACGGTGGCGCACTCCCCGCCGAGCGCCCCCTGCCGGAACTCACCCTCGCGGCACGCATCGGCCAGCACTCGGAGGCGAAACTGCGCATCGCCACGCGTGCTCTGCAGGAGCTGCCCGACGGCGGCACGATCCTCCTCGACTCCGGATCCACCACGCTCGCGATCGCCGAGCTGCTTCCGGCCGACGCGCAGCTCACCGTCGTGACCAACAACACCATCGTCGCCGGCGCCCTCGCAGGCCGGGACAACCTCACGCTGCTCCTCATCGGCGGACGTGTGCGCACCGTCACGGGCGCGGCCGTCGGTCCGTGGGCGATCGAGGCGCTCGCCGAGCTCACCGTCGACGTCGCCTTCCTCGGCACCAACGGCTTCGACGCCGACCATGGCCTGTCGACCCCCGACCAGGACGAGGCCGCCGTGAAACGCGCCATGCTCGAGGCCGCGCGCACCCGCATCCTCGTCGCCGACTCCAGCAAGCTCGGCGCCGTCCACCTCCAGCGCTTCGCACGCGCCGAGGAACTGCACACCATCATCACCGACACCGCAGCGGACCCCGACGCCGTGGAGGCGCTGCGCGCCGCTGGACCGAAGGTCGTGATCGCATGATCGTCACTCTCACCCCGAACCCGAGCATCGATCGCGCCGTGACGCTCGACGGGCTCTCCCGCGGCGAGGTGCAGCGCGCGACGTCCAGTCGCGTCGATCCCGGCGGCAAGGGGCTCAACGTCTCCCGCGCCGTCGCCGCGATGGGCGGCGACACCCGCGCGGTACTCCCCTCGGGCGGGCTCGAGGGCGGGCTGCTCGAAGCGCTCTGCCGCGCCGCATCCGTGCCCGTCGTCGTCGTGCCGATCCGGGGCAGCGTGCGCATGAACATCAGCGTGCTGGAGCCCGACGGCACCACCACGAAGATCAACGAACCGGGGCCGCTGCTGGACGCCGCCGAGGCCGACGCCCTGATCGCGAACGCGCTGACCGACGTCCCGGCCGGCGATTGGCTGGCGGGCGGCGGCAGCCTCCCCCTCGGCGCCCCGGCCGACTTCTACGGGCGCCTGGTGCGCGGCGCTCACGATCGCGGCATCCGCGTCGCGGTCGACACCTCCGGCGCCCCGCTCGCGGCCGCCGTCGCGGCGAAGCCGACCCTCATCAAGCCGAACCGCGACGAACTCGGCGAGCTGATCGGCCGCGATCTGCCCACGCTCGGGGCCGTTCTGGACGCCGCGCAGGCGCTGCAGCGCGGCGGCATCGACATGGTCGCGGTGAGCCTCGGCCGTGACGGCGCCGTGATCGTCACCAGCGGGGGCGCCTGGCACGCGACCGCAGTGGCGTCCGACGTCGTCTCGACGGTCGCCGCCGGCGACTGCATGCTCGCCGGATTCCTGTTCGCGCTCAGCGCGCACCATTCCGCGGCGGAGGCCCTCGCCGAGGGCGTCCGCTGGGGCACCGCGGCCGTCGCTCTGCCCGGCAGCCAGGTGCCCACGCCCGCCGATCTTCGTGACGTGCACGTCACCGTCACCTCCACCCCGGACCGCGAGCTCCCCCTCGCGGACTGACTCCTCCACGGAAAGGAACTCCTCATGGCACTGATCAACGAAGAACAGGTCGTGCTCGACCTCACCGGCGCCGACCGGCACGAGGCGACGGCGACCCTCGCCGCACGGCTCGTCGCCACCGGCCGCTGCACCGACCTCGACCAGTTCCTCGCGGACGTCCGCGAGCGCGAGTCGAAGATGGCCACCGGCCTTCCCGGCGGCATCGGCATCCCGCACGCGCGCAGCGCCGCGATCACCGAGCCGTCCCTCGTCTTCGGTCGCACCCGCGACGGCATCGACTGGGGCGCGAAGGACGGCCCGGCGCGGCTGGTCTTCCTCATCGCCGCACCCGAGGGCGGCGGCGATGCGCACATGCAGATGCTCCCGAAGCTCGCCAGGGCGCTGATGCGCTCCGAGTTCCGGGACGCGCTGCTCGCCGCGACGACAGAGGCCGAGGTCGTCGCGATCGTCGGCGAACACGTGCAGCTGGACGCGCCGAAGCCGGGGCCGGAGAGCACACCCGCGCCGGCCGCTGAAGCAAAGGCCGCGGAGGCCGAAGTCGCCGAGGCCGAAGTCGCCGAGGCCGCAGCCGAACCCGCGGCGGGCCGCTCACTCAAGCTCGTCGGCGTCACCTCCTGCCCCACCGGGATCGCGCACACGTACATGGCCGCGGAGGCGCTGGAAAGAGCTGCCAAGGCTGCCGGGCACTCGATCAAGGTCGAGACCCAGGGCTCCGCCGGATCCACTCCGCTCACCCCCGCCGAGATCGCCGAGGCCGATGCGGTCGTGTTCGCGCACGACCTCGCGGTGAAGGACGTCGGCCGGTTCGCCGGCAAGCCCACCGTCGACGTCCCGGTGAAGAAGGCGATCTCCGACGGCCCCGAACTCATCGAGCGGGCATCGGCGCTCGCCGCAGAGTGGGCGGCCGACCCGACCAAGGCTGCGGCAGCCGCTGCGGGGCCATCGGCCGGAGGCCTCACCACGAAGGTGGAGGCCGATGCGAAGGTCGGCACGAAGATCCGCCAGTGGCTGATGACGGGGGTCTCGTACATGATCCCGTTCGTCGCCGCAGGCGGGATCCTCATCGCGCTCTCGTTCATGATCGCGCAGATCGCTGTCGGCGAGACCGGCGCGCTCAAGGTCGTCAAGTACAACCTCATCGCGCCGGACGCGACGAACATCGCTCAGCACTTCGATCCGACGAGCCTGATGTCCTGGGGCGGGCTGATGTTCGTGATGGGAGCCGCCTCGTTCGGCTTCCTGGTCCCGATCCTCTCCGGCTTCATCGCGTTCGCGATCGCCGACCGTCCCGGGCTCGTCCCCGGCATCGTCGGCGGTTCGATCGCGGCCACCATGGGCGCCGGATTCCTCGGCGGCCTGGTGACCGGATTCGTGGGCGGATTCGTGGCCCGGTGGATCTCGCGCTGGCGGGTGCACAAGGGCGTCCGCGGCGTGATGCCGGTCGTCGTGATCCCGCTGCTGTCGACCCTGATCACGGCGGGGCTGTTCATCACCATCCTCGGCCGTCCGATCGTGTGGCTGACGACGCAGCTCAACCAGTGGCTGACCGGAATGACCGGCGCGGGCGCTCTGGTCCTCGGCATCGTCCTCGGCGCCATGATGGGCTTCGACCTGGGCGGACCGGTCAACAAGACCGCGTACGCGTTCGCCACGACCGGGCTCGCCGCGGCCGGCGCGGCGACCGACGCCCCCCAACTGAAGATCATGGCCGCGGTCATGGCCGCCGGAATGGTGGCTCCGCTCGCAATGGCGCTCTCGACCGCCCTGCGCCCCAAGCTCTTCACGGAGCCGGAGCGCGAGAACGGCAAGGCGGCCTGGCTGCTCGGCCTGTCGTTCATCTCGGAGGGCGCGATCCCGTTCGCCGCCGCCGACCCGATCCGGGTGATCGCCTCGTCGGTCATCGGATCCGCCGTGACCGGCGGTCTCTGCATGGTCTTCGGTGTCACGCTGCGCGCCCCGCACGGGGGGATCTGGGTCCTCCCGCTGATCGGCGCCCCGCTGCTCTTCCTGCTCGCGCTGGTCATCGGCGTCGTGGTGATGGCGCTCATCATCACCGTGCTGAAGACTGTCGCGCAGAGCAAGCGCGTCGAGCAGATCGAGACCGCGGCCTCAGAGTCCGTCGCCGTCTGAACAACCATCCATTCGAAGGAGAACAACCATGGCCACTCGTACCGTCACCATCGCCTCGTCCGTCGGCCTGCACGCCCGTCCCGCGTCGCTCTTCGTCGAAGCCGCGGCGGACTCCGGGCTCGACGTCGAGATCGGCCGTCCCGGTGAGGACGCCGTCGACGCCACCAGCATCCTGGGCGTCATGGCGCTCGGCGCGAAGCACGGCGAAGAGGTCGTGCTGACGGCCGAAGGCGCCGACGCGGATGCCGTGCTCGACAAGCTCGTGGCGCTGCTGTCCACCGACCTGGACGCTCAGTGAGATGACGGCCGTGATCCCCGGCGAGGTCCGACAGGGCATCGGCGTCAGTCCGGGCACGGCGTACGGGCCGGTGGTGCAGGTCGCACCGCCGGTCCGCCCGCCGCAGAACGAACCGGGCCCCGCCGACGCGGATCAGGCGGCGGCCGACGTCGCGCGGGCGTTCGCCGACGTCGCCGCGGCACTCGACGCCAAGGCGGAGCACGTCGTGGACACCGCGCAGGCGATCCTGCAGGCGACCGCGATGATGGCGCGCGACAAGTCGCTGCTCAAGGCCGCGGTGGCGGGTGTCCGAGCGGGCGTGGGGCCGGCGACGGCGATCTCGGCCGCGGTCGACGAGTTCGTGGTCAAGTTCGAGGCGCTCGGCGGCTACTTCGCCGAGCGGGTCGCGGATCTGCGCGACGTCGGCTCCCGAGCCGTCGCCGCGGTGCTGGGCGTGCCGGCTCCCGGGGTGCCGGACTTCACGGAGCCGAGCATCGTCGTGGCCGAGGACCTGGCACCGGCGGAGACGGCCACGCTGGATCGCGCGCTCGTCGCCGGGATCGTCACCCGGGCCGGCGGACGCACGAGCCACACCGCGATCCTCGCGGCGCAGATGGGCATCCCCGCCGTGGTGCAGGTGGCCGATGCGACGCAGATCGCCCCGGGCACTTTCATCGCCGTGGACGGCGACACCGGCGAAGTCGTCGTCGCCCCGGATCCGGCCCTGGTCGCCGAGCAGCGCGTCCGCCGGGAACGGCGTGCCGCGGCCCTGGCGGGGTCGTCCGGCCCTGGCCGCACCAAGGACGGTCTCGCGATCGCGCTGCTGGCCAACATCGGCGGCGTCGAGGACGCCGTGCTCGCCGGTGCGCTGGATCTCGAGGGCGTGGGTCTGTTCCGCACCGAGTTCGTGTTCCTGTCGTCCGAGACCGCGCCCACCGTCGCGGAGCAGACCGAGATCTACCGGCGCGTCCTCGAACCGTTCGGCGGGCGCCGCGTGGTCGTGCGCACTCTCGATGCGGGAGCGGACAAGCCGCTGAAGTTCGCCGATCTCGGCCCGGAGGAGAACCCGGCGCTGGGGCGGCGGGGACTTCGCCTCTCTGCCGAGCGGCCGGACCTGCTCGACGCACAGCTGGAGGCGCTGGCCGCCGCCGCGAAGCAGACCGGCGCCGACGTCCGCGTGATGGCGCCGATGGTCGCGACCGTCGAGGAGGCCGCCTGGTTCGCCCGGCGCGTCTACGAGAACGGCCTGCCCAAGGCCGGAGTGATGATCGAGATCCCCGCCGCCGCTCTGCGCGCGTCCCACGTGCTCGGCGCGGTCGACTTCGGGAGCCTCGGAACGAACGACCTCGCGCAGTACACGATGGCAGCCGACCGGATGCAAGGCGAGCTCGCGGATCTCCTCGACCCGTGGCAGCCCGCTGTGCTCGACGTGATCGCGGCCGCCGCCGACGGCGCGAGGGCTGCGGGGAAGCCGATCGGCGTGTGCGGCGAGTCCGCCGGCGATCCGCTGCTGGCGCTCGTGCTCGTGGGCCTCGGCGTCACCAGCCTGTCGATGGCACCCGGCAAGGTCCCGGCCGTCCGGGTGGCGCTCGCCGCGCACTCCCAGCTCGACTGCCAGCGGCTCGCCGCCGCGGCGCGAGGTGCGGCGACCGCTGTCGAGGCCCGCGACGCGGTGCGCGCCGCCGCGGCTGCGGAGCTGCTCGCCATCCTGTGAGAACCACAAGGAGGCGCCGGAGTTCGCTCTCCGGCGCCTCCTTGCGCTGTGCGTCGCCGTCGCCCCCCCCCCCCCCGGACCCGCGGTCCGGGACCGGGCCGATAGACTGTCGCCACACCCCACACTCAGGCACGCTCACACAGTGCCGCACACATCGCACGAGGAGATCCATGTCGTCGTTGAACGCCATCCCGGACAAGCCCGCACTGGAAGGCCTCGAAGCGAAATGGGGTGAGCGCTGGTCCACAGACGGCACCTTCCTCTTCGACCGCCTCCGTGCCGCGCAGAGCGGTCGTGACGGCGTCTACTCGATCGACACCCCGCCGCCCACCGCGAGCGGCAGCCTCCACATCGGGCACGTGTTCAGCTACACGCACACCGACATCAAGGCGCGTTTCGAGCGCATGCGGGGCAAGAACGTGTTCTACCCGATGGGCTGGGACGACAACGGCCTGCCCACCGAACGCCGTGTGCAGAACTACTACGGCGTGCGCTGCGACCCGTCGCTCCCCTACGACGCCGACTTCACACCGCCCTTCGAAGGCGGCGACAACAAGTCATCCCGCGCCGCGGACCAGCTGCCGATCAGCCGCCGCAACTTCATCGAACTCTGCGAGAAGCTGACCGAGGAGGACGAGAAGCACTTCGAGGCGCTGTTCCGCCAGCTCGGCCTCAGCGTGGACTGGACGCAGACCTACCGCACGATCTCGAACGAGTCGATCCGGCAGAGCCAGCTCGCGTTCCTGCGCAATCTCGAGCGCGGCGAGGCCTATCAGTCCCTCGCGCCGACCCTCTGGGATGTGGACTTCCGCTCCGCGATCGCGCAGGCCGAGCTCGAGGACCGCGACCAGCAGGCCGCGTATCACACCATCGACTTCCCGTTCGCGGACGGATCCGGGCACATCACGATCGAGACGACGCGTCCCGAGCTCCTGCCCGCCTGCGTCGCGATCGTGACCCACCCCGAGGGCCCGCACAAGCACCTCATCGGCACGAAGGTGCGCACGCCCTTCTTCGGCACCGACATCGAGATCCACGGTCATCACCTCGCCCAGCCCGACAAGGGCACGGGAGCGGCCATGGTCTGCACCTTCGGCGACGTGACCGACATCGTGTGGTGGCGCGAGCTGCGCACCACGGACGGTCGCGACCTGCCGAACATGACCACGATCGGACTCGACGGACGCTTCCTGCCAGACGCCCCCGCGTCGGTGGGCGACGCGGACGCGGCCGCCTGGTATGTGGAGAACATGGCCGGCAAGACCGTGTTCTCGGCACGCAAGGCACTGGTGGAGAAGCTCCAGGAGACCGGCGCCATGACCGCGGTCGGCAAGCCGTTCAACCACGCCGTGAAGTTCTTCGAGAAGGGCGACCGCCCGCTCGAGATCGTCTCCACGCGCCAGTGGTACATCCGCAACGGCGCCCGCGACGCCGAGCTGCGCGATCAGCTGCTCGCGCACGGCGCCGAGCTGAACTGGCACCCGGAGTTCATGCGCGTGCGCTACGAGAACTGGGTGGGCGGCCTGACCGGCGACTGGCTGGTCTCGCGTCAGCGCTTCTTCGGCGTGCCGATCCCCCTCTGGTACGCGCTGGACGAGAACGGCGAGCGCGACTACGACCGCGTGCTGACGCCTGGTCACGAGAGCCTGCCGATCGACCCCACGACCGACGTGCCCGCCGGCTACACCGCCGAACAGCGCGGTGTGCCGGGCGGGTTCGACGCGGAGGCGGACATCCTCGACACCTGGGCGACCTCCTCCCTCACCCCGCAGCTCGCGGGCGGATGGGAGCGCGACGGCGAGCTCTGGGATCTGGTCTCGCCGATGGATCTGCGCCCGCAGGGGCAGGACATCATCCGCACCTGGCTGTTCTCCACCATGCTGCGCTCGACGCTCGAAGACGGACGCACCCCGTGGCGCAACGCCGCGATCAGCGGCTTCATCGTCGACCCCGACCGCAAGAAGATGTCCAAATCCAAGGGCAACGTGGTCACCCCCGCCGACATCCTCGACGCGCACGGATCCGACGCGGTGCGGTACTGGTCGGCCTCCAGCCGGCTGGGGGCCGACGCCGCCTTCGACCCGCAGAACCCGACGCAGGTGAAGATCGGCCGCCGCCTGGCGATCAAGATCCTCAACGCCGCGAAGTTCGTGCTGTCCTTCCCCGTGCCCGAGGGCGCCGAGATCACGCATGCTCTGGATGCCTCGATGCTCGCCACCCTGGACGGGGTGGTGCGCGACGCGACGACGGCGTTCGAGAACTACGACCAGGCGCGCGCGCTCGAGATCACCGAGGCGTTCTTCTGGACGTTCTGCGACGACTACCTCGAGCTCGTCAAGGAGCGCGCTTACGACCGCACGAACGTGGGCCAGGCCTCCGCGGCACTCGCCCTGCGCCTCGCCCTCTCCACGCTGCTGCGCCTGCTCGCCCCGATCGTGTCGTTCGCGACCGAGGAGGCGTGGAGCTGGTTCGAGGATGGCTCGGTGCACACCGCGGCCTGGCCGGAGCCGCTCGGCCCCGTGCCGGGATCGAGCGGTGCCGGCGACCCCGCTGTGCTCGCGACGGCGAGCAAGGCGCTGATCGGCATCCGGCGGGCGAAGACCGAGGCGAAGGCCTCGCAGAAGACCCCCGTGTCGTCGGCGACGATCGCCGCCCCGGCTGCCGAGATCGCGGCGCTCGAGGCCGCTGCGGACGACCTCCGGGCCGTGGGCCGCATCGCGGAGATCACCTTCCGTGAGGCCGATGCGCTCGAGATCACGGCCATCGAGCTGGCACCGGTCGAGGAGGCATGATGCAGCTCGGGACGCGTTGGGCCGCCGGATCCGAGCCGCCGGCATCGGTTCCCGCGGCCCTGCGCCCGGGCATCGCCGACGCGGAGGCCCGCAGCGTGGCGGGCGGCACGCTGAGCCTGCACACCGGGGCCTTGAACCTGCTGCGCGGCACGTGGACCCTGACCTGGCTGGAGGGCCGGCCGATCGCCGAGCTCGACACCGGCTGGGAGGTCTCGCGCACCGCCTCGGGCGAGGTCGTGGTCCGTCCGTTCGACGACTGACCCGGTCCGATCCCTGAGCCTGTCGACGGGCTCGCGAGTGCGAGTGCCAGTGCGACGACCTCAGCGCGAACGCGATCCGATCATCTGCAGCGACTGCTCGAGGATGAACGGATCCACGGCCTTGCGCGCCTGCTGCTCACGGAGCATGTCGATGGCGAGCGCGCGTCGCTCGGCCCGGCGCTCCATGCGTCGGCGGACGTGCGCGATGATCGCGTCGGCGACGCGGAGGCCCGTGCGCTCGAGGTACGTGGGGGCGGCGATGTGCAGGGTCGCGGCGGTCATGACAACTCCTCGGTCTCTGTGGTGCGGTGTTCCGCGGCGCCCCGCGGGCGTGCGTCGGGAAGGTCGAACAGGTCTGCGCGGACCGTGACGCGGCGCACACCGGGGCCGGTCTGGTCCCGATAGCGCTGCACGGCGGCCTCGACGAGCGCATCGATCTGCTGCGCGAGCTCCTGCAGCTGCGGCGCGGTCATGTCGAGCATCGTGGTCATGTGGTGCGCGGCCTCGCGCCACTCCTGCGGCACCTCCGACTGCGGCCGGTGCAGGTGATCCATCAGTCGCTGGTGCCTGTTGCGGAAGAACTCGTCCTCCACGATCTGCGCGGCGGCCCGGCCGGACGGCGTCATCTCGTCGTTCGGCCCGGAGAACGACATCCGTCCACGGGGGCGCTCCCACCACCGCTCGCGCGCAGTGCCGCGGTCAGCGACCTCGTGGATGAGGTCGCGCGCGGCGAGCGCTCGAAGGTGATAGCTGGTGACGCCGGAGCTCTCCCCGATCAGCGCGGCGAGCGAACTCGCCGTCTGCGGACCGCGCTCCGCGAGCAGATCCAGGATCCGCACCCGCAGCGGGTGCGCGAGCGCCTTCAGCGCGCTCGCGTCGAGCGTGCGCTCCTCGGGCTGAGCGTCCCGTCGGGGTCTTTCGTTCTCCGTCATGCATGCAAAGATACCTTTGCAAGAAGTTCTTTGCAAGCACTTCTTTGCAACATCTCACGTCGACGCCCCCTCTGTACGCCGACGCCCCCTCGCAGGAGCGCTGCTCAGAGGGGGCGCCGGCGCTGCGAGGGGGCGTCGAGGAGCGGGTCAGGCCGCGGCGCGCGCAGCGACGAACGCTGCGACGCAGCGCTCGACCTGCTCCGGGGTGTGCGCCGCGGAGAGCTGCACACGGATGCGCGCGCGCCCGCGCGGCACCACGGGGAAGCTGAAGGCGGTCACGTAGACGCCCTGCTTCTGCATCTCCACGGCGACCCGTGCGGTCAACGCGGCATCACCGAACATGACGGGCACGATCGCGTGCTCGCCCGGGAGCAGGTCGAACCCCTCCTCCGTCATCCGGCGGCGGAACAGGGCGGCGTTCTCCTGCAGCTGCAGGCGAAGGGATCCGGATCCCTCGACGAGATCGAGCGCGCGCAGGGTGCCCGCCACGATCGACGGGGCGAGCGTGTTGGAGAACAGGTACGGACGGGCGCGCTGGCGCAGCAGGGCCACGATGTCGCGATGCCCGGCGACGTAGCCGCCGCTCGCGCCGCCGAGCGCCTTGCCGAAGGTGCCGGTGTAGATATCCACCCGGCCCTCGACGCCGCACAGCTCCGGCGTGCCGCGACCGTGCTCGCCGATGAAGCCGACGGCATGCGAGTCGTCCACGAAGACCAGCGCGTCGTAGCGCTCCGCGAGGTCGCAGATGTCCGCGAGCGGGGCGATGTAGCCGTCCATGGAGAACACCCCGTCGGTCACGATCACCCGGAAGCGCGCATCGGCCGCGGCCTTGAGCTGCTCTTCGAGGTCGGTCATGTCGCGGTTGCGATAGCGCAGCCGGCGGGCCTTGGAGAGGCGGATCCCGTCGATGATCGAGGCGTGGTTGAGCTCGTCCGAGATGATCGCGTCCTCGGCGGAGAACAGGGTCTCGAAGACGCCGCCGTTCGCATCGAAGCACGAGGAGAACAGGATCGCGTCGTCGGTGCCGAGGAACGCGGACAGCCGTCGCTCCAGCTCGAGGTGCTGCTCCTGGGTGCCGCAGATGAAGCGCACGCTCGCCAGCCCGTAGCCCCACTCATCGAGCGCGCCCTTCGCGGCCTCGACCAGACGAAGGTCGTCCGCGAGGCCGAGGTAGTTGTTGGCGCAGAAGTTGAGCACCTCGGCGCCGTCTGCGACGATCTCCGTGCGCTGCGGACCGCGGATCCCGCGCTCGTGCTTGGTGAGGCCCGCTTCCTCGATCCCGGTGAGCTCGCTCGCGAGGTGCTGCTGGAATGCTCCGTACATCGTCGTCTCCTACAGTTCGGTCCAGTCGAGGATGATCTTGCCCGTGCCCGCGGATGCGGCGGACGCGAAGCCCTTCTCCCACTCACGAGCCGGGAGGACCTCGGCGATGATGCGGGTGATCGAGTCGCGCAGCACCGGGCTGGTCTGCAGCATCGCACCCATCGCGTTCCACGTCTCGAACATCTCGCGGCCGTAGATGCCCTTCACGGTGAGCATGTGCGTGACGATCTTGCCCCAATCCACGCTGAACGGGCCGGTCGGCAGGCCGAGCATCGCGATCCGCCCGCCGTGGTTCATGTTGTCGATCATCGCGGGCAGCGCGCTCGGCGCCCCGCTCATCTCGAAGCCGATGTCGAAGCCTTCGCGCATGCCGAGTGCGCGCTGGGCGTCCGCGATGTCCTCACGGGAGACGTCGACGACGGCGTCGGCCCCCATCTCGCGGGCGAGCTGCAGCCGAGGAGCGCTCACATCGGTCGCGGTGATGAAGCGCGCGCCCACGTGGCGGGCGATCGCGATCGCCATCAGCCCGATCGGCCCGCAGCCCGTGACCAGCACGTCCTCGCCGACGAGCGGGAACGCGAGTGCGGTGTGCACGGCGTTGCCGAGCGGGTCGAAGATCGCGCCGAGTTCGGGAGTCACGTCGGAGTGGTGCACCCAGACGTTCGTGGCGGGCAGGGTGAGGTACTCGGCATAGGCGCCGTCGCGTTGCACGCCGAGTCCGATCGTGCGGATGCACATCTGCCGACGGCCGGCACGGCAGTTGCGGCACATGCCGCACACGATGTGCCCCTCGCCGGACACCCGATCACCGACGGAGATGTCGTGGACGAGCGGGCCGACCTCGACGACCTCGCCGTAGAACTCGTGGCCGGGAATGAGCGGTGCCTTCACCGCGGAGGCGGCCCAGTCGTCCCAGCGCTGGATGTGCAGGTCGGTGCCGCAGATGCCGGTGCGCAGCACGCGGATCACCACCTCGTCGGGACCGGCGACGGGGTCAGGCCGGTCGACGAGCGCGAGGCCCGCGTGCGGGCCGTCCTTGTAGAGAGCCTTCATGCTTCGATCCCACCGCGAACGACTGTGAAGAACAAGTCTGACTGTCTGGACTGATCATTAAGCATTGCTACATGCTTGAATAGACATATGCAGTTGCAGCAGCTCCAGATCCTGCGCGAGCTCGGTGCGCTCGGAAGTGTCACCGCGGTCGCCGACGCTCTGCGGGTGACGCCGTCCGCCGTCTCCCAGCAGCTGGCCGCACTGCAACGCGGCGTGCGAGCACCTCTGACCCGCAAGCAGGGCCGCACCCTCGTTCTGACGCCGGCCGGCGAGGCTCTCGCCGAAGCCGGCGCCGCAGCGCTCGACGCCATGGCCGCGGCGCGCTCGGCGGTCGACGAGTTCGAGGCCGCGGAAGGCGGCATCGTCACGATCAGCGGCTTCCTCAGTGCGGCACAGGCGCTGTTCGGACCCCTCCTGCGCGACCTCGGATCCGGCCCCGGGGTCCCCGCGATCCGGTTCACCGACGAGGACGTCGCGCAGAGCGACTTCCCTGCGCTCACCGCACGCTACGACCTGGTGCTGGCACACCGCATGGAGCACAGCGCGCCATGGCCGAAGACCGGGATCCGCGTGCTCACGCTCGCGACGGAGCCTCTGGATGTGGCGCTCTCCCCCGATCACCCGCTCGCGCAGCGAGCCTCGCTGCGCCCGGCCGACGTCGTCGGCGAGCGCTGGGTGACCAGTCGAGCGGGCTACTCCCCCGACGACGTGCTGCGCACGATCTCCGCCATCACGAATCGCCCGGCGGAGATCGTGCACCGCATCAACGACTACGGCGTCGCCGCCTCCGTCATCGCGACGGGCGATGTGATCGGCGTGCTCCCGCGCTACACGACCCAGGGGACGGACGCCGTGGTGCGCCGTCCGCTGCAGTATGTGAGCACCAACCGGATGATCGACGTGCTCGCGCGGCCGGAGAACCTGCGCCGGCGTTCGGTGCGGCTGGTCGCGGACGCGCTCAGCCGAGTCATGGCGGAACTCGCGGGCTGAGCGCCGTGCTGGAATGTCGGCGCATGGAGCCGGCGCGGCCGGGGTGTCCCTCACGGTCACCCCGGCCGCGCCGGGAATCATCCGAGTCCGCAGAACCAGGTCACTGCGACCAGGTCATTGCGAGCAGGTCACCTCGGTGCGGTAGATCTGCATGTCGCCGCCCGCTGCGTGCGGGGTCACGCACTTCGTGTGGGCGATGTACATGACCTGCTGGTACAGCGGCTGCAGCACCTGGTCCGCGAGGACCGCGTCCTCCGCCTTCTGCCACAGCGCATCTGCCTGCTT
This sequence comes from Microbacterium sp. 22303, assembly GCF_052045265.1. NCBI lineage: Bacteria > Bacillati > Actinomycetota > Actinomycetes > Micrococcales > Microbacteriaceae > Microbacterium > Microbacterium sp. 22303. Next base: position 153,496 of record NZ_JBQEOQ010000001.1, on the reverse strand, counting down.
CTCGTCGCCGGAGGCGAGCGCTTGCTTGACCTGGTCGGCTGCCCCGGGGTTGTCGTACTTCAGCCGGTAGTTGGCGTCCACGAAGATCGACGCGATCCACTCCGAGGCGCGCGGGAAGGACGAGCCCCAGAGCTGGATGCTCGGGCCGTCCAGCCCGTACTTGTTGATCGTGTCGGAGAGCGTGGCCGCGGGCACGGGCTTGGGTTCGACGTCGAGGCCGATCTCCTTCGCGGAGTTGGAGATCGCCAGGGCCGTCGCCGCATCGGTCGTGCTGCTGGAGGCGTAGTTCAGCGGGATGGAGCCGGTGAACCCGGCCTTGGCCAGCAGCGCCTTCGCCGCGTCGGGGTCGTACGTGCAGTACTCCCCGCAAGCGCCCTCACGATAGGCCGAGACCGAGTTCGGCATGAGCGAAGTGGCCGGCAGGGTCGCGCCCTTGAAGAGGTCCTTCGAGATGCTCTCCCGGTTCACGATCATCGAGAACGCCTGCCGCACCTCGACCGGATACGTCGCATCCAGGTACGTCGGCCATGCGATGTAGGTCTGCAGCGTGTTGCGGTCGATCGCCGTCAGCCCCTCTTTGCCGAGGGCATTGCGGCCCTGCGCGATCAGGCCGGGCGGCAGACTGCGCAGCACATCCGCATTGCCTGCGACCACGTCCTGATATGCCGTGTTCGTGTCGGTGTAGACGCGGAAGGTGAGCGTGTCGGCCGCGCCCTTCGGCACCCATCCCTTGTACCCCGGGTCCTTCGTCAGCACTGCCTCGACCTGAGGGTCGAGCGACTTCAGCGTGTACACGCCGTTGCCGATCGGCTTCTTGTCGTAGGCGACCGGATCCTTGAACGCGCTCTCGGGCATCGGGCAGAACGAGAGCATCGACAGGAGATAGGGCACGTCGTTGTTCGGCGACTTCATCGTCAGCGTGAACGTATCGTCGTCCACGAGCTTGAGCCCGGACAGCTCGGTGACCGTCGGCTCGCCCTCGGCGGGGTTCAGTTCGTCATACCCCTGGATCTGCTCGTATGCGAAGTTGGACGGCATCGCGTTGGCGCCGTTCGCGACGAAGTCGAAGGTGTCGACGTAGGTCTTCGCGTCGATCTTCGTGCCATCCGAGAAAGTGTGCCCCTTCGCGACTTTCACGGTCCAGGTGGTCTGGTCCTTGCTCTCGACGGATGCCGCGCCGCGCATGAAGATCGACCCGTCGTCCTCGATGCCGGTGAGCGGCTCGCAGATCGCCATGGCGATCTGGCTCCCGGCGTTCTGCGCGCCGGTGACGCGCTGGATCTCGCCGTTGTTCACCGCCACCAGCGAGGTCTTGCCGTCTGCGCCGCCGGAGGGCTGGCCGAGACACCCGGTCAGCATCGTCGCGCAGGCCGCGGCGGCGACGATGCCCACCGCGATGCGCGTCGTCAGTCTGGTCATGGTTCTTTCCTTTCGGAGGGGGTGGAGATGGTGTAGACGGCGCCCACACGGGAGCGGCTCACCTCGGCCGCGAGATGACAGGCGGCGCGATGCCGCGCGGGCTCGCCGGGAACCGGGGCGAGCGCAGGGACCTCTGTCGCGCACCGCTCGATGGCGGTGTAGCAGCGGGTGTGGAACGGGCAGCCGGGCGGCGGATCGATCGGAGACGGCGGGTCGCCCTCGAGCACGACCCGGTCGAGCCGCTCATCGGGTGCGAGCTTGCGCGGGATCGCGGAGAGCAACGCCCTCGTGTACGGATGCGCGGTGCGGTCGTATACGTCGTCGCCATCGCCGGATTCCACGACCTTGCCGAGGTACATCGTCACGATCCGGTCCGACATGTGCTGCACGACGTCGAGGTCGTGCGCGATGAACACCATCGACAGTCCCAGCTCGCGCTTCAGCCGGTTCAGCAGGTTGAGCACTTGCGCGCGCACGGAGATGTCCAGGGCCGAGACCGGTTCGTCGCAGACCAGGAGCCGAGGCTCCACGGCGAGCGCGCGCGCGATGCCGACCCGCTGCAGCTGACCGCCCGAGAACTCGTGCGGATAGCGCTGCGCATGGTCCGGATTCAGTCCCACCTGCGCGAGCAGCTCTCGTACCCGCCCGTCGATGCGCGACGCGGGAAGCAGCCGGTGCGTCTCGATGCCCTCTGCGATCGACTGTCCGATCGAGCGTCGCGGATCGAGCGAGGCATGCGGATCCTGGAAGACCATCTGCACCTCGCGATGCAGGATCCGCGCCCGTTCGGACGGACGCATCGCGACGACGTCGGTGCCGTTCCAGCGCACAGCCCCTTCGCTCGGCGCCTCCAGCCCGCAGATGATCCGGGCCAGGGTGGACTTGCCGCAGCCGGACTCGCCGACCAGGCCGACCGTCTCCCCCTGTTCCACCCGGAAGTCGACACCGTCCACCGCGCGGACCGGCGAGTGCCCTGCCGCGGCGAACATCGTCTTCTTCTGCCGGTAGTGCCGGCGGACGCCCTCAAGCTCCAACAGGGACATCGGAGAGCACCTCCTCGAGATGGTGGCACGCGGCGGCGCGACCCGATGCGAAGGCCACGAGCGGCGGATCGATCGACGCGCACTCCGCGGTCGCGTAGGCGCAACGCGGGTTGAAGCTGCACCCCGGCGGACGGCGGGCGATGTCGGGCGGAAGGCCGGGGATCGTCGGCAGATCCCGACCACGGTGCGCCGCACCCGGGATGGAACCGAGCAGGCCCCGGGTGTACGGGTGGGCCGGCCGATCGAAGACCTCGTCGATCGGTCCGTACTCGGCCACCCGCCCCGCGTACATCACGAGCGCGCGGTCGGCGAGCTGACCCGCCACCCCCAGATCGTGGGTGATCATCATCAGTGCCATGTGCCGCTCCGCGGTGACCTCGGCGAGAAGCTCGAGGATCTGGGCCTGCACGGTGGCGTCCAGGGCGGTGGTCGGCTCATCGGCGATGAGGACGTCCGGATCGAGCGCAAGAGCCATCGCGATCATGATGCGCTGGCGCATGCCTCCGGAGAACTGGAACGGGTAGTCATCCGCACGGTTCGCGGCGTCGGGGATGCGCACGGCCCGCATCATCTCGATCGCGCGCTCCTTCGCCTCACGGCGTCCGAGCCCGCGATGCACCCGGTACAGCTCGGCGATCTGCGTCGACACGGTCTGCACCGGGTTGAGCGCGCTCAGCGCGTCCTGGAACACCATCGCGACGCGCGCGCCCTGCACCGCGCGCAGACGGGCGGCGGACAGGGAGAGCAGGTCCGTGCCGTCGAAGAGGATCCGACCCTCGGTCACCACTGCGGCGGGCTTCGGCAGGATCCCCATCACCGCCTTGGCCGTGATGCTCTTGCCGGAGCCGGACTCACCCAGAACCGCGAGCGTCTCACCGCGGTCGAGTGTGAAGCTCACGTCTTGCAGCGCCGTGATCGGTGCGGTGCCGCGGGATCCGCGGAATTCCAGAGAGAGGCTCTGCACCTCGAGCAGCACGGTCATCGGCGGCCCTTCGGGTCGAGGGCATCGCGCAGGTTCTCGCCGAGAACGACGAAGGCCAGCGTCGTGAGCCCCAGCATGGTCGCGGGGAACAGCATCAGGAGCGGGGCGATCTGCCAGTTGCCGTCCTGGCTGGCGGTCGCGATCTGCAGTCCCCACGAGAACGCGGGCAGCTTGAGCCCGACGCCGAGGATGGAGAAGCCCGCCTCGGCGGTCATGCCCGCGCCGATCGAGAGCGTGCTCATCACGATGAGCGGGGTCACCGCGTTCGGCACGACGTGGGCGCGCAGGATCCGCCACGGACCGACACCCAGACCCCGCGCCGCCTGGATGTATTCGAGGCTCTTGACCTGCAGCACCGAGCCGCGCATGTACCGCATCGTCCCTGCCCAGCTGAACAGCACGAGTACGAAGACGATCGTCCAGACCGTGCGGGAGCGGAACTGATACAGGATGACGAGGCTCGCGATCCCGACGGGGATGCCCAGGATGACGTTCGAGATCCAGGACAGCACGGAGTCGACCACGCCGCCGAAGTAGCCGGCGAGCGAGCCCGCCACGAGTGCGATCGTGAAGCTGATCACGGCGGTGAGCACCCCGACCTCCAAGGACGTGCGCGCGCCGTAGACGATGTTCGTCCAGTAGTCGCAGCCCTGGATGTCGAAGCCCATGATGTGGCCCGGCTGCGGACCCACCCGCGACATCGCGAGGCTGCAGGAGCGCGGATCCAGGGGCGTGAACAGCGCGGGGAAGAGCGCCATCGAGGTCACCACGAGGATGATCGCGACCGCGACGAGGAAGAACGGCTTCCGCCAGAGCGCGTGCAGACCGCTGCGCGGGCGGGCGCGACGCATGCGCGCGGTGAGCAGCGCCATCGTGGATTCGCGCGCTGCGGGATCAGACATGACGCACCCTCGGGTCGATGATCGGATACAGCAGGTCGACGACGAGCGCGCAGACCAGGTAGAAGAGCAGCAGGAACACCGAGACCCCGACCACCACCGGCCCGTTCTGCGTCTCGATGGCACGGGACAGTGTGCCGCCGAGGCCAGGCAGGTTGAAGATGGTCTCGATGAGCACGGATCCGCCGAGCAGGCTCGCCAGGCTCAGCCCGAGATAGGTGACGACGGGCATGAACGCGTTGCGCAGGGCGTGCACCCACATGATCCGCCGTGGCGGGAGTCCCTTCGCGGTCGCGGTCACGATGAAGTCAGACCGCAGCACGTCGACGAGGCTCGTGCGCGTCAGCCGCGCGAGCGGCGAAGCGGTCTCCAGCGCCAGCACGACCGCCGGCAGGATGAAGGCGATCGGGAACCCGAGCCGCACCCCGGATATCGGCAGCCAATGCAGCTTTATGCCGAAGACGTACTGCGAGAAGTAGGCGATGATGAAGCCGGGCACGGCCAGGAAGAAGATCGTGAAGAAGAGGTTGAACTTGTCCGGCAGCCTGCCCTGGCGCAGCCCCGCCCAGACACCCAGGCACACGCCGATGGCGATCTTCAGCAGGAACGCGGACAGTGCCAGCACGAGAGTGTAGGGCAGTGCCGTCGCGATGAGAGTGGACACCGCGTTGCCGTTGAAGTCACGGCCGAAGTCGCCGTGCAGCACATTCATCAGGTACTTGCCGTACTGCACGAGGAACGGATCGTCCAGGTTGTACTGGGCGCGGATCGACGCGATCGTCGAGGGCGACAGTCGCTTCTCCCCCGCGAGCGCCAGCACCGGATCCCCTGGGACGAGGAAGACGAGGAAGTACACCAGGAAGGTCGAGCCGATGAGGGTGGGGATCATCAGCAGGATCCGCCGCAGGCTGTACCGGAGCATCAGTGCCTCGCGGACTCGCGTGCCGGCTGGTGGGCTGTGAAGTAGGCGATCATCTCGTCGGGCACAGCGGGGATCTGCTGCGGCTGGGACCCGGATCGGATGGAGAGGGCGCCGGCGACCCCGGCGGCGACGGCGTCGCGGGCCGCGAGCGGGTTCGTGTCGGTCGGGGTGCCGGAGCGCACGAACTCGACGAACTCGGCCACGGTGAGCGGATCCGCTCCCCCGTGCCCGCCGTCGCCGCCGTCCTGGATCGGATAGCGGACATGCCCCTTCTCGAGGTAGTCGCTGCGCGCGTTCCACACCCGGATCTCGCCGCCGGTGCCGTCGTCGAAGTTCTCGATCCGCCCCTCGGTGCCGATCACCGTGTAGTTGCGCCAGTAGTCCGGGGTGAAATGGCACTGCTGATAGCTCATCAGCACCCCCGAGTCGGTGCGCATCATGATCATCGAGATGTCCTCGACATCGATCACCGGGTTGAGATCCTGCTGGGCGAGCGGCGGCCAGTTCGCCATCGAGAACCAGTCGCCCATCCGCCGGTCCGAGTTGTCCCGACGCGAATCCACCTGCCCGTACACGGCGAGGTCCCCCACGCCGACCACCGTGCGCGACGATGTGCCGGCCAGCCAGTGCATGACATCGATGTCGTGGGCTCCCTTCTGCAGCAGCAGGCTCATCGCCTTGTCGCGCTCGGCATGCCAGTCCTTGAAGTAGTAGTCGCCGCCGTGGCCGACGAAGTGACGGCACCAGATCGCCTTGACCTCGCCGATCTCGCCACGGTCGATGACGTCCTTCATCATCCGGACCACCTGCATGTGCCGCATGTTGTGGCCCACATAGAGCTTCGATCCCGTGCGATACGCGGTCTCCAGGATCCGGTCCGCGTCCTCGATAGAGATCGCGAGCGGCTTCTCCACGTAGACCGGCACGCCGCCCTCGAGCAGTTCGATCGACACCTCGGCGTGCGTGAAATCGGGCGAGGTGATGAACGCGCCGTCGATCGCGATCCCCGAGGCGAGCATGTCGGCGACCGAGGCGAACACCGGGATGTCGCCGAACAGCCTGGCCGCCCTCGCGTGCGTCTGCGGAGCAGGATCCACCGCCGCGACCACCGTGCCGCCCGCTGCCTCGACGTGGAGGGCCACGCCCGCACGCGCACCAACGCCGATCACCGCCGCCCGGAAGGCGGTGGTCCGCCCTGTCGCGTCCTGCTGCGCCATGTCGTCCCTCTCGTTGCTGGTCGTGATGGCCGGGGCGGTCACGCCCTCGAAGCCGTAGATACGTGCGGCGTGTCGCTGGAACGCGAGCCCGAGGGCGCCGATCGCCGCGGCGTCGACGCCGAGTTCACCTCCGCGGATGAGACGCGTGCCGGTGTCGATCCCCATGACGGCGGTGCGCACGTTCTCCTCGAGCGGAGCCGCGATGAGGTCCGCGAACTCGGCGAGTTCCCCGCCGAGCACGATCACCTCGGGGTCGACGGTCAGGATCAGCGCTGCCATCGCCGGCGACATCGCCGCGCTCAAGCTGCGCAGCGCCTCGAGCCCACGGGCGTCGGCCGGGTCATCGCGCAGGCGTCGCAGCTCAGCGCCGACGACGGGAACGGCCTCGAGCAGAGTCCCCTTCGGGATCTCCACATCGCTGAACGCGCGGAGCATGCCGACCTCTCCGGCGCGCCCGCGGCGGCCGCGCACGACGTGTCCGGCGGCCGTGACCCGGGCGGAGACGTGGTGCCAGGTGAGCGCGTAGACGCCCGTGTCGGCGTCGCGGAGCGCGCCGGAGCGGGACTCCGCCTCTGCCGCGAGGGAGAGGTCGTTGTCCACGACGACCGGGATCCCGAACGCCTCGGTGAGCAGCGTCCCGAGGTGGGCCCCGTGCCACGACACGACCTGAGGCGAGGAGATCACGATGCCGTCTTCGTCGAGAAGGCCGGCAGCGGCCACGCCGATCGCAGCGACGTCCGACAGCCGGCGGCCGGCACGCTCCAGGGTCTGGACGAGAAGGGCGCGCAATGGGGCGAGACCGGGCTGAGCGGTCGTGGGCGGGGTGATCTCCGAGCTCTGCATGCCGAGGATCCGACCGGACCGGTCGGCGACCAGCATCCGCACTCCGCTGCGGGTCAGATCGACACCGACGACGACCTGAGCTCCGAGGATCAGGGAATACGAGCGGGCCGGGCGTCCGGCGGACGCGCGGGCCTCGTGCTCGACCACGAGCCCTGCGTCCTTGAGCTCGGCGAGCGCCGCGGTGACCGTCGGCCGAGACAGGCCGGTGAATTCCGCGAGGTCCGAGATGGTGGCGCCGTCGTGCTCACGCAGCGCGGTCAGGCACTGGGCGACGAGGCGTGGATCAGTCGTGGACATCATCGGCCTTTCGGAACCAACTTGATAAGCATTATGAAAGTGCTTTCGTCATTGATATCCGACGAGTCCGCGTCGTGTCAAGGCAATCCACCCTGACTCGGGATCCGACTCCTAGGCTCAGAGCATGACGGTCGAGACCAACCCGCTGCTCACCCCCTCCGCGCTCCCCTACGCGCTGCCCGACTACGGACGGATCCGTGCGGAGCACTATCTCCCCGCATTCCGGCGCGGTTTCGAGGAGCAGCTCGCCGAGGTCCGCCGGATCACGATGGTGCGGTCGATGCCGAGCTTCGAGAACACGATGGTCGCGCTGGAGCGCAGCGGAGAGCTGCTGGACCGGGCCTCGCACGCGTTCTACACCGTGAGCTCCGCCGATGCGACGGCCGAGATCCAGGCGATCGATGAAGAGCTCGCCCCGCTGATGGCGGCTCACCAGGATGCGATCCTGCTCGACTCCGCGCTGTACTGGCGCATCACGCAACTGCATGCCCAGCTCGACACACTCTCTCTGGATCCGGAGCCGCACCGCCTCGTCGAGCGCTGGCATCGCGAGATGACCTTGGCCGGTGCGGCGCTCGACGACGATGCGAAAGCCCGGCTCACCGAGCTGAACCAGCGGATCTCCGCGCTCAGCACCGCGTTCGAGAGAAACCTGCTCGCCGATACGAACGAGCTGGCCGTGCTCTTCGACGACGCCGCTGAGCTCGACGGACTGAGCGCGGGAGAGCTGTCAGCCGCCGCTCGAGCAGCCGTCGAGCGCGGCCTCGAGGGCAAGCATCTGCTCACTCTCCCGCTCTTCACCGGCCACCCGGCCCTCGCAGCGCTCACGAACCGCGAGAGCCGCCGTCGCATCATGGAAGCGTCGCGCTCCCGCGGGGCGCGCGGCGGCGAGCACGACAACCGCGGTGTCCTCGCCGAGATCGTGCGTCTCCGCGCCGAACGCGCGGACCTGCTCGGCTATCCCTCCCACGCGGCCGCCGTGACCGCTGACGAGACCGCGGGTACTCCTGAGGCCGTAGAGCGCATGCTGCGCGACCTCGCCGCACCGGCCGCACGCAACGCGACGGCGGAGCGGGCGGCTCTGCAACGCCTCATCGACGACACCGAGGCCGAGCCGTTCCCCCTGGAGGCGCACGACTGGGCCTTCTACACCGAGAAGCTGCGCACCGCGCAGTACGAGATCGACACCGCGGCGCTGCGCCCATGGTTCGAGTCGGAGAGCGTTCTGCGCGACGGCGTGTTCGCCGCCGCCGGCCGGCTGTACGGGCTCTCGTTCGCCGAGCGCCCCGAGCTGCCCGGCTACCACCCGGGCGCGCGCACGTTCGAGGTGTTCCAGGAGGACGGGTCGGCGCTCGGGCTCTTCGTGCTGGATCTGTACACGCGCGACAGCAAGCGCGGCGGCGCGTGGATGAATCCGATCGTCAGCCAATCCGCGCTGCGCGGCGCGTTGCCTGTCGTCGCGAACAACCTCAACGTGGCGAAGCCCGCCGACGGGGAGCCGACGCTGCTCACGCTGGACGAGGTCAACACCCTGTTCCACGAGTTCGGCCACGCACTGCACGGGCTCTTCTCCGACGTCACGTACCCGCACTTCTCCGGCACCAACGTGTTCCGCGACTTCGTCGAGTTCCCCAGTCAGGTCAACGAGATGTGGATGCTCTGGCCGGAGATCGTCGGCGAATACGCACGGCATCACGAGACCGGCGAGCCGCTCCCTGTCGGTCTCGTCGAGCGCCTGCAGGCCACGGAGACCTTCAACCAGGGCTTCGAGACCAGCGAATACCTCGCCGCGGCCTGGCTCGACCAGGCGCTGCATGCGCTGGCCGTGGGCGACTCGATCGATGACGTCGCAGCGTTCGAGGCCGCGGCTCTCGCAGACATCGGGCTGAACGATCCGGCCGTGCCCACCAGATACTCCTCGGCGTACTTCGCACACGTGTTCTCCGGCGGCTACAGCGCCGGCTACTACTCGTACATCTGGAGCGAAGTGCTCGATGCCGACACCGTGGAGTGGTTCCGCGACAATGGAGGGCTGACCAGGGAGAACGGGGAGCGCTTCCGACGGCGCCTGCTGGGTGTTGGCGGGTCGAAGGATCCGCTCGAGGCCTACCGCGACTTCCGCGGCCGCGATGCGGAGATCGCGCCGCTGCTCAAGCGCCGCGGGCTGGATCGCTGACGGCAGCGCTGTCGGCGGAACGCTCCGGCGCTCTGCCGACAGCGCGGCTCAGGCGCTCTTGCGCTTGCGTGCCAGCACCAGCGTGGGCGGCGCGCCTTCGTCGACCGCGGCGCGGGTCACGACGACCTTCTGCACGTCCTCCTCGGACGGGATCTCGAACATGATCGGTCCGAGCACATCCTCCAGGATCGCCCGGAGCCCGCGCGCGCCGGTCTTGCGCAGCACGGCGAGGTCAGCGATCGACTGCAGAGCATCGTCCTCGAACTCCAGCTCCACCCCGTCGAGCTGGAACATGCGCTGGTACTGCTTGACCAGTGCGTTGCGCGGCCCGGTGAGGATGTCAATGAGGGCAGCCTGGTCGAGCGGCGAGACCGAGGCGACGACCGGCAGCCGGCCGATGAACTCGGGGATGAGACCGAACTTGTGCAGATCCTCCGGGAGCACCTCGCTGAACAGATCGAGATCCTTTCCCTTGTCATGCAGCGGGGCGCCGAATCCGACGCCATGCTTGCCGACGCGGGAGGAGACGATGTCCTCGAGGCCCGCGAAGGCCCCGGCGACGATGAACAACACGTTCGTGGTGTCGATCTGGAGGAACTCCTGGTGCGGGTGCTTGCGACCGCCCTGCGGGGGTACCGAGGCGACCGTGCCCTCGAGGATCTTCAGCAGCGCCTGCTGCACGCCCTCACCCGAGACGTCGCGAGTGATCGACGGGTTCTCGGCCTTGCGCGCGATCTTGTCGATCTCGTCGATGTAGATGATGCCCTGCTCAGCGCGCTTGACGTCGTAGTCCGCGGCCTGGATCAGTTTGAGCAGGATGTTCTCCACATCCTCGCCGACGTAGCCCGCTTCTGTGAGCGCGGTGGCGTCGGCGACCGCGAACGGCACGTTCAGTCGCTTCGCGAGGGTCTGCGCGAGGTAGGTCTTGCCGCAGCCGGTCGGGCCGATCATCAAGATGTTGCTCTTGGCGATCTCGATGTCTTCGGCCTTCTGCTCCGCCGGCTGCAGTGTGCCACGGGCTCGAACCCGCTTGTAGTGGTTGTAGACCGCCACCGCGAGCGCCTTCTTGGCCGGCTCCTGACCTACCACGTACTCCTCGAGGAAGGAGAAGATCTCTCGAGGCTTGGGCAGATCGAACTCGGCGACCTCCCCGTTCGCGGATTCGGCCATGCGCTCTTCGATGATCTCGTTGCAGAGCTCGACGCACTCGTCGCAGATGTACACGCCGGGACCGGCAATGAGCTGCTGAACCTGCTTCTGACTCTTGCCGCAGAACGAGCACTTGAACAGGTCGGCGCTCTCACCGATGCGTGCCATGTGCGTCCTCCTTCGAGACGTGGTCCGCGATCGCCTCCGTGCTGTCACGACGGCGATCACGGCGTGGGAACACCGTGCGGCGATGCCGCTGTTCGAGCCTAACCTCAACATCCGACAACGGGTCGCATCGCCACGGATTCCGGCGCTCCGACCGGTCCGCGCTCGGCGAACGGCCCGAATATGACGACACGCCCTCGCAGAGCGTCACCGCAAGCGGTCGACGTCCTGCCGGGGCGAGGCACCGAACTGCCGGCGGTACTCGCGGCTGAACTGCGATGCGCTCTCGTAGCCGACGGCGAAGGCGGCGCCGCCGACGTCGCCGGGGTGGGCGAGCAGCCGCAGCCGCGCTTCCTGCAGCCGGATCTGCTTCTGGTACTGGATCGGGCTCAGCGCGGTGACGGCCTGGAATGCTCGATGGAAGGCCGAGGGGCTCATGCTCGCGAGCCGGGCGAGCTCCTCGACGCGCATCGGCTCCGCATAGTGCTCGCGGATCCAGCCGACCACTCGGCGCACCCGGTTGAGCCCGCTGTCCGCGAGGCCGAGCTGGCGCACCGTCGCGCCGTGCTCCCCGGAGATCAGCAACCACAGGATCTCGCGCTCGATCAGCGGTGCGAGCACGGGCAGGTCATCCGGCGTGTCGAGCAGCCGCAGCATGCGAACGGCAGCGTCGAGGAGCCGCGGCGACACCGTGCCCACCGCGATGGCCGGGGCGGCGCGCGCGGCACCCACGGGGCGGAGCGACTCCGCCGCCGCGGGTGTGAGCAGCAGTTCGGCGATGGCCTCGGGACGCAGCTCCAGTCCGAATCCGAGCGCGGGCTGCTCGGGGGTGGCGTCGGTGAACTGCCCCGAGACGGGCAGGTCGACCGAGGCGACCAGGAACTGGCCGGGACCATAGTCGTGCACGGCATCGCCGACCGTCATCCGCTTGGAGCCCTGGGCGACCACGGCCAGGACGGTCCCCGTCGAGGATTCATCCGGCGACCCGGTCCCGTCCTTGCGCGACACGAGCACTGAAGGGATGGCCGTCCGGTGCACCCCGAGTGCCGCGTGCCGTCCGATCAGAGTCCGCAACTCCTCGAGATCCATGCCCCGATTGAAGCACGCGCCTCGGGGCGATGCACCGAATCCTGCCGCGCTGGAGAGGATCGGGCAAGACCGCGGGAGCTTCGCTCTAACACCGTCGACCCGGGTCCCGGTTGAGTGTGAGTATGACGAGCAAAGCGCAGGTCCTCTCCCGCGGTCGCCACCCCGGCGCCGACGTCCGCGATCAGACGGGCGAGACAGCCGTGGTCATGAACGGGGCCGCTCGGCGAGCAGGCCGGAGCCGGAGATGATCCGGTGATCGGGTCCGCGGCAAGGCTCACCGCCGTGCCCACGCACGAAGGGGATCGCGTCACGACGCTGGAGCTGTTCTTCGACCTCGCGTTCGTGTTCGCGTTCACGCAGCTCAACCGACTCATGGCCGAGCATCATGACCTCGTCGGCGTGGTACAGGCGATGACGATCCTCGCACTGCTGTGGTGGGCCTGGAACTCCTACGGCTGGCTCGCCAACCTCGCACACGCCGACCGCGGCTGGGTGGGCGCCGTCATGCTGGCGGCCTCGGTCGTCGTCGTGGGCGTGACCGCCATGCACGCCTATCGCGCCCTCGAGGACGACCTGTTCGCACCGCTCGTGTTCCTCAGCGCCTATCTCGCGGCCCGGATCATCCATGCGGTCTCGTTCGCGGCCGTGTCGACGCCCGAGCTGCGTCGGCAGGCGTTCACGACCTCGGCCCTCGCCATCATCCCGTCGGGGGCGCTGCTCGTCGTGGGCGCATTCCTCGGCGGCGGCTGGCAGGTTGGCCTCTGGGTGGCTGCGGCGGCAGTCGAGCCGGTGGTCACGCAGCGGATGAGCGCAAGCGCGGACTGGCGGGTCGGTTCGACCGCGCACTTCACCGAGCGGCACGGGCTGATCGTGATCCTGGCGAACGGCGAGTCGATCATCGCGATCGGCACGGGCGTCGCATCCGTGCCGATGAGCGGCGGGATCCTGGCCGGGATCGCGCTCGCGCTCACGATCGCCGCTGCTCTCTGGTGGGCCTATTTCCGGCAGCTCGCGGAGGAGGCTGAGCAGGCACTCATTGCTCGTGCCGCACCGGAGCGGGCGCACACCGCCCGCGACGGCTACACCTACCTGCACCTCGCGATCGTGGCGAGCATCGTGGTGACGGCGCTCGGGGTCGAGGAGTCGCTCGCACGCATCGCCTCGCACGAGCCGCTCGGCTGGCTCGCCGCTTCGGCGCTCGCGGTCGGCCTCGCCGGCTACCTCGGCTCGACGGCGTGGTTCTCCCGGATGGTGGCGAGCCGGGCAAGGCCGTTCCGTGCGTTCCTCGGCGCGGGCGTTGCCGCGACCGCACCTCTGCTCGCGACGCTGACCGCCGTGCCGGCGCTCGGCACCGCGGCCGGCTTGCTTGTCGCGGGCCTCATCGCGGAAGCGCTGGTCGGACGACGCGGTGCTCGCACCCGTTTGACCACGAGCGCTTGATCCGTTCCCGGCTGGGCACCGCCGCCAGACGCCTGAAGGGCCGAGCGCGGCGCGCTCGGCCCTTCAGCGACTCGGCTCAGACCATGCTCTTCGGGTGCCAGAGCCCTGTCCCTCTGGGTGACGCCCGCGCGGCCTGCCCTACTTGTAGTCGTAGGTGTAGCACCACGCAAGCGCATCAATCGCCGCCTTGCCAATTTCGGGATGTCGCGCCGAGAATTCAGAAGCCGCCCTCATCCCCATTTGCACCAGGTCGACCGCTTCGACATGCGCCTTGCTGTCGTAGAACTCGGCCTCCAAGCTCAGGATCCGCGGCAACAGTGTCTGCCCCAGCTCGTGCCCAAACTCACGGAAGATCGCTTCCTCGTCTCGGACTGGATATGAAGACAGGCCCTTGCCGCTCCAGAGCACGATGGCATGGCTGATTTCACCGTCGATGAGGTTGGTCATAGTCAGGACTTGTCGACTCAGATCAAACAAGACTCTTCGGGTGCCAGACCGTCTTCACCTCGGTGAAGGCCGCGATCCGCTGCGGGGAGGCGACCGCCTCACCCGGAGCGAGCACGCGCTTGAGCGTGTCGGCGGCGGTGATCTGCAGGTCGACCCAGTCGATTGCGCCGGCGCCGGCGAGATCGAGGGCGTTGACGTCGGCATGCGACGCGAGCCACGGCGCGAGTTCGGCCGGGGATCCGGTGAGCACGTTCACCACGCCGCCGGGAAGGTCGCTCGTCGCCAGCACCTCGGCGAGGCTGATCGCCGAGAGCGGGTACCGCTCGCTCGCCACGACGACCACGGCGTTGCCGGCGACGAGCGCCGGCGCGACGACGGAGACGAGACCCAGCAGCGCGTTCTCCTGCGGCGCGACGATCGCGACGATGCCGGTCGGCTCCGGGGCGGAGATGTTGAAGTAGGCGCCCGCGACCGGGTTCAGGTTGCCGGCGACCTGGGCGTACTTGTCGCACCAGCCCGCGTACCAGACCCAGAGGTCGATGGCCTCGTCGACCTGTGCTCCTGCGGAGGCTGCCGACACGCCCTGCTGTGCCACGATCTCGTCGACGAACTGCGCCTTGCGCCCCTCGAGCACCTCGGCCACGCGGTACAGCACCTGTCCCCGGTTGTACGCGGTGGCCTTCGCCCAGCCCGCCTGCGCGGTGCGCGCGGCCTTCACCGCGTCACGCGCATCCTTGCGCGAAGCCTGGGCGGCATTCGCCAGGAACGCCCCCTTCGAAGTGGTGACCTCATAGGTGCGTCCCGATTCGCTGCGCGGGAACGCGCCGCCGATCGCGAGCTTGTAGGTCTTGGGCACCGTCAGTCGCGCGCTCATGCCGCGGATCCCTTCTTCTGCGCCTTGGCCTCGATCTGGCGGGCGACCCCTGCCGGACGCAGGTACGCGGTCAGGCCCTGCTTGCCGCCCTCGCGGCCGTAGCCGGACTCCTTGTAACCGCCGAACGGGCTGGACGGGTCGAATCGGTTGAACGTGTTCGCCCACACCACGCCGGCGCGGAGGCGGTCGGCGACGGCGAGGATCCGGGATCCCTTGTCGCTCCAGATCCCTGCGGAGAGACCGTAAGGAGTGTTGTTCGCCTTCGCGATCGCCTCGGCCGGTGTGCGGAAGGTGAGCACCGACAGCACGGGGCCGAACACCTCCTCGCGGGCGATGCGATGCGACGCCTCGACGCCGGTGAAGATCGTCGGAGCGAACCAGAAGCCCTTCTCGGGGATCACGCAGTCGGCGGTCCAGCGCTCGGCGCCCTCGTCCTCGCCGACCTGGCTGAGCTCCCTGATGCGGGCGAGCTGCTCGGCCGAGTTGATGGCGCCGATGTCGGTGTTCTTGTCGAGCGGGTCACCGAGACGCAGCGTCGACAGGCGGGACTTCAGCCGGTCGATGACCTCGTCGTGGATCGATTCCTGCACGAGCAGGCGGCTGCCGGCGCAGCACACGTGGCCCTGGTTGAAGAAGATGCCGTTGACGATCCCCTCGACCGCCTGGTCGATCGGGGCATCGTCGAACACGATGTTCGCCGCCTTGCCGCCGAGCTCGAGGGTGAGCGCCTTGCCCGTGCCCGCCACCGTGCGGGCGATCTCGCGACCCACCGCGGTCGACCCCGTGAAGGCGACCTTGTCGACGTCGGGATGGCGCACCAGCGCGGCGCCAGTGGCGCCGGCACCCGTGATGATGTTCACCACCCCGGCCGGAAGGTCGGCCTGCTGCAGGATCTCGGCGAAGATCAGCGCCGTGAGCGACGTCGTCTCAGCGGGCTTCAGCACAACCGTGTTGCCGGCAGCCAGGGCCGGGGCGACCTTCCAGGCGAGCATGAGCAGCGGGAAGTTCCACGGGATGACCTGCCCCGCGACACCGTGCGCCGCCGGGTCAGGTCCTGCGCCGGCGTAGTCCAGCTTGTCCGCCCAGCCCGCGTAGTAGAAGAACCACGAAGCGACGAGCGGCACGTCGACGTCGCGGGACTCCTTGATCGGCTTGCCGTTGTCGAGGCTCTCGGCGACAGCGAGCTCGCGGGCGCGCTCCTGCACGAGCCGCGCGATGCGGAACAGGTACTTGCCCCGGTCGCGGCCGCTCATCTTCGACCACACCTTGGTGTAGGCGCGACGTGCAGCGGCGACAGCGAGGTCCACGTCCTCATCCGACGCGTGCGCGATCGTCGCGATGCGCGACTCGTCGGCGGGCGAGATCGTGCCGAACGAGGCGCCGCGCCCCTCGACGAACTCGCCGTCGATGAAGAGCCCGTATTCGTCCTTCAGGTTGAGGATGCTCCGCGACTCGGGCGCGGGTGCGTATTCCAGGAATCCCATGAACAGTCCTTCGTCAGTCGATCGTGACGTAGTCGGGGCCGGAGTAGTGGCCGGTGGTCAGCTTCTGCCGCTGCAGCAGCACGTCGTTGAGCAGGCTCGACGCGCCGAAGCGGAACAGGTGCGGCTGCAGCCACTCCTCACCCACGGTCTCGGCGACGTGCACGAGATACTTCACCGCGTCCTTCGAGGAGCGGATCCCGCCGGCGGGCTTGACGCCGATCTTCTCGCCGGTGAGCCCGTGCCAGTCGCGCACGGCTTCGAGCATGAGCAGCGTGACGGGCAGCGTAGCCGCCGGGGCGACCTTGCCGGTGGAGGTCTTGATGAAATCGCCGCCGGCTAGCATGCCCAGCCAGGACGCGCGCCTGATGTTGTCGTAGGTGTTCAGCTCGCCGGTCTCGAGGATGATCTTCAGCGAAGCGGAAGTGCCGTCCTCCCGGCGGCAGGCGTCCTTGACGGCCACGATCTGATCGAACACCTGGCCGTAGCGGCCGGCGAGGAAAGCGCCTCGGTCGATGACCATGTCGATCTCGTCCGCGCCGGCCTCGACCGCGTCACGGGTGTCAGCGAGCTTCACCCCGAGCGATGCACGGCCGCTCGGGAACGCGGTCGCGACGGCCGCGACCGAGATGCCGCCGTCGTCGGGGTCGCCATGCCGGGCACCGAGCGCCTCGACCGCGTACGGCACCATGTCGCCGTAGACGCACACCGCCGCGACCGACGGGCAAGTCGGATCCGAGGCATCGGGCAGCTTGGCTTTGGAGACCAGCGAGCGCACCTTGCCCGGGGTGTCCGCGCCCTCCAGAGTCGTGAGGTCGATGAGCCGCACGATCGTGTCGAGAGCCCACGCCTTCGACGTCGTCTTGATGGAGCGCGTCCCGAGCGCGGCGGAGCGCTGCTCCAGGCCCACTGCATCCACTCCGGGCAGGCCGTGCAGGAATCGGCGCAGCGTGAGGTCGTCGGGGTCGCCGCCGAGCACCTCCAGCGCGGTGCGCCGTGCGAGTTCGGTCGTCGTCACTGGTCCTCCAAGAGGGTCCGGGCGGTCGCCTCGTCGGTGACCACCATCGTGCACAGGTTCGCGGTCACGACCGTGCGGGCGATGTCATGCTTCGCCTCTCCGGCCGTGACGAAGACAGAGGTGCGCGCCTCACGCAGCCGTTCCAGGCTGAGCCCGACCGTGCGGGCGTCGAGCTCGGGATCGACGATGTTGCCGTCCGCGTCGATGTACCGGCCCAGCACATCGCCGACCGCACCGCGCCGGCCCAGTTCGTCGATGTCCCTGACGCTGAGATAGCCGTTGTCGACGTGTGCGGATCCGGCATCGCAGACTCCCGCGGTGAAGAGGTAGGCGTCGGCCTGGGCGGCCTGCTCGAGCACGCCGGCGACGGTGCGATCGCGCTCGATGGCCTGCTTGGTCTCCAGCCGCTCCAGGATCGCGGGGCTGGGCAGCAGTGCGACATGCCCCGAGGCGCGCTGCGCGATCGTGGCCGCGAGCGAGGCGGCGCCTCCCGGGCGGCGGTTCACGCTCACGCCGCCGTTCATCTGCACCACGGTCACGCCACGGGCCCACCCCTCGGCCATGCGGTCGGCGATCGCAGTCAGCGTCCGCCCCCAGCTCACGGCGAGCGTCTTCGGCACGGGCCGGAGCGCCGCGAGGTGATCTGCGGCGCCCTGCGCGACGCGTGCGAGCGTCTCGGCGTCGCTCGGGCCGTTCGGGACCACGACGGCGTCGGCAAGCCCGAAGCGCTCGCGCAACTCTCGCTCGATGCCGAGCTTGCGGGCGCGCGGGTGCACGATCTCGATCCGCACGATCCCATCGATCCTGGCCTGCTGCAGGAGCCGCCCGACCTTCCAGCGCGAGATGCCCAGCAGGCCACCGATCTCGTCCTGCGTCTTGTCCTCGTCGTAGTACAGCTCCGCGACGCGGACGGCGAGCAGTTCGTCGTCGTCGATGGCGGATCGGGGCATGCTTCGAGAGTACCCTCCGCCACGCGCACGCGCACCGCCCTGCTCATATGAGCAAGGCTCACCACTCACTCGCGCAACGGGAGCGGGAACGCGAAAGGGCGGCCCGGAAAGAATCCGGACCGCCCTTTCACGGGGGTGTCAGCAGGTCAGCTCAGCGCCTGGCGCTTGCGGCTCGTGAGCACCTGGTCGACGATGCCGTACTCCTTGGCCTGCTCGGCGGAGAGGATGTTGTCGCGATCGATGTCGCGGTTCACCTTCTCGACCGGCTGACCGGTGTGCTTGGCCATGGTCTCCTCGAGCCACGTGCGCATGCGCAGGATCTCCGCGGCCTGGATCTCGATGTCCGACGCCTGTCCCTGACCGGCCTCGCCCATGGCGGGCTGGTGCATCAGCACGCGGGCGTTCGGCAGCGCGAGACGCTTGCCCGGCGCGCCTGCGGCGAGCAGGACCGAGGCGGCCGAAGCGGCCTGACCGAGCACCACGGTCTGGATCTGCGGCGCGACGTACTGCATCGTGTCGTAGATCGCGGTCATCGCCGTGAAGGATCCGCCGGGCGAGTTGATGTACATCGTGATGTCGCGCTCGGAGTCCTGGCTCTCCAGGACCAGCAGCTGCGCCATCACGTCATCGGCGGATGCGTCGTCGACCTGCACGCCGAGGAAGATCACGCGATCCTCGAACAGCTTGTTGTACGGGTCCTGACGCTTGAAGCCGTAGGCGGTGCGCTCCTCGAACTGAGGGAGGACGTAGCGGCTCGAGGGCAGAGTGCCGGCGGACCGGAACGTGGGTGTGTACATGAGTGTCCTCTCCAGCCTTACTTGTCCGCGCCCGTGCCGCCGCCGCCGTGCACGTCACTGGCGTGCTCGCGCATGTGGTCGACGAATCCGTATTCGAGAGCCTCGGAGGCGGTGAACCAGCGGTCGCGGTCGCCATCCTCGTTGATCTGCTCCACCGTCTTGCCGGTCTGCGACGCAGTGATCTCGGCGAGGCGCTGCTTCATCGACAGGATGAGCTGCGCCTGCGTCTGGATGTCGCTGGACGTGCCGCCGAAGCCGCCATGCGGCTGGTGCAGCAGCACCCGCGCGTTCGGCGTGATGTAGCGCTTGCCCTTGGTGCCGCTGGTGAGCAGCAGTTGCCCCATCGAGGCCGCCATGCCGATGCCGACCGTGACGATGTCGTTCGGCACGAACTGCATCGTGTCGTAGATCGCCATGCCGGCGGTGATGGAGCCGCCGGGCGAGTTGATGTAGAGGTAGATGTCCTTCTCGGGGTCCTCTGCGGCGAGAAGGAGGATCTTGGCGCAGATCTCGTTGGCGTTCTCGTCCCGCACCTCGGATCCCAGCCAGATGATGCGATCCTTGAGCAGCCTGTCAAAGACGCTCGTCGCGACCAGGGGTTCAGCCATTTCAGCTCCTGTTTCCGTGTTCGGTGTTTCGAATCTACCGGCGACAACGCACGCGCCCGGCCGTGTTCGCCGTCGGCATATCAGGCGTCGTCGCCTGCGATCTCGTGGGCATAGGCGGTCATCGACCGGTGGTAGCGAGGCATGTGCGGCACGAGCGCCAGGACCGCGACCCCGAGCCCGCGTTCCGGCTGTCCGGCGCTGGCGAGAGCGAGCGCATGCATGGCGGCGATCGCGTCGCGGTAGATCGAGTCCGGGTGCGCCGCGTGCTCGGACTCGATGAGCTCGAGGGCGCCCCGCACGTCGCCGAGGTTGCGCAGCGAGCTGGCGAGCTGGATCGTCGCCTGGGCGCGTCGATCGTCGTCGAGACCGAGCTCGAGGGCACGCCGGTACAGCGGCACGGCTTCGTCAGGCAGCCCCGCGGAATCGCGCGCTCCGGCGCGCTCGAACGCGGCCTCAGCGTCGTCCGGCCCGCGCTCGGCGGCGATCGCGTCGATCCTCGCGATCACCTCTTCGTCGACGAGGCCGCCTGCGGCGGCGTCCCAGACAGCGTCGATCCGCTCCTGCCAGTCCTTCATCTCTGTCCTCGCGTCTTCTCGGGATGCGAAGAGGGCGGGTGCGTGGTGCACCCGCCCTCTTCCGGATCATGGATCCGATGATTACTCGGCGTCAGCGGCCTTCTCGGCGGCCTTCTTGGCCGGAGCCTTGCGGGCGGCCGGCTTCTTCGCGGCGGGCTTCTCCTCGGCGGCGGGAGCCTCATCGGCGTCCGCGACCTTGGCGGGAGCCTTCTTCGCGGGTGCTTTCTTGGCCGGTGCCTTCTTGGCCGGCTTCTCCTCGACCGGAGCCTCGGCGGCGTCCTCGGCCTCGTCCTCGGTGGCCACGAAACCGGTCAGATCCACGGCCTTGCCGTTGGAGTCGACCACGGTGACCTTGCCGAGCGCGACTGCGAGGGCCTTGTTGCGGGCGACCTCGCCGACCAGCACAGGCAGCTGGTTCTGGGACTGCAGCGCCTCGACGAACTCCTGCGGAGCCATGCCGTACTGCGCGGCGGACTGGATCAGGTACTGGCTGAGCTCGTCCTGCGAGACCTGCACATTGGCGCTCTCGGCGATGGAGTCGAGCAGCACCTGGGTGCGGAACTGCTTGGTGCTCGCCTCGGTGACCTCGGCGCGGTGCTCGTCGTCCTCCAGGCGGCCTTCGCCCTCGAGGTGGTTGTGCACCTCGTCCTCGATGAGCTGCGGCGGGACGGGGATGTCGATCTGCTCGAGCAGCGTCTCGACGAGCTTGTCGCGTGCGGCGGAGGCCTGCGTGAACACGCCCTGCTGCTCGACCGACTCGCGCAGGCTGTCGCGCAGCTCGGCGATCGTGTCGAACTCGCTCGCGATCTGCGCGAAGTCGTCGTCAGCCTCGGGCAGCTCACGCTCCTTGACGGCCTTGACCGCGACGGAGACCTCGGCCTCCTCGCCGGCGTGGTCGCCGCCGACGAGCTTCGAGCGGAACGTGGTGTCCTCACCGGCGGTGAGGGAGTCGATCGCGTCGTCGATGCCCTCGAGCAGCTCGCCGGAACCGACCTCGTAGGAGACGCCCTCCGCGCGGTCGATCTCGGCGCCGTCGATCGCGGCGACGAGGTCGAGCTCGACGAAGTCGCCGGCCTTCGCGGGACGGTCGACCGGCACCAGGGTGCCGAAGCGGGCGCGCAGGCGGTCGAGCTCTGCATCCAGGGCGGCGTCATCGGCCTCGACGGCGTCGACGGTCACGGTGATGCCGTCGAGCGAGGGGACCTCGATCTCGGGACGGACATCGACCTCGACCTCGACCTTGAGGTCGCCGGAGAAGTCCTTCTCGTTCGGCCACTCGATGACCTCGGCCGAGGGGCGGCCGACGATACGGAGGTTGTGCTCGAGCGACGCCTCGCGGAAGAAGGTGTCCAGGCCCTCGTTGACGGCGTGCTCGATGACCGCGCCACGACCGACGCGCTGGTCGATGATCGGCGCGGGCACCTTGCCCTTGCGGAAGCCGGGGATCTGCACGTCCTGAGCAATGTGCTCGTACGCGTGCGCGATGCTGGGCTTGAGGTCCTCGGGGGTGACCGTGATGTGCAGCTTGACCCGGGTCGGGGCAAGCTTCTCGACGGTGCTGTTCGCCATGCTGGTGTGTCTCCTTGTGAATGTCCCGCGCGGAGATCCACGCGAGTGCGACGTGTGTGAACGTCGGGGCGACAGGATTTGAACCTGCGACCTCCCGCTCCCAAAGCGGGCGCTCTACCAAGCTGAGCTACGCCCCGGTTAGGACCCGCGCGCGCGGGAACGGCCTCCACGAGTCTAACGGACCAGAGCACCCCCGCCGGTCAGGTATGCTCGTGGGAGTCCGCGGTGTTGTTGCGCGGGCCGGTTCCCTCGCTCGTCGAGGGATCCGGGGCTGTAGCTTAGTGGTAAAGCCTCTGTCTTCCAAACAGATGATGCGAGTTCGATTCTCGTCAGCCCCTCCACTTCTCCCTACTCCTGCAAGGGATCTCAGGCGGATCCCGATCCGACGATCGCCGGGATGCGCTCGATCCGCGACGGCAGGCTCATCTTCTCCCGTTCGCGGCGTAGAGTTCGCTGCGTCGAAGGGAGCGGGCATGGAGATCACCCCCGCGCGCATCACGGCACTCCAGCCGGACCAGGTGTTCGTCTTCGGCTCGAACGCCGAGGGCCTTCATGGCGGCGGCGCCGCCCTGATCGCGTACGAGCGGTTCGGCGCGGCGTGGGGTGAAGGGCACGGTCATCACGGCCAGACCTATGCCATCGACACCATGAGCGGGCTCGAGGTCCTCGCCGCAGAAGCACAGGGGTTCGTCGCATACGCGACCGCTCACCCTGCCCTGCGTTTCCTGCTCACCCCGGTCGGATGCGGGATCGCGGGCTACAGGCCCGATCAAGTCGCGCCGTCGTTCGCCGGCCTGCCTGACAATGTGTCGGTGCCGGCGAGCTTCGTCGCCTTCCTCTGAGGTCGCGGCGCCGAGCAGCCTCGACCGCATGCGTCCGAGCGGGCCCGGCTTGGCCGATCTGCATGAGAGGATGTCCGCACCTGCGACGACATCGAGCCGCCGCACGCCGCATCGCCTGGCCCCTCGGCCCCGAACGACAGGACCGTGATGGAAGAGCCCCGCCCTCCGCGCGGCGACGACGCCCCGTCGCACGTCGATGATGCTCCATCCCTGATCGGCGCGGTCCCGCCGTACCTCGACGGCGCCTCGCCGCTGGGCACGAGCGCCTCCGACCCCGAGACGGGCACAGACGACACCGACGCGACGCAGACCGCTCCCACCGACCCCGACGCCCGTCGTCGCCGGCGGCGCCGCGTCCTGGCCTGGGTGCTGCCTCCCGCGGTCGCCGTGCTGATGCTGGGCGCGTTGGCCGCCCTCGAGCTCACGGCATGGCAGAGCTTCGACCACGAGAGCACCTCGCTGAGCAAGGCACTCGACGATCAGGACGAGGTCACGCGCCAGGTCCAGTCCGCCCTCTCAGGTTCGCGCAGCGTGACCGACGCGGCGACCGCCGTCCTCGCCGTTGCGGACGGCGGGCTGCTCACCGCCGAGGACCGCACAATACTCACCGACGTCACCCATCAGTCCACCGAGCAGTCCAGGGCCGCCTCAGCGCTGATCCCCGGCAGTCGCCCTCGTGCGGGCACACGGAAGTTCTGGTTCTGGGAGGTCAACACCGACACCGCACGACTCGAGAGGCTCGATGCGAGCGCCCGCGACCGGGCGAAGAAGCTCAGCGCCGCCGAGGGGCCGCTGCGGACCGCCACCGAAGCAACCCGCACCACGGCATCGACCGCGCTCACGGCGGCGGCGGGTCGCGCTGCAGCCGCGGAGGCCGCGAACGTGCCCGCCGACAACGACGCCGTGCTCGACCTCCGCTACGCCGTCGACCAGGTCAGGCAGCGCGCGTCGCCGTTCCAGCCCCGGGTGTCCGCGGACTACACAGCCCTCGCTCAAGCCGTGCAGAAGCTGCAGGAGTCGCACGCCGCCACGCTCGCCAGCGAATCCGGGCCGCTCGAGCAGTCCCGCCTCGACCTGGAGGCGTTCGCCCGGTCTCTCGCCCCGGGCCTCCTCTTGGACTTCGAATGGGCCGACCTCATCAACGGCCTGGGGGAATCCAACGGTTACCTCTCCGGGGAGACCGCCTGGTGGTACGACAGAGGCGGATACGCGACCATCCGGCTGTCGAACTCGATCGCCCAGGAATGGCCGAGCGACGCCGCCCACGCGATCGTCGCCCACGAGGTCGGGCACGCCATCACGATCCGCTGCCGCACGATGTACGACACGACGAACGATCAGACGGCGGAGGCCTGGGCCACCGCGTGGGCGATCAGCATGGGCTTCACGTCCGACGCCAACGGCACCTCCGCCTACGGCTCTCCCCCCGATTCACTGATCCAGACCGCAGCCGGCTGCCGGTGAACCCGGCGCGCCTCGTCGTCCGCACCGTCCGAAGTCGCCCGGACACGACGAGAGCCCCTGCCGAAGCAGGGGCTCTCGGGTGCGACGGTGCGCGACGAAGTCAGGACTGACCGCGCCGCTCGCGCAGCTGTGCGAGGGCGTCGCCGAGAAGCTGCTCGGCCTCCTCGTCGGTTCGGCGTTCCTTCACGTACGCGAGGTGCGTCTTGTAGGGCTCCGCCTTCGCGATCTCCGGCGGGTTCTCCTTGTCCCGCCCGGCGGGAAGTCCGGAGTGCGGGTGATCGATGATGTCCGGGATCTCCTCCTCGGGCAGGCCCGCCGCGAAGTACCGCACGGTCTCGTTGCCGAGCCCGTCCCAGTACGAGATCGCGATGCGGTCGGCGTGATAGCCGTGGTCCTGCTCCCCCATGGGGCCCGATCCGACCCTCGTCCCGCGGATCGCGTTGCCGCCGGTCGCCATCAGATGGCCTCGAACTTCGTGATGAGGCCGAGTCCGACGACCGCCACGAACCAGACCAGAGCGAGAACGACCGTGAAGCGGTTGAGGTTCCGCTCGGCGAGACCGCTGGATCCGACCGCGGACGACATGCCGCCGCCGAACATGTCGGAGAGGCCTCCGCCGCGCCCCTTGTGGAGCAGGATCAGAAGGGTCAGCAGGACGCTGGTGATGCCCAGCAGTACCTGCAGGATGAACTGGAGAATATCCACGGATCGGCCTTTCGCTCGGGCCCGCACGGGCGCGCGGGATCCCGGGTAACGGTCAATTATACGTCGAGACGTCTCCGCCGCTCGGGGCGGAGACGCGTGTCACACCCCGACGTGCTTCTGATAGCGGACGATCGCAGCGAACTCGTCGACGACCAGGCTCGCTCCACCGACCAGTGCGCCGTCCACGTCGGGCTCGCGCATGAACCCGGCGATGTTCGCCGACTTCACCGAGCCGCCGTAGAGGATGCGAGTCCGCGCGGCCGCCTCGTCGCCGAGGACCTTCGCGATGACTCCACGCAGGACCGCGCAGACATCCTGCGCCTGCTGCGGAGTCGCGGCCTGACCCGAGCCGATGGCCCAGACGGGCTCGTACGCGACGACGATGTCCGCCTTCGCGTCGAGTCCCCGCAACGCCGCCTCGAGCTGACCTGCGGGCACGGCGCTCGCGCCGAATTTCTCCAGGTCCTCCGCCGTCTCACCGACGCAGATCACTGGAACCAGACCGTGCTTGAGTGCGGCCTTGGTCTTGGCCGCCACGATCTCATCGCTCTCCGCGTGGTACTCGCGTCGCTCCGAGTGGCCGATGATGACGTAGCTCGCATCGAGCTTGGCCAGGAACGCACCGGAGATCTCGCCGGTGTACGCCCCCGAATCGTGCTGCGACAGATCCTGCGCGCCGAAGGCGAAGGGGATCTTGTCAGCGTCGATCAGCGTCTGCACGCTGCGCAGGTCGGTGAACGGCGGGAAGACCGCCACCTCGACCGTGCCGTCTTCGTGCTTGGCGTCCTTGAGCGTCCAGTGCAGCTTCTGCACGAATGCGACCGCCTGCAGGTGATCGAGGTTCATCTTCCAGTTGCCCGCGATCAGCGGGGTTCTGCTGTTCATGCCCATCCGAGGACCTCCAGTCCGGGAAGCTTCTTGCCCTCGAGGAACTCGAGGCTCGCGCCGCCGCCCGTCGAGATGTGACCGAACTGATCATCCGCGAAACCGAGCTGACGCACGGCTGCGGCGGAATCGCCGCCACCGACCACGCTCAGGCCGTCGGTCTCGGTCAGCGCCTCCGCGACGGCTCTGGTGCCGGCGGCGAAGGCCGGGAACTCGAACACGCCCATGGGCCCGTTCCAGAAGACGGTCTTGGATCCGCGGATCGCATCCGCGAAGCGGGCGGCACTGTCCGGCCCGATGTCGAGTCCGATGCCCGAGGCCCCGAAGGACGTCGCCTCGATGGCATCGGCGGCGGCGACCTCGTGAGCGGCATCCGCGGAGAACGATGCCGCGACGACCACGTCGGTGGGGAGCACGAGCTCCACGCCGCGCTCGGCTGCTTCGGAGATGTAGCCGCGCACCGTTTCGAGCTGGTCCTTCTCCAGAAGGCTGGAGGCGACCGCGTGGCCCTGTGCCGCGAGGAAGGTGAACAGCATTCCGCCGCCGACCAGGAGGCGGTCGACCCGCGGCAGCAGGTGCGAGATCACGCCGAGCTTGTCGGAGACCTTGGACCCGCCGAGCACGACCGTGTAAGGGCGCTCGGGGTTCTCGGTGAGGCGGTCGAGGACCGTCAGCTCGGCTTCGATGAGCAGACCGGCCGCGGACGGCAGAATCTGCGCGAGGTCGTAGACGCTCGCCTGCTTGCGGTGTACGACTCCGAACCCGTCGGAGACGAGCGCATCGCCGAGGGCCGCGAGCTGCTCCGCGAAGGCGCGGCGCTCGGCGTCGTCCTTCGAGGTCTCGCCCGGGTTGAAGCGGAGGTTCTCGAGCACGACCACGCCACCGGGCTGGAGCGCCGCGACGGCGTCCTGCGCGGCGGCGCCGACCGTGTCGGCCGCGAATGCGACCGGCTGCCCGAGCAGCTCGCCCAGGCGCGCCGCGACGGGCGCCAGGCTGTACTGGGGGTCCGGGGCGCCCTCGGGACGACCGAGGTGGGAGCATACGATCACGCGCGCCCCCTGGTCGATGAGGGCTTTGAGAGTCGGCACCGACGCTCGAACACGGCCATCGTCCGTGATGACCCCGTCCCGCAGAGGGACGTTGAGGTCACAACGGACGATGACGCGCGTTCCGTCGAGCGAACCGACCGATTCCTTCAGGGATTCGAGGGTGCGCAGAGTCATGGATATGAGCTTAGAGCCGCTCGGCCACGTACTCGGTGAGGTCGACCAGACGGTTCGAGTAGCCCCACTCGTTGTCGTACCAGCTGGAGACCTTGACCAGGTTGCCGGAGACGTTGGTGAGCGTCGAGTCGAAGATCGACGAGAAGGGGTTGCCCTGGATGTCGCTCGAGACGATCTGGTCCTCGTTGTACTGCAGGTAGCCGTTGAGGCGACCCTCGGCGGCGGCCTTCGCGTACGCGGCGTTGACCTCGTCAGCCGTCAGGTCCTCGCGGTCCGTGATGAGCGTCAGGTCGACGATCGAGCCGGTGGGGACGGGCACACGGTACGAGGAACCGCTGAGCTTGCCGTTCAGCTCCGGCAGCACGAGGCCGATGGCCTTGGCCGCACCGGTCGAGGCCGGGACGATGTTGATCGCGGCGGCGCGGGCGCGGCGCAGGTCGCTATGCGGGCCGTCCTGCAGGTTCTGGTCGGCGGTGTAGGCGTGCGCGGTCATCATGAAGCCGCGGACGATGCCGAACTCGTCGTTGAACACCTTGGCCAGCGGCGCGAGGCAGTTGGTGGTGCAGGAGGCGTTGGAGATGATGTGGTCCGTCTCCGGGTTGTAGGTCTCCTCGTTGACGCCCATCACGATGGTCGCGTCGTCGCCGGTCGCGGGAGCGGAGATCAGCACCTTCTTGGCGCCGGCCTCGATGTGCTTCTTCGCGAGCTCGGCCTTGGTGAAGAACCCGGTCGACTCGATGACGATGTCGACGCCCAGCTCACCCCACGGCAGGTTCGCGGGGTCGCGCTCCGCGAACGCCTTGATGTGGTGCCCGTCGACGGTGATGCTCTCGTCGTCGTAGCTCACGTCCGCCTTGAGCACGCCGCCCACGGAGTCGTACTTCAGCAGGTGCGCGAGGGTCTTGTTGTCGGTGAGGTCGTTGACCGCGACGATCTCGAGGTCGGCGCCCTGCTCGAGGGCTGCGCGGAAGTAGTTGCGTCCGATTCGGCCGAAGCCGTTGATACCGATCTTGACAGACACGAAAGTCTCCTGGTTCTTACTCAAGGAAGTGCGTGATTCTTGCGGATTGCGCGGACAACGGCGTCCTGATGGGTTTTTCGCCCATCAGGACGCCCATCTTTTACGACAGTACCAGCAGTCCGTTGGTCTTCTCGCGCGCGGCAGCGAGGCGCTGGGCGACGTTCTCCCAGTTCGCGATGTTCCACGCGGCCTTGACGTAGTCGGCCTTGACGTTCAGGTAGTCCAGGTAGAACGCGTGCTCCCACATGTCCAGCTGGAACAGCGGCACCGTGCCCTGCGCGGTGTTGCCCTGCTGGTCGAACAGCTGCTGGATGATCAGGCGGGCGCCGATCGGGTCCCAGCTCAGCACGGCCCAGCCGGAGCCCTGGATGCCCATGGCCGCGGCGGTGAAGTGCGCCTGGAACTTCTCGAAGGATCCGAAGAACTCGTCGATGGCGGCCTTGAGCTCGCCCTCAGGCTGACCGCCGCCGTTCGGCGACAGGTTGGTCCAGAAGATCGAGTGGTTGACGTGTCCGCCGAGGTTGAACGCGAGGTCCTTCTCAAGCTTGTTCACGTTCGCCAGGTTGCCGCTCTCGCGGGCCTCGGCGAGGGACTCGAGCGCCGCGTTCGCTCCGGCGACGTAGGCAGCGTGGTGCTTGTCATGGTGCAGCTCCATGATCTTGCCGCTGATGTGCGGCTCGAGGGCCGCGAAATCGTACGGAAGGTCGGGCAGCGTGTAGATCGCCATGTCGATGTCATCCAATCCGCGCCGCGCTCGCGGCGCTTGCCGGTCCCCCGAAACGCGGTGGTGCGCACGGGGCGGACGTCTTTCATCCTAATGACGGCAACGCGCGGATTGTCCGGATCCTTCCGGATGTGACGACGACGAGGGCCTGCGTCCGGGCGTGTTTCCACAGACCGGAACGCAGGCCCTCGATACGACGTGTCAGACGTCGAAACCGGCGGGCACGGCGGCTTCGGTGCCCGGGATCCCCTCGGTCTGAGCGCGCTTGTCGGCCATCGCGAGAAGGCGGCGGATGCGGCCCGCGACGGCGTCCTTCGTGAGGGGCGGATCGGCGTGGTGGCCGAGCTCGTCGAGGCTGGCGTCGCGGTGCGCGAGGCGCAGCGCACCTGCCGTCTGGAGGTGCTCCGGCACGTCGTCGCCGAGGATCTCGAGCGCGCGCTCGACGCGGGCGCAGGCGGCGACCGCGGCCTGGGCGGAACGGCGCAGATTCGCGTCGTCGAAGTTCACCAGCCGGTTGACGCCGGCGCGCACCTCGCGGCGCTGACGCATCTCCTCCCACGCGGCGGCGGTCTTGGACGCGCCCATCAAGGCGAGCACGGCGCGGATGCCCTCAGGTTCGCGGATGACGACGCGCGGCATGCCGCGTACCTCTCGCGCCTTCGCGGCGATGCCGATCCGGTGTGCGGCGCCGACGAGGGCCATCGCCGCCTCGGACGACGGGCACGCGACCTCGAGCACGGCCGAGCGCCCGGGCTCGCTGAGCGACCCTGCTGCGAGGAAGGCCCCTCGCCACAGGCCGGCGAGTTCCTCGCGCGATCCGGTGGTGAGGCGGTTGGGCAGGCCGCGCACCGGACGGCGGCGCTGGTCGAGCAGCCCCGT
Source organism: Microbacterium sp. 22303 (assembly GCF_052045265.1). Classification (NCBI taxonomy): domain Bacteria; kingdom Bacillati; phylum Actinomycetota; class Actinomycetes; order Micrococcales; family Microbacteriaceae; genus Microbacterium; species Microbacterium sp. 22303. The sequence goes on along the minus strand of NZ_JBQEOQ010000001.1, from coordinate 123,793 downwards.
CTGCCGGGCGAGGGTCTCGCCCGCGGCGATCACCCGCACGGCGTATTTGGCGCCGTCGTGGCTGGAAGCGCCCTGGATCGGGGCGATCTCGGGACGGACGCCGAAAAGCTCGGCAAGGTCACGGGCGACACGCCGTGCGAGCAGCTCCGCATCCACCTCCGCCTCGACCGCGATGCGGTTGGCGATCTGGTGCAGCCCCCCGGCGAACCTCAGCACCGCCGTCACCTCCGCGACGCGCACCGAAGGGGGTGCGTTCCGGATGCTGACGAGCTCGGCCTTGACGTCGGTGGTGAGTGCCACGGGTCTCCTTCTCACGGGCGGCGCCGGATCTCGGCACAAGGGATCAGTTTACCCGGCCGCGGCGCTCATCACCGGCCGGGTCCGCCTCACTCTCGCCCGAGATCGCGGTGCCGGACGGTCACCGCGACCCCTGGGATCTGCCCCAGACGCGCGGCGAGCTCCTCGACCATCGCGACCGAACGGTGCTTGCCGCCCGTGCAGCCGATGGCGACCATCGAATGGCTCTTGTTCTCGCGCTGATACCCCTCCAGCACCGGGCGCAGCGCGGCCGTGTAGGCGTCGAGGAACTCCTGCGCGCCGTCACGGGTGAGCACGTAGTCGCGCACCTCGGAATCCAGACCCGTGGAGCCGCGCAGCTCGTCGATCCAGAACGGGTTGGGCAGGAAGCGCATGTCGGCCACGAGGTCCGCATCCGAAGGCAGCCCGTACTTGAAGCCGAAGCTCATGACGGTCAGCTTGTGGCGCGCGGCGCCCTCCTCGGCGAACACCTCGTTGACCTTGGTGGCCAGCTGATGCACGTTCAGGCTCGAGGTGTCGATGATGATGTCGGCGGCTTCGCGCAGAGGGGCGACCCTGGTCCGCTCGGTGCGGATGCCATCGAGCAGCGTCCCGTCGCCCTGCAGCGGGTGCGGACGCCGGACCGACTCGAAGCGGCGCACCAGCACGTCATCGGAGGCGTCGAGGAACACCACCTGCACGGATCCGTGCTCGCGCAGCGCGCGAGCCACTCCGGGGAAGCCGTCGAAGAGATCGCGCCCGCGCACGTCCACGACCGCAGCAACCTTCGGCAGAGCCGCACCGCCGAGGTTGGCGAGATCGAGCAGGGGACGGAGCATCTGCGGCGGGAGGTTGTCGACCACGTACCAGCCGAGGTCCTCGAGAGCGTTCGCGACCGTCGAGCGCCCGGCGCCCGACATTCCGGTGACGATCAGGAACTCACCCTGGTCGGCGCTCATCTGCTCTCCTCCTCGCTCGTGTCCAGCCTAGCCAGAAGGCGGAGTCTGAGCGGCATCGGAATCGGATCCAGCGCCGACCAGGACGGATTCGACTCCCTCTCGGGATCCTGACACTGCGGCCGACCCGGCAAGATGCACGCGGATCGCCTCGGCGAGGGTCGGCCCGATCCCCTGCACCTCCTGGATCTCGGCGGCATCCGCGCGGCGCAATGCGGCGACGGATCCGAAGTGGCGAAGGAGCGTCTTGATCCGTGCCGCACCGAGCCCCGGGACCTCGGCGAGGATCGAGGCGATGTCGCGCCGGCGACGCTTGCGCTGATGGGTGATCGCGAAGCGGTGCGCTTCGTCGCGCAGGCGCTGCACGAGGTAGAGGGCCTCGCTCGTCCGCGGCAGGATCACGGGATAGTCCTCCCCCGGCAGCCACAGCTCCTCGAGGCGCTTGGCGATGCCGCACAGGCCGATGTCGCTGCGGCCGGCATCGCGGAGCGCCCGCGCCGCCGCCTCGACCTGGGGCTTGCCGCCGTCGACGATGAGCAACTGCGGCGGGTAGGCGAACCGCGGCTTGCGGCGTTCGGTGACGACGAGTTCTTCGCCGTTCTCGTCGAAAGCCGCGGTCTCCGCGGTCTCCTCGGGTGCGTCGATGTGCGCGAGCCGGCGCGTGAGAACCTGGTACATCGAGTCGGTGTCGTCCGTGGTCTCGGCGATGTTGAACGAGCGGTACTGGTCCTTGCGCGGAAGGCCGTCCTCGAACACGACCATCGACGCCACCACGTTCGTGCCGCTCAGATGCGAGATGTCGTAGCACTCGATCCGCAAAGGCGCCTCGTCGAGGCCGAGCGCGTCCTGCAGGTCGGTGAGCGCCTGGGTGCGCGTCGTGTAGTCGCTGGAGCGCCGGGTCTTGTGGCGGATGAGCGCCTGTTGCGCGTTGAGAGTGGCGTTGCGCATCAGCTCCGCACGCTGCCCGCGCTGCGCGACGGCGATCTCCACCTTCTTGCCGCGCCGCTCCCGGAGCCACTCCTCGAGCTCGACGGTGTCGTCCGGCAGCGACGGCACGAGCACACGCCGTGGCACCTGCTCGCCGCTCGCCTCGCCATACACGCGCTGCAGGATCTGGTCCACGAGCTCCGCGCCCGAGATGTCGATCTCCTTGTCGAGCGTGGACGCACGGACACCGCGCACACGCCCGCCGCGGATCACGAAGTGCTGGATCGCGGCGGACAGCTCGTCCTCGGCGATGCCGAACAGGTCGGCATCCTCGTCCTGCGGCAGCACCAAGGCGCTGCGACCCAGCACCGCCTCGATCGAGGAGAGCTGATCGCGATACTTCGCGGCGCTCTCGTAGTCCATCGCCGCCGACGCCTCGTGCATCCGCCGCGTCAGGTCGCGGGTGAAGCGCTCGTCGCCGCCCTCCATGAAGGCGATGAAGTCGTCGACCATCGCCCGGTGCTCGGCGATCGTGACCTTCATGGAGCACGGCCCGCCGCACTTGCCGATCTGGCCCGGGAAGCATGGTCGCCCGGTCTGCATCGCCTTGCGATAACTGGCGTCGCTGCAGGTGCGGATCGGGAACACCTTGATCATCAGATCGATGGTGTCGTGCACCGCCCAGACCTTCGGATACGGCCCGAAGTACTTCGCGCCGGGGATCCGCCGGTTGCGGGTGACGATCACGCGCGGCGCCTCGTCGGCGAGCGTGATCGCCATGAACGGGTAGGACTTGTCGTCCTTGTAGCGCACGTTGAACGGCGGATCGAACTCCTTGATCCACATGTACTCGAGCTGCAGGGAGTCGACGTCGGTCGGCACCACGGTCCACTCCACCGACGCGGCCGTGGTGACCATGCGCCGCGTGCGCTCGTGCAGGGTGCGCAGCGGCGCGAAGTAGTTCGACAGCCGCTGCCGCAGGTTCTTCGCCTTGCCGACGTAGAGCACCCTGCCCTGCGCGTCGCGGAAGCGGTACACCCCGGGATCGGTCGGGATCTCCCCCTGCCTCGGCTTGTACGGGAGTTCTTCGGCCATCAACCCGCCTTGCGCTCGAGCACGCGCTGCGCGCCGGGGCGCGCTCCGGCCGGTGCCGTGCCGAGGACCTCGGCGAGGAACACGCCGGTGTGGCTGTCGGCGTTGCGCGCCACCTGCTCCGGCGTACCGGTCGCGATGATCTGACCGCCGCCGGATCCGCCTTCGGGACCGAGGTCGATCACCCAGTCCGCCGACTTGATGACGTCCAGGTTGTGCTCGATCACGATGACCGTGTTGCCCTTGTCCACGAGTCCGTTCAGCACTTCGAGGAGCTTGCGCACGTCCTCGAAGTGCAGGCCCGTGGTGGGCTCGTCGAGCACGTAGATCGAGCGGCCGTTGCTGCGACGCTGGAGCTCGGTGGCGAGCTTGACGCGCTGCGCCTCGCCGCCGGACAGGGTCGTGGCCGACTGGCCCAGCCGCACGTAGCCGAGCCCGACATCGACGAGCGTCTTCATGTAGCGGTGGATCGCCTGGATCGGCTCGAAGAACTCGGCGGCCTCCTCGATCGGCATCTCGAGCACCTCGGCGATGTTCTTGCCCTTGTAGTGCACGGCCAGAGTGTCGCGGTTGTACCGCTTGCCGTGACAGACCTCGCAGTCCACGTACACGTCGGGCAGGAAGTTCATCTCGATCTTGATCGTGCCGTCGCCCGAGCACGCCTCGCAGCGCCCGCCCTTGACGTTGAAGCTGAACCGGCCCGGCTGGTAGCCGCGCACCTTCGCCTCGGGCGTCTCGCTGAACAGCGTGCGGATCCGGTCGAACACGCCCGTGTAGGTGGCCGGGTTCGAGCGCGGGGTGCGTCCGATCGGGGCCTGGTCGACGTGCACGACCTTGTCCAGGTTGTCGAGGCCGGTGACCCTGACGTGCTTGCCGGGCACCGTGCGCGCCCCGTTGAGCCGCGATGCGAGCACTCGATACAGGATGTCGTTGACAAGCGAGGACTTGCCGGATCCGCTCACGCCGGTGACAGCCGTGAGCACCCCGAGGGGGAAGTCCGCCGTCACGTTGCGGAGGTTGTTCTCCTTCGCCCCGACCACGCTGAGCATGCGCTTGCGATCGATCCGACGGCGCTTCTTCGGCGTGACGATCTCACGACGTCCCGCCAGGTAGTCGCTCGTCATCGAGGCCTTCTCACGCAGCAGCGCCTCGTAGGGACCGGAATGCACGACCAGGCCGCCGTTCACACCGGCGCCCGGGCCGATGTCCACCACCCAGTCCGCCGCCTCGATCGTCTCCTCGTCGTGCTCGACCACGATGAGGGTGTTGCCGAGGTCGCGGAGCGTCAGCAGCGTCTCGATGAGCCGCCGGTTGTCGCGCTGGTGCAGACCGATCGACGGCTCGTCGAGCACGTAGAGCACGCCGGTCAGCCCGGATCCGATCTGGGTCGCGAGGCGGATGCGCTGAGCCTCGCCGCCGGAGAGGGACCCGGCCGAACGGCTCAGGTTCAGGTAGGACAGGCCGACCTGCAGCAGGAAGTCGAGTCGAAGCCGGATCTCGCGCAGCACCTGCGCGGCGATCTTCGCCTCGCGCGGGCTCAGCTCGAGGCGCTGCATGAACTGCTGCGCCTCGGCGAGGCTCTTGTGCGACACCTCGGCGATCGAGTGCCCGTGCACCCGCACGGCCAGGACCTCCGGCTTGAGCCGGTCGCCGTTGCAGACGGGGCAGGGCACCTCGCGCAGGTACTCGCCCCAGCGGCTGCGCTGGGTGTCGCTCTCCGCCTGCTGGTACTGCCGCTCGATGTAGGGCACCACGCCCTCGAAGCCGGAGGAGTAGCGCATCTCACGGCCGTACCGGTTCTTCCACTTCACGGTGACCTTGTAGTTCTCACCGTGCAGCACCGCCTCCTTCACATCGGAGTGCAGCTTGTGCCAGGGCGTGTCGAGAGAGAAGTCGAGGTCGACCGCGAGGCCTTCGAGCAAGCGCTCGTAGTACTGGAACAGGCCCTTGCCCTGCGTCGTCCAGGGGATGATCGCGCCCTCGCGGATCGACAGGGTCTCGTCGCCGAGCATGAGCTCGGGATCCACCGACATCCGGGTGCCGAGACCGGAGCAGGCGGGGCATGCGCCGAACGGCGCGTTGAAGGAGAAGGTGCGCGGCTCGATCTCGGTGAGCGTGATCGGGTGCCCGTTGGGGCACGCCAGCTTCTCCGAGAACGACTGCCAGGCGTCGTCGCCCTCCTCGTCCACGAAGTTCACCTGGACGACACCGCCCGCGAGACCCAGCGCGGTCTCCACCGAGTCGGTGACCCGGCCGAGGATGTCGGGAGCCGCCACGAGGCGGTCCACGACCACGCCGATGTCGTGCTTGTAGCTCTTCTTCAGCACGGGGGGCTCGGCCAGCTGCACGAGCTCGCCATCGACGATCGCGCGCGCATAGCCCTTGGCCCCGAGCTCGCGGAACAGGTCGACGAACTCGCCCTTCTTCTGGCTCACCACGGGTGCGACGATCTGATACCGGGTGCGCTCGGGCAACTCCATCAGCTGATCCGCGATCTGCTGCACCGTCTGCCGCTGGATCCGCTCACCGCATTGGGGGCAGTGCGGGACGCCGATGCGCGCCCAGAGCAGGCGCATGTAGTCGTAGATCTCGGTGATCGTGCCGACCGTGGAGCGCGGGTTGCGGTTCGTCGACTTCTGGTCGATCGACACCGCCGGGCTCAGCCCCTCGATGAAGTCGACGTCGGGCCGGTCGACCTGTCCGAGGAACTGGCGGGCGTACGCGCTGAGGGACTCGACGTAACGGCGCTGCCCTTCGGCGAAGATCGTGTCGAACGCCAGGCTCGACTTCCCGGATCCGGAAAGACCGGTGAAGACCACCAGCGAGTCGCGCGGGATCTCGAGGTCGACGTTGCGGAGGTTGTGGACACGAGCGCCTCGGACGCTGAGTCTTCCGGGGCTGGTTACGGGTACGATCGGCACCCGTCAAGTCTAGGAGCGGCCGCCGACATTGGATCCGGAAGGCCCCTCAGCGCATCCGATCAGCGTCGGGCGGGGAGCTGGAAGGCGTCTTCGGCGCGGGATCGGGCCCCCACGAGACCCGCAGAACAGCGGCGCTCACCCCGGTGAGAACGGCGGCGCCGAGCGGCGCCAGCCAGGCGAATCCGGGTCCGTGCAACGGCGGCACGGCGAGCAGCATGAGCGTCGCGGCCGATTGCGCGATCGCCTGGATCAGAAGCAGACGGCGCACGCCGGGCAGCAGCACGGCGGGACGGATGCGGGAGCGCCACGGCACGGCCCACGCCCAGGCGGCGAGGACGTGCGCGGCATGGATCAGCAGGACCGCCAGGGCCGTGCGGCCGGCCGACGGCTCGGTCAGGATCATGCCCACAGCCATGCACGCGATGCCGATCCAGGACCCCATCGATCGTGGGACGATCACCGAGAGCAGCGATGCGCCTCCCGCCACCCACCACCACAGCGGATACGGGTTCAGCAGCAGAACGCCGCCGGTGATGATCGCCGCTGTGCCGATGCGCAGCACCGGTGCCGGTAGCGAACCCGGCGCGATCAGCTCATGCGGACCCCTCATCTCCGCGCTCCGCGTCCGCGATCGCGTCGCGCGGTGCGGGCCGCGATCCGGAGGGCCGCCATCGGATCGCCCGCATCCCAGGAGATCACCTCGACTCCGGCGCCGCGGAGATCCTCGAGCACGCCGGCACGTTCGAGCAGCAGGGTGCGCATCGCGAGGTTCTGCGCCGGGGTCAGCCGCTGCGTCCGCGGCGCCGGCAGTACGTCGATCGCCACGACAGCCTGTCCTCCCGCGCTCCAGCGCAGCGCGAGATCCGCCGCGACCCCGTCGAAGAACGTCGAGAGCACGAACACGATGGACCCCGGCGGCACCGGCGGTGTGCGCCGGTACCGAGTGCCGTCGCCGTCCACGCCGGTGCCGGCGATCACGCCGCGCAGCCGTTCCAGATGCCGGGCGCCGGATCCGCTGCGCAGCGAACGGCCGCCCGGTGAGAGCGCATGGAATGCGACGCGGTCACCGGCCCCGATCGCCGCTGTCGCGACTGACAGCGCGGCTTCCCGCCCGAAGTCCATCGATGTGGGGCCGCTGTGCGCGGTCGCGCCGCTGCCCCAGGTCGCCACCACCGCACCCAGGTCGTCCGCGGTGTCCAGCGCGATGACCACGGCACTGTCGCTCAACGCGTTCGTGCGCCGCACCAGCAGTTCGCCGGGACGCCGGGCCATTCGCGCCGTCGCACGCCAGTCCACGCGGCGCAGCTCATCGCCCGGCGCGTACGGATGAATATCGCGGAAGTCGCCACCGGTGCCTCCGCGCTGCCCGTCGTGGGCGCCGTGCAGACCGATCAGACGCGATGAGAGCGGGAGCTCGGCGACCCGCCGCGTCCGCGGCGCTGCCGCCCACATGGCAGAGAGACGCGCCGTCGGCGCGCTCGCCCAGGCGCCGTCGTGCTGCAGCGCCCGGGCTGAGACGGCGAGCGCCTCGGACGGACCGGAATGCAGCGTCCGGGTGCGGGTGCGCGCCGCCTCCCCCTGGCACGTCTCGACCTCGCCCGTGCGCTCGCCGCCCTGATCGACGGCGAGTTGGATCCACTCCGCGTCCGTCACGACCTCGATCCGGCCCTGCACGGATTCCCGGTCCGCCGCCGCGTCCACGCTCAACTCGATCTCCATCGACGTCGATCGAGGCGGTCGCGCCAGCGCCCACACCCCGGCGAGCGCGAGCGGGAGCCCTGCGGCGATCACGTCGGGACGGCCGAACACCAGGCCCGCGCCCGCGAGGAGAACCGCCCCGGCGAACGCCGCAGCCAGGATGGGCGTGCGCTGCCAGTCCAACCACGCGCGCAGCGTCGAGTGGCTCTCAGTCATGTGCGGATCGCACCCGCTTCCGCCACCGTCGGCGGCACGGGGGTCGCGTTGACGACCGCGGCGACGACGCCCGCCGGATCCACGCCCTGCGCCCACGCCTGAGGTGTGAGGGTCAGCCGGTGCGCGAGCACCGGGACCGCGATGCGCTTGACGTCGTCGGGGCGCACGTAGCCCCGTCCTTCGATGGCCGCGACGGCCCGTGCGAGCAGGATCAGCGCCTGCGATCCACGCGGCGAGGCCCCGACCGCGACGTTCTGCGCAGTACGGGTGGCACGGGCAAGGTGCACGGCATAGCGGATCAGGTCGTCCTCGACGTGGATCCGTTCGACTGCCGCCTGGAGCGCGAGCAGCTCCACGGCGTCGATCACGGCGTCCACCTCCGTGTGCTCCCGCTGCCGACGGATGCGCTGTTCGACGATGCCCGCCTCGTTCTCGGGCTCCGGGTACCCCACCGCGAGCCGCACCATGAACCGGTCCAGCTGCGCTTCGGGCAACGCGTACGTGCCCTCGTATTCGATCGGGTTCGATGTCGCGATCACATGGAACGGGTCGGGCAGGGGGTACCGCCGTCCCTCGACCGTCACCTGACGCTCCGCCATCGCCTCGAGCATCGCGGACTGGGTCTTCGGCGTGGTGCGGTTGATCTCGTCCGCGAGCAGCAGGCCGGTGAAGATCGGACCGGGGCGGAATCGGAACTCCCCCGAGTCCGGGGCGTACACGAAGGATCCGGTGACGTCGCCCGGGAGCATGTCCGGCGTGCATTGCAGCCGTCGGAACTCCAACCCGAGCGCCGCCGCGAGGCTGCGGGCGGCGAGCGTCTTGCCCAGACCTGGGACGTCCTCGAACAGCACATGACCACCGGCGAGGATCGTGGCCAGAGCCAGCGTCAGCGGCTCGTCCATGCCGACGACCGCGGTGCGCACGCCCGCGAGTACTCGCGCCGCCGCATCGGTGATGGCGGCGGCATCGCCGTCTCTGGTCGGATCGATGCTCATGCTCACTCCGTGGTCGTCGTGGCGGACAGGGGTCGGGTCGAGGGGACGGTCGGTTGCTCCAGTGCGCGCAGGAGCCGTTCGAGATCGGGACGGCGCATCTCGGCGGCCACGAGCACGGCGTGCGAGCCCGGTCCGAGGATCGTGTCGACCGCGTCGGCGTCCGCGTCCTGCGCGGTCAGCCCGTGCTCGCGCAGACGCCGGTCGGCAAGCGCGGTGACGCGACGGCGCAGCGAGATCCCCACGACGCCGGTGCGGGCGTCCACGGCCCAGGCGAGGCGAGAGACATCGGACCCGCGCTGGAACTGTTCGGGTGGTGGCGGAGGCCACGGACCGGACTCATCGAGGAAGCTCTGCTGCGCGATCAGGAGCGCGGCGGCGAAGGCGAGGATCCATGCGATCCCGAACGGGAGCGGGACGCCGAGGAAGCTGAGCAGCAACGCGACGGGAACGCCGATGACGATCCACAGCACGACCAGCACGATCCACCGCTTCACCGCCAGGCCTCCTCGATGGTCGCGAGGCACCGACGCGCGGTGGCGCGCCCGGTCTCATCGGCCCGCGCGCCGCCGAAGCGCACGGATTCGTAGAGTCCGAGCAGGGTCTCCAGCTCGCCGTCCAGTCCCGGCCGCCGGCGCAGGATCCGCAGCGTGAACTCCCCCGGCGTCTCGGACGGCACTCGGGCCCGCCCGGCGCGAGCCGATGCCTCCTCGAGGCGCACCCAGGCAGCGACGATCGCATCACCGGGGTCACGGTGCCCGTCGATCTCCTCCTGCGCGTCCGCCGCCGCCGTGCGGATCGCCCCCGCATCCACCGGCTCTTCTCCGCCCCCCGAGATCTCACCGACCTCGACCGCGCTGCCGGTCTCGCGGCTCAGTGGGCGCCCGGCCCAGAGGGCACGAGCCATGCGCCAGAACAGCCAGGCGAGCAGCAGCAGGAAGCCGAGAGCGACCACGAGTTCGATCACGACGAGGACGACGCCCAGGATCGGGCTGTCGGGAAGCTCCGCTCCCCCGGCGCCGGGCGTCTGAGTGCCGGGCCCGGGGGTCGGCGCCGGGATCCGATGCTCGAAGGCGATGTCGCCGAACTGCGGAACTCCCTGCAGGGACGAGATGGCCATGAGCAGCGCGGCCAGAAACACCACACCGGCGAACATTCCCGAAAGCGGAAGGGTGCGAAGGCGCCGGTCGTCGCGGACCATTCCCTCACCCTACGTGCTGACACCCGCCACCGCGATCACCGAGAACCGTCCGTCGCGGGCCCGGCCGCGCAGAGACAGCGTCAGAGATCGACAGCGCCGGCGAACCGGTTCAGCGCGTCGCGCACGGCTTCCACTTCGGGCACCGTCATGCCGAGCCGCGCCATCACCTGCCGGGGAACGTCCAACGCTTGCGTTCGCAGTGCCGCGCCGCGCGACGTGAGAGCGATGTCGAGTCGGCGTTCGTCGGCGGCACTGCGCTGACGCTCTATCAGCCCGTCGGACTCGAGCCGCTTCACGAGGGGCGAGGCCGTCGCCGGATCCATGGCGAGGGCCGTCGCCAGTTCCCCCAGCGACCGCGGAGACTGCTCCCACAGCGCCAGCATCGCCAGGTACTGGGGATGCGTGAGACCGAGGGGCTCGAGGATCGGCCGGTAGACACCGACCACGTTGCGCGCGGCCGTCACGAGGGCGAAGCACAACTGGTTGTCCAAGCGGAGCAGGTCGTCGGGGGTGGGATCGATCACCCCGACATGTTACCAACCGCCCTAATCATTAGTACACTAATAATCATGACGAACAATCCCGTGGAACGACCGCCGCTCCGGCAGCGCATCCGTGAGGCGGGCGGCCTCTATGCATGGATCAACACCAACCTGATCCGCTTCGCCGGCCCGGCCTCGGTCGGCCCCTACGAGGCGACACCGCCGCCGTCAGCCGCGGAACGCGCGCAGCGCGGCTGCCCGCTGTGCGGCGCCCCGATGACGGCGCACGAGATCGACCGCAGCGGCCCGAAGCCGCTCGTGCACTGTCCCTGAGCCCGCCCGGCGAGGTCACCTCGGAATCGCGTCGCGATCCCGCGCCCCCGCGTCCCGAGCGAGCGCATCATGCCGCGCCGGCATCCTCCCACAAGCGCATCACCCCGCACCGGCGCCGCCCGAAACCGCCTCACGCGGCACCGGCGTCCTCCCGCGCGAGATCTATCCATTCCATGAGCGCCCTGTCGTCGGCGATCGCCTCGGGCGCCACGTCGAGCCAGTTCTCGCTCATGGTGCGGGCGCCCATGACCGCGCGAGCGACTCCTTGCCCGGTCAGCAGCACCGCGCCGCGCTCCGCGCCGACGCGCACCAGCAGCACCCCACCCTTGCGCGCGCCCACCAGGATCCGCCCTTCGCTGAGGAAGGCGCGACTGCCGAACATCGCGCGCTCCTCGACGTCATCCGCACCGCCGAGCAGCGCGCGGATCCGGTCGGCCAATTCAGCCACCGACGCGTCCACCATGTGGCCTCCTCCGCCATGGGCGCTCTGCACGATCGAGTCAGGCGTGTCCGGCCCGCTCCATGGCACGCAGCTCCTTCTTCAGGTCCTGCACCTCGTCGCGCAGGCGCGCGGCGAGCTCGAACTTCAGCTCCCCGGCCGCGGCCAGCATCTGCGCGGACAGATCCGCGATCGTCTCCTCGAGCTGCTCCGCACCCTCGGCCGCGATGCCCACGCGCCTCAGGTTCGGAGTCGGCGACTTGCCTCGCCCGGACTTGGTGCGCTTGGCGAGCATCTCGGCGGTGTCCGCCCCTTCGCGCGCGAGCACATCGGTGATGTCCGCGATGCGCTTGCGCAGCGGCTGAGGATCGATGCCGTTCGCCGTGTTGTACGCGATCTGCTTCTCACGTCGGCGCTCGGTCTCCTCGATCGCTTTGCTCATCGAGTCGGTCATGTTGTCGGCGTACATGTGCACCTGACCGGACACGTTGCGCGCCGCTCGGCCGATGGTCTGGATGAGTGACGTGCCGCTGCGGAGGAACCCCTCCTTGTCCGCATCGAGGATCGCGACCAGCGACACCTCCGGCAGGTCGAGGCCCTCGCGAAGCAGGTTGATGCCGACGAGCACATCGTAGACACCCGCCCGCAGCTCGGTGAGCAGCTCGACGCGGCGCAGAGTGTCGACGTCCGAGTGCAAGTAGCGGACCCTGACCCCGTGCTCCCCGAGGAAGTCGGTGAGTTCCTCCGCCATCTTCTTCGTGAGCGTGGTGACGAGCACGCGCTCATCACGTTCGACCCGCAGCCGGATCTCCTCGAGCAGGTCGTCGATCTGCCCCTTCGAGGGCTTCACGACGATCTCCGGATCCACGAGCCCGGTCGGCCGGATGATCTGCTCGACGACGCCGTCGGCGATGCCCATCTCGTACTTGCCGGGGGTCGCAGAGAGGTAGACGGTCTGCCCGATCCGGTTCTTGAACTCATCCCACCGCAGCGGGCGGTTGTCCAGCGCGCTGGGCAACCGGAAGCCGTGGTCGACGAGGGTGCGCTTGCGGGATGCATCGCCCTCGTACATGGCTCCGATCTGGGGCACCGTCGCATGCGACTCATCGATGACGAGCAGGAAGTCGTCGGGGAAGAAGTCCAGCAGCGTGTGCGGGGGCTCGCCCGCCTCGCGGCCATCCATGTGCCGCGAGTAGTTCTCGATGCCGGAGCAGAAGCCGAGCTGCTGCAGCATCTCCAGGTCGAACGATGTCCGCATGCGCAGCCGCTGCGCCTCGAGCAGCTTGCCCTGGCGTTCGAGCTCGGCGAGCCGCTCTGTGAGCTCCTCCTCGATCTGGCCGATCGCCCGCTGGACGACGTCGGTGCCGGCCACATAGTGCGAGGCGGGGAAGATCGGCACGGAATCCAGCTTGGCGATCACCTCTCCGGTGAGCGGATGCAGCGAGTACAGCGCCTCGATCTCGTCACCGAACAGCTCGATGCGGATCGCATGCTCCTCGTAGACGGGGATGATCTCGATCGTGTCGCCGCGCACGCGGAAGTTGCCGCGGGAGAAGTCGACATCGTTGCGGTTGTACTGCATGGCGATGAACTGCCGGATCAGCGCATCGCGGTCGTAGCGCTCCCCCACCTGCAGCGCGACCATCGCCCGCAGGTACTCCTCCGGCGCGCCGAGCCCGTAGATGCACGACACCGTGGAGACGACCACCACGTCGCGGCGGCTGAGCAGCGAGTTCGTCGTGGAGTGACGCAGCCGCTCCACCTCGGCGTTGACCGACGAGTCCTTCTCGATGAAGGTGTCCGTCTGCGGGACGTAGGCCTCGGGCTGGTAGTAGTCGTAGTACGAGACGAAGTACTCGACGGCATTGTTCGGCATCAGGTCGCGGAACTCGTTCGCCAGCTGTGCGGCCAGCGTCTTGTTGTGCGCGAGCACCAGCGTGGGGCGCTGCACCTGCTCGATGAGCCACGCCGTGGTCGCGGACTTGCCGGTTCCGGTCGCGCCGAGCAACACCACGTCGGTCTCACCCGCGTTGATGCGCGCCGCGAGCTCGGAGATGGCCTGCGGCTGATCACCGGCGGGCACGTACTCCGAGACGACTTCGAACGGCCGGACCGAACGCGTGGGTTGCATCCCTTAACACTACGAGGAGCCTCCGACATTGGCGTCGGGGGCTCCTCGATGGATCCCAAGGGATCAGGCGTCGTGGACCTTGGGCCCCACGACCGGACCGTTGTCGAGGGCCGAGATCAGACCATCGATCTTTCGCGTCCCGTCCGTGCTCACCCCCGAGATGTTCAGAGTCAGCGAATTCAGCGGAGGCACGGCGGATCCGGCGTTGTACGCCAGGTCAAACCCGGTGATACCGGCGTAGCAGGTCACCGTCTGCGTCGCTGTGAGCGTCACCGACGTCGCCGTGCGACTGGCGACGGTCCAGACGTTCCCGGCCGACGTGACAGTGGCCCCGGCGAGGGAGAATGCCGGGTCGCTGTTGTCGAAGGTGATCGTGGCGATCAGGTTGAACGGGGTCGAGAAGGTGTCGTTGGGGAAGCACGCCTCGACGCGCGACGAGGACGCAGACAGCACGCTGTCCTTCACGTTCGGCGAGGACTCGACGAGCGATCCGACACTCGTCGGGTTGGTGTTCGTGCTCGCGGCAGCCAACGGCGCGGCCGCCGCGACGGCGATGACGGGCACCGACCACGCGGCGCCCTTGATCACGGTACGGCGCGAGAGGCCGCTCTTGACGTCGGTCATGATTCTGCACTCCAGATATCGGTTGAGCGAGAGGCTCAGAAACCGAGATCGCGCACGTCACAGGGTCGACGCGCACGACGGAGACGCCGCACGTCCAGCACCCAGATACTCCCCAGAGCTTTCCCCATTGTCCCCACAGCGCTTCCCCGCACTGCCCCGCGAGCGAACATATACGATCCAATCGAATATTGCAAACCATACGAACAAACCGCGCGATCGATCAGCGCTCCCCGCTGTCGCCCCCTTGTCATTCCGGCTCAGGGGGCAGCAGGCGGCAAACCCCGGTCGCTCACCTACAGTGGTGCCGTGCTCGAATTCGTGATCGGATCCAGCCTGGCTGCGGCGGCCGGCCTGAACGCCTGGATACCGCTGTTCCTGCTCGGCCTGGCGGCGAAGCTCCTGCCCGCCGTCGCCCTCCCCGCCGGCTGGTCCTGGTTGGGCAGTGACGTCGCCCTCTGGATCATCGGCGTCCTTCTGGTGCTGGAGATCGTGGCGGACAAGATCCCCGCTCTGGATTCTCTGAACGACGTCGTGCACAGCATCATCCGACCCGCCGCCGGCGGCATCGCCTTCGGCGCCGGCGCGAGCGCGCGGACTGTCGCCGTGGATGATCCCGGCGCGTTCTTCTCCGAGCACACCTGGATCCCCATCGTCGTCGGGATCGTCATCGCGCTCGCCGTGCACGCCGCCAAGGCCACTGGGCGGGTCGCGGCGAACGCAGCCACGGCGGGCGTTGCCGCCCCGGTGCTCAGCACGACGGAGGACATCGCCGCCTTCGTTCTGAGCGCGGCCGCGATCCTCGTCCCCGTCGTCGCGGCGATCCTGCTGGTCGTCCTGATCGTCGCAATCATCGTCGTCATGCGGCGACGGTCCCTGCGACGTCGCGCACGCACTCACGCGGAGTAGCCGTCAGCCTCCGCGCGTCCAGACGTACGGCGTGGTGGTCGTGACCTTGCGCATCCCGGAGCGCTCCAGGATCGGCCGGGAGAACTCGGTGGAGTCGGAATGCAGATATCGCAGCCCGCGATGCAGGGCTGCCTGCGCCCGCTTCGCCGTCAGCGCGCGGTACACGCCCCGCCCGCGCCACTCCGCAACGGTGGCGCCGCCCCAGATCCCGGCGAACGCGGTGCCGGCGACGGGTTCGAGGCGGCCTCCGCTGATCACGCGCCCTTCGGCCTCCGCGATCCACAGCACGACGTCGTCGCCGGCCGCGACACGCGCGATCGTGCGCTGCGCCCTCTCGGCGCCATCGCCGTGCCCGAAGACGGCCGCCTGCATCCGCTCCATCTCCACGATGTCCGTCTCGTCCCGGATCTCGCGCAGCACCACGCCCTCGGGCACCGGCACCGCGCCGGCGAGGGCAGCCGCTTCGCCGAGCATCACCGACTCCGCCTCCTGCGGTACGAAACCCGCATCGCGCAACGCCTCCTCGAGGCCGGGAGCGACGTCGTGTCCGCGCGTCTTCCACTCCGCGGAGCACACCTCCGGCAGCACCTCGAAGTGAGCACGCACTTCCCGCACGAGCGCTCGGATCCGCCGCTCGCCCAGGCCTGCGAGATCGACGTAGCTCGCGAATCCGGCACCGCCGGGAAAGAGACCGACCGAGACAGGGCCGATGCTCCGCACATCCGCGGCACCTGCCAACTCCGCCTCTCCGCGCAGCTGCAGATCATATGCCGCCAGCAGATCCGTCACGCCCGCGCCTCGGTCCGCAGCCGCTGCCACAGCTCGTCCGTCTGGCGGAGGGTGTCCGCGAGCGAGCTCGCCGTATCGACGAGCACGTCCGCGATCTCGCGACGGCGCTCGTCCGGCACCTGCGAGGCGATCCGCTTGCGCGCCTCGTCTCGGTCGAGACCTCGTTCCGTCACCAGCCGGTCCTCGCGCACAGAGGCCGGGGCGTCGGCGACGACGATCAGATCCCAGGGATCGTCCACCCGCGCCTCCACCAGCAGCGGGACGTCGTAGACCACGACAGCGGCGGGATCCGCCGCCAGGGCCGCCGCGAACCGGCGCTGCGACTCGGCCTTCACGGCGGGATGCACGATGGCGTTCAGACGGCCGAGCGCCTCGGCGTCGCCGAAGACCCGTGCTCCGAGCCTCGCGCGATCCAACGCGCCGTCGGGCTGGATCATCTCGGCGCCGAATTCGGCCGCGATGCGCGCGAGCACTGGTGAGCCCGGTGCCTGCACGTCGCGGACGATCCGATCGGCGTCGATGACGACGGCGCCGTGCTCGGCGAGCCGTGCCGCGATCGTGGATTTGCCCGACGCGATACCGCCGGTGAGCGCGATGAGGGGCATGCTGCCAGTCTTGCACGGGGATCCGCTGCTCGCCGTCAGGGCCGACTGCTCCCTCCCTGGGAAGACGGATCCGCCGCACGCAACGCGACCACGGCCGCCAGGGCAGCCAGAGCGCACATCCCGATCACGATCCCCCCGAACCACGCCCAACCCCATGGGCCGAAAGCGATCCCGAGTGCCCACCCGAACAGGCTCGATCCCGCGTAGTACGCGAAGTAATACAGCGACGACGCCTGCGCACGGCTCTCCGCGGAGGCAGCGACCGGCGTCCAGCCGGACGCCACCGCGTGCGCGCCGAAGAATCCCGCGGTGAAGAGCAGCAGGCCGACGAGCACGATGATCGTGAGCGGCGCGAGCATGAGGGCGGCTCCCCCAGCCATCACCGCGACCGAACCCAGCAGCACGGGGAAGCGTCCGGCCGTCGACGCGAGGACGCCGGCCCACGGCGAAGACGCGGTGCCCGCCAGATACGCGAGGAACAGCAGCGTCACGAACCAGACGGGCAGCGCGAACGGCGGCGAGGCGAGGTGGAACCCGAGGTAGTTGTACACCGCCACGAAGGCGCCCATCAGCAGGAACGCCTGAGCGTAGAGTGCGAGCTGGCGGGGCGATCGCAGCAGGCCGAGGATCCGCGCCAGCACGCCGGAGCCGCGGTCGGCACGTCGCCGCAGCGGCACGAAGCCCTGCGACCGCGGCGCAAGCCAGAGGAACAACGCGGCGGCGACGGCGCAGAGTCCCGTCGCTGCCCACACGCCCGTCTGCCAGCCCGCGACCTCGGCGACCAGGCCCGACACGATCCGGCCTGCGAGCCCGCCGACCGTGGTGCCGGCGATGTAGCTGCCCGCGGCAGCGGCCGCATGGCGAGGGCCGACCTCCTCGGAGAGGTAGGCGAGGGCGACGGCGGGCACGGCGCCCAGTGCGACCCCCTCGGCGCACCGCAGGGCGAGCAGGACGCCGATGTCTCCGCTGAACGGCGCGAGCAGCCCCAGCGCGGTGGCCGTGATCACCCCGACCGCCATCGCCGGTACTCTCCCGATCCGGTCGGCGACGACCGACCAGCCGATAACCGAGGCCGCAAGACCCAGCGTGGCCGCGGAGACGCTCAGTGCGGCGGTCGCCGGGTCCACGGCGAGATCGCGGGCCAGTTGCGGCAGCACGGCCTGCGGCGCGTACAGCTGCGCGAACGTCGCGATGCCCGCAAAGAAAAGTCCGAGGATGAGCCTCCGGTACGCGGAGGATCTCGGGGCGTGACCGACGAACGTCACCGAACGCGGATCCGCCCGTGCGCATCGCGAGCACCCAGAGCGACCGCATCCATGGTCTCCATCCTCACACGTCCGCGCGGCCATGATTCACGGCGAACCACCGCTGCGGGCTCAGTCGCCCTTCCGGCATCCATCCGGGTACGCAGAACGGGCCGCCACCCCGCCCGAAGGCGAGGCGACGGCCCGTTCCGAAGGGTGATGCTGCTTACGCGTTGCCGCCCGAGAGCTTCTCGCGCAGAGCCGCGAGAGCCTCGTCGTCGGCCAGCGTGCCGGCACCGGCGGAGTCGCTCGAGAACGACTGCGCGGCCGCGCCGAAGTCGTCGCCCGCAGCAGCCTCGGCCTCGGCGGCCTTGATGACCTGAGCCTTGTGCGCCTCCCAGCGAGCCTGGGCAGCCGCGTACTCCTGCTCCCAAGCCTCGCGCTGAGCGTCGAAGCCGTCCTTCCAGGCACCGGTCTCGGCGTCGAAGCCCTCCGGGTACTTGTACTCGCCGTTCTCGTCGTACTCGGCGAGCATGCCGTACAGGGCCGGGTCGAACTCGGTGCCGTAGGGGTCGACCGACTCGTTGGCCTGCTTCAGCGACAGCGAGATGCGACGGCGCTCGAGGTCGATGTCGATGACCTTGACGAAGACCTCTTCGCCCACCGAGACGACCTGCTCAGCCAGCTCGACGTGCTTGCTGGACAGCTCGGAGATGTGCACGAGGCCCTCGATGCCGTCCGCGACGCGCACGAACGCACCGAACGGAACCAGCTTGGTGACCTTGCCCGGCGTGACCTGGCCGATGGCGTGGGTGCGGGCGAAGACCTGCCACGGGTCCTCCTGCGTCGCCTTCAGCGACAGGGAGACGCGCTCGCGGTCGAGGTCGACCTCGAGGATCTCGACGGTGACCTCCTGGCCCACCTCGACGACCTCGGAGGCGTGCTCGATGTGCTTCCAGGACAGCTCGGAGACGTGCACGAGGCCGTCCACACCGCCGAGGTCGACGAACGCACCGAAGTTCACGATCGACGACACGACGCCCTTGCGGACCTGGCCCTTGTGCAGGTTGTTGAGGAACGTGGTGCGCGACTCGGACTGCGTCTGCTCGAGCAGGGCGCGGCGCGAGAGCACGACGTTGTTGCGGTTCTTGTCCAGCTCGAGGATCTTGGCCTCGATCTCCTGGCCGAGGTACGGCGTGAGGTCGCGGACGCGGCGCAGCTCGATGAGCGAGGCCGGCAGGAAGCCACGGAGGCCGATGTCGACGATGAGTCCACCCTTGACGACCTCGATGACCGATCCGGTGACGACGCCGTCGTTCTCCTTGATCTTCTCCACATCGCCCCAGGCGCGCTCGTACTGGGCGCGCTTCTTGGACAGGATCAGACGGCCTTCCTTGTCCTCCTTCTGGAGAACGAGGGCCTCGACCTGGTCGCCGACGGAGACGACCTCGTTGGGGTCGACGTCGTGCTTGATGCTCAGCTCGCGCGAGGGGATGACGCCCTCGGTCTTGTAGCCGACGTCGAGGAGGACCTCGTCGCGGTCGATCTTGACGATCGTGCCCTCGATGATGTCGCCGTCGTTGAAGAACTTCAGGGTCTTCTCGACCGCAGCCAGGAAGTCCTCGGCAGATCCGATGTCGTTGATCGCGACCTGCTTGGTGGCCGGGGCGGCCGTTGCGGTAGTCATGTAGTGGGTTGTCCTTGTTGATGGATACTCGGGCTGCGGCGCGCGCTCATCAGAGCATGGGATCGCCCCGCGGCGAATGAATGTGTCTTGGTCGTCACGCACGCGAGAGGATGCCCCCACGGGTGACACTTCATGCTATCAGGTCGCTGAGGGTTCCGCTGTCCGCGTTCCTGCGGCCCCTGGCCGCCGAGCGTCCTGCACAGCAGATGTTCAACGCCACGGGATCTCGCGATGTTCCCGCGGATCCGCGTGGGTGCTCCCCGCGGTTTCGACGGCCGCCCTTTCGACGAAGGCACTGGCAGACTGTGGGCATGACCGACGCCGCTCCCAAGCTGCTCCTCCTGGACACCGCCAGCCTCTACTTCCGCGCGTTCTACGGCGTGCCCGACGCGGTCAAGGCGCCGGACGGCACCTCGGTGAACGCGGCCCGCGGGCTGCTCGACATGATCGCGAAGCTCGTGTCCGCGTATCGCCCGACGCACCTCGTCGCCTGCTGGGACGATGATTGGCGTCCGCAGTGGCGCGTCGACCTCATCCCGAGCTACAAGGCGCACCGCGTCGTCGAGGTGGTCCCGGGCGGCGCGGATGTCGAGGAGGTTCCGGACCCGCTCGAGGCACAGATCCCGATCATCCGCGAGGCGCTCGGCGTGCTGCGGATCCCGATCATCGGCGTCGCGGAGCACGAGGCCGACGATGTGATCGGCACCCTGGCGACCGTGTCCGACATGCCCGTCGACATCATCACCGGAGACCGCGACCTGTTCCAGCTCGTCGACGACGGCCGTGGTGTCCGCGTGATCTACACCGCCCGCGGGATGAGCAATCTCGAGGACGTCACCGAGGAGACCGTGGTGCGCAAGTACGGTGTGCTGCCCAGCCAGTACGCCGACTTCGCCACGATGCGCGGCGACGCCTCCGACGGGTTGCCCGGAGTCGCGGGCGTCGGGGAGAAGACCGCGGCGAACCTCCTCGCCGTGCACGGCGACCTCGCGGCGATCCGCACCGCCGCCGAGGGTGCGGAGGGGATGTCGGCGAGCGTGGCGAAGAAGATCCTCGCCGCGTCGGACTATCTCGACGTCGCTCCCACCGTGGTGCGCGTCGCGACCGCGCTGCCGATCGCCGTTCCCGCCGAGGCCCTGCGGCCGCTCGACGCCGCCGAGACCGCCACCGCGGTCGGGGTCGCGGAACGCTGGAACCTCGGCACGTCGATGGCACGTGCGCTGGAGGCGCTCAGCCGCACCGCCTGAGCCGTCGCCCGTCCCTCCCAAGGCTCGAACGGCCCGTCTTCGGTGCGACTCAACCGGCCCAGCGCAGCAGCCGGTCGAGCCCCCAGGTCGTCACGATCCGCTCTGCGGGGACGCCGGCGCGCTCGGCGCGCTGAGCTCCGTGGTCCAGCAGCGACAGCTGCCCAGGCGCGTGCGCGTCGGAGTCGATCGAGAACAGGCAGCCGATCTCGAGCGCGAGTGCGAGGAGCCCGTCCGGCGGATCATTCCGCTCCGGTCTCGAGTTGATCTCGACGGCGACGCCGTTCTCGGCGCACGCCTCGAACACGGCCCTGGCGTCGAACCTCGAGGGCGGGCGAGTGCCCCGCTCCCCCTGCACGAGTTGACCAGTGACATGTCCGAGCACGCTGACACGCGGGTTCGAGACCGCGGCGACCATGCGCCGGGTCATCGGCCCCGGCTCCATCGCGAGCTTGGAATGCACCGATGCGACCACGACATCCAGTTCGCCGAGCAGCCGGTCCTCCTGGTCCAAGCGCCCGTCGTCGAGGATGTCGACCTCGATCCCGGTGAGCATCGTGAAGCCCTCACCGCTGAGCGCACGCACCTGCGGCAGCTGCAGGCGCAGCCGCTCAGCGGTCAGGCCGCGCGCCACGCGCAGTCGCGGCGAATGGTCGGTGATCGCGAGGTACTCGTGCCCCAGGGCGCGGGCGGCGTCCGCCATCGCCTCGATCGGGGTCGTCCCGTCCGACCATTCGGTGTGCGCGTGCAGATCGCCGCGCAGCCGGGAACGCAGCTCCGAGACGATCTCCGGTTCGACCTCGCCACGAAGCTCGACGAGGTAAGACGGCGTCTGCCCGTCGAGTGCCTGCCGGATGACCTCGAACGTCGAGGATCCGATCCCTTTCGCCTGCTGGATCCGATTCAGATCCGACCGTGCGTCCTCGGGGAGCTCGGCATAGGTCGCCGCGGCGGCGCGGAACGCCTTGGCCCGATAGCGCGACGCCCGCTCGCGCTCGAGCAGCCTGGCGATCTCGAGCAGCGCCTCTTGCGGATCCATGCCGACCGTCCCTGCGCCGCTCAGCTCGCGGCGAGCTCCTTGGATGCCGCGACCCACGCGTCCAGCTTCGCGAGCGCGCGCCCGTCGTCGACCGCTGCTTCGGCCAGGCCCAGGGCGGCGCGCAGACGCTGCACGATCGGCACCTGCGCCTGGGACGCGTCGTGGGACAGTTCGTAGGCGACGATACCGGCCGCCGCGTTCAGCAGCACGATGTCGCGCACGGCGCCGCGCTCGCCTTCCAGCGTGCGGCGCAGCACGCCCGCGTTGTGCTCCGGGGAACCGCCGATGAGGTCGGCGAGATCGGCGAGCGGGATGCCCAGGTCGCGCGGATCCAGGTCGTGCTCGTGGATGTCTCCGCGGGTGACCTCCCAGATACGGCTGTGCCCTGTCGTCGTGAGCTCGTCCAGTCCGTCGTCACCGCGGAACACGAGAGCCGTGGCGCCGCGGGTGCGGAACACGCCGGTGATGAGCGGCACCCGGTCGAGCTGGGCGACGCCCACCGCATTCGCTTCGGCGCGCGCCGGGTTGCACAGCGGGCCGAGCATGTTGAACACGGTCGGCACACCGAGCTCTGCGCGGACGGCGCCCGCGTTCTTGAACCCGGGGTGGAACGCCCCCGCCCAGGCGAACGTGATGCCGGTACGGTCCAGGATCTCGGCGACGGCCTGCGGGTCGAGGGTGAGCTGGAGGCCGAGCGCGCCGAGCACGTCGGAGGATCCGGACGCGGAGCTGGCCGCGCGATTTCCGTGCTTGACGACCGGGATGCCGGTCGCGCCGATGATGATGGCGGCGGTGGTGGACACGTTCACGGTCCCGATCCGGTCTCCCCCGGTTCCCACGATGTCCAGCACATCCGAGGACACGGGCAGCGGCACGGCCGCTTCCAGGATGGCGTCGCGGAAGCCGACCACCTCGTCGATCGTCTCCCCCTTGGCGCGCAGCCCGACGAGGAAGCCGGCCAGCTGCGCCTGGGTGGCCTGCCCGCGCATCACCTGACGCATCGCCCAGGTCGACTCGTAGACGCTCAGGTCACGCCCGGCGAGGAGCGTGGAGAGGACATCGGGCCAGGTCAGAACATCCGCCATGCCAGCGATCCTAGCGATGTGATGCAGTCGTGATCCCCGCTCCGGCACCCGGCGACCCGCCCGCAAGCCCGCGTCTCTCAGGGGATTCGCGGCTGGTTCCGAGGCCACACCGAGGCCCGGACGGGCTGAACCGCCGCCGCCGGTGCGACAATCGGCGTCTCGGATCGGCCATAATGGACGGGTGACGACCTCAGCGACGTATGCCCCGGCGGCGAGAACGATCAAGCGCCCCAACCCGGTGGCTGTGGGAACCATTGTCTGGCTCGGCAGTGAGGTGATGTTCTTCGCGGGACTCTTCGCGATCTACTTCACCCTGCGCAGCACCTCTCCGGAGCTCTGGGCATCACGCACAGAGAGCCTGAACGTGCCGTTCGCCGCGATCAACACCCTGGTCCTGGTGGCGTCCTCGTTCACCTGCCAGATGGGTGTCTTCGCCGCGGAGCGCATGCAGCCCTACACGTCGGTGAACGACAAGGGACGCAAGCGCTGGGGCATGGTGCCGTGGTTCTGGCTGACCTTCGCCATGGGCGCGTTCTTCGTGTCCGGCCAGGTCTGGGAGTACTCGCAGCTGGTCGCGGAGGGCATGCCGATCTCGGCCGACTCCTACGCTTCCGCGTTCTACATCACCACGGGCTTCCACGCTCTGCACGTCACCGGCGGTCTGGTCGCGTTCCTGCTGACCCTCGGCCGCGCCTTCGCCGTCAAGAACTTCACGCACAAGGAGGCGACGACCGCGATCGTGGTGTCCTACTACTGGCACTTCGTCGACGTCGTCTGGATCGTGCTGTTCTTCGTCATCTATTTCCTCAAGTAAGAAGCGGAGCGGATTCCCGACATGGCACGTGAGAAGAAGCGCCGTAGTGGCCGTCGCAGCCCCCTGGCCGCTGCGGCTCTGATCGGCGCAGGCCTGATGATCACCGGCGGCGTCTACGCCGGCGCGAGTGCGGCGTTCGCCGCGACCGAGCCGGCGTCCGTCACCGCCGCGGTCTCGACCGAGGACGGGCAGAAGCTGTTCCAGGCGAACTGCGCCACCTGCCACGGCATGAACCTGCAGGGCACCGCCACCGGACCGAGCCTGTACGGCGTCGGCGAGCTCGCGGTCGAGTTCCAGATGTCCACCGGGCGCATGCCGCTGCAGATGCAGGGCCCCCAGGCTCCGCAGAAGCACCCGCAGTTCTCCGAAGAGCAGATCAAGAACGTCGCCGCCTGGGTCCAGTCCGTGGCGCCCGGCCCGACCTACCCCGAGGAGAAGATCCTCGACGGCAAGGGCGATGTCGCGCACGGTGCCGAGCTGTTCCGCATCAACTGCGCGATGTGCCACAACGTCGCGGGCGCCGGTGGCGCTCTGACCGAGGGCAAGTACGCCCCGGGCCTGATGAAGACCAGCGCACTGCACATGTACGCCGCCATGGTCACCGGTCCGCAGAACATGCCGGTCTTCGGCAACATGAACCTTTCGGCCGAAGACAAGCGCGACATCATCTCCGCGCTGCTCTTCCAGCAGAACGCGACCCAGGTCGGCGGTATGGACCTCGGATCCCTCGGACCCGTCTCGGAGGGTCTGTTCATCTGGATCTTCGGAATCGGCGCATTGGTCGCCATCACCGTGTGGATCACGGCGAAGTCCAACTGACGCCGACATATCGAAGAACGTACGAGGAGAACCATGGCACACGACGACCCGCACGCTCTTGACCGGACCTATCAGGCACCGGCCGGGCTGAGCGTCGACGTCAGCGACCCCGCGCACAACCCGGGGCTGCCCGCGCACCGCGAGCGCGTCACCGACCAGGACCCGAAGGCGATGAACGCCGCTGTCCGCACGGTCTACACGCTCTTCTACCTCTCGCTCGCAGGCAGCATCTGGGCGGTCGCCGCCTACATGCTGTTCCCGATCGAGAGCGGCTCGCTCATCGACGTGCGCTACAACAACCTGTTCATCGGCCTCGGAATCGCCCTCGCCCTGCTCGCACTCGGTCTCGGTGCGATCCACTGGTCGAAGGCGATCATGGCGGACCACGAGCACATCGAATACCGCCACCCCACCCGTGGCCGCGACTCCACCCGCGAGGCCGCGATCAAGGCCTTCGCAGACGCGAACGAGGAGTCCGGGTTCGGGCGCCGTGTGATGATCCGCAACTCGCTCATCGCCGCGGTCGTCGCCTCGGTCGTCCCCGGTCTCGCGCTCTTCCGCGGTCTCGCCCCGCACAGCACCCCGGAGAACCCGATCGCGGGCGACCCGGTGCAGCTGCTCAAGCACACGATGTGGGAGAAGGGCATGCGCCTTGCGCACGACCCCGATGGAACGCCCATCCGCGCCGCCGATATCACGATCGGCTCGGCCGTGCACGTGATCCCGGAGCCGCTCAGCAAGGTCGGCCACGAGGAGGGCTACCTCGAAGAGAAGGCCAAGGCGATCGTCCTGCTGATGCGTCTGCTCCCCGAGCAGCTCATCGAGTCCGAGGAGCGCAAGACGTGGTCCTACGACGGCATCGTCGCCTACTCCAAGGTCTGCACGCACGTCGGCTGCCCTGTTGCGCTGTACGAGCAGCAGACCCACCACCTGCTCTGCCCGTGCCACCAGTCGCAGTTCGACGTCACGGAGCACGCGAAGGTGATCTTCGGACCGGCCGCACGCCCGCTGCCGCAGCTGCCGATCACCGTCGATGACGAGGGCTACCTCGTCGCGCAGAGCGATTTCCACGAACCCGTCGGTCCGAGCTTCTGGGAGCGTCATTGAGCACCGCAACTGTTACCGAGCAGAAGTCCTCGGAGAAGCCTTCGGAGGCGCCCCTGGGCGGCCGATTCGTCGGCGGTCTCTCCAACTACATCGATGAGCGGACGAGCCTCTCCGGCTTCGTCAAGGAGCTCGGCCGGAAGATCTTCCCCGATCACTGGTCGTTCATGCTCGGCGAGATCGCACTGTGGAGCTTCGTCGTGGTGCTGCTGTCCGGCACCTTCCTGACGTTCTTCTTCCAGGCGTCGATGGTGCCCACCCACTACGCCGGGGCTTACGCGCCCATGCGCGGTGTGGAGATGTCCGCGGCCCTCGACTCGACGCTGCGCATCTCGTTCGATCTGCGCGGCGGCCTGCTGGTCCGCCAGATCCACCACTGGGCGGCGCTGACCTTCGTGGCCGGCATCGGCGTGCACATGCTGCGCGTGTTCTTCACGGGCGCGTTCCGCAAGCCCCGTGAGCTGAACTGGGTGATCGGCTTCGTGCTGTTCGTCCTCGCCATGGCCGAGGGCTTCACCGGCTACTCGCTCCCCGACGACCTGCTCTCGGGCAACGGTCTGCGCATCATCGACGGCATGATCAAGGGCCTCCCGCTGATCGGCACCTGGACCTCGTTCATGCTGTTCGGCGGCGAGTTCCCGGGCGACCAGATCGTGGGGCGCCTCTACACGCTGCACATCCTGATCCTGCCGCTCCTGGTGATCGGCCTGGTCGTGCTGCACCTCATGCTGATGGTGATCAACAAGCACACGCAGTTCGCCGGCCCCGGCCGCACGGACGAGAACGTCGTGGGCTACCCGATGATGCCGATCTACATGTCGAAGATGGGCGGCTTCCTGTTCATCACGTTCGGTGTGATCGTACTGATCGCCTCGCTGTTCCAGATCAACCCGATCTGGAACTACGGCCCGTACGACCCCTCCCCCGTGTCGGCGGGTACGCAGCCGGACTGGTACATCGGCTTCGCGGACGGCGCGCTGCGTCTTGCCCCGTCGAACCTCGATGTCGTGTTCCTCGACCACACCTGGTCGTTCGGGATCATCATCCCGGTGCTGGTACTGGGCCTGTTCATCGTCCTGGTGGCGATCTACCCCTTCATCGAGGCCTGGATCACCGGCGACAAGCGCGAGCACCACATCGCGCAGCGTCCCCGCACCTCGGCCACTCGTACCGCGATCGGCGTGGCCGGCATGGTCTTCTACGCCACGCTGTGGGCGGCCGCGGCATCCGACCTCATCGCGACGCACTTCTCGCTGACGATGGAGGGCGTGATCCACACCCTCCAGGCGACACTGTTCATCGGTCCGGTCCTCAGCTACTTCATCGCGAAGCGCATCTGCATCGCGCTGCAGAAGAAGGACCGCGAGATCGTGCTGCACGGCTACGAGTCCGGTCGGATCGTGCGCCTTCCGGGTGGCGAGTTCATCGAGGTCCACAAGCCGGTCGACGTGTACGACCGCTGGAAGCTCATCGACACCGAGGTGTACGAGCCGCTGGTGGTCCGCCCGAATGCCAAGGGCCGCATTCCGTGGACGCAGAACCTGCGCTCCTCGATGTCGCGCTGGTTCTTCGAGGACCGCCTGTCGCCGCTCACGCAGGCCGAGATCGCCGCAGCCGACGCGCACCAGCGTCACGCGCTGCACGACACGAACGAGGCCGCTCACGACGAGATCGTGGCGTCGCACACCCGTGCCGGTGTGAGCGAGGACCAGATCGCACCGGTCGACACGGGCCACGTCAGCGAGACTCCGAACACGCCCAGCTCGGCGCTCGCCCCGGAATCCCTGCAGGCGAAGGAGGGCGGCGAGTAGGCCGCTCCCCCAGTTCGATCGAAGGCCCCGTCACAAGACGGGGCCTTCGTCGTTGCCTGTCACTGCGCCGGAGTAACCTGGCGGTATGACCTCCGCCATGGACCACTTCGCCGCGAAGCTCACCCACGAGACCGATGCGAGCGACGTGCACGCCGCCCGCAAGGCCGGCGAACAGCTCGCCGTCGTCGACGTCCGCAGCGACGACGCCTGGGCCCAAGGGCGCATCGTCGATGCGATCCACATGCATTACAGCGAGATCGCAGCAAGGGCGCCGCAGGAGATCCCCCTGGGCACCCCCGTGGTCGTCTACTGCTGGAGCCCCGGCTGCAACGCAGGTGACAAGGGCGCCCTGGAGTTCGCCAAGCTCGGATACGACGTGAAGCTCATGATCGGCGGCTTCGAGTACTGGGTACGTGAGGGCTACCCCGTCGAAGACGCCGATGGCGTGCACCGGCGCCCGGTGGATCCCCTCACGGGCATCGCCCGCGTCCGCACACACGCCTGACGACGTCGCCGCTTCTCCGCGCCTTCTCCCGTGCGGCGCCCGCCAGGCTCATGGCGGTCACCGCAGAGGGTCAGGTAGCCTCTGGCCGGGTTCCGACGGGCGCGGTCTGCGATACATCTGTCCAGACCTCGGTCATCTGATCGATCAGTCCATCCCGCACTCGGACGAACGTCGCACACTCGAAATGATCCACGCCCGCGCGGCCACTTGCGGTGACATGGGAACGACAGGCCGCGCGATCCGACGTCCCAACGATCTCTTCGACGCGCAAGTGCTCGAATCCGGGATACTCCGCGTTCAGGCGAGTCCAGGAGCCACGGTCGAAGGACTCACCGGTATGAACGTATCGGCAGGAGAAGTCCTCGTGAAGATAGTCATGCAGATCGCTCCAGCGATGATCATCAATCGCCGACATCAAACCACTCAGAAGCGCAACTGCCGTCATGTAACCAGGCTATTAGCTTCTACCGGGCCCACGACTCCGACCTCACCACCCGTTCCACGATCGCCGACGACGAACGCCTGGCGCGGACATACGGAGAAGGCCCTGGAGCGTTGCTCCAGGGCCTTCTCGCGGGGATCTCCGCTCAGCGGGCGAAGTGACCGCGGTAGTACTCGTAGACCCAGCCGACGATCGCGACCACGAAGATTGCCAGCGCGACCGGGAAGAGGAACACGCCCACGGCGAGAGCGATCATGCCGACCGCCGCGGCGCCCGCGAGGACGATCGGCCACCAGGACCAGGGGCTGAACTCGCCGAGCTCCGGGTCACCGTCATCGATGTCGCTGGTGAGGATGTCCTCGGGGAGGGTGCCGCCCTGTGCCTTGTGCGTGCGGTCGAGGTAGAACGCGATCATCGCGCCCATGAATGCGGTGAAGAACAGTGCGACCGTGCCGACCCACTCGATCGCCCTCACGGGAGGCTCACCGGCGTGTGCGATGAGGTTCCAGACCGTGTAGGTCACGCCCATGAGGGCGAAGAATGCGGTGAGGATCCACCACAGAACGATGTTGTCGCGCATGGGTCAGTGGGCCTTTCCGTCGGCGGCCGCAGCAACCGGATGCTCGGCGGCCTCCGGGTGGTTGAGGTCGAACGCCGGACGCTCGCTGCGGATCCGCGGGATCGAGGTGAAGTTGTGTCGCGGCGGCGGGCAGGACGTCGCCCACTCGAGCGAAGCGCCGTAGCCCCACGGGTCGTTCACGGTCACCTTCGGTGCCTTACGCGCGGTCAGCCACACATTCAGGAAGAACGGCAGCATCGACGCGCCCAGGATGATGGCGCCGATCGTCGAGACCTGGTTCTCCCACGTCCAGTTGTCGTAGGCCGAGTAGTCGGCGTAGCGACGCGGCATGCCGTCGACGCCCAGCCAGTGCTGGATGAGGAACGTCATGTGGAAGCCGATGAACAGCATCCAGAAGTGCACGTAGCCGAGGCGCTCGTTCAGCATCCGACCGGTCCACTTCGGCCACCAGAAGTAGAAACCGGCGAACATCGCGAACACGACCGTGCCGAACACCACGTAGTGGAAGTGCGCGACCACGAAATACGAGTCGGAGAGGAAGAAGTCCAGCGGCGGGGACGCCAGGATGACTCCCGTCAGACCGCCGAAGACGAACGACACCAGGAAGCCGAGCGCGAACACCATCGGCGTCTCGAACGTCACGGATCCTCGCCACAGTGTGCCGATCCAGTTGAAGATCTTCACGCCCGTCGGGACGGCGATGAGCATGG
This sequence comes from Microbacterium sp. 22303, assembly GCF_052045265.1. NCBI lineage: Bacteria > Bacillati > Actinomycetota > Actinomycetes > Micrococcales > Microbacteriaceae > Microbacterium > Microbacterium sp. 22303. The sequence continues at coordinate 94,100 of NZ_JBQEOQ010000001.1, read as the reverse complement.
TCATCAGTGCGAAGAAGGGCAGCAGGACACCGCCGGTCACGTACATGTGGTGCGCCCACACGGCCACGGACAGCGCGGCGATCGAGATCGTCGCGTAGACCAGGGTCTTGTATCCGAAGATCGGCTTGCGGCTGAACACCGGGAAGATCTCCGAGACGATGCCGAAGAACGGCAGGGCGATGATGTAGACCTCGGGGTGGCCGAAGAACCAGAACAGGTGCTGCCAGAGGAGCACGCCGCCGTTGGCGGGGTCGTAGATGTGCGCACCGAGCACGCGGTCGGCCGCGGCGGCCAGCATGGCGGCGGCCAGCACGGGGAACGCCATCAGGACGAGCAGGCTGGTGATCAGCGTGTTCCACGAGAAGATCGGCATGCGCCACATCGTCATACCCGGGGCGCGCATCGTGATGATCGTGGTGATGAAGTTCACGGCGCCGAGGATCGTGCCGAAACCCGACATGCCGAGTCCGAGCATCCACAGGTTGCCGCCGGCACCCGGAGTGAACGACGCACTCGCGAGTGGCTGATAGGCGAACCACCCGAACGAGGCCGCGCCCTGCGGCGTGAGGAAGCCCGCGACCGCGATGGTCGAACCGAACAGGAACAGCCAGAACGCGAAGGCGTTCAGACGCGGGAACGCCACGTCGGGGGCGCCGATCTGCAGCGGGAGGATCGCGTTCGCGAAGCCCGCGAACAGCGGGGTCGCGAACATCAGCAGCATGATCGTGCCGTGCATCGTGAACAGCTGGTTGTACTGCTCCTTCGTCGGCACGATCTGCATGCCCGGCGAGAACAACTCAGCACGGATGATGAGGGCCATCACGCCGCCGAGGAGGAAGAAGAGCACCGAGGCGATCAGATACATGTATCCGATCGTCTTGTGGTCGGTGGAGGTGATCCACTTGACGACGATGTTGCCCTTCTGCTCGACGCGGGTCGAGCTGAGCAGAGCCGCCTGTCGCGGCGGGATCGTCGTCGGACGCGCGCCGGCCTCGGAGATGTCGGGAAGAGTGCTCGTCATTCTGCTTACTTCGCTTCCGAGTCAGTCGCGGGCTTCCCGGTGCCGGGGAAGTTGGTGAGGCGGTCGTAGGCGTCGGTGATGTCGCCCGTGTTGCCCTCGTCCTTGAGCTTGGTCAAGTACGACTGGTACTCCGCGTCGCTGACGACCTTCACGTTGAAGAGCATCATCGAGTGGTACTCGCCGCAGAGCTCGGCGCACTTGCCCTGGTAGGTGCCCTCACGGGTCGGCGTGAACGACCAGGAGTTGTCCTTGCCGATGTACATGTCCTTCTTGTACAGGAAGTCGATGATCCAGAAGGAGTGGATCACGTCGCGCGACTGCAGGGTGATCTTCACCTTCTTGTCGACCGGCAGGTACAGCGTGGGCAGGGCGGCCTGATCGATGTTGCCGGCCTTGTCGGGCTGGGCCTGGACACCCATGGTCCAGACGGCGTCGGAGTTGTCCTTCTCCGTGCCGTCGTACTGGAAGTCCCACGCCCACTGCTTGCCGATCGCGGTGATCGAGACATCGGGCTCATTGCCCGGGCCGTACTGGGTCTCGATGATCGTCTGATCGCGCGCCGTGAAGGCGAACATGCCGAAGATCAGGATCAGCGGAACGAGCGTGTAGAAGATCTCGATCGGCATGTTGTAGCGCAGCTGCACCGGCAGGCCGGTCTGTCCCTTGCGACGCCGGTAGGCGATCGCAGCCCAGCCCATGAGACCCCAGGTGATGAGGCCGACGATGAGGAGGACGATCCACGAGTTGACCCAGAGCGACGTGACGCGCTCGGTCTGATTCGTCGCGTGAGTGCCGTCGTCGAAGCCGGGCAGGAAGCCGCGCTCCATGAGCGGGGCACATCCCGAGAGGGCCACGGCTGCCGCTACTCCCAGGGGGAGTGCGGCCCAACGAAGGCGGCGTTTCGAGGGCACGATGCACCTTTCAGATCACGGACGTGGGCTACCCCAGTCTAGGGCAAGCTCACACCCGATTCACGCCATCCACGCAGGTTCGGCGTGGATGGCGCAGGGGTGGGAGAAGGGATTTCGCGGCTCAGTGGAAGCTGTCGCCGCAGGCGCAGGAACCCTGCGCGTTGGGGTTGTCGATCGTGAATCCCTGCTCCGAGATGGTGTCCTTGAAGTCGATCGCCGCGCCGTCGAGATACGGCACGCTCATGTTGTCGACGATCACCTCGACGCCATCGAAATCGACGGTCTCGTCGCCTTCGAGATAGCGCTCGTCGAAGTACAGCTGGTAGATCAGGCCGGAGCAGCCGCCGGGCTGCACGGCGACGCGCAGGCGGAGGTCGTCGCGGCCCTCCTGCTCCAGCAGGCTCTTCACCTTCGCCGCGGCGGCGTCGGTGAGCTTCACGCCGTGGGCGGTGGTCTCGGGGGTGAGGGTGATGTCGCTCATGTCGCTCCTTGGATCGGCCGTGCACCGGCACGGTTCCCGTGCTTCGAGTCTACCGCCGCGCACGAGGGCGGCATCGAGCGCGGCCGGTCATGACCGCGATCGATGCGCCCTGCCTCGTCAGAGGGTGATCTCGTTCATCCGGGTGAGCAGCAGCGCCTCCGTCGCCACGGCGTGGCGGAAGGTGTCCAGGTGCAGCGACTCGTTGGGGCTGTGCGCCCGCGCGTGCGGGTCCTCCACGCCGGTCACGAGGATCTCCGCGCCGGGGAAGCGCTCCACCAGGTCCGCGATGAACGGGATGGATCCGCCGATACCGAGGTCGACGGGTGCGGTGCCGTAGCCGTCCTTCATGGCTCCGCGCGTCAGCCCGACCGCCCAGCCGCTCGTGTCGACCAGGAACGGGTTGCCGAGGTCGACGTCGGAGAAGGAGAGCTCCGCGCCGAAGGGCGCATGAGCACGCAGGTGCGCCTGCAGCGCGGCGTACGCGTCGTCCGCGCTCTGCCCCGGCGCGATGCGGCAGCTCAGCACGACCGTCGTCTCCGGCGAGAGCGTGTTGGATGCGGCCGCCACGGAAGTTGCGTCCACCCCGATCACGGTGACCGAGGGCTTGTTCCAGATGCGGCTGAGGATCGTGCCGTCACCGATGGGCGTGACGCCGGGCAGCAGCCCGGTCTCCTCGCGCAGCGTCCCCTCGCTGTACTCGGGCGTCTCCGCATCGCGCACGGTCAGTCCCTCGACCGCGACGGATCCGTTCTCGTCCCAGAGCGTGTTCAGCAGGCGGATGGTCGCAAGCATGGCGTCGGGCACCGCTCCCCCGAACATGCCGGAGTGCGAGGCGTGGTCGAGAGTCCGCACGGTGAGGGTGAAGCGCACCGCGCCACGCAGAGACACCGTGAGACCCGGTGTGACGGAGTCCCAGTTGCCGGAGTCGGCCACGACGATCGCATCGGCGCGCAGGGCGTCCTCGTTGTCGCTGAGGAACTGCCCGAACGAGCGGGATCCGTACTCCTCCTCGCCCTCGATGAACATCGCGATCCCGAGGTCGAGGTCGTCGCCGAGCGCCTCCGCGACCGCACGGATGGACGCGATGTGCGCCATGATTCCGGCCTTGTCGTCGGCGGCCCCTCGACCGTAGAGACGCCCGTCCCGGACGGTGGGCTCGAACGGCGGCGTGTCCCACAGCTCGTCGTCCCCGGGGGGCTGGACGTCGTGGTGCGCGTAGAGCAGGATCGTGGGCTTGCCGTTGCGTGCGGCCCGACGCGCCAGGATCGCGGGCTGGCCGACCTCGTCGGTGCCGGGGATCGCCGCACGCAGCACGCGCACGCTGTCGAACACGCCTGTACCCTCGGCGAGCTCGGCGACGGCGGCGGCGCTGCGCACGAGCTGGGTCTGATCGAACGCCGGCCACGCGACCCCGGGAATGCGCACGAGAGCACCGAGATCGCTGAGCGCAGCGGGGATCCCGGTGCTCACGGCGGCGGTGACGGCGGCTTCGACGTCACCGGGTGCGGTGACCGAGGAGGAGGGAGAAGTCATACAGGTAATCTTAGAGAACACCCGTTTCCCGCTCTCTCGACATCAGGAGCCTTCGTGCCCAGCACTCCCACCCCCGCACCAGAGGACTCAGCCGACGCGAACGGCAAGGGGCGCCGCACGCCGACGCGCGCGGAGCAGGAGGCCGCTCGACGCCGACCGCTCGTGCCGGACACCAAAGAGGCCAAGGCGCAGGCTCGCGCCGACTTGCGCCTCCGTCAGGAGCGGCAGCGCGTCGGCATGGCGAACGGCGAAGAGAAGTACCTCCCTGTCCGTGACCGCGGGCCGCAGCGGCGCTGGGTGCGCGACTACGTCGACGCCGGCTGGCATGTCAGCGAGTGGATCATGGCCCTCATGGTCGTCGTGATCGTGGTCTCGCTGATCCCGAACACCCTGGTCGCCTACTGGGCGTTCATCGGCCTGTGGGGCTTCATCGCGATCGCGATCATCGACATGGTCTTCCTCGGCATCCGCGTGAACCGCCGGATCGCCGACAAGTTCGGCAAGGACAAGCGCGAGCGCGGACTGGCCTGGTACGCCGCGATGCGATCTCTGCAGATGCGCTTCATGCGTCTGCCGAAGCCGCAGGTCAAGCGCGGGCAGTACCCGGACTGATCCGGATCCCCTGACGAGAAGAAGGATCCCGTGCGCAAGGCGCCGGGATCCTTTTTCGTGTACGGCCTGATGCGCCGCTCCTCCGCGTCGGCTCAGCGGCGACGCAGCCCCGCGCGGATCTGGCGCGCCCAGAGCGGCCCGCGATAGAGGAACGCGGTGTAGCCCTGCACCAGCGTGGCACCGGCGTCGAGCCGTTCCCGCACCTCGGCCCCCGTCTCGACCCCGCCCACCGAGATGACGCAGAAGTCGGCGGGCACGGCATCGCGCACGAGGCGGAGGACGGCGAGCGAGCGCTCCTTGAGCGGGGCGCCGGAGAGGCCGCCCTCCCCCGCCGCGGCGACCTTCTCCGGATCCGTGACGAGACCGTCGCGGGTGATCGTGGTGTTGGTGGCGATGAGTCCGTCGAGCCCCTCGGCGACGGCGAGCTCAGCGATCGCCGTGACCTCGTCGTCGGGAAGGTCCGGGGCGATCTTCACCAGCAGCGGGGTCGCACCGGCCGCGGCCTTCACAGCGCGCAGCAGCGGTGCGAGGGTCTCGACGGCCTGCAGCCCCCGAAGGCCCGGCGTGTTCGGCGACGAGACGTTGATCGCGAGGTAGTCCGCGAGCGGCGCGAGGCGCACGGCCGATGCGACGTAGTCGGCGGTCGCGTCCTCGACGGCGACCACGCGGCTCTTACCGATGTTGACCCCGATGACGGCGGCCGGCCTGCGGCGGCGGAGCTTCCAGAGTCGCTTCTCCGCGGCCTCGGCACCAGCGTTGTTGAAGCCCATGCGGTTCACCACGGCGCGATCCGGGATGAGCCGGAACAGGCGCGGCTTGGGGTTGCCCGGTTGCGGGATGGCCGTGATCGTACCGACCTCGACATGTCCGAAGCCGAGCGCGGACAACCCGCGCACGCCGACCGCGTTCTTGTCGAACCCCGCCGCGATACCGAACGGAGTCGGAAATGTGAGCCCCAGTGCCCGCACCTCATCGCCCGCCGCCGGCCGGGTCAGCGCACGCGCGACCCAGGAGAACGGAGGCACTCCGAGAATCCGCACCACGACCATGCCGGCATGGTGGGCGAATTCGGGATCGAAGCGCGCGAGGACGAGGCGGAAGAGCAGGGCATACATTCCTGCCAGGCTACCGGGGTCAGGCCCCTGATACCGACCCGTCGCTCAGAGCGCCGTCTGCTCGGCCGCCCTCTGATGGTCGGCGCGCAGTTCGGCGATGGACGCCTCGAAGTCCTCAAGTGAGTCGAACGCCTGGTACACACTCGCGAAGCGGAGGTAGGCGACCTCGTCCAGATCCCGCAGCGGGCCCAGGATGGCCAGGCCGATCTCGTTGGTGTCCAGCTGCGAGACGCCGGTCTGCCGTACCGCTTCCTCGACGCGCTGCGCGAGGATCGCCAGATCCGCCTCGGTGACGGGGCGCCCCTGGCAGGCCTTGCGGACGCCGGAGATGACCTTCTCGCGACTGAACGGCTCCATCACACCGGATCGCTTGATGACGTTCAGGCTCGCGGTCTCGGTGGTCGTGAACCGCCCGCCGCACTCCGGGCACTGACGGCGTCGACGGATCGACAGGCCGTCATCGCTCGTGCGCGAGTCGATGACGCGGGAGTCCGGGTGGCGGCAGAACGGGCAGTGCATTCGTGAAAGCCTACGCCCCGGTCGCCGCGGCGGGCTCCGGCGCTCCTGCGAACCGGGCTTGGACGGCCTCGCCGTGCGCCGGCAGGATCTCCGCGTCGGCGAGTGCCACGACGCCCTTGCGGGCGCGCGCCAGCGCATCGCGGTCGTACGAGATCACCTGCTGCGGGCGGAGGAACGTGTAGGCGCCGAGGCCGGAGGCGTAGCGCGCCTGTCCCCCGGTCGGAAGCACGTGGTTGCTGCCCGCCATGTAATCGCCCAGGCTCACCGGCGTCTGATCTCCGACGAACACGGCACCGGCGCTCGTGAAGACCGCGGCCGCCTCCTCGGCGTCCACGAGATGCAGTTCGAGGTGCTCGGGGGCATAGGCATTGCTGAACGCCACGGCGGCGGCACGGTCGTCGACCAGCACGATCGCCGACTGCGGACCGTCCAGCGCGGTCTGCACACGCGCGCTGTGTCGAGTGGCGGCTGCGGCCGTCGCGACCTCGGCCGCCACACGGTCCGCGAGTTCGGCCGAGTCCGTGACGAGCACAGCGGAGGCCTGCTCATCGTGCTCGGCCTGGCTGATCAGATCCGCGGCGACAAGACGAGCGTCAGCTGCGGCATCGGCGACGATGAGGATCTCGGTCGCCCCTGCCTCGGAGTCCGTCCCGACGACGCCGGCAACGGCGCGCTTCGCGGAAGCGACGTAGTTGTTGCCCGGTCCGGAGATGACGTCGACCGGGTCGAGTCCGATCGCCGCGACACCGTGCGCGAGAGCGCCGATCGCACCTGCACCGCCGATCGCGTAGACCTCGTCCACGCCGAGCAGGGCGGCCGCGGCGAGGATGGTCGGGTGGATCCGGCCGTCTTCTGCCGCCTGCGGCGGGGAGGCGAGGGCGATGCTCTCGACGCCCGCGACCTGAGCGGGCACGACGTTCATCACGACGCTCGAGGCGAGGGGAGCCTTCCCGCCGGGGATGTAGACGCCGACCCGTCCGACCGGCTGCCAGCGCTGCACGATACGGGCGCCCGGTTCGATCTCGGTGACCTGCGGCGCGGGCACCTGCGCGGCGGAGCCCCGGCGCACCCGCTCGATCGCCGCCTCCAGCGCGTCCCGCACCTGCGGGTCGACACCGGCGAGAGCGTCGTCGAGGTGCTCGCGAGGAACCCGGATCGCGTGCCCGCTGACCTTGTCGAAACGCTCGGCCTGCTCACGCAGTGCCTCCTCACCGCGGACGCGCACGTCCTCCACGATCGCGGTCGCGGTCGCCAGCGCCTCGGCGCGGGCGGCGGTCGCGCGTGGCACGACGGCCAGCATCTCAGCGGTGGAGAGGGAGCGTCCCCTCAGGTCGATCGTCTGCATGCGTCCTCAGCCTCGGGTCATGTTCTCGGTGTCGTGCAGGTAGCCCACGCGACCGTCGTCGTGGCGCACCACGAAGGCGCCGCCGCGGTCCTCGAGAACTAGGATCCATGCTTCGGGTCCGATTGTGAAAATCGTGTCACCGCGTGCGTCATGCACGGCCCGGGTGTCGGGCGCGAGCGCCCAGAACGGCTGGGGCTGCTCATCCCGCGCCGCTGATCCTGCGGCACCGCCCCGGTTGCGCTCCTGCGGCACGACGTCGACGGCGTGCGTGGCCACTTCGTCCGCAGGCGAGGGCTCGAGCAGATCGCCGAGGACCTGGGTCATGGTGTCGGACAGGTCGTGCGGCGCGGCCGCTGCATCCTGCTCATCGGCGGATCCGTGGCCGGCGTCCGCGTCGGGCCCCGATGCCGGCGACGCTTCTACATCGGCGGCACGGCGGGCGTCCGTGCGAGTGGCGGGTTCGCCTTCGTCATCCGGCGAGTCCGTGGTCGAGGTCCGTGTCTCGGCGTCCTGCCGGGTCTCGGGGACCGCGTCCTGGCGGGTCTCGGACGATGCCTCCAGGATCGCCTCGGTCGGCGCATCCTCCGCAGGCACGACGTCGAAGGGGGCGTCGTCTGCGACCCTCGGCATCCCCGCGCCAGAGGGGTTCTCCGCCGATGCGGGCGCGGATCCGTCGTACTCCTCCGATGCGAGGAAGGACTCCCGGTGATGCTCGGGTACGTAGCCCGCCTCGCCCTGCACCACTGCACCGGTGACCCCGGTGGCGGAGAGATGTCCTGCGGCTCCGACCTCGTTCTCGTGCAGCAGTCCCGGATCCACATCGTCCTCGTTCTGCGGGTCGGAGATGCTCCCCCGCGCACGCACGGGACGCGGCCGGGAGAACACCGGTCGCACGGGGTTCGCGTTGCGGTGCGCGAGCGTCTCGATGCGGTCTTCGAAGTCCTCGCGGATCCCGGGGATGAGGGCTGCGAACACCGTGACGGCGACGAGGACCAGCGCCAGCAGGATCTCCAGCCACAGCGGCCAGGTGACCAGCGCGGACCGTCGTGTCGCGGCGACCAGATCCAGCTGCTGCCACAGCAGCACGACCCAACTGACCAGGGCGACGGAGAAGGCGACCGAAGCGAACTGGTCGATGCCGAGGGATCCGACCCGGCGGATCCCCTCGGGAGACAGCCGTCGCAGTACGACGAGGAACACGGCCGCGGTGGGCACGCCGATCGCCAGTGCCCAGGCGCCGTTCATCGTCCAGACCGTTGCGGAGGCGTCCAGGACGCTCCCGGCACCCGGCACGAAGGACAGCGCGAACGCGATCACCCATGCCGCGATGACGATCAGCTCGCGCAGCGTGAAGCCGAACCAGCCCTGCTGCGGGGCGGCAGCGGGCAGCGGTCCATCGTCGACTTCCGTGTCAGACGAGGCGAGGGGGCTCGATGTCGGATCCTGTTCGTCCTGCGCCATCTCAGCGGAGGGGACGTCGCCGGTCATCAGTACTTCCTTTCGTCGTGCGGCCGCTGGGGACTTCGGCCGTCGAACGGGACCAGATACTACCTGGCGGCGGTGGGGAGCCCCTGTGCGGCACTCGCGTACCTGAGGGAAGCGCGGGCAGGGAAGAGAGGAAAGCGGCGCCCTGCTCAGCCCAGACACTGCGGGCCGAGCAGCGACTTCAGGTCGCCGAACAGGTCCGCGGTGACGGTCACCGGCATGGGCACTTCGAAGACCTTGGCGCGGCCGCCGCGATGCATCTTCAGCATGACCTCGGTCTCGCCCGCATGCCGGCGCAGAACGTCCGCGAGATCCTCGATCACCCGCTCCGTAGCGCGCTGCTCGGGCACCAACAGCGACAGCGGACCCGCGGCGTCGAAGGATCCGACGTCGGGCGTGAACGCCGACTGCGCGTGCAGGTTCATTCCGTCGTCGCGACGGGAGACGCGACCGCGCACCGCGAGGATCGTGTCCTGTTGCAGCGTGCTCTGGAACTCCAGATACGTCTTGCCCATGAACATGATGGTGATCTCGCCGCCGAAGTCCTCGACGGTGATCATGCCGTAGGGGTTGCCGCTGGCCTTGGCGACGCGGTGCTGCACGCTCGTGACGAGCCCGGCGACGGTCACCTGGTCGCCGTCCTGCAGGTCTTCGGACTCCAGCAGGCTGTTGATCCCGATCGAGGCATGCTTCGCCAGTGGCACCTCGAGACCGGCGAGCGGATGGTCGGACACGTACAGGCCGAGCATCTCTCTCTCGAATGCGAGCTTGTCCTTCTTCGTCCATTCCGGACGGACCGGCACCTTGGGCGGAGCGACCTCCTCGATCTCGTCGTACAGGCTGTCGAAATCGAAGCCGATCGCGCCCTGCGCCTCGTTGCGCTTCTGGCCCACCGACGCCTCGACGGCGTCCTCGTGGATCTCCACGAGCGCGCGCCGGGTGTCGCCCATCGAATCGAAGGCTCCGGCCTTGATCAGCGACTCGACCGTGCGCTTGTTCGCCACGTGCAGTGGCACCTTCTTCAGGAAGTCGTGGAAGGAGGTGAAGTTCTCTTCCTGACGCCCCTGGACGATGCCCTCGACGACGTTGGATCCGACGTTGCGCACAGCGCCGAGACCGAAGCGGATGTCCTCGCCGACGGCGGCGAAGAAGTTGATCGACTCGCGCACGTCCGGCGGCAGCACCTTGATGCCCATGCGGCGACACTCGTTCAGGTAGAGCGCCATCTTGTCCTTGGAGTCGCCGACGCTCGTGAGCAGCGCGGCCATGTACTCCGCGGGGTAATGCGCCTTGAGGTACGCCGTCCAGTACGAGATGACACCGTAGGCGGCGGAGTGCGCTTTGTTGAAGGCGTAGTCGGAGAACGGCAGCAGGATCTCCCAGAGCGCATTGACGGCGCCGTCCGAGTATCCGTTCGCGTGCATGCCGGCCTGGAAGCCCTCGAACTGCTTGTCCAGCTCCGACTTCTTCTTCTTGCCCATCGCGCGCCGCAGGATGTCGGCTTGGCCGAGGGAGAACCCGGCCACGCGCTGCGCAATCGCCATCACCTGCTCCTGGTAGATGATGAGGCCGTAACTCTCCTCCAGGATGTCCTTGAGCGACTCGGCGAACTCCGGATGGATCGGGGTGATCTCCTGCAGGCCGTTCTTGCGGAGCGCGTAGTTCGTGTGGGAGTTGGCGCCCATGGGGCCCGGGCGGTACAGCGCGATGAGGGCCGAGATGTCGCCGAAGTTGTCCGGCTTCATCAGACGCATCAGCGCACGCATCGGACCGCCGTCGAGCTGGAACACGCCCAGTGAGTCGCCGCGGGTGAGCAGGTCGTAGGACGGCCGGTCGTCGAGCGCGAGGTCCTCGAGTACGAGCTCCTCGCCCCGGTTCATCCGGATGTTCGCGAGGGCGTCGGAGATGATCGTGAGGTTGCGCAACCCCAGGAAGTCCATCTTGATGAGGCCGAGGGACTCGCAGGACGGGTAGTCGAACTGCGTGACGATCTGGCCGTCCTGCTCGCGCTTCATGATCGGGATGATGTCGATCAGCGGATGCGAGGACATGATCACGCCGGCGGCGTGCACACCCCATTGGCGCTTCAGATTCTCCAGGCCCAGGGCCGTGTCGAACACGGTCTTCGCCTCGGGATCGGACTCGATCACGACGCGGAACTCGCTGGCCTCCTTGTACCGCGGGTGCTGCGGATCGAACATGCCGTCCAGCGGCATGTCCTTGCCCATCACGGGCGGCGGCATGGCTTTGGTGAGCTTCTCCCCCATGCTGAACGGGAAGCCGAGCACACGGCCCGCGTCCTTCAGCGCCTGCTTCGCCTTGATCGTGCCGTACGTGACGATCTGCGCGACGCGCTCGTCGCCGTACTTCTCGGTCACGTACTGGATCACCTCACCACGACGACGGTCGTCGAAGTCGACGTCGAAGTCGGGCATGGAGACGCGATCGGGGTTGAGGAACCGCTCGAAGATCAGGCCGTGCTCGAGCGGGTCGAGGTCTGTGATCCTCATCGCGTAGGCCGCCATGGAGCCCGCACCGGACCCACGTCCGGGGCCCACACGCACGCCATTGTCCTTCGCCCAGTTGATGAAGTCGGCGACGACGAGGAAGTAGCCCGGGAACCCCATGGACGAGATCACCTCGACCTCGTAGTTCGCCTGCTTGCGCACCGCGTCCGGGATACCGCCCGGGTATCGGTACTGCAGGCCCTTCTCGACTTCCTTGATGAACCAGCTCTCCTCCGTCTCTCCCTGCGGGACGGGGAAGCGCGGCATGAAGTTGGCACCGGTGTTGAAAGAGACGTCGCAGCGCTCGGCGATGAGCAGCGTGTTGTCGCACGCCTCGGGGTGATCGCGGAACACCTGGCGCATCTCCGCTGCGGACTTCACGTAGTAGCCGTCGCCGTCGAACTTGAACCGGTTCGGGTCGTCGAGGGTGGAGCCCGACTGCACGCAGAGCAGAGCCGCGTGACTGGTCGAGTCGTGCTGGTGCGTATAGTGCAGGTCATTCGTGCCGACGAGCGGGATCCCGAGGTCCTTCGCGATCTTGAGCAGGTCGCCGGTGACGCGGCGCTCGATCTCGAGGCCGTGATCCATGATTTCGGCGAAGTAGTTCTCCTTGCCGAAGATGTCCTGGAACTCCGCGGCCGCCGCACGCGCCGCGTCGTACTGGCCCAGGCGCAGGCGGGTCTGGATCTCACCCGAGGGGCATCCGGTCGTCGCGATCAGACCCTTGGAGTACTTCTGCAGGATCTCGCGGTCCATGCGCGGCTTGAAGTAGTAGCCCTCCAGGCTCGAGGTCGAGGAGAGGCGGAACAGGTTGTGCATGCCCTCGGTGGTCTCCGAGAGCAGCGTCATGTGCGTGTAGGCACCGGATCCGGAGACATCATCGCGGCGCTGCTCGGGAGAGCCCCACTGCACGCGCGACTTGTCGCTGCGGTGCGTTCCCGGGGTGACGTAGGCCTCGATGCCGATGATCGGCTTGACGCCGGCGGCCTGGGCCGCCTTGTAGAACTCGAATGCGGCGAAAGTGTTGCCATGGTCGGTGACAGCGACCGCCGGCATGCCCTGCGCGACGGCCTCCTGCACCAGCGGCCCGATGCGCGCGGCCCCGTCCAGCATCGAGTACTCGCTGTGCACGTGCAGGTGGACGAAGGAGTCTGATGCCATGCTTCGAGTCTACGTTTCTGGGTGGGACATCGAGGTGCCGCGCCCGCCGATGGGCGTCACCATCACTTCCTTTGGGCCCGCATCCATCTGGCTGGCGAGATGCCAGCCGGCGGGCGATTCCACCCGATTCCACCAGCCGAACGGTATTCCTCCAGCCATTCGGTTCAGGAGACGCCCGGTACCCTGATCCGATGACCACTCCCGACTTCGTCCTCGCGCTTCGGAAGCACATCGGCCACGCCCCGCTGAGCCTCGTCGGCGTCACCGCGATCGTATTCCGCGACGAGAAGGTGCTGCTCGGCAGGCGGGCCGACAACGGCGCCTGGCAGGCGGTGTCCGGAATCGTCGAGCCGGGCGAAGAACCCGCCGACGCGGCCGCGCGGGAGTGCCTCGAGGAGGCGGGCGTGGCCGTGAAGGTCGAGCGGCTCGCCCTCGTGCAGCAGCTCCCTCGGGTGACCTATACGAACGGCGACGAGGTCGACTACCTGGATCTGGTGTTCCGCTGCGCCTGGATCTCGGGCGAACCGCATCCTGCCGACGGCGAACTCACCGAGGTCGGCTTCTACGACCTCGCCGCGATGGGCGACGTCGACGATACCCACGTCCGCAAGATCGCCCTCGCCGTGGCCGAGGACGACCCTGCGCACTTCCGCGGCGGGCGACCGCCGCAGACCTGAGAGCCCGCTGCTGCTCGGGTGCTCAGCGCAGATCCAGACGCATCAGCACCCGAGGAAACCCGTTGATCACGGATCCGGTGTCCGCAGCCTTTGTGAAGCCGGCCGACTCGAACAGCGACCGCGTGCCGACATAGGCCATCGTCAGATCGACCTTCGCACCCCGGTTGTCTACCGGGTACCCCTCGATCGCCGGCGCGCCGCTGTCCCGCGCATAGGCGACGGCTCCGTCGATCAGCGTGTGCGTGATGCCCTGCTTCCGGTACCCCGGTCGCACACGCAGACACCACAGCGACCATACGTCGAGGTCGTCGACGAGTGGGATCAGCTTGTTGCGCGCGAAGCTCGTATCCCACCGCGGGTGCACCGCCGCCCACCCCACCGGCTCGTCGTCGAGGTAGGCGATCACTCCCGGCGCCGGATCCTGCTCGCACAGCTCGCGAACCCTCGCCGCTCTGGCCTCGCCGCGCAGCGCCTGGCTCTCCTTGCTGGGGATCCGATAGCTCAGGCAGAAACAGGACTGCGATGTCGGGTTCTTCGGCCCCACGACCGTCGCGACGTCGTCGAAGACGGTGGCGGGGCGAACCTCGATGCTCATGTCCCCAGTCTGCCCCGGAGGGCAGACATCACGGTTCGACGATGCGCTGGTCCGTGTTCGTATAGCTGATCGAGTCCGCGACGGTGCCCACGAGGCCCATCGTGACACGCAGCAGGCCGGGCTTCACATCGTCCAGAGGAGGTGGTGTGTCGGTTCCCAGGGTCAGGCCACGGCCGTCCTGGGTGGTCGCCGTGATCGAGCCCAGATACACGCTCACGTGGCCGGTGAGGGTCATCGTGTCGGCGTTCGTCACGAGTCCGGCCTTGTCCGGCGGGCGGACCGTGAGCGAGAACCCGGAGATCGTGATCGAGTCCGCCGAGATCTTCAGGGTGCGAACCGTGCCGCCGTCGATCGTCGGCACGTCCACGATCGCGATGCCGCTCAGCCCGGTGAACGACAGTCCCTGCGACCCCATGGAGGCCGGGGTCTTCGTGAAGATCGGAGCGCCCTCGTCCTCCGCCGCCACGACAGGGGTCGGAGCGGGCGTCGGCGCGGCACCTCCTGGAACGCTCGGCGTCGTGGCGCCGGGGGTCGTCGGAGCTCCCGGCACGGCGGGGAGCCCTGGCACGGAAGGGCCGGATGTCGGCGGGGGCGTCGTCGGCGTCGGGCTCGGGGAGGGGCACCACAGCAGCGGGATGCACAGCCCAGCCGGCTGCGACCCCGGAACAGCGGCGGCGCCGAGCATCATCGGCGCGACGAGGGCGAGCGATGCCAGGAGTACGGCACCGTGGCGGCGCTGCGCCTTCACGATGCCGCCTCCTCGGATCCGCCCGCGACCACGGGATCGCGCGGCCCCATCCAGGCGACGACGAGCACCGCCCCGGTCCCGGCCAGGAGCATCCCTACGATGAAGCCGCCGAGGTTCACTCCGATCAGCGAGTAGATGGCGACGACCAGGGCCAGGATGCCGTAGAAGACATGGTGCGCGGGCATCGTGATCCCGAGGATCCCGAGCAGCAGCAGCGCGATCGGGATGATCGTCGCCTGCAGCCCCTCGATGCCCAGCTGGACGTGCAGATGCCCGATGTCGAGCTGACCGGAGAAGAACATCTCGATTCCGCCGACGGCGACGAGCAGTCCCCCGATGAACGGACGCTGCCGCCGCCAGTGCCGGAATCCTCGCGCGGACGACATCACCTCCGGCGCGGCGCTCGCATCGACGGTGTGGTCGACGCCACCCGCGACGACGGCCGGCGCGGACTCTGCCCCGTTGCGCACCGGCCGCAGCACGGGAGCCGCGGCATCCCGACGATCACGCCGTGCGGATCCGGATGCGCTGGTCTCGTCGGTCATCGTGGCCTCGTTCAGAAGCATCCCTGCGAACCGTCCGTCAGCTCCAGCGTCATGCCCGTGAGGGTGAACACCGAGGCCTGAGTGCTCCAGGCCGTCTGCTGCAGGTTCTTGATCGAGACGGTGTCGGCGTCCTGAGCGAAGTCACCGGCGGAGCCCTTCGCCTCGGTGTTGACGGTGGAGGCGTCCACGCCGATGCGGATCGCACCGAAGGAGGCGTCGCCCTTGAGGCCGGTCATGCCGATCTGCAGATCGCTGGCAGACGCCGGGTTGCCGTTGCCACCCGCCTTGATGAGCACGCCGACCTTGCCGAGCGGCGTGTCGGTGATCACCGACTGGCAGAGGTCGTTGAGCGTGGCGCTCTTGATGTTCGCGATGGCGACGGTGTGCTCCTTGCCCTCCGTGTCCTTCGCGACACCGGCGTACTGCGAGAAACCGGTGCCCTCGAGCTGGGAGGCGCCGATCTGGAACTGGCTCCCCGATACGGCGAACGACACGGGTACCGCGCCCTGGGCGACGCCGCCCATCAGCGCTGCGGCGACCACGCCCGCCGGAATGGCGACGAGGGCGATACGGCCTGCGTGGGATGACCCGAACTTGCGGACACGGTCGGACTTCGGGAACTTCATCGATCCTCCTCCAGTGCGCCGGCTGCGATGGCGGCGTTCACCTGGTCGAGTATATTGCCCGTTGACTCAGAGTCAATACCGGACACGGCCATCGCTGCGCATCCCGCTAGGCTCGGGGCATGCCCGACCTGCGACGCGCCAGACTCACTCCTGAGGAGCGTCGTGCGCAGCTCGTCGCGACCGGGGTGAACTTCCTCGCCGAGCATTCCCTGGACGAACTCACGATGGACGTGCTGGCCCAGCGCGCCGGAGTGTCACGGCCTCTCCTGTTCCACTACTTCGAGACCAGGCAGGGCATGCACCTCGCGGTGGTGACCATGGCGAGGGACAGTCTGCTGCTCGCCTCCGAGCCGCGCGATGACCTGGAGCCGCGGGCGCGAGTGCGCGACACTCTGCTGCGCATCACGGAGTTCGTGCGCCAGCATCAGGGCACGTTCCACTCTCTGGTGCGCGGGATCGCGAGCGGCGACCCCGCCGTCCGGCGCGTGGTCGACGAGTCGCGTGACCTCAACGCCGCGCGTCTTCTCGACGCGTTCACCGAACTCGGCACGCCGGACACCCCGGGGCTCCGCGTCGCCCTGCGCGCCTGGGTCTCCTTCACCGAGGAGACACTGATCAGCCTCGTCATCGACCGCGACGAGGACCCCGAGGTGGTCGTCCGGTTCCTGGAGGCGACGCTTGAAGGCGTGGTGTCGGCGACAGGCGAGCTGCCACTCTGATCCCTCGGATCCGAACGCGGATGCCGAAGACTCAGTCCTCGCCGCGGAGCACGTCCAGCGCGTGCCGGAAATCGGCGGGGTACGGAGACTCCGTCTGGACCCACTCCCCGGTGGTGGGGTGCGCGAAACCGAGCCGGTGCGCGTGCAGCCACTGCCTCGTCAGGCCCAGCCGCGCCGACAGGGTCGGGTCGGCACCGTACAGCGGGTCCCCCACGCACGGGTGCCTGTGCGCGGCCATGTGCACGCGGATCTGGTGCGTCCGGCCGGTCTCGAGGTGGATCTCCAGCAGCGATGCGCCGGGGAACGCCTCGAGCGTCTCGTAATGGGTGACCGACGGCTTGCCGTCAGGGATCACCGCGAACTTCCAGGAGTGGTTCGGATGCCGCCCGATCGGAGCGTCGATCGTGCCTGCGAGCGGATCCGGGTGCCCCTGCACGACCGCGTGGTAGATCTTCTCGACCGTGCGCTCCTTGAAGGCCCGCTTGAGTGCGGAGTAGGCCGCCTCGGTCTTCGCAACCACCATGAGGCCGCTGGTTCCGACGTCGAGGCGATGTACGACGCCCTGACGCTCGGGCGCCCCGCTGGTGGCGATCCGGAAGCCTGCTGCGGCGAGAGCGCCGACGACCGTCGGGCCCTCCCAGCCCACGGACGGGTGCGCAGCGACCCCGGTGGGCTTGTCGACCACCACGATGTCGTCGTCGTCATAGACGATGCCGAGCTCCGGCACCGCGATGGGTTCGATCCGGAGCTCCTGTTTGGGCGCCCATTCCACGTCGAGCCAGCCGCCGGCGCGCAGTTTGTCCGACTTGCCCAGGACGACACCATCGAGCGCCACTCCCCCGGCCTCGGCGACCTCTGCCGCGAACGTGCGGGAGAACCCGAGCATCTTCGCCAGCGCCGCATCGACACGGACACCGTCCAGTCCGTCCGGGACCGGAAGAGAGCGCGATTCCACGATCAGGCCTCGGATCCTGCACCGTCGCGCCGAGCGGGGCTCTGCGGATCGGCACTCGTCGCCACGTCCTGGGCAGCGATGTCGGCAGATGCGCCTTCGGTCCCGGCGGAGTCATCGTCGATGCGGTCGGATCCCGATGTGTCATGGTCGGACGGTTCAGCGGCCGACTCAGCCTTGTGATCCCGCTCACGGGTGCCGTCGAGGCGGAGGCCTGTGATGATCAGCAAGGCGATCGAGATCATGCCGCTGACGATGAAGATGTCCGCGACGTTGAAGATCGCCGGCAGCATCCACGGCATCGAGATCATGTCGACGACGTGTCCGACGCCGAAGCCCGGTTCACGGAAGACGCGGTCGGTGAGGTTCCCGAGCACACCGCCGAGGAGTGCCCCGAGCACGACGGCCCACAGGCGTGCGCGCACCGCGAACGCCTTCCACACGATCACGCACGCGACGACGGCGAGGGCGATGGTGAAGATCCACGTGTAACCGGCGCCGATGGAGAACGCGGCCCCGGAATTGCGGACGTAGAAGAGCTGCAGGAAGCCGCCGAGAACGGGGACCGTCTGCTCCAGCGGGAGGTTCGTGATGGTGAGATGCTTCACAAACTGATCGGCGGCCAGCACGAGCACTGCGAGAATCGCAATGATCGCGCCGGCCGCCGAACCGTGAAGCGGTTGACGCCGGGTCAACGGGGCTCCTTACTGCGCGGAGGAGGCGTCCCCGTTGGGGCCGCCCTTCTCGTCGAGGTCGCGGAGCTGACCCTCGATGTAGCTGCGAAGCTGCGTGCGGTAATCCCGCTCGAACGTGTGCAGTTCGCTGATCTTGCTCTCGAGCACGTTGCGCTCGCGCTCGAGACGGGCGGTCTCTTCGCGCTGCTTCTGCTCGGCGTCCGCGAGGATCTTCGACGCCTGTGCCTTGGCGTCCGCGATGAGCTGGTCGCGCTGGGACTTGCCCTCGGCGACGTGCTCGTCGTGCAGGCGCTGCGCCAGCTCGATGATGCCGGCGGTCGCGGCCGCAGGAGCACCGGTCTCCGCGACCGGCGCGGCGACGGGAGCGGGTGCCGCAGCGACCGGCGCCTCGGCCGCGGGCGCAGCCTTCTCGCCGGACTCGTAGGCGGCCAGCTTGGCCTTCAGCTCCGCGTTCTCGTCGAGGGCCTTACGCCACTCGAGTACGACCTCGTCGAGGAAGTCGTCGACCTCGTCCGGGTCGAAGCCGTCCTTGAAACGGACGTGCTGGAACTGCTTGGTGACGACGTCATCCGGGGTCAGTGCCATGGGTGGCTCCTCTTTCGATGAGTTCTCGGTGGCCGGGTGGAAATGGCGCCTGCCCCTCGGCGTGCACCTTCAGAAAAGCATAGCCGTCCGATCCCTGTGCAGCGACGGCACGCGGCAACAGACGATCAGATGGGGGGCAAGGAACAATCAGATGAACAGCGACAGACGATCAGATGAAGGATCGCGTGATCGACATCAGGATCAGCACGATGATCATCGTGAGCGTGAAGCCCAGGTCCAGCGAGACGGGTCCGATCCTCAGCGGAGGAATGAGGCGTCGGAACATCCTGATCGGCGGGTCGGTGAGCGTGTAGACGATCTCAGCCGCGATCAGTCCGGCACCACGGGGGCGCCATGAGCGGTTGAAGATGGGGATGTAGTCCAGGATCAGCCGAGCGAACAGCGTGAGCAGGTACAGCAGCAGCAGTATGTTCAGAATCGCTGCGATCACGGAGACCGCGGGCGGCACCACCACGTGTCAGGAGTGCGCGAGCGCGGGCTCGTCGCCCCCGGCCATCCCGCCCTGCCCCGACACCGCGATGCTCTCCGGCGACAGTAGGAAGACCTTGCTCGTCACGCGCTCGATGCGGCCGTAGAGGCCGAGAGACAGCCCGCTTGCGAAGTCGATCAGACGGCGCGCGTCGGCGTCGCTCATCTGCGAGAGGTTGATGATCACCGGGATCCCGTCACGGAAGCTCTCCGCGATGACCTGGGCGTCGCGGTACTGCTTCGGGTGCACGGTGAGGATCTCGTTCACGACGCCCGCAGCGGGCTGACGCACCGCGGTCGGGCGACGCAGCGGCGTGACCGGAGCCGGCTTGGCCTCATCACGCTCACGACGCACCTCTTCCCGACGGACGGGCTCGTGCCGGACCTGCTCCTGGCGAGCGCTGTGCGCGGCCGGAGCAGTCTCCTCGTAGACCTCTTCCTCATCGGCGAGGCCGAGGTACACCATGGTCTTCTTCAGCGGGTTCCCCATCGTGTCCTCCGAACGTGTAGGGGTGGTTCTGTGTCGAGGCTAACCCTGTGCGGGTCGTGCCCCCGTGATTGCGGTGCCGATGCGTAGGTGTGTCGCGCCTGCCGCGATCGCCTCGACGAAATCGCCGGTCATGCCGGCCGAGATCCAAGCGGCTCCCGGCGCGACCGTGCGCAGGCGCTGCGCGGACTCATGCACTCGGGCGAACGCCGCAGCCGGGTCCTCGTCGAGCGGCGCGACGGCCATCACGCCGCGCAAACGCAGCGTCGGCAGCGCGAGCACCTGCTCGGCGAGCCGCTCGATCTCCGCCGGCGGGACTCCCCCGCGGCCCGGGTCGTCGGTGAGGTTGATCTGCAGCAGGACATCGAGCAGCACGTCGTCGGTCGCCGCACGATCGAGCGCCTCCGCGAGTCGCAGGCGGTCCACCGAGTGCACGACCTGCGCCGCCCGGCGGATCGCACCGGCCTTGTTCGTCTGCGCCTGCCCGATGAAATGCCAGCGCAGATCATCCAGCCCCGCAAGGGCCTCCGTCTTCGCGGAGAGCTCCTGCTGGCGATTCTCCCCCACCTCTCGGACGCCGAGACCGTAGAGCTCGCTCACGAGCGACGCGGGGTGGAACTTCGTCACGACGATGCGCGTGATCTCCGCGGGATCCCGTCCCGCGAGCCGTGCGGCGTCCGCGATCGCTGCATCGATCGCGGACAGCCGCTCGGCAACCGAGCTCACTTCAGGAACTCGGGGATGTCGAGGTCGCTCTCGTCGAAGGCCGGCTCGATGCTCGTGTGCACCGGAGGGATCGACGGCGCGGACACCGAAACGGTCTCGCGCGGCGCCTCCTCGGCCTGCGCCGAATCCTCGCGCTCCTCGACGGCAGGCTTCTCGGCGACCGCAGGAGTGGTCGTGCGCGAGAAGATCTGCGGGTCCAGGCGCAGCGTGGGCTCACCGCTGTCGAAGCCGGCGGCGATCACCGTGACGCGCACCTCGTCGCCGAGGGTGTCGTCGATGACCGTTCCGAAGATGATGTTGGCTTCGGGGTGCGCGGCCTCCTTGACCAGATCCGCGGCGTCGTGGATCTCGAAGATGCCGAGGTTCGATCCACCCTGGATCGACAGCAGCACGCCGTGCGCGCCCTCGATCGACGCCTCCAGCAGAGGCGATTCGACCGCGAGCTCGGCGGCCTTGATCGCGCGGTCCGCGCCGCGCGCCGAGCCGATGCCCATGAGCGCGGATCCCGCTCCCTGCATGACCGACTTGACGTCGTTGAAGTCGAGGTTGATGAGACCGGGAGTGGTGATCAGATCGGTGATGCCCTGCACACCGGCGAGCAGCACCTGGTCCGCCGTCGCGAACGCCTCGATCATCGAGATCCCACGGTCGCTGATCTCGAGCAGACGGTCGTTCGGCACCACGATGAGGGTGTCGACCTCTTCCTTCAGCTTGGCCACGCCCGCGTCGGCCTGCGACTGGCGACGGCGGCCCTCGAAGGAGAACGGCTTGGTGACGACGCCGATCGTCAGCGCGCCGATCGACTTCGCGATGCGCGCGACGATCGGGGCGCCGCCCGTTCCGGTGCCGCCGCCCTCTCCCGCCGTCACGAAGACCATGTCGGCGCCGGTCAGCGCCTGCTCGATCTCCTCAGCGTGGTCCTCCGCGGCCCGACGTCCGACCTCGGGATCGGCGCCGGCGCCGAGACCGCGGGTCAGATCACGACCGACGTCGAGCTTGACGTCCGCGTCGCTCATGAGCAGCGCCTGCGCGTCGGTGTTGATCGCGATGAACTCGACGCCGCGCAGGCCGAGATCGATCATGCGATTGACGGCGTTGACGCCACCACCGCCGACACCGACGACCTTGATCACGGCAAGGTAGTTCTGGTTCTGGCTCATCCCGTCCTCCGATGTATGTCGAGCCCCGGGCCGGAAACCTTAAACCTCAAGCAGAAGGTTAAAGTATTTCCCGGTATTGCTTTCTCTTTGATCGAAGGTAAGCGGCACACGGCGCGCAGGAGCCAAGCGACACGCGCCTGCGCGCGATCGTTTCGGATATTCGTGCTCAGCCGACGATGCCGACGCCCGGAGAGGACACGTCGTACGACGCCGCGTCCGGATTCGCCTTCATCAGCGCCTGCAGGGACCGAGTCTTGAGTGCGGACTGCTCCGCACTCCCCCACACCACCTTGGCGCCGCCGTTCAGCTGCAGCACGATGTCATCCGGAGTGGACGCGGCGGCGCCGGCGACCTGGCCGCGCAGCTCGGCGGGCAGTGTTCGCAGTGCCGTGCCGACCGCCGCGAACGCCTTGGACGCCGTGCCGCCGCTGACGTCGATCAACGCGTATCCGGCAGGCTGCTCCTCGCTGGTCGAGAGCACGACCCCTGCGACATCGACGACCGTGAACCGCCCGTCACTCTGCTGGATCACGCCGACAGGCGTGCGCTCAACGATCCGAACCACGAGGTCGTGCGGAGGGTGCGCCTCCAGACGGTAGGTCTCGATCAGCGGGAATCTGACCAGAGCGGCCTTGACGGCGCTGGCGTCGACGAGCGCGAGCGGCCGGCCGACCTGCCCCGACAGTGCCTTCTGCACGTCTCCCGCCTTGAGTGAACTCGTCCCCTCGACGGTGATCGTCTGCACCGCGAACAGCGGACTGTACGCCGCGCCGACGCTTCCGCCCACGATGAGGAGTGCGAGGGCGGCGCCGATGATCCAGCCGATGCGGCGTCGCCGGGAACGCTGGGTGAAGCGGCGGATCTCCGTGCGCAGCGCCTTCCGGCGTGCCCGGGTCGCCTGCCAGAGGTCGCGCGCGGTCAGCGGCGCCTCGTCCTGCATCGCCGACCGGTCGGCTTCCACCGCGCGGTCCTGCACCGTCGAGGATTCGGCGGTCCCTCCCCGCTCGAGAGGGATCAACGACTTCGCGTTCCGGTCGGCCGACGTCGTCGACGTCACCTCAGGCTCCGCCGCGGCGATCCCGACTTCCGTCTGCCGCCCCCACGCACGCGCCGACGGGCCGTCTGACGGCTCTGCCGAAACGGGACGCTCCGGCTCGACCGGAGGCGCCGAAGCGGGGATCGCGGACGGCCGGCGCACGGTCAGCCCTCGGCGGTGGCGCGCAGCGCATCCAGCACCTGCGGGATGATCTGATACACGTTGCCGCAGCCGAGCGTGATCACGTAGTCGCCCTCGCGCGCGACGGACGCCGTGTAGTCGGCGGCCTGCTGCCAGTCCGCGACGTAGTGCACGTGATCCGGGTCCGCGAAGGCGCCGCTGACCAGTTCACCGGTGACTCCCGGAACCGGATCCTCCCGGGCTCCGTACACGTCGAGCATGACGGTGTGGTCGGCACCGGTCTCGAGCACTTCGGCGAATTCGCGGTACATGTGCTGAGTACGCGAATAGGTGTGCGGCTGCTGGATCGCGATGATGCGGCCGTCGCCGACGATCGTGCGCATGGCATCCAGTGCAGCGCGCACCTCGGTCGGGTGGTGCGAGTAGTCGTCGTAGACGCTCACGCCCCGGGCGACGCCGTGCAGCTCGAGCCGGCGCACGGTCCCCGCGAAGCCCTCGACGGCGCGAGCGGCGTCGGCCAGCTCGTACCCCAGCGTCGTGAGCACGGCGACGGCACCCGCGGCGTTGATCGCGTTGTGCACGCCGGGCACCGCGAGCTGCATGCGGGCGGAGGCGCCGCGCAAGGTCAGGGTCGCGGCGACCGGACCGTCGGTCACGATGTCGGTGACCCGCAGGTCCGCGTCCTCCGCGAGCCCGAACGAGATGACATTCGGATGCGTGATCCCCGCTCGCACGCGGAGGGCGCCGGCGTCATCGCTCGAGATCACGACGGCCTCGCCCGCCGCGTTCGCGAAGGTCACGAACGCCTCGTGGAAGGCCTCGTCGGATCCGTAGTGGTCCAGGTGATCCGGGTCGACGTTCGTGATCAGGGCGACCGAGGTGTCGTAGAGCAGGAACGTGCCGTCGGACTCGTCGGCCTCGATCACGAACAGATCGTCGGCGCCGGAGGAGCTGGAGGTGCCCAGCTGCTCGATCACGCCGCCGTTGACGAAGTTCGGATCGGCGCCGAGCTCGCGCAGCGCGGTGACGATCATGCCCGTCGAGCTGGTCTTGCCGTGCGCGCCCGCCACGGAGACGAGGCGGCGCCCGCGGATCAGCCAGTGCAGCGCCTGCGACCGGTGGATCACATGCAGTCCCCGCTCCTTGGCGAGAACGAACTCCGGGTTCTCCGGCCAGATCGCGCCGGTGTGCACGACGGTGTCGGCGTCGCCCAGGTTCGCCGCGTCATGACCCACGTGCACCTCGGCACCGAGGTCGGCGAGCGCCCGCAGGTTGGCGCTGTCCGCGCGATCGCTGCCGGAGACGCGGATGCCCGCATCGAGGAACATCCGGGCGAGTCCGGACATGCCGGAGCCGCCGATGCCGATGAAGTGCGCGGCGGTGATGTCGTCCGGAATCGGCAGGGAGAGGTCGGGTCTGATCATGACTGAATAATCCTAAGTCGGGGCGAGCGGGGCGGCGCCCGGCTCGCCGGGTCAGGGCTGGAGGGGCTCAGCGCGCCAGCGCGCGGTCGGCGAGGGCGATGAGGTCCTCGGTCCCGGTGCGCGATCCCACGCTCTCGGCCGCCCGCCTCATCTCCGCACGGCGATCCGTGTCCCGCAGCAGCGGGACCACCTCCCTCCGCACGCGCTCGGGAGTGAGCTGCCCGTCCTCGATCAGCACGGCGGCGCCCGCATCGATCGCGGCTGCGGCGTTCAGCCGCTGTTCGCCGTTGCCGACGGCGTAGGGCACGTAGATCGCGGGGATGCCGAGGGCGCTGATCTCGCTCACGGTCGCCGAGCCGGAGCGGGAGAGGACCAGATCCGCCAGGGCGAACGCGAGATCCATCCGGTCCAGGTAGCGGCGCATGGTGTACCCGGGAGCACCCGGATCCGACATCTCGGAACGATCGCCGGTCGCGTGCAGGATCTGCCACCCCGTGTCGAGGACGTCCTGCCAGGATCCTGCGATCGCCTCGTTCAGGCGCTGTGCGCCGAGCGAGCCGCCGAACACGAGCAGCACAGGGCGATCGGGATCCAGCCCGAACTCCGCCGCGGCCTCGGTGCGGAGGGCGGAGCGGTTCAGGTCGACGATCTCCCGGCGCAGTGGCATGCCGACGACCTCGCCGCGGCGCAGGGGCGTGCCGGGGAAGGCGACGCCGACGGCCGCCGCGGTGCGGGCGCCCAGCACGTTCGCCATGCCGGGGCGGGCGTTGGCCTCGTGCACGACGAAGGGGACGCGCTCGCGCCGCGCCGCGACGTACGCGGGTGCCGAGGCGTATCCGCCGAAGCCGATCACCGCGTCCACCCCGTGCTCGCGGATATAGGAGCGCACCTGTTTCACGGCGCGCGAGAACCGCACCGGGAAGGCCAGCGCTGCGCCGTTCGGGCGGCGCGGGAACGGCACCTTGTCGATCGTGAGCAGGTCGTAACCGCGCTGCGGCACCAGCCGCGATTCCAGGCCCTCACGGGTGCCGAGCACCAGCACGGACGACTCGGGATCACGAGCGTGCAGGCCGTCGGCGACGGCGAGCAGCGGATTGACGTGGCCCGCGGTCCCGCCGCCGGCCAGAAGATACGTGGTCACTTCAGGAGCGTACCGGACCGGCCTGCGGCCGGCCTCTGCGCGGGCGCCGGCAGCGTGCGGGCGAAGGAGAGGAGCACGCCGCAGGCGAGCAGCACGGACAGCAGCGAGGTGCCGCCCTGCGACATGAACGGCAGCGGAACGCCCAGCACGGGGAAGATGCGCAGCACGACGCCGACGTTGATGAGTGCCTGCGAGAGGATCCACACCACGATGCCGCCGGAGGTGACGCGGACGAACAGGTCGTCGGTCTTGCGCACCATGCGGAACACGGCGACGGCGAACAGGACGAACAGGGCGAGCACGAGCCCGCAGCCGATCAGGCCCAGCTCCTCGCCCACGATCGCGAAGATGTAGTCGTTCGAGGCGGCAGGGAGCCATCCGTACTTCTCGCGCGAGTTGCCGAGCCCCAGGCCGAAGATGCCGCCGTTCGCCATGCCCCAGATCGCATGCACCTGCTGATAGCAGGTGCTCAGATAGCAGCTCGTGTCGTTCGAAGCATCGAAGACGCCGAGGATCAGGGCGCGCCGCCGCTCGTCGGCCAAGGCGAATCCGAGCACCGCGGCCAGGGATATCAGCAGCGGCAGGATGAAGAGCCGCAGCCGCACCCCTGAGAAGAACAGTGCTCCGAGGATGATCAGGAAGAGGATCATCGAGGTGCCGAGGTCCTTGCCGCCGAGCACGGCGGCGATGGCGAGGAAGCCGACCGGGATCAGCGGGATGAACACGTGCTTCCAGCGTCCGAGCAGGTCCTGCTTGCGCCACAGGATGAAGCCGGCCCACACGGCGAGGGCGAGCTTGATGAACTCGGAGGGCTGCACCACCTGGCCCGCGATCCTCAGCCAGTTCGTGTTGCCGTCGTTCGCATACCCGAGCGGCGTGTAGACGAGCATCTGCAGCCCTACAGCACCGATCAGGATGAGCCAGGCCGTGCGCTTCCAGAACGTGATGGGGAACCGGCTCATCAGGAACATGAGCGGGACGCCGATGGCCGCGACGAGGGCCTGCGTCATGACGATCGCGAAGGGATCCTGGCCGCCCTCGACCGCGTTCGCGCTCGATGCCGAGAGGATCATCACCAGGCCGAACACCGTCAGCAGCAGCGACGTCGAGGCGATCAGCGCGAACTCGGTGGACACGGGGCGGAAGACCCGCCCCAGACGGACGCGCGCGGCGAGTCCGTCGACGCGAGGCTCAGGAGCCGGCGTCGGGCGTGGTGCCACCTGCGTCATCGGCGCTCCCCTGCTCGCTCGACCGTCCCTGATCGATCCACTGCCGCACCGCCTCGGCGAAGCGGTGGCCGCGATCCGCATAGCTCGCGAACTGGTCGAAGGACGCCGCCGCCGGAGCGAGGAGCACGGTGTCCCCCTCCCGGGCGATGCCCGCAGCCAATTCGACGACGCGGGTCATGACCTCTTCAGTGTCGCCGGGGACGACCTCCAGCACCTGCACCGCGGGCGCGTGTCGCGCGAACACCTCGAGCAGGTGCGTCCGGTCGACGCCGATCACGAGGGCCGCCCGAGCGGTCGCGCCCGCGCCGGCCACCAGCTCCGACAGGTCGACGCCCTTCAGATCCCCGCCGACGACCCAGATCGCCCCGGGGAACGCCCGCAGCGATGACTGGGCGGCGTGCGGGTTCGTGGCCTTGGAATCATCCACCCAGGTGATCCCCGCGGAACGCGCGACGACCTCGATGCGATGCGCATCGAGGCGGAATCCGTCCAGCGCCGTTCTGATCGCGGTGGGCTCGACCCCGAGCGACCGGCTGAGCGCCGCCGCGGCGAGGATGTTCTGCACGATGTGCGGGGCGTTCAATCCGTGCGCGGCGAGATCCGCCACGGTCGTGAGCTCGAGGGCGCTGTGATGGCGGTCGTCGAGGAACGCGCGATCGGCGAGGATGCCCTCGACAACGCCCAGGTCGCTGGGCCCCGGGATCCCCAGCCCGAATCCGATCGCGCGGGCGCCGTCGATGACGTCGGCGTCCTCGACCATGCGCTGCGTGGCCGCGTCGGCCTTGTTGTACACGCAGGCGACGCGCGTATTGCGGTACACGACCGCCTTGGCATCGCGGTACGCCTCGGCACTGCCGTGCCACACGAGGTGGTCGTCCGCGAGGTTGAGGCACGTGGCCGCCCACGGCACCGGCTGCCCTGCGGGGTCGGAGCGCCCGAGGTACCAGAGCTGGTGGCTGGACAGTTCGACCACGAGCACGTCGAAGCCGCCGGGGTCGCGCACCGCGTCGAGGACGGGCACGCCGATGTTGCCGCACGGGGCGGCGCGCAGACCGCCGGCGACGAGCATCGTCGCAGTGAGCTGGGTCGTGGTGGTCTTGCCGTTGGTCCCTGTGATCAGCACCCACTCCGCGGGTGTGCCGTCGTCGCGGAGGACCTTGTCCCGCACGCGCCAGGCGAGCTCGATGTCGCCCCACAGAGCGATCGGCTGCGTGCGGATCCACGCGATCACGGGATGTGCGGGCGCGAAGCCCGGCGAGGCGATGACGATCTCCGGCGCGAACTCGACGAGCTGTTCCGGAACGGATCCGAGATCGCCGATCCACAGCTGGGCGCCGATCAGCGGCACCAGGCGCTCGTACTCCTCGGTGGCGCTCTCGGAAAGCACCAGGACCTCCGCGCCGAGCTCGGTCAGGGTGTCGGCGACCGAGAACCCGGTCACGGACAGGCCGAGCACGGCGACCCGCAGGCCCCGCCAGTCGGCGTGCCAGCTGGTCAGGACATCGAGATCACGGGTCATGAGCTGGTCAGCCGCAGCCACTCGACGTAGAACAGGCCGAACGCCGACACGGAGAGCAGACCGGCGATGATCCACATCCGCACCACGATCGTGGCCTCGGGCCAGCCGCGCATCTCGAGGTGATGGTGGAACGGGCTCTGCAAGAACAGGCGCTTGCCGCGGGTGAGCTTGAAGTAGGCCAGCTGCACGATCACCGAACCGGAGGCGATGATGAAGACGCCCGCCAGGAGCAGGAGAAGCAGCTCGGTGCGGGTGAGGATCGCGAGCGCCGCGATCACGCCGCCGATGGACATGGATCCGACATCGCCCATGAAGACCTTCGCCTTGGGCGCGTTCCACCACAGGAAGCCGATCAGCGCGCCGACGAACGACGCCGAGATCACGGCGAGGTCGAACGGATGCGCGACGTCGTAGCAGCCTGCCAGTGACGACGGCGACAGCGACTCGGCGGCACAGGACTGCTTGAACTGCCAGAACGAGATGAGGCTGTAGGCGCCGATCACGAACACGGCGCAGCCGGCCGCCAGGCCGTCCAGGCCGTCGGTGAGGTTGACGCTGTTGGAGGTCGCGATGCCGATCAGCGAGATCCAGAGCAGGTACAGCAACCAGCCGACGATGGGGCCCAGCGCGAACAGCCACAGCACGGGGATGTCGCGGAAGAGCGAGACGAAACCGCTCGCGGGGGTGTTGCCGGAGGGGCTGCGCACCGTGAGCGCGACGATGCCGAACGGCACCATGACCAGCACCTGCCCGACGATCTTGCGCCAGCCCGAGAGCCCGAGGCTGTTGCGCCGGCGCAGCTTCATGTAGTCGTCGATGAAGCCGACCGCGCCGAAGCCCAGCATGAGCCAGATCACGAGCAGCCCGGAGGCCGTCGGATAGCTCCCGCCGGTGAAGGTGCCGACGCCGTAGCCGACGACGGTGCCGAGGATGAAGATGACGCCGCCCATGGTCGGCGTGCCCCGCTTGGCCTGATGGCTGGGGTTGCTGATCGACTCCGGCGTGCGGATGACCTGTCCCCAGCCCCACTTCCGGAACAGCCGGAGGAACACCGGCGTCAGCAGGAGCGTGAACGCGAGGGAGATCGCGGCGGAGGTAAGCAGGGATCTCACGAGAACGATTCTCCCAGACGATCGCCGAGGAACCGGAGTCCGGCGGAGTTGGACGACTTCACGAGCACGCGATCGCCGGGGCGCAGCTCACCCCGGAGGTACTCGAAGGCGGCGTCGGCGTCGGCGAGATGCACGGCCTCACCGTCCCACGAGCCCTCGCCCACAGCCGCGAGGTAGAGCCGGCGCGCCTCCGCGCCGACCACGACGATGCGCTGAATGTTCAGGCGCACGGCGAGCAGCCCGATCCGGTCGTGCTCGTCGCCGGCCGTCTCGCCGAGCTCGCTCATCGCGCCCAGCACGGCGACGGTGCGCTCGTCCGGACCGGTGATCTGCGCGAGGGTGCGCAGCGCGGCCGCCATGGAGTCGGGGCTCGCGTTGTACGCGTCGTTGATGATGCGCACGTCGGCGCCGCCCATGGGCTGCATGCGCCACCGCTCGGCGAGCTGCACGGTCTCCAGGCGCGCGATGGCGTCGGCAGGCGCGACGCCGAGTGCGCCGGTCGCAGCGATCGCCGCGATCGCGTTGTTCACGTGGTGCGCGCCGAGCACCTGCAGACGCAGCGGCAGCGCCTGCCCGTCCACGTGCACGATGCAGGACGTCCCGGATGCGGTGACGTCGATCTCGGCCGCGCGCACGTCTGCCGCGGGGGTCTGGCCGAAGCCGACGATCTGCAGGCCGCGCTCCTCGGCGAGCGGCGCCATGCCCGCTACGCGCGGGTCGTCGAGGTTCAGCACGGCGGTGCCACCGTGGGCCGCAGCCTTGACCAGTTCGGCCTTGGCCCGTGCCGTCTCCTCGATGCCGCCGAAACCGCCCGCGTGCGCGAGTCCGACCATGAGCTCGATCACGACGTCGGGAGTCACGAGCCCGGCCAGGCGCGCGATCTCGCCCGGCGCGCTGGCGCCGAACTCGCACACCAGGAAGCGGGTGGTGGGGGTGATCCGCAGCATGGTGAGCGGCGCGCCGACTTCGTTGTTGTACGAGGCGATCGGCGCGATCGTCTCGCCCTCGTCCTGCAGGATCCGTGCGAGGAAGTTCTTCGTGGTGGTCTTGCCGTTGGATCCGGTGACGCCGACGATGCGCAGGTCGCCTGCCGCCCGCACCTTGGCGACGACCGCACGGGCCAGTTCCGCGATGGCGTCGACGACATCGGGCACGACGATCTGCGAGATCGCCTCGTCGACGGCGTGCTCGACGAGCGCCAGCACGGCGCCGTTCTCGATCGCGGCGCCCACGAACCGGTGGCCGTCGGTCTGCTCACCGGGCTTGGCGACGAAGATGCCGCCGGGCGAGATCTGACGAGAATCGGTGTCGACGACGCCGGAGACGATCGATGCGGGATCGTGACCTGCGGCGGGGCGCAGGTCGCCGCCGACGATCTCGGCGATCTCCGCGAGAGACAGAGCGATCATGGGGATGGGATCCTCCGAGGGCGACGCCATCGCTCCGAAGCGACGACGGCCATCATTAGTACTTGGGCAGCAGCGGTTCCATGGGTGTGGTGGAGGGCTGCACGCGATAGGTCTTCAGCACCTGCGTCATCGCCTTCTGGAAGGCGGGCGCGGTGGCCGCAGACGAGGTTACCCTAGTGGGCTCGTCGAGGGTGACCACGACGACGTACTCCGGGTGGTCGGCAGGGGCGTATCCCACCATGCTGGTGAAGTAGATCCCCTCCTTGTAAGCGCCGGTCTCCGGATCGGGCTTCTGGGCGGTTCCGGTCTTGGCGGCGATGCGGTAGCCGGGGACCTTGATCAGGTCCGAGACGCTGCCCTGCTCGGCCACGTTCTCGATCATGCGGCTGAGCTCGGCGTCCTTGGCCGCATCGAAGACGCGCTGCGGCTTCGGGGCGGGCGCTTCGGTGACCTTGCCCGACGCGTCGGTGCAGGATTCCACCAGGGACAGCGGGACCTTCACCCCGCCGTTCGCGATGGCCTGGTATGCGCTCGCGACCTGCGGAGCGGTGACGGTGTAGTACTGGCCGAACGTGGTCGTGTAGTGCGACTGGTAGTCCCAGTCCTTGACCGGGTGGATGACTCCGGAAGTCTCACCGGGGAAGTCGATCGCGGTCTTGCTGCCCACTCCGAACTTGACCAGCTCGTCGTAGCGCTGCTGGTCGGTGACCATGTCGCCGAACTTCGACAGCGCCACGTTCGAGGAGTCGATGAGGGCACCCGCGAGCGTGTAGTCGTAGGCCGGGTGCTCGAACGCGTCGTTGATCACCGCGCCGTTCGGGAACTCCTCGTGGCTGGAGGCGCCCGTGATCCTGGTCGAGGCGTTCGCGTTCGCGTACTCCATGACAGAAGCCGCCGTGATGGCCTTGAATGTGGATCCGGGCTCGAAGCTCGTCGAGAAGATCCGCGATCCGCGGTCTTCGGGGTTCGCGGCGCCGGGGTCGTTGGGGTCGACGGTCGGGAACTCGGCGGCGGCGCGGATCTTGCCCGTGCCGACCTCGACGACAGTCACGGTGCCGGCCTTCGCCGCCTGCGCCTTGACCTCCTCGGAGATCATCTGCTGCAGATACCACTGCAGCTCGGTGTTGATCGTGAGCTGCACGGTCCCGCCGTCGACCGCCGGGGTCTCGCTCTGGCTACCGGGGATGACGACGCCGTCCTTGCCCTGCAGGTAGGTCTCCTGGCCCTTCGTCGCGCTCAGGCACTGGTTCTGGGCCTCCTCGAGACCCTCCTTGTCGCCATTGCCTGCGATGAAGCCGATCAGGTTGCCCGCGACGGCGCCGTTCGGATACACCCGCACGGACCGCGGCATCGGCCAGAGATAGGCCAGGTCGAGGGCACGAAGCTTGAGGAACTGGTCCGTGCTGAGTCCCCGCTTCAGCATCACGTACTGCGATTCCGGGTTCGCCTTCAGTGCATCCGCTACTTCTTTGCGGATCGCGTCACCGCTCTCGCCGATGATGGCAGCGATCTTGTCGGAAGCCTTGGCCCAGGGCAGCTTGGGCCTGGTCTTCGCTTCCTGAAGCTGCGTCATCGTGTAGGGATCCATCTGAAGGTCGTAGACGAGCTGACTCTCAGCGAGCACGGTGCCGTTGGAGTCGACGATCTTCCCCCGGGCCCCGTCGATCTCTCGCGTACTGCCGAGGCTCCATTTCACCGACTGCTTGACCGTGGCGGACGCGCTGACCACCTGGATGTCGACGAGGCGCACCAGGAAGCCGCACATGACCGCGAGGATCACAGCGAGGGCGAGGACGGTCCGCCGGCGCGGGGTCCGGCTGGCTCGGGGTGTCATCGGATCTCCGTCCGGGGCTCGCGGTCTGTCATCGTCTGGGCTGAGAGCCGGCGGCTCGGTCAGCGGATGGTCGGGCTCGGCAAGCCTTCGGCCGTCGGCGGAGCCTCCGCCTGCACGGGAGCGGTCTCCTGTGCCTTCGGTTCTACGCCTGCACCCCCGGGCTTGGTCGCGGTGGCGGGCGGCGTGTCGTGGACCAGGGCGTTCGGCACCGCGTTCGAGCCGGTGGGGTTGACCGTGGAGGCCCACGGCGCAGCCCCGGCGGCGCCGATGACTCCGCCGTCGCTCAGCCGCAGATAGCTCGCGCTGCCGCCGACCACGAGCCCGAGCTTGCTCGCCTCCGCGGCGAGGGACTGCGGCGAGCTGATCCCGTCGAGGTCCTGCGCGGCGGCCTGCGCCTGCCAGGTGAGCTGCTTGTTCTCCTGGGTCAGCTTCGCGACCGCGAACGAATCCTGCGTGGTCGCGATGGTCAGGGCGATCTGCGCGCCGGCGATGAGGGCCGCTCCGACGAGGGCGACGATGGCGTACGCCAGACGCGGACGGCGGCGTCGGGAGGGGCGTTCGATCGCCTGGAGGTGCCGCGAGCGCTGCGGCTCGTCGAACTCGGGCTGCAGCAGGGCGTTCTCGGCCAGGCTCATCGCGCGGCCCTCCTCTGATCGTCTCTCACACGTTCTGCAGCGCGCAGGCGCACCGGGATGGCACGGGGGTTGGCGGCGCGCTCCTCCTCGTCGGCGAGTTCCGCACCCTTGGTCAAGGTCTTGAACCGCGGTGCGTGCTCCGGCAGCTCCACCGGCAGTCCGGCGGGAGCCGTCGAGGCGGAGGCGGCGGCGAACGCCTGCTTGACAAGCCGGTCCTCCAGGGACTGATACGACATCACGACGATGCGCCCGCCCAGGACGAGGGCGTCCATGGCGGCGGGTATCGCGTCCGCGAGCACGTTCAGTTCGCGGTTCACCTCGATGCGCAGCGCCTGGAACACGCGCTTCGCCGGGTGCCCTGCGCGCGCCACCGCAGCAGGGGTCGCGTCCTGCAGCACCTCGACCAGGCGTCCCGAGCGCTCCAGCGGCGCAGTCTGGCGTGCCTGCACGATCGCCCGGGCGTAGCGTCCGGCGAGCTTCTCCTCGCCGTAGCGCTCGAAGATCCGGCGCAGCTGGCCCTCGCTGTAGGTGGCGAGCACCTCGGCGGCGGTGACGCCGCTCGACTGATCCATCCGCATGTCCAGCGGCGCGTCCTTGGCATAGGCGAAGCCGCGCTCGGCCTCATCCAGCTGCAGCGAGGAGACACCGAGGTCGAACAGGATCCCCGACGCACCCTGGGCGTGAGTGCCGATCGCGTCGTAGACGGTGTGCACGAGAGTCACGCGATCACCGAAGCGGGCCAGCCGCTCCCCTGCGATGCGCAGCGCGTCGGTGTCGCGGTCGAGGCCGACCAGCCGGATGTTGGGCAGGCGCTCGAGGAACGCCTCGGAGTGCCCGCCCATGCCGAGCGTGGCGTCGACGAGGACCGCCCCGTCGTGCTGCAGCGCAGGAGCAAGCAGCTCGACGCAGCGCTCGAGCATCACCGGGGTGTGTATGCGACGGATGTCCATGGTTCCTTCGGCCTTCCGGTCCCTGACCCTGATCCCCATCCGCTCGACCCGGCACCGGGGAAGGTGCGCCGGGGCGGGAGCGGCTGGGAGTCACAGTCAGGGGTCGGCTCAGAACAGGCCGGGGATCACCTCCTCCTCGAGTTCGGCGAAGGCGTCCTCGTGCCCCTCGGCGTACGCGTTCCACGCGGCCGCGTCCCAGATCTCGGCGTGCGCGCCGACGCCGGTGACCACCAGCTCCTTGCCGAGGCCTGCGTAGGTGCGCAGGTGGGCGGGGATGGTGATGCGGTTCTGGCTGTCCGGCATCTCGGCGCTCGCTCCCGAGAGGAACATGCGCAGGAAGGCGCGTGCCTCCTTGTTCGCGAGCGGCGCCTGACGGATGCGCTCGTGCACGCTCTCGAACTCGGCGGTGCTGAACACGTACAGGCAGCGGTCCTGTCCGCGGGTGACGACGATGCCGCCGGCCAGATCTTCGCGGAATTTGGCGGGGAGGATGACGCGGCCCTTGTCGTCGAGCTTGGGGGAATGCGTGCCGAGCAACATGCGCCTATCCCCCTTTCGCCGCCGTTTCCTCCACTTTACTCCACTTCCCTCCATTTCGATACCTATTCCTGTCTCGGAAAGCAAGGGGCAGAGCACGAAGAAGGCCCCCGATCCGCGAGATCATGCGGAGCGAGGGCCTGTGGAGCGAAGTGGAGGGGATGGTGGAGGAAAGAGGAGGACTCCGGGCGAATGGACAGCCGGGGGGACGACAGAGGGTCCGGACGCCGAGGCGTCCGGACCCTCACAAGGTCATGGTGACGAGGTCAGCGCTCCTCGTGCCGACGGTCCCACCGATCGTTCATGCGATCCATGAACGACGGGGACGGTTCTTTGCTCTTGGTGCCGGGCGCCCCGTCGTCTCCGACGCTGTGGTGGACCGGCGTCAGGGCGAGCATCAGTCCGCCGAGCATGGCGGCGAACGCCACCACGCCGATGATGATCCCGCCGATGTTGCCCACCACGACGCCCACGATCAGGCCGCCGACGCCGGCGAGCAGCAGTACGGCTCCGTAGATGAGATTGCGATAGCTGAGCGCGCGGTCTCCTGCATGCGCGGAAACGACGTCGGCGTCGTTCTGCATGAGATGGCGTTCCATCTCATCGAGCAGGCGCTGCTCCTGTTCGGAGAGTGGCATTTCATCCCCCTCGGGTGGTCTTCCACCCAGTCTACGCGTGCCGGGATGCCCCAGGGTAGGGATTCGCCTGGGAGTTGGGCATCACCCTGCAGAATGCGGTCCGGTTCCGTACGGTGGCGCTGAGTAGGCTGATCCAGTGGCATCCTCAACCGCTGTGATCGACCAGGTCTCCGCTCGTCTCGACGCCTTCGTCGCCCAGGTGCGCGAGGAGACCGCGACGTACGGCCCCGATGCCGCAGCCTTCGTCTCATCCGCCGAGGCGACGCTGCGCGGGGGCAAGCGCCTGCGTGCGCGATTCTGCCATGCCGGATGGGCCTCGGTCGCCGGCCTCAACGGGATCGACGCTGCGCCGACCGCGCTCTGGGACGTCTGCGCGGCACTCGAGGTGTTCCAGTCGGCCGCGCTCGTGCACGACGACCTGATCGACAACTCCGACACCCGCCGGGGCCGGCCGTCCGCACATCGAGCGCTGGAGGCCGCGCACGTCGGACAGGGGTGGAGCGGCAGCGCCGTGGAATTCGGCCGCGCCGCCGCCGTGCTGCTCGGCGATCTGCTCGTGGCGTGGAGCGACGACCTGCTGGAGGCGGGGATCTCCGCGAGTCCGCACGCCGACGCCGTCCGCACGGAATACGCCCGGATGCGCCGCGACGTCACGATCGGACAGTTCCTGGACATCGCCGAGGAGTCGGCATGGAGCGTGAACGCCGACGACGGCCATTCCGAACGCGCCCTGCGCGTCGTCTCGCTGAAGGCGGCGCGATACAGCGTGGAGCAGCCGCTGCTGATCGGGGCGGTGATCGCCGGTGCCGATCGGGCGCAGCAGGCCGCGCTGCGCGCGTTCGGGCATCCGCTCGGCATGGCGTTCCAGCTGCGCGACGACGTGCTCGGCGTCTTCGGCGACGAGCGGGTCACCGGCAAACCGGCCGGCGACGACCTGCGCGAGGGCAAGCGCACCCTGCTCATCGCATGGACCCGCCAGGCTCTGGCGCCGCAAGGGCGGCGTCTCGTCGACGAGCTGCTGGGAGACCCGCAGCTCACCGCGGATCAGATCGCGAGCCTGCAGGCCATCATCATGGAATCCGGAGCGCTCGCTCGCATGGAGCAGCTCATCGTGGAGTACGCCGAGGCGGGCGAAGCGGCGCTGCAGGAAGCGCCACTGGATGCCGGAGCGCTCGAGCTGCTGCGCGGACTCGCCCGCGACGCCACCCAGCGCACGGCCTGATTCCGGCGGGGTGCTGCCCGACGATCCCGCCGACCACCGCGTCGACCGAGATCAGTACGCGGGCGGCCGAACGCAAGCCCGTGGGATCAGGCCAGACCGCGTGCGACCCGGCGCACCTCGCTCTTGTGGCCGTCGCGCAGAGCGGCGATCGGGGCGCGACCGATCGACTCCTCCTCGGCGAGCAGCCAGTCGATCACCTCGTCGTCGCTGAACCCGGCGTCCCTGAGCACGATGATCGTGCCGCGCAGCGATCCGATCGGCTGGTCATCCTTCAGGAACACGGCCGGAACCGCAAGCGGTCCGTTGCGCCGCGATCCGACGAGATGCTGCTCGTCGAAGAGCCGGTGCACACGCCCGAGCGGCTCACCGAGGATCTCGACGAGTTCGGGGAGGGTCAGCCATTCGGCCGTCGGGGCCGCTGTTTCCGTTTCAGACACTCAGCAATGTTCTCATCCCCGCGGCCGGACGGCGGCCACGGGCTTCGATTCCCCGGTTGATCTCACCTTTAACATTCATCACTTCAGTTGACTTGGATATACATCCGTGACACCGTCGTAGGGCCGATGCGCGACGTGGCGCACCGGCACCAGACGTCAGAATCGGGGGATCCATGACGACCACATCCAGTCCGCGCCGCGCTCTCGGCCTCACTGTGCCGACGGTGCTGCTGACCACCGTGGCGACCGCACTCGTGGCGGCGCCGGCCCAGGCTCACACGCCTGCTCGCACCCCTCTGCCTCCGCTGACCGCGCTGCCGACCGGCGCGGTCGCGGCTGCCCTCGCCGCGAGGACGGCGCCGGCCGAACTCGTGCCTGTCACCTCCTACACCGTGCAGGACGGGGACACCCTGTGGGACATCGCTCAGGCCCACGGAACCACCGTCGCCGCCCTGTACGCGGCCAACGGGCTCGGATCCGATTCGATCATCTACCCCGGCCAAGTGCTCTCCCTCGGCGGAACGGCGCCGGCGCCTGCCCCTGCCGTGGCCGAGTCGGCGACGCCCGCCCCCGCGGCGGACACCACCGGCCCCGGTTACGACGTGGTCGCCGGCGACACGCTGTGGTCGATCGCGCACGAGCACGGGATCACGCTCGCCGAGCTCTACGCGGCGAACGGCCTCTCCCCCGACTCGATCATCTACCCCGGCCAGACGCTGCGCTTCTCCGCCCCCGCGCCGGCTCCCGCTGCGGTCGATCCCGCACCCCAGCCCGCAGCGGACACCTACACCGCCCCGCAGGTCGTGCTCGACGACGTGCAGACGGCCAACGCGCAGCACATCATCCGCGTCGGTCGTGAGCTGGGCGTGAGCGACCGCGGCATCGCCATCGCCCTGGCCACGGCGATGGTCGAGTCCGGCCTGGTGAACACGCCGTCCGGGGATCGCGACTCGATCGGCTTGTTCCAGCAGCGCCCGAGCACGGGCTGGGGCACGCCGGAGCAGATCGCCGATGCGGACTACGCGATCAGGGCCTTCTACCTGGGCACCCCGCACACGAATGGGCTGCTGGACATCCCGGGCTGGGAGGGTCTCGGCTTCAGCGAAGCCGCGCAGGACGTGCAGATCTCCGCGTTCCCCGCCCGCTACGGGCTGTGGGAGCCCCAGGCGGACGGCTGGCTCGCCGCACTCGGCTGAGTCACCGCGGGATCCGCTCCCGACGAATGGAAAAGCACGCGCACGCGAGCCGTTCCCCGGGCTCTCAGCGAGTTCTCCATAGACTCTTGTCGTGACGACCAGCCAACAAGCCGACCCCCTCATCGGGCGGCTCGTCGACGGTCGCTACCGGGTCCGCGCACGGATCGCGCGTGGCGGCATGGCCACCGTGTACGTCGCCACCGACCTGCGGCTCGAACGGCGCATCGCGCTCAAGGTCATGCACGGTCACCTCAGCGACGACTCCGTGTTCCAGAGCCGCTTCATCCAGGAGGCGCGCGCGGCCGCGCGCCTCGCCGACCCGCACGTCGTCAACGTCTTCGACCAGGGCCAGGACGGCGAACTCGCCTACCTGGTGATGGAGTACCTGCCCGGGATCACGCTGCGCGAACTCATGCGGGAGCAGCGCCGGCTCACCGTCCCGCAGACCATCACGATCATGGACGCGGTGCTCTCGGGCCTCGCCGCCGCGCACCGCGCCGGAATCGTGCACCGCGACGTCAAGCCCGAGAACGTGCTGCTCGCAGAGGACGGCCGCATCAAGATCGGCGATTTCGGCCTGGCCCGCGCGACAACGGCGAACACCGCCTCCGGCGCGCAGCTGATGGGCACGATCGCCTACCTCGCACCCGAACTCGTCACGCGCGGCACAGCGGACGCCCGCAGCGACATCTACGCGCTCGGCATCATGCTGTACGAGATGCTCGTCGGCGAGCAGCCCTACAAGGGCGAACAGCCCATGCAGATCGCGTTCCAGCACGCGACCGACTCGGTACCGCGCCCCAGCGTGCGCAATCCCGGTGTGCCGGAGCAGCTCGACGAACTCGTGCTGTGGGCGACCGAGAAGACGCCGGACGAGCGCCCGGACGACGCACAGGCGATGCTCGACCGATTGCGCGTGATCGAGCGGGAACTGGGCGTCGCCCCCGCCCCGACGACGGCGAAGACCACGGTCGTGCCGATGCGCGACACCGGGGATCAGACCCTGGTGCTGCCGGGCATCCCCACCACGACGGCTGCGGTTCCCGCCGCGGAGGCGCCGCTGGACAATGCCACGCTGCTCCGTCGCCGCACCGCGCACCGGCGCTCGCGCGGTGCGTTGCTGCTGGTGCTCGTGCTGCTGCTGGCGGTCCTCGCCGGCGGCACCGGCTGGTGGTTCGGATCCGGTCCCGGCTCGAAGATCTCGGTGCCGGAGGTCGCAGGCAAGACCTGGGAGGTCGCCGCGGCGGCGATCACGAAGGAGGGGCTCACCCCTGTCCAGGGCAGTGAGAACTCTCTCGATGTGCCGCAGGGGCAGGCGATCCGCACGGATCCGGCGGCAGGCTCTCGCGTGGACAAGAAGGCTCGCGTCAGCGTGCTGATCTCCGCCGGTCCCGCCAAGCACGACCTCCCGAAGCTCGACGCGATGACCGAGGATCAGGCGAAGAAGGCGCTCGCGCCGTTCCACCTGAAGATGCAGGACTCCGTGGCGCTGTTCTCCGGCGCCGACAGCGGCCTGGTGATCAACGCCGAGGTCACGCCTCGTTCGGGCGCTGCAGGATACGAGTGCGGCGAGGGCTGCAGCATCTTCGAGGGCGATCAGATCCGCCTCCTGACGTCCCTGGGCCCGGTTCCGGACGTGTCGGGCCTGACGGTGGACGATGCCACCAGCAAGCTCAAGGCCGTAGGGCTCGGCGTCGACTCGGGCTCGGTCTCCTCGTACAGCGACAGCGTGCCGAAGGGCCGCGTGATCGGCATCGGCGACCGCGACGGCGGCGGCAACTGGCGCCCCGGGGACACGATCGTGCTGAACGTGTCGAAGGGACCGGAGCCCGTCACCGTGCCCGACGTGGTGGGGGCGAACCTCGCCGATGCCATGAAGACGCTCACCGATGCGGGACTGAACCCGCAGACGAGCGTGCCGGAGGTCGTGTGGAGCCTGTTCCAGGTGACCGGGACGGATCCGAAGGCCGGCGTCAGCGTCGACAAGAACTCGACGATCCGGGTGAAGGTCTCCGGCTGACCCGGACGACACCCGTGAGGCACGCGGTCCGCGGGACAGTCCGCCGGCACGGCGAAGGCCCGGCACCGCTGCGCGGTGGCCGGGCCTTCGAACGGGCGTCAGCGCTTCTCGAGCTCCTCGGCGACGAGGAAGGCCAGCTCGAGCGACTGCATGTGGTTCAGGCGCGGGTCGCACAGCGACTCGTACCGGGTCGCGAGGGCGGCCTCGTCGATCTGCTCGGATCCGCCCAGGCACTCGGTGACGTCGTCGCCGGTGAGCTCCACGTGGATGCCGCCGGGGAAGGTGCCGACGGCGCGGTGCGCCTCGAAGAACCCGCGGACCTCGTCGACCACGTCGTCGAAGCGACGGGTCTTGTACCCGGTCGGCGTGGTGATGCCGTTGCCGTGCATCGGATCCGTGACCCACAGCGGCTGCGCACCGGAATCCTTCACGGCCTGCAGCAGCGGCGGCAGCGCCTCGCGGATCTTGCCGGCGCCCATGCGGGTGATGAACGTGAGCCGGCCGGGCTCGCGGTTCGGGTCGAGCTTGTCGATGAGGGCCAGCGCCGTGTCGGTCGTCGTGGTGGGACCGAGCTTCACCCCGATGGGGTTGCGGACCTTGGAGAAGTAGTCGACGTGCGCGCCATCCAGCTCGCGGGTGCGCTCACCGATCCAGAGGAAGTGCGCGGAGGTGTTGTACGGCGTCAGGGTCCGCGAGTCGATGCGCGTCATCGGCCGCTCGTAGTCCATCAGCAGGCCCTCGTGGCCGGTGAAGAACTCGACGCGCTTCAGCTCGTCGAAGTCGGCGCCCGCCGCCTCCATGAACTTGATCGCGCGGTCGATCTCGGCCGCCATGCGCTCGTAGCGCTGGTTGGCCGGGTTCTTCGCGAAACCCTGGTTCCAGGAGTGCACCTCGCGGAGATCCGCGAAGCCGCCCTGGGTGAACGCGCGGATCAGGTTCAGCGTCGACGCCGCGGTGTGGTACCCCTGCAGCAGTCGCGCCGGGTTCGCCTCGCGGGAGCCCTCGGTGAAGTCGTAGCCGTTGACGATGTCGCCGCGGTATGCGGGCAGCGTCACGTCGCCGCGGGTCTCCGTGTCGCTCGAGCGCGGCTTGGCGAACTGCCCGGCCATGCGCCCCATCTTCACCACGGGCATGGACGCACCGTACGTCAGCACGACCGCCATCTGCAGCACGGTCTTGATGCGGTTGCGGATCTGGTCGGCGGTGGCGCCGGCGAAGGTCTCGGCGCAGTCGCCGCCCTGCAGCAGGAACGCCTGCCCGGACGCCGCGCGGGCGAGGCGCTCGCGGAGGTTGTCCACCTCGCCGGCGAACACGAGCGGCGGGAGCGCCGCGATCTGCGAGGAGACCTCGGCGACGCGCTCGGCGTCAGGCCACTGCGGCTGCTGCTTGATCGGGAGGGCGCGCCACGAGTCGAGGTCGAGAGGCTGAGGCATCCCCCCATCCTAGGGTGCGAGGACGGGTGCGGATCGCTCTATGAAGCCCGCGCGGATGACGCCTGTGCGGCGAGGCGGTCC
Organism: Microbacterium sp. 22303; assembly: GCF_052045265.1. Classification (NCBI taxonomy): domain Bacteria; kingdom Bacillati; phylum Actinomycetota; class Actinomycetes; order Micrococcales; family Microbacteriaceae; genus Microbacterium; species Microbacterium sp. 22303. The sequence continues at coordinate 52,412 of NZ_JBQEOQ010000001.1, read as the reverse complement.
TTGACGGTCGAGGCGTAGACGTCCTCGTAGTGCTGTTCGCCGAGCCGCTGCAGGGCGATCATGATCTCGTCCGTCACCGAGCGCAGGATGTAGCGGTCGTTCTCCATGCCTGCGTATCGGGAGAAGTCCAGCGGCTCTCCGATGACGATGCCCACGCGCATGATCTTTGGGATGCGCTGCCCGGTCGGCATTGCGATGTCGGTGTCGACCATCACCACGGGGATCACCGGGACCTTCGCCTCCAGTGCCATCCGCGCGATGCCGGTGCGGCCGCGGTACAGCTTGCCGTCGGGGCTGCGGGTGCCCTCGGGATAGATCCCCAGCAGGTCGCCGCGCCCGAGCACCCCCAGCCCGGTGTTCAGTGAGGCCTCGGAGGCCTTGCCTCCCGAGCGGTCGATGGGCAGCTGTCCCGTGCCCTTCATGAACATCCGCGTCGCCCAGCCCTTGAGCCCGCGGCCTGTGAAGTAGTCGCTCTTGGCGAGGAAGGACATCTTCCGATCCAGCATCAGCGGCAGGAAGATCGAGTCGGAGAAGGACAGATGGTTGCTCGCCATGATCGCGGCGCCCGTCACCGGCACATGCGCTCTGCCGACGATCCACGGACGGAAGATCGCCTTCACCAGGGGGCCGATGGCGATGTACTTCATGAACCAGTAGATCATCGCCCGCAGTCTATCCCGCTACCGGGATGAGGACGAGAGGCGGGTTCTTTGCCTGCGACGCAGTTTCACCAATCGTGCGACTGAATCTCACGCATGATGCCCGGACCCCAGGCGCCGCATGGCATAGACTCCTGGGAAGCATGTACGCGTCCGGCCCCGAAGGAGTTGCCGTGGTCCAGTTCGAAGTCCCCGCGATCGTGAAAGCCGCACCCGAGGACAACATCACCGACCTCCTCGAGCAGCGGGTGCAGAAGACCCCGAACCTCGCTCTGTTCTCCGTGCCGGACGGCGCCGGGTGGCGCGACATCACCGCGGCCGAGTTCCGCACCGCCGTGATCGCCCTCGCGAAGGGATTCGTCGCCGCCGGAATCCAGCCCGGCGAGAAGGTGGGCTTCCTCGCCCGCACGACGTACGAGTGGACGCTGGTGGACTTCGCGCTTTTCTACGCCGGTGCCGTCATGGTTCCGATCTACGAGACCAGCTCCCCGTCGCAGATCCAGTGGATCATGGAGGACTCGGCAGCGATCTCGCTCATGGTCGAGTCGCCCGAGCACTTCACCCGCTTCGACGAGGTGCGCGGAGACCTGCCGCTGGTCCGCGAGGTGTGGCAGATGCACCTCGGTGCGATCGCCCAGCTCACCGCCAAGGGGACCGAGGTGCCCGACGAGGAGATCGAACGCCGCCGCGTCATCGCGAACGGCGCGGACATCGCCACCCTCATCTACACCTCGGGTTCGACCGGGCGGCCCAAGGGCTGCGTGCTCACGCACAGCAACTTCGTGGAGCTGTCCCGCAACGCCGCGAAGTCGCTCGACGACGTCGTCTCCATCCAGGGCGCCTCGACCGTGCTGTTCATCACCACGGCGCACGTGTTCGCCCGGTTCATCTCGATCCTCGACATCCACGCCGGCGTGCGCACGGGGCATCAGCCCGACACCAAGCAGCTGCTCCCGGCGCTCGGGTCCTTCAAGCCCACCTTCCTGCTCGCCGTGCCGCGCGTGTTCGAGAAGGTGTACAACTCCGCCGAGCAGAAGGCAGAGGCCGGCGGCAAGGGCAAGATCTTCCGCGCCGCTGCGGCGACCGCGGTCGAGCACTCCCGCCTCGTCGAGGAAGGGGCGAAGATCCCGCTCGGCATGAAGATCAAGTTCGCGCTGTTCGACAAGCTCGTCTACGCGAAGCTGCGCGAGGCGATGGGCGGCAACATCCAGTATGCGATCTCCGGATCCGCGCCGCTCGGCGCACGCCTGGGCCACTTCTTCCACAGCCTCGGCGTGGTGATCCTGGAAGGTTACGGCCTCACCGAGACCACCGCCCCCGCCACGGTCAACCTGGCGGACAAGTCGAAGATCGGCACTGTCGGTCCCGCGCTGCCCGGAGTCGGCATCCGCCTCGCCGACGACGGCGAGATCGAGGTGCGCGGCGTCAACGTCTTCAAGGAGTACTGGAACAACCCCGAGGCCACCGAGGCCGCGTTCCACGACGGCTGGTTCCGCACCGGCGACCTCGGGTCCTTCGACGACGAGGGGTTCCTGACGATCACCGGCCGCAAGAAGGAGATCATCGTCACCGCGGGCGGCAAGAACGTCTCCCCCGCCGCGCTCGAGGATCCGATCCGCGCCAACCCGATCGTCGGCCAGGTGGTCGTCGTCGGCGACCAGAAGCCGTTCATCGCGGCACTGGTCACGCTCGATCCTGAGATGCTGCCGACCTGGCTGGCGAACAACGGGCTCCCCGCGGACATGTCGCTCGCCGACGCCGCCACGAACGACGCGGTCCGCGCCGAGGTGCAGCGCGCGATCGACGTCGCCAACACCCGCGTGTCCCGTGCCGAGTCGATCCGCAAGTTCACGATCCTGCCCTCGGAGTGGACCGAGGCGAGCGGGCACCTCACGCCCAAGCTCTCGATCAAGCGCAACGTCATCATGAAGGACTTCGCCCCGCAGGTCGCCGCGATCTACAACGAGACCACCGCGACCACGACGGTGCCGCTGGGCTGACGGCAGGCGCATGAGGAAGGGCCCCGGGGCTTCCCGGGGCCCTTCCTCATGCGTTCAGAACCAGGTGCTCTCAGAACCAGGAGCTCTCGCGCACCTCGCGCATGGCGATCTTGCGGGTCTCCGGATCCAGCCGGGAGAGGTACACCTTGCCGTCCAGGTGGTCGGTCTCGTGCTGCAGAGCCTGGGCGAGGAGCCCCTCCCCCTCCAGCACCACGGGCTCGCCGTCGAGGTCGATCCCCTCGACGCGCGCCCACGGATGGCGCAGCGCGTCGTGCCAGAGGCCGGGCACGGACAGGCAGCCCTCGCCGGTGGGCACCGGGTCGCCGCGCACCTCGACCAGCACGGGATTCAGCACGTAGCCGATGTCGCCGTCGATGTTGTAGCTGAACGCACGCAGCGCCACGCCGATCTGAGGGGCGGCGACCCCGGCGCGCCCGGGGAGCTCGACGCTGTCGACCAGGTCGGCGACGAGAGCGCGCACGCCGTCGTCGATGGTGCCGATCTCGGCGCACACCGTGCGCAGCACGGGGTCTCCGAACAGCCGGATCTCACGGACCGCCATCAGGCCGCCTGCGCCCTCAGGCCCTCGACCACGATCGCGGCCAGCTCCCGCGCCGCCTGGCGCGTCTCCGGCTGCAGCGCTGCGAAGGTGATCGCGCTTCCCGCCGCGATGCGGGCGTCGTACGGGAGGCGCAGCACGTGCGCGACTCGAGTGCGGAAATGCGCCTCCAGCTCGCCCAGACGCACCATAGGGGTCCCCGGAGTGGACTGGTTGAGCACCACGACAGCCTCGCGGACCTTGGCGGCATAGCCGTTCGCCTCGAGCCAGGTGAGCGTCTCGGATGCGAGCCGCGCCTCGTCGACGCTGAGTCCGGCGACGATCACGAGCGTGTCCGCGCGATCCAGGATCGCGCCCATCACCGAATGGACGATGCCGGTGCCGGTGTCGGTGAGCACGAGCGAGTAGTAGTGCGCCGCGACCGAGGCGACCTGGTCGTAGTCCTCGTCATTGAACGCCTCGGAGACCCGGGGATCGGCGTCCGATGCCAGCACATCGAGGCGGGTGGCGTCTCGCGATACCACGGCGGAGATGTCGTGATAGCCGGTGACCTGATCGTGGATGCGCACCAGGTCACGCACGGTCTTGCTGTTGGTGCGCGCGATGCGATCGGCGAGGGTGCCGCGGTCGGGGTTCGCGTCGACGGCGATGACCCTGTCCTCCCGCGCATCGGCGAGTGCCATTCCGAGCAGCGCCGTCACCGTGGTCTTGCCGACGCCGCCCTTTCGGCTCAGCACCGGGACGAACCGGGCCGTCCCGGACAGCGGCGAGGCGATGCGCGCGCTCAGCGCCTTGCGCTGCTGGGCGCGCTTGCCGTCGCCGAGGTTGATACGGCGGCCGGACACCGTGTAGAGCAGGTGGCTCCACAGCCCTTCCGGCTCCGGGCCCGCGAGCCTGCTCGCATCCAGCAACCGGTCGGCAGTGAGCAGGTCCGCGCTCTCCCGCTCCCGGTCGCCGAGCTGATCCAGCCGACGCGAGGTGAGGTCGGGCTCGGACGCGCGAGCGTGGTCGTCGGTCATGATCTCCTCCTCCGTCGCCGCCGCAGCGACGGTCGGCGCGGTGTTCACATCGAGCGCCCGGACCGGCGCGGGGCTCGTCCCGTCCACGGCGTGGAGCACCAGCTCCGCCGGCACGACCGACGCGACAACGGGCTCGACGGAGCTTTCGTGGTCAGCGACAGCGTGGGCGTCGTCCTCAGCGACGTCGTCGATGCCGTCTTCGGCGACGGCGCCGGTGTCCTCCTCGGCTTCGACGTCGGCGACAGGCTCGGCATGCTCGCCCACCTCGACCGCCTCCGCATCATCGTCGACCGGAAACTCGACCTCGCCGGCGTTCACGTCCTCGGCGATCTCGTCGAAGGCGGTGCCGTCGAAGGCGGTGTCGAAGTCCGGGGCATCGACCTGGTCGTCGATCGGATCCACGACCGTTTCCTCGGCAGCCACGTCCTCGACAGCTGCTTCCTCGGCAGGCGCGTCCTCCTGCACCGCGGGCTCGTCGGAGGCCGCCGCCTGCGGCGACGGATTCGCGGCCCCGGAGGCATCGCCCTCGACCCCGCCGGCGACGTCATGGTCCCGCGCCGTTGCATCTTCGACGAGCTCAGCGACCACGACCTCCTCGGCCGCGACCGCCGGGATCTCGATCACGATGTCCGAGATGCCTGCGCCCTGATGGATCCTCCCGATGCCGTCGTCCCCTCGGACGAGGTCGGCGGGATCGGCGTCGAGCACGAGGTCGGCGAACGCCTCCCCATCGGTGACGTCGTCGTCGACGAGATCATCGTCGTCCGGGACCGGCAGCGCGACGGGGACCTGTGCGGTCGACTCGCCGAGCAGCCCGATGTCCGCCGTGCCGATGGCGCCGGTGCTGTCGAGGACGCCGAGAGCGTCCTCGGCCTCTTCGTTCTGTGTATTCCTGCGTTCTGTGCTCATGATGCTTCTCCCCCGTGATACGCCCTGTCGGCGCGCATCACAACGCCCAAGGTTAGTGCACATCGCCGCGCCCCCACGCGGCGGACCGGGCCGGAGGGCGTCCATCGCGGACGCCCTCGGCGGCTCTCAGTCGGTGTGCGACGGGCGGATCACGACCAGGAGATCGCCGGCGTCGACCTGCTGGGTGGCGCCGATCGCAAGGCGCTCCACGACGCCGTCCACGGGTGCCGTGATCGCCGCCTCCATCTTCATCGCCTCGATGGAGGCGATCGCCTCGCCGGCGCTCACCGCCTGTCCTGCCTCGGCCTTCAGCGTCACCACGCCCGAGAACGGGGCAGCCACCTGACCCGGCTTGGAGGTGTCCGCCTTCTCGACCTCGCGCACATCGACCTTGAGGGAGCGATCCCGCACGAACACCGGCCGGAGCTGGCCGTTCAGCGTGGTCATGACCGTGCGGAAGCCCTTCTCGTCCGCTTCGCCGATCGCCTCGAGCCCCACATAGAGCTGCACCCCGGGGTCGATCTCCGCGACGTGCTCCTCTCCAGGCACGAGGCCGTAGAGGTAATCGGGCGTGCCCAGCGCGGACAGGTCTCCGAATGCCGCGCGATTGCGCTCGAACTCCGCGGCCGGCCCGGGGAAGAGCACACGGTTCAGCGTCTGCCGCCGTTCCAGGCCCTCTCCGTCGAGTGCGCGCTGCTCGTCTTCGGAGATCGGGACCACGTCGATCGAGACCTTCCGCCCCGCCAGCACCTTCGTGCGGAACGGCTCCGGCCATCCGCCGGGCAGATCGCCCAGCTCGCCGGCCATGAAGCCGATCACGGAGTCGGGGATGTCGTAGTTCTGCGGATTCTGCTCGAAGTCCGCGGGGTCCGCTCCTGCCGCGACGAGAGCCAGGGCGAGATCACCGACGACCTTCGACGAGGGGGTCACCTTGGGGATCCGGCCGAGGATCCGGTCCGCCGCCGCGTACATGTCCTCGATGCGCTCGAAGTCGTCCGCGAGGCCCAGGGCGATGGCCTGCTGGCGCAGGTTGGACAGCTGCCCTCCGGGGATCTCGTGGTGGTACACGCGGCCCGTGGGTGCGGCCAGTCCCGACTCGAAGGGGCGGTAGAGCTGGCGCACGCCCTCCCAGTACGGCTCCAGGTCGCCGATCGCCTGCAGATCCAGCCCGGTGTCGCGCTCGGTGTGCGCGAGAGCCGCCACGAGGGCCGACAGCGACGGCTGGCTCGTCGTGCCGGACATCGGCGCCGCCGCGGCGTCCACGGCGTCCGCTCCCGCCGCGCTGGCGGCCAGCAGCGTCGCGAGCTGCCCGCCCGCGGTGTCGTGCGTGTGCACCTGGACGGGCAGGTCGAACCGCTCGCGCAGCGCGGACACGAGGCGCGCCGCCGCCGCGGGGCGGAGGAGGCCCGCCATGTCCTTGATCGCGAGGATGTGCGCGCCGGAGTCCACGATCTGCTCCGCGAGGCGCAGGTAGTAGTCCAGGGTGTAGAGCTGCTCCGCGGGGTCCAGCAGATCGCCGGTGTAGCAGAGCGCCACCTCGGCGACCGCGGTGCCGGTCTCCAGCACCGCGTCGATCGCGGGCCGCATCTGCGACACGTCGTTGAGCGCGTCGAAGATGCGGAAGACGTCGATCCCGGTCGTCGCGGCCTCGCGCACGAACGCGTTCGTCACCTCGACCGGCCGCGGCGTGTACCCGACCGTGTTGCGCCCGCGCAGCAGCATTTGCAGCGGGATGTTGGGGATCGCCTTCCGCAGCGCCTCCAGGCGCTCCCACGGGTCCTCCGCGAGGAAGCGCAGCGCGACGTCGTAGGTCGCGCCGCCCCATGCCTCGATCGAGAGCAACTGCGGCGTCATGCGCGCCGCGTGCGGGCCGACTCGCACCAGATCCCGGGTGCGCACCCGCGTCGCGAGCAGCGACTGGTGCGCGTCGCGGTAGGTCGTCTCCGTCACGGCGAGCGCGGTCTGCTCGCGCAGCGCGCGGGCGAACCCGGCCGGTCCCAGCCGGAGCAGACGCTCACGGGCTCCTGCGGGCGGCTCGACGCTCAGATCGATCTTCGGGAGCTTGCTCCCGGGCGAGGGCGACAACGGCTTCTGGCCGTACGGCCTGTTCACGGTGACGTCGCCGAGCCAGTTCAGCAGACGCGTGGCCCGGTCCCTCGAGGGGTTGGTCGTGAGCAGCTCAGGCCGCTCTTCGATGAAGAGCGTCGACACGTCTCCGGCGACGAACGCCGGGTCGTTGAGCACGGCGCGCAGGAACGGGATGTTCGTCGCGACGCCACGGATCCGGAACTCGGCAAGAGCGCGCTTCGCCCGGGCCACCGCCGCAGGGAAGTCCCTGCCACGGCAGGTCAGCTTCGCGAGCATCGAGTCGAAGTGCGGGCTGATCTGCGAGCCGGCGGCCGTGGTGCCGCCGTCGAGGCGGATGCCGGCACCGCCGGGCGAGCGGTAGGTCGTGATCCGGCCGGTGTCGGGACGGAATCCCTGCGCCGGGTCCTCCGTGGTGATCCGGCACTGCAGCGCGGCACCGCGCAGCTGGATGCTGTCCTGGTCCAGGCCCAGATCCGCCAGCGTCTCCCCGGCGGCGATCCGGATCTGCGACTGCACGAGGTCGACGTCCGTGACTTCTTCGGTCACGGTGTGCTCGACCTGGATCCGCGGGTTCATCTCGATGAACACGACTTCACCCGCGCGCTCCCCTGCCGTCTCCAGCAGGAACTCGACCGTGCCCGCGTTCTCGTAGCCGATGGACTTCGCGAAGGCGACGGCGTAGCCGTGCAGAGCCGTGCGGATTCCGTCATCGAGGTTCGGAGCCGGAGCGATCTCGATCACCTTCTGGTGACGACGCTGCACCGAGCAGTCGCGCTCGAACAGATGCACCGTGTGCCCCGTGCCGTCCGCGAGCACCTGCACCTCGATGTGCCGGGGCCGTTGCACCGCCTGCTCGAGGAACACTCGCGCGTCACCGAAGGCGCTCCCGGCCTCGCGCATGGCCTCGGCCAGCGCCGGCGCCAGCTCCCCGATCGACTCGACCCGCCGCATGCCGCGTCCGCCGCCGCCGGCCACGGCCTTGACGAAGATCGGGAAGCCGATGTCGGCAGCCTGTCCGACGAGCTCGTCGACGTCGTCGGACGCGTCGGTCGAACGCAGCACCGGCACGCCGGCTGCGACCGCATGCTGCTTCGCGGTCACCTTGTTGCCGGCCATCTCCAGCACGTGCGCCGGCGGGCCGATGAAGGCGATCCCGTTCTCGGCGGCGCGTGCCGCGAGCTCCGGGTTCTCCGAGAGGAAGCCGTAGCCGGGGTAGATCGCGTCGGCGCCGCACTCCCGCGCGACGCGGATGATCTCCTCGACGTCGAGGTAGGCCCGCACCGGGTGCCCGACCTCCCCGATCTGATACGACTCATCCGCCTTCTGGCGGTGGATGGATCCGCGATCCTCCCAGGGGAAGACGGCGACCGTCTTCGCCCCCACCTCGAACGCGGCTCTGAAGGCCCGGATCGCGATCTCTCCACGATTGGCCACAAGGATCTTCTGGAACATGGCACCTCGAACACTGGGGGCGCAGCGACGCGCATCGGGGGCTGAGTGTGTCCTCAGCCTAGAGGAAGGTAACGTGGTGTCCGTGCACGTACTCAGCGTCAGTTCCCTCAAGGGCGGTGTCGGAAAGACGACCGTGACCCTCGGCCTCGCTTCGGCGGCGTTCGCCCGCGGCGTCCGGACCCTCGTGGTCGATCTCGACCCGCAGTCCGACGTCTCCACCGGCATGGACATCCAGGTCGCCGGCCGGCTCAACATCGCCGACGTCCTGGCCAACCCCAAGGAGAAGGTGGTCCGCCAGGCCATCACATCCTCCGGCTGGGCGAAGGTGCACCCCGGGACGATCGACGTGCTCATCGGCAGCCCGTCGGCGATCAACTTCGACGGCCCGCACCCGAGCGTGCGCGACGTGTGGAAGCTCGAGGAGGCGCTGGCCGCCGTCGAGGCCGACTACGACCTCGTGCTGATCGACTGCGCCCCGTCGCTGAACGCGCTCACCCGCACCGCGTGGGCCGCGAGCGATCGCGTCATGGTGGTCACCGAGCCGGGGCTGTTCTCGGTCGCCGCCGCGGACCGCGCCCTGCGCGCGATCGAGGAGATCCGCCGCGGCCTCTCCCCCCGGCTGCAGCCGCTCGGCATCGTGGTCAACCGCGTGCGCCCGCAGTCCATCGAGCACCAGTTCCGCATCAAGGAGCTGCGCGACATGTTCGGCCCGCTCGTGCTCTCGCCGCAGCTGCCGGAGCGCACCTCGCTGCAGCAGGCGCAGGGCGCCGCGAAGCCGCTGCACATCTGGCCCGGCGACTCCGCGCAGGAACTCGCCGCCGACTTCGACACGCTGCTGGACAGGGTGATCCGCACCGGGCGCATCGCCCTGCCCGACGACACCCGCGTCTGAGCGGACTCGGCGGTTCGCAAGAGCCCCGATACGACGAGAGCCGGTCCCCGAGGGGGCCGGCTCTTTCCGTTGCTGTTCCCGTGCGGTCAGGCGGTGCGACGGGCGCGGCGCGCGGCCAGGTCGTCGGCCGGCTCGGCGACGAGCGCATCGAACTCGACCAGCGTCGCCTCGACCTCGTGGAAGACCTTGCCCACGGCGATGCCGAAGACGCCCTGGCCTCGGCTCAGGAGGTCGATGACCTCATCGTTCGAGGTGCACAGGTAGACGGAGGCGCCATCGCTCATGAGGGTGGTGCCAGCCAGATCGCGGATGCCGGCGGCCCGGAGCTGATCGACGGCGGTGCGGATCTGCTGCAGCGAGATGCCGGTGTTGAGCAGCTCCTTGACGAGTTTGAGCACGAGGATGTCGCGGAAGCCGTATAGGCGCTGGGATCCGGACCCGCTCGCGCCGCGGACGGTCGGGACCACCAGCTCGGTGCGCGCCCAGTAGTCCAGCTGTCGGTACGTGATACCGGCCGCACGGGCGGCCACGGCGCCGCGGTAGCCGACCTCGTCGTCCATCGCGGGAAGTCCGTCGGTGAAGAGGAGATCGTCTCCGAACGACGGTGCATCGCCCCGTTCCTCGGCGCTCATGGCATCCTCCTCATCCTGAAGGCACAGCATCCTTCAACCACAACCTGAAAGTCGATGACTCCACGCTAGAACAGCGTGGACCCCCCGACAACGACATCCGTCCCGACGAGGGGGTGTGTCGCAATCAGTTCGTTACGACAGCAGCCGGCCGATGCCGTCTTTGACCAGGAGCGAACGCACCTCGTCCAGGCGGGATGCCAGTTCGGGGGCCATCTCGCTGGCCCGCGCCCGCGACGGGGTGTCGGTGCGGCGCAGCAGCGCGGACAGCGCCGACTGGACCAGGGCGATGTCACGCTCGGCGCTCTGCCGCAGCGGCCTCAGGTGGCGCGGCCCGATGCCGTGGCCGTCCAGTGCCGCCAGCGCGCGCAGCAGCGACACCGCAGACTCGGGGTAGGTCTCGGCAGCCGGAAGCATGCCGCTCGACACCGCGTCGCCGAGGAGGGCGTGCGACGCACCCGCCGCGTGCACCAGCTCGTCGCGGCGGTACCGGCGCGGACCCTGCACGATCGACGCGGGCAGCTCCGGCGAGCCGCCGGACTCGTCGAGCGCGTCGAGGTGCTCGCGGATGACCTTGAGCGGCAGGTACTGGTCGCGCTGGAGCGTGAGCGCGATGCGGATCCGCTCCAGGTCGGCGGCGGAGAACTTGCGGTACCCCGACGCGGTGCGCACGGGGTTGACGATCCCCTTCTCCTCCAGGAACCGGAGCTTGGAGGCGCGCACGTCGGGGAACTCCGGCGTGAGACGTGCGAGCACCTGGCCGATGCTCAGCAACCCGGTGGGGGCAGAACGCTCGGCGGCCGACGCCGCCATCAGTCGTTCGCCTGCGCGAGATCCACGGGTGAGGCGAAGAAGTTCAGCCGGAACTTGCCGACGCGCACCTCGTAGCCGTTGCGCAGTTCGCTGCGATCGACCCGCTCGCCGTTCACGTACGTGCCGTTCAGCGAACGCTGATCGACGATCTCGAACGCGGTGCCGGTGCGGATGACCTCCGCATGCCGCCGGGAGACCGTGACGTCATCGAAGAAGATGTCCGCCTCAGGATGACGTCCGACCGTCGCCACCGCCGTGTCGAGCAGATAGCGGGCACCGGCGAGCGCGCCGGAACGGACCAGCAGCAGCGCGGAACCCGAGGGGAGCGCGGCGATCGCCGCCTGCTCGACCTCGGTCAGCTCGGCGCCGAACGGGACGAACGACAGGTCGGAGTCGTGCCCGAACGTCTGCGTGGTGTCGTGCAGGGGCTCACCGCCGCGGCGGACGGCGCCTTCGGGAACGTCGTTCTCAGTCACTGTTTCTCCCCCTCCTCTGGCGTTCCAGCCTATCGGAAGCGCGCGGCCCCCGGGAGCCGGATCCGGGGCTGTCTCACCTGCCCGAGCCCGCTCGCGCGGGCGATAGGCTGGGAGCATGCCACACTACGACGTCGTCATCCTCGGCGCTGGCCCCGGCGGCTACGTCGCCGCCGTCCGCAGCGCCCAGCTCGGCCTTTCCACCGCCATCATCGAGGAGAAGTACTGGGGCGGCATCTGCCTCAACGTGGGGTGCATCCCCTCGAAGTCGCTCCTGAAGAACGCGGAGATCGCGCACACGTTCAACCACAAGGCCGAGTTCTTCGGCATCTCGGGTGACGTGCACTTCGACTTCGGCGCCGCATTCGACCGCAGCCGCAAGGTCGCGGACACCCATGTCAAGGGCATCCACTTCCTGATGAAGAAGAACAAGGTCGTCGAGTACGACGGCCGCGGCACCTTCACGGGCCCGAAGGCGATCTCCGTGGCCAAGTCCGACGGCACGACCGAAGAGGTCACGTTCGACAACGCCATCATCGCGACCGGATCCACCGTCCGCCTGCTGCCGGGCGTGCAGCTGAGCGACAACGTCGTCACCTTCGAGGAACAGATCCTCAGCCGCGACCTGCCCGAGTCGATCGTCATCGTCGGCGCCGGCGCGATCGGCATGGAGTTCGGCTACGTGCTGACCAACTACGGCGTGAAGGTCACCATCATCGAGTTCCTCGACCGGGCGCTGCCCAACGAGGACGTCGAGGTCTCCAAGGAGATCCAGAAGCAGTACAAGAAGCTCGGCGTCGACATCCTCACCTCGACCGCGGTGAAGACCGTCACCGACAACGGCTCGTCCGTGCACGTCACCTACGAGACCCGCGACGGCCAGCCCGGCGAGATCACCGCCGGCAAGGTCCTCATGTCGGTCGGTTTCGCTCCGAACGTCGACGGCTACGGCCTGGAGAACACGGGCGTCAAGCTCACCGAGCGCGGCGCGATCGACATCGACGACCACATGCGCACCAACGTCGAGGGCATCTACGCGATCGGCGACGTCACCGCCAAGCTGCAGCTCGCGCACGTCGCCGAGGCGCAGGCCGTCGTCGCCGCCGAGACCATCGGCAAGGCCGAGACGATGACCCTGGGCGACTACCGCATGATGCCGCGCGCCACGTTCTGCCAGCCGCAGGTGGCCAGCTTCGGCCTCACCGAGGAGCAGGCCAGGGCCGAGGGTCGCGAGATCAAGGTCGCGAAGTTCCCGTTCAGCGCGAACGGCAAGGCGAACGGCCTGGGCGAGCCGGTCGGTTTCGTCAAGCTGATCGCGGACGCGGAGCACCTCGAGCTCATCGGCGGCCACCTGATCGGCCCCGACGTGTCCGAGCTCCTGCCCGAGCTGACCCTCGCGCAGAAGTGGGACCTCACGGCGCTCGAGGCCGCTCGCAACGTGCACACGCACCCGACGCTGTCGGAGGCGCTGCAGGAGGCGTTCCACGGCCTCGCGGGCCACATGATCAACCTCTGATCGGATCCGATCGGACAGAGGGCCGGTCACGCCATGGGCGTGGCCGGCCCTCTGTCGTCTCCGCTCGGTGTGGTCAGAGGCCGCGCATCGTCACCAGGCCGGCCGCCCACGGACGCAGCGGCGCGGAGCCCAGGGTCCGGATGAGCATCTCCCTCGTCCCGAGCGGAACGCCCTGCGCGGGGGCGCCCATCGACATGTAGAACGCGCTGCGCCGCTGGGCCGTGCGGGCGGATCGGGCCGCGCGACGTGCGTAGTCGGCGAGGTCAGCCCCGCCCTCGGTCAGCGCCGCGCGCAGCGCCGCGGCCAGCCGACCGGCGTTCACCCAGCCGAGGTTCATCCCCTGACCGCCGATCGGGCTGACCTCGTGCGCGGCGTCGCCCACCAGCGCGACGCGACCACGGACGAGCGTGCACGCCAGGTGCTGGGTCGCGACGAAACGGGTCGGCGGGGTGTGGTCGCCGATCTCCGGATCCTGCCCGATCCGCGTCGTGATCGCCGCACGCAACTCCGCCGCGGTGTGCACGCTGTCGGATCGCAGCACCCACCGCCGCATCCCGCCCGGCAGCGGGAACGACTCCACGAGCCCGCCGGGCTCGCAGTGCAGCCGCGCGCGGGCGTCTCCCGCGAGATCGGGCACGTCTGCCATCGCGTACGCGGCGCGCCCCGGGCGGCGCCGCCAGCCCAGGCCGAGCTCTCGGCGCAGGGCGCTGTGCACGCCGTCCGCGAGCACCACGAACGCTGCGGTGATCTCCTGGCGGCCGGCCGGCCGGTCGACCGCCAGCCGCACGAAGTCGCCCTCGTCCCGGACGGCACCGGCGGTGCAGCCGAAGCGCAGGGTCCCGGCGGACAGCGTTTCCAGCCGATCCCGCAGCAGGGCGTGGGTGCGCTGCTGCGGGAGCACGCGCACGCGGCGCGACTCGGGGAAGGTCAGGGCCGCCAGGATCCGACCGCGGCTGAGCACGTCGCCGCCTTCGAGTGTCAGGGCCTCGGCTCGGACCGCCTCGCCCACGCCTGCGCGGTCGAGCAGCTCCAGGCCGGGCGGATGGATCCCGATCGCCCGGCTGCGCAGGTCGTCGCCGCGGCGGCGTTCGCAGACCAACACGTCGGCGCCGTCCTGGGCGAGCAGGCAGGCCAGCAGCAGCCCGACAGGACCGGCGCCGACGATCACGACCTCATGATCGTGCAGCGTGGCCCTGACCAGCGGCCCGTCAGGATCGGACATCGCCCGGCTCACGGCGCAGTTCCAGCCGCGCGGGCAGCCCGCGCCGCACGATCCAGCCCGCCGGGGCGACGGCCGCGAGTTCGGCGGGCGTGTAGGACCGGCGGATGCTGGTCAGCCCATCGGCGCGGATGAAGGATCCCGCGAGCAGATTCCCGGCGAAGGGCCATGTCCCCGCCGCGAACAGGATGTACGCGGCACGACTGCGCGCGATGTCTCGATGCACCACGAGCCCTGCCCCACCGGCGAGGTACGCGGTGTCGGCGAGCATCTGCTGCAGCTCCGCCGGGTCCAGGTGGTGCAGCATGTGGTTGGACACCACGATGTCGTAGGACTCTCCGGCCCTGACCAGGTCGGCGACGAACGCGCACCGGTAGACCACCCCGGCATCATCGTCCTGCGCGGCCGCCCAGGCCGTGGCCCGCTCATCGGCATCCAACGCGATGATCTCGGCGGCGAGCCGGTCTCGGGCGAGCCGCGCCGCGAGCGCGCGGCAGAGGTCCCCGCCTCCCGCGCCGACGTCCAGGATCCGCACCCGCCCTGCCCTGGCCCGCGGCCGGATGTCGCGCCGATACAGCGCACCGACGCGGGACACCACGGCGTTCACCGCGCCGAAGCGCCGGTAGGTGCGTTCCAGTGTCTGCGGATCCGCCCGCGGGTCGTCCATCAGCTCGCGCAGGCCGACGGCGCGTGCGGACAGGTCAGCGCCCATCGCCCTCGGCGCCGACGACCGTCATCAGCGCGCTCTCCGCGGTCAGGCCGGGCCCGAAAGCCATCGCCGAGACGCGTTCGCCGTGATGCGCCCCCTCCTCCTCCAGGATCCGCCGCAGCACGAACAGGATCGTCGCACTGGACATGTTGCCGTGCGTCCGCAGCGTCTCCCTGGCGGGGTGCAGCTGCACGTCGCTGAGAGCGAGGCGGTCCTGGACACGGTCGAGGATGCTGCGTCCGCCCGGATGGATGGCCCAGTGCCGCACCTCCTCGCCGATCCTGCCGTCCTGGAACGACGCTTCCAGCTCCCCCGCGTACAGCGGACGCAGCGCATCGATGATCGTCTCTCCGATGATCTGCGGCACCGCGGTGGAGAGGATCATCTCGAAGCCGTGGTCCCCGATGGTCCACGCCATGTCCTTCTCCCCCTGCGGGGCGATCGCGGTGTGGAACCGGTCCAGGCGCAGCCCGGCGGCGGCGGACGGACGTGCCGTGACGATGCCGGCCGCCGCCCCGTCGGCGAACAGGGAGGAGGCGACGATCAGGTCCGGGTTCTCCGAGGAACGCAGGTGCAGGGTGCACAGCTCGACGCTGACCACCAGCACCACGGCGTCCGGATCCGCGGCGCAGAACTGGCTCGCCACCCGCAGCGCCGGCATCGAGGCGTAGCAGCCCATGAAGCCGAGGTGGTAGCGCTGCACCGATTCCGGAAGACCCAGCGCTCGCACGATCTCGTACTCCGGGCCCGGGGCATGGAAGCCCGTGCAGGAGACTGTGACCACGTGCGTGATGTCGGCGGCGGCGATCTCGGGGTCGGCGTCGAGGGCGGCGCGGGCGGCAGCGACGAACAACCGCGTCGCTTCGCGGACGTAGACGTCGTTGCGGGTTCCGGTGCCCGGCGAGAGCAGGTCGCCGGTGGTGCGGTCGAAGAAGACCGGATCCGCGTCCGTCTCGGCCAGCGTGAGCTCGCCGAGCACGGTGCGGCGGGTGTCGATGCCGGATCCGTCGAACGAGGCGGTGACGATGCGGCGGGCCAGCCGACTCAGGCCCGGTTGCGCGGCGAAGACGTCGCGCACCTCGCTCTGATGAAGGACCGTGTCCGGGACGACCGTCTGCAGGGACCTCAGCACCGCGGGGCTGCTCATGGTGCCACTCAAGCATGCTGTCCGCGTCGCGGGAAGGGTCTTGCGGATCCCGCTCGGACTCTGCGACACCGCCCGGATCGGGGGACGAAGGTCTCAGCGGATCCGGAGAACTGCCACGCTTCCGCTCAGAACCCGAGGGCGCGACCGAGCTTGGATCCGGAGGGCGACTTCCGGCCGCCAGCGGCGATGACCGCCTGCTCCACGGCCCGGAAGAAAGCCAGCCGGCCTTCTTCGTCTGCCGGAGCCGCGGGGCCCAGCTCCATCTCCCACTCGCGCCATTCCCGCTGACCGCCCCGACGCAGGTCGGTGCCGCGGACGCGATCGTCCACGAACTCGGCCACCACGCCGCCGCGACCGATGAGCAGGTAGGCGGTGCGGGCGTTCTCGATACGTGCGAGCGGGAGGATGGGATGCGTCGTCCACTGGGCGATGATCTCCGCGACCGCGGACGGCATCTCGTCCCCCTCGCCGAGCGGCCAGCCGAGCTCGACGCGGCCGTCGCCGCTGCGGGGACCCTTCACATGCCATCCCTCGTCCGGCCCTCCGGTGCGCCGCCGCAGGGCGACGCCGGCGCGGGCGAGGTCGCCCGCGGCCGTGTCGAAGTAGCGGGCGTCCAGAGCGCGGGCTTCGCCCTCCGTCACCATGTCCACACCGGGGACCGCATCCCACGACGGCAGCGGAGTGCTGTCGTCGACGTCGTACTTGCGCTCGACCTCGACGGTGCGGGACGGCTCAGACATCCGAGGGATTGAGGTCGTCCTGGGATCCCTGGTACCAGTACTGGTACTCGGTCGGGCCGTCGTGCTCGCCGGTGTGCGTCGGCTCGCCGCGCCGGTTGTAGACGAGCAGCGTCTCGCTGTAGGGGACGGCGATCTCGTCGTCCGCCGATCCGAGAGGGATGATCTGCCCGTCCAGCGGGCCGCCGTGAAGCCGTGCGAGTGCCATGTGCTCACCCTAATCCCCGGCCACCCGTCGGATGCGATCCTCGTGCGGCGTTGTTCACGCGGGGGTCGCGAGAGGTTCTCATGCCACGGCCACACCGAGTGCTCCGCCCACGATCATCCACGGCCCGAACGCGATGTGCGTCGAGCCGGTCGCCCGGCGGAGCACGATGAGCCCGAGCGCGTGCACGGCGCCCAGCACGAAGGCCGCCGTCGCGCCGATGAGGAGCGCCTGCCACCCGTGCCAGCCCAGGACCACCCCGATGAGTGCGGCGAGTTTCACGTCTCCGCCGCCCATGCCCTCACGGCTCAGCATCCGCAGCAGCGCATAGAAGCCGCCGAGGATCAGCATCCCCCACAGCGCGCCGAGCAGTCGCGCGCCCGCGTCCGCGAACACCGCTCCGGCGAGCGCGAGCAGGAGGGCGCCCGCGAGCGTCGGCAGCACGATCCGGTCGGGGAGCCGGTGCGTCGCGATGTCGATGGCGATCAGCCAGACCCCGATCCCGAGCAGCACGAGATGCGCCAGCACGACGACGACAGCGGTGGGATCCACACCCCGACGGTAGAAGATCGGCGCGATGCCCGTGAGCGGGCTGTGGACAACTCCGCCCAGAACGTCGGCGCGACTCCGGTCAGGCAGAGCGGAGCAGGATCCGCCCGTCCTCGACCTTCGCCTCCCAGCGCGGCTGCGGCACGCTCGCGGGGCCTCGCTGCACCGAGCCGTCTTCGATGCGGAACCTGCTGCCGTGCCACGGGCAGGTGATGCAGCCGTCCGCCCCGAGCTTGCCCTCGTCGAGTGGGCCGCCCTCGTGACTGCAGACGGCGGAGATCGCGTGCAGATCGCTGTTCACACGGATGAGCAGCACCGGAACGCCGCCCACCAGCACCCGTGACCGGGCGCCCTCGGCGAGATCGGCGTCGGCGCCCACGTCGGTCCAGCGCCGCACCGAGCCTTGGAACGCCGTATGGTTCACACCGGCGCCGCGGACGAAGGAGAGATGCCCGCCCAGGTACGACGATCCCAGGGTGAGGCCGAGCCCGAACAGGCTGAGCGCCGCACCCGCGCCGTGGTGGCCGCGCCGGCGCACGAGCCAGGACGTGATCTGCAGCACGGAGGCCGTCGCGTTCGCGGCGGCATGGATCAGCCCGACCCGTTTCGCGGGGCCGTGCAGGGCCGACCAGTCGGAGGCGCCCGCCGCCGCCGTCGGCGCGGAGGCGAGGATGCCGAGGCCGACGAGGCGGCGGGACGCCGCCGGGTCCGCCCCGGTGAGATCGAGCACCGTGGCCGCACCCCATGCTCCGATCGGCAGATCCGTGAGCATCGGATGGACCTGATGGCCCAGCCAGGATCCGGAGAGCGCGTTCTTCACAGGCGTGGAGCGGGTGGCCGCGTCGACCCAGCCGCTCAGTTTCTCCGCCGCGGGATCGAGTCCCTTGGTCTTCCCGATCGTCCGGATCAGGGACTGCATCGCCGCTGTCACTCGCATGGGATCTCTCCTCGGCATCGTGTCGTCGAAGCCTCCTGTCTACCTTCGCGCTGAGCGAGGGTCAACGGCTTGACAGGCGGGCTGTGCTGCGCAAACTGATAGCCTCGCCGCGATGGATCCGATCGCCCGTTCCCTGTCGTACGCCGATGTGCATCGCCTGCTGACGGGGATGTACGACGACTATCTGCGCGGCGACTCCGCGGCGATCGACGCCGTGCTGGCGGAGGATGTGACGATCTTCGACTCCGCCTCCGAACCCCTGGTGACGGGGCTCGAGGAACTCGCCGTCCTTCGTCGGAAGCGCGTCTCCGCGCCGGCCGATGCATCGTCATCGACGTGGACGGAGACGGCGCTGACGATCGAGGATCTCTCCGTGCGTGAGGTCGGCGACGTCGTCATCGCGACCTGGTGGCTGCGGGTGGACGGCGCAGACACCCGCGGTGTCGCAGTCTCCCCCGAGCTTTCCCGCAACACCGCCGTGCTGCAGCGCCGGCCGGACGGCTCGCTGCGCATCGCGCATCTGCACGAGGACGTGCGCCAGGACGCTCACCCCGTCGTCTGACGACGCGGATCGCCGTCTGCCTCACTGCGGACGGATCCGTCCCGACCCCTCTCCCGCTCTCGGCATCCATGTCGGATGTACGAGTTATCGTCGTCTCTGCTGTTGCAGTATTAGAAGAGATCTTCGAGAATGGAGTCATGGGGATGACGCTCGCTTCCATGATCGCCCCCGACGCCGACACCCGCGCCGAGGATGTGCTGAGACTGCGCCGCGAGATCACCCGCATGCAGCGCCGCCGGAGCGACCTGCCGCTGATCCCGGTGCCCCCTCCCCTCGAGCCGATCCTCCCCGAAGGAGGCCTGCAGGTCGGCACGACGTATGCACTCTCTCCCTCCCCTGGGCTCATCGGGGCGCTGCTCGCCGGTGCCTCGCGCACCGGCGCGTGGTGCGCGGCCGTCGGCATGCCCACTCTGGGCGTGGAGGCACTGGCCGGGCATGGCGTGGATCTGGACCGCCTCCTCCTCGTCCCCGCCCCTGGGCCGCGCTGGCTCTCCGTCGTCTCAGCACTGAGCGAGGTGATCCCGCTCATCGCGATCCGCCCCTCCTCCGCGGTGCGGGATGCGGAGCTGAGCCGGCTGAGCGCACGCCTCCGCGATCGCGGCTGCACGCTGCTGGTCGTCTCCGGGGCCGCCGGCGCCCCCCTCGCCTGGCCGCAGAGCGAGGGTTCCCTCCGTGTGCACGATCCGCACTGGCGAGGGCTCGGATCCGGCTGGGGCGCCCTGGAGGAGTGCGAGGTGACGGTCACCGCGCGCACCCGGCGCTCCCCTGCGCCGCAGAGCGTGCGGGTGCGCCTGCCGGGGATGCACGGCAGGGTCGAGGCCGTCGCGCCCACGGCGCCCCGCCTCATCCCGCTCCCGTCCATGCACGTCGCCCCGCGTCCGCTCGCCGACGCACCCGCGCTCCTGGCGGTGGCGGGATGAGCAGCGCGCCACGGGAGCCGGTCCGGGTGATCGTGCTGTGGTTCCCGGACTGGCCGCTGCGCGCGGCCCTGGGCGCCGAGGCGGGTGAGCCCGCGGCGATCCTGCATGCGAACAGGGTGATCGCCTGCAGCGCGGCGGCACGCGCGCAGGGCGTGCGGCTCGGGCAGCGCCGCAGGGAGGCCCAGGGACTGCTGCCGAGCCTGCGCATCCTGCCCGCGGATCCGGCCAGGGACGAACGGGCGTTCCTGCCCGTCCTGCGCCTGATCGAGGAGCAGGCCCCCGGGGCGCAGCTGCTCCGGCCGGGGCTCGCGCTGCTCCGGGCCCGCGGTGTCGCGCGCTTCCACGGCGGGGAGGGAGAGGCGGCGCATGCCCTGCACGCACGGCTCGCCGAGGCGGGGCACCCCGAGGTGCGGATCGGGATCGCGGACGGGCCGTTCACCGCCGAGCTCGCGGCGCGCGGCGCGGATCCGGTGCTCGTGGTCGATGCAGGCGCCTCCGCCGCCTTCCTCGCCCCGCTGCCCGTGCAGGCCCTGCAGGATCCGGAGGTGACCGCGCTGCTGCTCCGCCTCGGCGTGCGCACCCTCGGCGAACTCACCGCCCTCGGTGCGGAACGGCTGCGCGCCCGCTTCGGCGAGCACGGAGCGCGTCTGCACGCCCTGGCGGCAGGCGCGGACTCCCGCCCCGTCGTACCGCGCCCGCCGGATCCGGAGCTCGTGTCGGAGGTCGAGTTCGAGTCGCCCCTGGGACAGTCCGATCAGATCGCGTTCGCCGTCCGGCAGAGTGCCGACGCCGTCATCCTCGCCCTCGCGAGGGCCTCGCTGGTGTGCACCGAGGTGCGCATCGACCTCACGGACGACGACGAGCAGGTGACGTCGCGCACCTGGCTGCACCCCACCTGCTTCGAGGCCTCCGACCTGGTCGACCGGGTGCGCTGGCAGCTGGAGTCGCTGGCAGCCGAGACCACCGCCACCGGCGACGATGACGAGGCGCACCGGTTCCGCGGCATCGTGCGGGTGCGCATCGCCCCCGTCGCCGTCGACGACGCCGCGCACCATCAGCCGGGCCTGTTCGGATCCGGCACCGACGAGCGGCTGCACCACGCGGTCTCCCGGGTGCAGACCCTGCTCGGGCATGAGGGCGTGGTCACCGCCGTCGTGGCCGGCGGGCGCCTCGTCGCCGACCGGCAGCAGCTGACGCCCTGGGGCGAGCGAGTGGTGCCGTCCCGGCCCGCAGACCAGCCCTGGCCCGGGCAGCTGCCGGATCCGCTGCCTGCCGAGGTGTTCGTCCCCCCGCGGCCGATCGCGGTGACCACCGCCGATGGCAGCGCGGTCGACATCGACGGTCGCGGGCTGCTCACCGCCGAGCCGGCGGCCATCGACGCGTGCGCAGTGCTCTCCTGGGCGGGGCCCTGGCCGGTGCGGGATCGGCGCGGGGATCCGGCGGGCTCGTTCCGCGGCGAGCGCCTGCAGCTCGTCGACGAACAGGAGCGGGCCTGGCTGGTGCTTCATCAGGGCGACCAGTGGTGGGCCGAAGGAAGGTATCACTGATGGGCTTCCACAACCCCGACATGTCGTGGGCCGCGCTGGAGCGCACCCTCAGCGGCAGAGCCCCCCGCGACGGAGCCCGCGACGGCGAAGCCACGGACGGCGACGGGCGACTGCATCAGCAGATCGCGATCGACGCACCCTCCCGCATGCACAAGCGCCCGCCCATCCGACTGAACGGGATCGAGCGTCCGAAGAACGCCGTCCCCTACGCCGAGCTGCACGCGCACTCCTCGTACTCCTTCCTCGACGGCGCCTCCTCCCCCGAGGACCTCATCGCCGAGGCGCAGCGGCTCGGCCTCACGGCCCTCGCGATCACCGACCACGACGGTTTCTACGGCGCCGCGAGCTTCGCCGAGGCCGCCGAATCCCTGGCGCAAGCGGAGAAGAACGCGAGAACGGAGGCCCCGGAGGACGCCGAGCCTCCCGGACCGCCGTTGCAGACCGTGTTCGGTGCGGAGCTGTCGCTCCCCGGCCCCGACGCGCACGGTCGCGGCGCGCCCGGACCACGCGGGAGCGCAGGTCTGCGACCTCCCCCGGAGCGCCGAGGCCTCCCGGATCCGCTCGGCGAGCACCTGCTCGTACTGGCCCGTGGCGAGGAGGGCTACCACCGCCTCTCCGCCGCGATCACCGAGGCGCAGCTGCGCGGGGGCGAGAAGGGGCGGCCGTTCTACGAGATCGAGTCGCTGGCGAACCGCGCCGAGGGGCATTGGACGATCCTCACCGGCTGCCGCAAGGGCGGCGTCCGCAGCGCCCTGGAGCGGGAGGGGCCGGAGGGTGCGGAGCGGGCCCTGCTCACCCTCGTCGATCTGTTCGGCACGGACCGGGTCGCCGTCGAGCTCATCGATCACGGCGATCCGCTCGACAGCCGGCGCAACGATGCCCTCGCCGCCCTCGCGCTCCGGTACGGCCTGCCCATGGTCGCGACGAACAATGTGCACTACGCCGCGCCGGAACGCGCCCAGCTCGCCGAGGCGATCGCCGCCGTGCGCGCCACCCGCAGCATGCGGGAGCTCGAGGGCTGGCTGCCCGCGCATGGCACCGCGCACCTGCGTTCGGGGGCGGAGATGACGGCGCGCTTCGCCCGCTATCCCGGGGCGATCGCAGCGGGCCTCGAGATCGCCGAGGCCTGTGCCTTCCCGCTGCGCCGCGCCAAGCCTGCGCTGCCCACGATGAGCGTTCCCCCGGGCGAGACCCCGATGAGCCATCTGCGGGCGCTGGTGTGGGCGGCGGCGCCATCGGCCTATCCCGCGGGCACCCCGAAAGAGCTCACCGCCGAGGGACGGAGCCGCATCGAACGAGAACTGAACGTGATCGAGGAGAAGGACTTCCCCGGCTACTTCCTCATCGTGCACAGGATCGTGGCCGAGGCGAAGCGCCGCGGGATCCTCTGCCAGGGCCGCGGATCGGCCGCGGCGAGCGTGGTCTGCTATCTGCTCGGCATCACCGCCGTGGATCCGATCCTGTACGGGCTGCCCTTCGAGCGCTTCCTCGCCACGACCCGCACCGAGGAGCCCGACATCGACGTCGACTTCGACTCGGGGCGGCGCGAGGAGATCATCCAGTGGGTGTACGAGGAGTACGGCCGGGAGAACGCGGCGCAGGTCGCGAACGTGATCCAGTACCGCCCGAAGAACGCGGTGCGCGACATGGCCAGGGCGTTGGGGCATTCCCCGGGGCAGCAGGACGCCTGGTCGCGCCAGGTGGAGCGCTGGGGGCTGGATCTGAGCCCCGTCCCCGACCACGACATCCCCGAGCAAGTGGTCGCCTATGCCGATGAGCTGCTGCGCGCACCCCGGCACCTGGGGATCCACTCCGGCGGCATGGTGCTCACCCGGCGCCCGGTCGGCGAGGTCGTTCCCGTCGAGCACGCCCGCATGGAGAAGCGCACCGTCATCCAATGGGACAAGGACGCGGCGGCCTGGATGGGCCTGGTGAAGTTCGACCTGCTCGGGCTCGGGATGCTCTCCGCGCTGCGGCACTGCTTCGACCTGGTCCGCGACGCCACCGGCGAGGAGTGGACGCTGGACTCCCTGCCGAAGGAGGAGCCGGCGGTCTACGACATGCTCTGCCGCGCCGACACGATCGGGGTGTTCCAGGTCGAGTCCCGCGCGCAGATGGGGTTGCTCCCCCGATTGCAGCCGCGGGAGTTCTACGAGCTCGCGATCCAGATCGCGCTCATCCGCCCCGGCCCCATCCAGGGCGGGGCGGTGCACCCGTTCGTTCGTCGCAAGCTCGGCCAGGAGACCGTCACCTATGCGCATCCGAAGCTGGAGCCGGTGCTGAGTCGCACGCTCGGCATCCCGGTGTTCCAGGAGCAGCTCATCCAGATGGCGACCACGCTCGGCGACTGCACCGCCGACGAGGCCGACACCCTGCGCCGCGCGATGGGATCCAAGCGGGGCCTGGAGAAGATCGACAGCATCAGGGAGAGCCTGTATACGGGCATGCGCCGGCACGGACTGGACGAGGAGACCTCGGACCGCATCTACGCGCAGATCCAGGCGTTCTCCGATTTCGGCTTCGCAGAATCGCACTCGCTCTCGTTCGCGCTGCTCGTGTACGCCAGCTCCTGGCTCAAGCTGCACTACCCCGCCGCGTTCCTCGCGGGCCTGCTGCGCTCTCAGCCCATGGGGTTCTACTCCGCAGCGACCCTCACCGGCGACGCCCGGCGGCACGGGGTCGAGGTGCGCCGCCCCGACATCGGGCTGTCCGGTGCGACGGAGACCCTGGAGACGGTGGATCCGGCGGCGACCGGGCTCACCGGCCTGGATGCCTGCACGCATCAGCTCCCCGCACGGCCTCCCGGAGTGAAGGCCGCGCCGTTCGACCCGAAGGCCCCCGACGAGACCCTGGCGCACCGCAGGGACGGCCGCTTCGCCGTGCGTCTGGGGCTTGCCGGCGTCACCGGGATCGGCGAGAAGACGGCAGAGCGGATCGTTGCCGCTCGCGTGTCCCGCGGTCCGTACCGGGACCTGAACGATCTCGTGCGCCGCACCGACCTCACCGCCTCCCAGGTGGAGGCCCTCGCCACCGCCGGGGCCTTCGACTCCCTCGGGCTGCAGCGCAGGGAGGCGATCTGGCTGGCCGGCTCCGCGGCGGAGGATCGCGCCCGGTATCTGCCCGACACGGTGGTCGCCGTGCAGCCGCCCCTGTTCGGCGATCAGACCAGCTACGAGATCCTCACCGCCGACCTCTGGGCGACCGGGGTGTCCACCGATGACCACCCGCTCGCGCACTTCCGCCCGCAGCTCGACGCGCGCGGCGTGCTGACCTCCTCCGCGCTGCGCACGCACGAGAACGGCCGGCGGGTCGAGACGGCGGGCCTCGTGACCCACCGGCAGCGCCCGTCCACGGCGGGCGGCGTGACCTTCCTCAACCTCGAGGACGAGCACGGCCTGGTGAACGTCATCTGCACCCAGGGTGTGTGGTTGCGCTACCGCCGGATCGCCCGGGAGTCACCGGCGCTGATCGTGCGCGGCGTCCTGGAACGTTCCCCCGAGGGCGTCACCAACCTGCTGGCCGACGCGTTCGAACAGCTCGCGGTGGGTGTGACGCACCACTCCCGGGACTTCCAATGAGCGAGTATCCAGCCCCGGAGCTCCCGAACGGGACGGCGGCGGAGTGCCCGCACTCACCAGAAGCGGGGCGTCTCCTCCTGCGGCGGGCGGTCGGTGCCGCCCCAGACGGCCGCCTGGGCCTTCGCGGCCGCGGCCGCCTGCGAGGCGCCTTCGAGCGCGATCGCGGATCCGCGGAGATCGACCGCACCGCCGGGGACCGCATCGAGCACGAGCTCCGTGACCACGCCCTCCTCCGTCGCCAGCACCGTGCACGCCTCCACCCGGCCGCGCCAGGGCAGCGCCCCGAGCTCGGGCAGGACGGAACCGGGCACGCGGTAGGCGACACCGCTGGTCAGGTCGCGGATCCGCACAGCACGGGACTCCTCATCCACCGCCACGATGCGCCCGACGGCGAGCGGCGCGGACAGCGGGAGGATCAGGGTCACGGCCATGGCTCCACCTTCGTTCAGAACGGCCGCAGGGGCAAGCGTCTCCGCGCCGACCGGACGCCCTCAGCCTTGCGGTGCCGGCGCCTGCGCGCTCGCCGAGACGAGACTGTCGTAGTGCCGGTCGACATAGAGCAGCGGTGCACCGAAGGTGCCCTCGACGACGTCGAGCACGTCGAGCAGCACCAGCGCCGAGGGCCCGACCGGGTGCGTCTCACGAATCGTTCCGCGCACCGCGACCCTGGCCGATGGCAGAAACGGCTCGCCCGTGGGCAGCGTCCTGAATCCCTGCTCCGGAGTGAAGCGCGGCTGGCCCGAGCGGGCGAACGCGTCGGCGATGGGCTCCTGCCCGGCGACGAGGAAGTGCACGAGCACGCTGGGCGCGGAGAGGATCCCGCCCGCGCTTCCGGTCGCACGTGTGACGGAGAAGACGAGAACGGCGGGGTCGGCGCTCACCGAGGCGACGCTCGACAGCGTGAGGCCCACGGGACCGTCCGGGGCGATTCCCGTCACCAGCGCGACCCCGGCGGGGTGATGCCGGAACGCTCCCTTGAACTTCTCGGTGACGTCCTCTTCCAGACCGGGGGTGCTCATCGTGCTTCTCTCTGTCGTTGCCGTGGGCACAGCGTTCGCGCCCACCCTCAACGGTATGCCTGTTCTCGGGCGCCGGATGCGATCCCGTCTCACTCCGTCATCGCGATGTCCGCGCTTCATGCTGAAATCACCCCATGGCAACCGGGACCAAGGTCGATCTCACCAAACGCCTGGACGGCTATCGCGCGCGCGTCGGCGAGTTCCGCCTCATCGATCTGCCGCCGAACCGCTATCTCGCGATCGACGGCCATGGGGATCCGAACACGGCTCCCGCCTATGCCGAGGCGCTCGAGGCGCTGTATCCGGTCGCGTACGCGCTCAAGTTCGCCAGCAAGCGCGAGCTCGACCAGGATTACGTCGTCCCGCCGCTGGAGGGGCTGTGGTGGGCGGACGAGATGGACGCATTCACGACGGCCCGCGACAAGTCGCGCTGGGACTGGACGATGCTGATCCTCATCCCCGAATGGATCGAGGACGCTCTCGTGGAGGCTGTGATCGCTGATGTCCGCACGAAGAAGGCACCGGTGCGGCTCGACGACCTGCGAATACTCCCGTTGTCGGAAGGCCTCTGCCTGCAGACTCTGCACATCGGATCCTTCGATGACGAGGCGCCGCTCCTCGCACGGATGCATGACGAGGTGATCCCGGAGCAGGGCCTGCGCTTGGCGGGCCTGCATCACGAGGTCTACCTGAGCGACGCCCGCCGGGTGGCTCCCGAGAAGCGCCGCACGATCCTTCGCCAGCCCGTGACGCCCGCCTGATCACGCGCAGCCCCGTGGCTGGTCAGCCGCGCATCGGGCGCACGGTCAGGATCTGCTGCACCGTCCCGACCGGGCCTCGCTCATCGTGCAGCACGGTCTCGGTCAGACCCAGCCCGGTCGGGCCGATCGAGACCGTCGTGTCGAAGCCGATCCAGTCGCCCTCGGGCGCAGCGAAGAGATGGCAGGTGAGATCGACGTTCGGGAACGCAACCTCCGTCGGCGCCAGGCGCAGCGTGAGTCCGTTGGCGAAATCGACCATGCCCAGCAGCCGCGAGATCGGCCCGACCGGCTCGCCCTGCAGCAACGGGACCTGCGGCCTCAGCCAGGCCCACGCGTGCCCCGGCTGCCGCTGTCCACGATGGAAGTCCACGCTGCGCACGGCCCCTCCCTGCCAGTGATCGCCCATCTCCCACGGGTCGAGCTCGTTGCGGTCCGGCATCGCGGGCAGCGCACTGCCGACGAACGCGCGGGTGTCTGCCGCCTGCATGAACCAGGCTCGCGCGATGACTGCGGCGCGCCCGTCGTGGCTCAGCACCGCTTCCACGAGCTCGATCGTACGGCCGGGACGCAGGATCCGGACGTCGAGGTCGACGCGCTCGATCGGGATCGTGCCGAGGATGTCGTACGAGATCCGTCCAAGCTGCAGATCGCCGCCCCGACGCTCAGCGTGTTCCCGTTCGATCGCATGCGCGATGAGGCCCAGCGACGGCGCGATGTGCTGCTCCTCGGTGCTCCACGCGCCTTCGACGGCAGCGGTCGGGAGAAAGGCGGACGCATCGACGCGCTCGAAGTAGGCGGGCATGTTCGGATCCTACGTCGACCGCGATCGTCCCCGAACCGGCGGCTCACGGCCGCCGGTTCGGGATGGCGCTCACGACGCGAGCCGCTCCCGGCGCACAGGCTTCCAGCCCGGGCGGGGCACCGCGGCGCGCAGGGCCCGGGTGTACCGCTGCACCGGATCGGCGAGGATCTCGGCGGTGACGCCCTGGTCGACCACGACGCCCTGCTCCATCACGATCATGCGATCCGAGATCTGGTTGACCACGGCGAGATCGTGTGAGATGAACAGATAGCTGATCCTGCGCTCGGCCTTGATGTCGGCGAGCAGGTTCAGGATCTGCGCCTGGATCGACACGTCCAGCGCCGCGACCGCCTCATCGAGCACGATCACGCCGGGATCCGCGGCGAGCGCTCGCGCGATCGCGACGCGCTGGCGCTGCCCGCCGGAGAGCTGGTGCGGGAACTTCGCCCAGAACCGCTCCCCGAGTCCGACGCTCTCCAGGATCGTCTGCGCGGCGACGCGCGGCGTCCCGGTCTTCGCCGTCCCGTGCAAGGCCACCGAGGAGGAGATGATGTCGACGATCCGCTGCCGGCCGTTGAGCGACGAATACGGATCCTGGAACACGTACTGCACCTCGCGCGCCCAGCGTCTCCGGTCGGCGAGGTGACGCACGCCCTTGGCGCGCGACTCGCCGCGCACGGCGAGCTCGCCGCCGGTGACGGACTCCAGCCCCACGAGCATCCTGGCCACGGTGGTCTTGCCCGAGCCGGACTCGCCCACGATCGCGAGGCACTCGTCGGGCCGCAGCTCGAACGAGACGTCGTCGACAGCGACGATCGGCTCACCCCTCCCACCGCGCGGGGCCGGGAAGACCTTGCGGAGGTTCTTCGCGACGATGATCGGTTCTGCGCCGGCGCTCATGCGAAGGCCTTCCGCTGCTCGTGGATCTCTCGGTTGTAGGTGAGGACGGGAAGCCGCGCGACCCGCTCGTCGATGCTCGGACGCGCGCCCAGCAGCTCGATCGTGTACGGATGCTGCGGATCCTCGTACACGTGCGGCCCCTGCTCCACGATCTCACCGGCGTACATCACCGCCAGCCGATCGCAGCAGGCCGCCGCGAGCTCCAGATCGTGCGTGATGAACAGCAGAGCGAGCCCGCGCGCCTTGCGCTGCTCATCCAGGATGGCCATCACATCCGACTGGGCCGTGACATCCAGCGCCGTCGTCGGCTCATCCGCGAGGATGAGCCGCGGCTCGGCCAGTAGCACGCTCGCGATCATCACGCGCTGCAGCAGGCCGCCGGAGAGCTCGTGCGGATACTGCCGCAGGCGCGCTTCGGCATTGCGCACGCCGACCTCGTCGAGCAGCGCCACGGCACGACGCTCGGCATCTCTTCGATCCACGCCCCTGTCCCGCACGAGCACCTCGGTGAGGAAGTCCCCCACCGTGTGGACCGGGTTCACATGTGCGCGCGGATCCTGGAAGATCATCCCGACGTCGGTCTGCCGATAGCGGCGGAGAGCGGCGGCGGACATGCCCAGCACGGAGGCACCCGCGAACTCGATCGTCCCGGACACCCGGAATGCCGGGTCCAGCATGCGCGTGATCGCCCGCGTGGTGAGCGACTTGCCGGATCCTGACTCGCCGACCAGGCCCAGGGCCTCGCCCTCGCCGATCTCGAACGAGACGCCGTTGAGCAGCGTCTGTTCGCTGCGACGCAGGCGCAGGGTGGCCGTGACGTCCTCGAGCCGGAGAAGCGGTTGTGTCATCACATGCCCCTTGCGTTGGTGACGAGGCGGTCGCCGATGACGGTGACGCACCAGACGATGAGGACGATGAGGGCGCCCGCGGCGATCGCCTCGCCGGGGTACCCTCGCAGCGTCGAATCGAACCCGCTCTTGACCATCAGGCCGAGGTCGGCGGTGGGCGGCTGCACACCGAGCCCGAGGAAGGACACGGCGGCGAGATCGATCACCGCGAAGCCGAGCGACGAGACCGCCTGGGCGATCACGATCGGCTGCACGTTGCGCAGGATCTGGGTCGTGGTGATCCCGAACCCCGAGTGGCCCTGCAGCCAGGCGGCAGACACGTAGGGCAGGTTGCGCTCGCGCAGCGCGGCGCCGCGCACCACGCGGGCCGCGTACGGCACGTAGGCGATGGCGAGGCCGCACACGACCGTGAACAGGCTCGGCCCCCAGATCGCGACGGCGATGAGACCGAACACGATCCCCGGCACCGCGAACAGGATGTCCAGCACCCACACGATCACCGCATCGACACGACCGCCGCACCACGCCGCCACGAGCGCCAGCACCGTGCCGACGATCGTGGAGAGCAGGATCACGAGTCCGGGGCCAGCGAGGGTCACCTGCGCGCCGAACATCAGCCGGGACAGGATGTCGCGGCCGAGGGCGTCGGCGCCGAGCAGATGACCGGCGCTCGGGCCCGCGAGCGCGGCGAGCAGGTCGGGCGCGTTCGGATCCGCCGGCGCGACCCAGGGGGCGAACACGGCGGCGAGCACGATGACCGTGAGCAGCACCACCGCGATCGAGCCGATCACGCCGAGGCGATCCCACACGCGACGCAGCAGGCTGTCCCCCCGACGCACCGAGGCATCCTTCGCCACCGCGATGGCGGTCGTCGTTCCGGCGCTCATCGCTTGCTCCCCAGGGTGATGCGCGGATCGATGAACGTGTACAGCACGTCCACGATCGCGTTGACGACGACGAAGGCCACGACCAGCACCAGCACGACCGCCTGCACCACGGCGAAGTCGCGCTGCAGGATCGCCTTGACCAGCAGCGATCCCAGGCCGTCCAGGGCGAACACGTTCTCCACCACCACGGCGCCCGCGATGAGCGTCGCGATCGTGAGGCCGAGCACGGTCGTGATCGGGATCAGCGCGTTGCGCAGCACGTGGCGGCGCACGATCAGTCCCTGCGAGAGCCCCCGGACAGTTGCGGTCTGCACGTGCTCACGTCCGCTCTCCTCGTTGACCGCGGCCCGCGTGATGCGGGCCAGGTAGGCAGCGCTGGCCACGCTCAGTGCGATGGCAGGCAGGAACAGGTGCCAGAGCGTGTCGAACCCGCCGGATCCCACACCGAAGGTGGGGAACCAGCCGAGGCCGACCGCGAACAGGCTGATCAGCGCAACGCCGACCACGAACACGGGCGTGGACAGGCCGATGGCGGACAGGGTCGAGACGACCTGGTCCACCCACCCGCCGCGCAGGGCGGCGACGGTGCCGGCCAGGATGCCCACGACCGCGATGATGACCGCGGCGAGGGCGACGAGCGCCGTCGTCGTCCCCGCACGCGAGGCCAGCAGATCCGACACGGGCTGGCGGTACACGATCGAGCGGCCCAGATCGCCGTGCAGCACATCGCCCAGCCAGGCGATGTAGCGCACGACGAAGGGGTCGTTCAGGTGGTACTGCGCCGTGACGGCGGCGATCTGTGCGGCGCTGCCGCCGCGCGGACCGAGGATGAAGGCGAGGGGGCTGCCCGGGGCCAGGTACAGCAACCCGAACACGAGGAACGAGGTCACCAGGAGTACCAGGAGCAGCCCCCCGATGCGCCTCAGCAGGAAGGACGCGAAGGACATGGGACTACTTCGTCCCGCCGATCGCGACCGCCCACGGTGAGTACAGGTAGGCGAAGGACGGCACGGCGCCGGAGATCCGCTTGTTCTGGATCATCGTGGTCGGCTCATACGCGAGCGGGATCCAGGGCAGACCCTGGGTGACCTTCTCCTGGATGTCCACGACCAGCTTGGCCCGCTCGGCGTCGTCCGTGGTCTGCAGAGCCTTGGCGATCTGCTCGTCGGCGCCGTTCCACTGGATGTAGTCGTGGGAGTTGGTCGACTCGAAGAAGCTGTACACCCCGAGCGGATCCGCGAAATCGCCGTAGTTGGTCGTGAAGAAGCCGTCCAGGCCCTTGCGCGCGGTGGGGTCGAAGTAGAGGTTGCCGAACTGCTCGACCGGGATCACCTTCGTCTGCACGTTCAGACCGATCGCCTGTCCCGCGGCCTGGATGACACTGGCGGTCTGCTCGTGCACGGCCGAGCTGCCCTGCACCGCGAGGACGATCGGCGTCTTCGGCGAGCCGGCCTCCTCGACCAGCTTCTTCGCCTTCTCCAGATCAGGCTTCACGTCGAACTTCTTGTACGCGGCGGAGAACTCGTCCTTGCCGTAGCCCCACATGTCGGGGCCGGCGATCGTCGGCGCCGGGATGCCCGCGCCCTGGAAGACGACCTTCGTGAGTGCGCTGCGGTCGATCGCGAGCGACAGTGCCTGACGGATCTTCTCGTCCCCCATCGCGCCGTCCTTGTTGATCGCCGCGAGCGTCCAGAACACGAAGGACTTGCCGAACGTGGTGGTCACCTTGTCGCTCTTCTGCAGCTGAGACAGACCGGCCGGCGGCAGGTAGAAGAACTGGCCGTCCACATCGCCGGTGCGCAGGGCGTTGATGGCGGTGGACTCGTCGGCGATGAAGCTGAAGGAGATCTCCTTCACCTTCGGCTTCACCGAGGAGTCCCAATACGCGTCGTTGCGCTCCAGCGTCAGGCTCTTGCCGGAGTTCCAAGCGCCGACCTTGAACGGGCCGGTGCACTGCAGGTTGCCCTTCGGCGTGCCGAACGCCTGTCCGTCGGCTTCGACAACGGCCTTCTCCACGATGGCGCCGGCGGCGGAGCTCATCGCCTGGGCGAAGAGCACGTCGGGCTTGGAGAGCTTGACGGTGACCTGGAGCGGACCGGTGACGGTCGCCGATGCGACGTTGTGGAAGTAGTCGGACCAGTAGCTCTTGGTGTCGGGGCCGATCTGGCGCTGCAGCGAGTAGGCCACGTCCTCCGCCGTCAGCGGGTTGCCATCCCAGAACGTCACGCCATCGCGGATCGTGTACACCAGCGTGGTGTCGTCAGGAGTCTCGACCTTGCTGGCCAGGCCCGGCTCGATGGACAGGTCCGGCTTGATCCGCATCAGGCTCTCGCAGAGGTTCGCGGTGACGGTGTTCTCCGCATAGTTCCAGGTGAAGATCGGATCGATCGACGAGGGTTCGTACGGGAGATTCCACTTCAGCTGGTCCACCGGTTCGGTGCCGGCGGGCGTGGTTGTGGCGAGCTTGGTGAGATCGAGCGAGAGCTCGGACGGGCCGGACGTCTGCCCCTTGGGGGTGCCGGTGCAGCCGGCCAGAGCCAGAGCGGCGACCGCCACGACGGCGGCGGCGCCGAGTGCTGTCTTGCGAAGGACCACGAGAAACTCCTGTGTTTTCGGGTTGCGGGTGAGGTGTTGCGGATGGAGGGGGATGCGTCAGAGCACCCGGCCGTGCCGGATGACACGGAGAGGTGCAGGTCGGTCGACCACGAGCTGGGCGATGGTGGGGGCGTCGAACTCGAGACGGGTGGCGCTCGTGGCGTCCGTGTCGAGGGCCAGGTCCGGGATGCCGAGCATCCGACCGCCCTCTGTCGAGGCGATCCGGTAGCACCGCTCGAGATCGGCGTCGGTGATGGCTCCGGTCCGGTAGCCGAGCAGATGAGCGCGGTCCACCATGCTCCCGGTGCCGTACGGGCTCCAGCTGTCTCGCACACCGTCCGACCCCGCGGCGAGCTGCACGCCATGGGATTCGAACAGGTCGAGGTCGGGCACGGGATCCGGTCCCAGCGCGCAGGTGGTGATCCAGAGGCGGGCATCGGCGACATCGTCCAGCGTGGCGCGTAGCGAGGGGAGCGTGTCGTCGCACAGCGCGAAGGCATGGCTGACCGTGACGCGGCCCTGCATGCTCGTGGCGCGGGT
The DNA here is from genome assembly GCF_052045265.1 of Microbacterium sp. 22303. Taxonomy (NCBI): domain Bacteria; kingdom Bacillati; phylum Actinomycetota; class Actinomycetes; order Micrococcales; family Microbacteriaceae; genus Microbacterium; species Microbacterium sp. 22303. The sequence continues at coordinate 18,941 of NZ_JBQEOQ010000001.1, read as the reverse complement.
GCGGGCGGCGATCTCGCGGATCTGCGCCAGACCCTCCTCTCCCCCGTCGTGCAGGTGGATGTCGAGGTCGCGCCCGGACCGGGCGGAGAGTCCGAACACGGCGTCGAGGTGGCCGGCGACATCGCCGTCGCGGCCGAGCGGATCGATGCCGCCGACGATGTCCGCTCCCGCATCCAGCGACGCCGCCATGAGGTCGAGCGCGCCCGGATCGGTGAGCAGGCCGAACTGCGGGAAGCAGACGATCTGCACGGTGAGATCCGGACCGATCCGCTCGGCCGCCGCTCGTACCCCCTCGACGTGGGCGAGGCCTACGGCGGTGCCCACATCGACGTGGGCGCGCATCGCCAGGGTGCCGTTGCGCAGCGCGTGGGACATCAGCGCGTGGGCGCGGTCCTCGACGCTCTTGCCGTACTCCGAGAGGGCGAGGATGTTGTTGCGGATCAGCTCGTCGAGCGTCGCGGCCGGCCGTCGTGTCATCCACCGGTCGCCCCAGGATGTCTTGTCCGGATGGATGTGCGCGTCGACCAGACCCGCCGCGACGAGCGGACTGCGCTCGGGACCAGCTGCCATCGTGCTCCTGCTCCTCGTCCGGCGTCTTCGCCGGCTCGGATGATCGGGGGTCATCGTGTGGATATTCATCAGGTTATCTGACGTCTGACAACCATACGGCCAACATGGCCCACAATGGAACCGTGGAACCGATCCAACGCCGTTCACTGGTCGACACCGTCGTCGAGCGCCTCCAGACCGAGATCGCTGCCGGCACCTGGGGAATCGGCCAGCGCATCCCCAGCGAGGCCGAGCTCGTCGCCCAGTTCGGCGTCAGTCGCCCCTCCGTCCGCGAGGGCGTGCGCGCTCTTGCGCAGCTCGGCCTCCTCGAGAGCCGACAGGGCGACGGCACCTATGTCATCGCACGCGATCCCACGGAGGTGGCGCTGCGTCGCACCCTCCGCGACGCCGACGCCCTGGAGGTCATGCGCGTGCGCCGTGCTCTCGACGTGCTCGCGGCCCGGGAGGCGGCGCAGAACCGGACCGCCGCCGATCTGACGGTCATCGAGACCGAACTCATCGCAAGGAATGCGGCTGCCCGCCGAGACGACCAGGACGTGTTCATCCAGCACGATGTCGCGTTCCATCTCGCCATCGCCATGGCCGCGCACAACGAGCTGCTCGCCGGGATATATGTCAGCTTCGACTCCTCGTTGCTCAACGCGGTCACCGCGAACGCGCCAGGATCCATGGCGATCGTGGCGACGAGCGCCGACCGACACGAGGCGCTGTTCCACGCGATCCGCAACCAGGATCCGGATGCCGCCCAGGCGGCGGCGCTGGGCGTCGTGGACCAGTCGGAGAAGCTCCTGGACGCCTGACCCCGCCTCAGCAGCATCGGCATACCGCGTGCGGAGTACGCGCACTTCATCCCGTGAGACGATGCGAGGTCCCCGGCGATCAGCGAGGCTGAACGCGGCGGATCCGCCACCGAGTCCTGGAGCGCGAATGACGAGTCCTGCCCCCACGATCCCCGCACCATCGGCGCCGGTGCTCTCCGTGCGCGACGTGCACAAGTCCTACGGCCGAGGAAGCGGTCGTTTCGACGCGCTGAAGGGGGTGAGCCTGGACATCGCGGCTGGCGAGAGCATCGCGATCATCGGCAAGAGCGGATCCGGCAAGTCGACGCTCATGCACCTGATGGCGCTGATGGATGAACCGAGTTCGGGGGCCATAGCGCTGAGCGGCCAGGACACGGCGATGTTGAAGGGGGCGGCGCTGAACCGGATCCGCAACAAGACCTTCGGGTTCGTCTTCCAGCAGTTCTTCCTGACCCCGAATCAGAGCGTTCTCGAGAACGTCGTGCTGCCGCTGAAGATCGCCGGCATCGGTGCGGGCGAGCGGAAGCGCCGCGGCATGGCCGCGCTGGCGCAGCTCGATCTCGCCGACAAGGCCAGGAACAAGGCGGTGAACCTCTCCGGCGGTCAGAAGCAGCGCACCGTCATCGCCCGTGCGCTGGTGAACGACCCGCGCATCATCTTCGCCGACGAGCCCACGGGCAACCTCGACTCGGTGACCGGAGCTGTCGTCGAGGACATCCTGTTCGCCCTGAACCGAGACCACGGGATCACGCTGGTGATCGTCACCCACGACGAGGACCTCGCCGCGAGGTGCGACCGGCGCGTGCACATCAAGGACGGGCTGATCGAGGAGACGGCGGCATGAAGACGCTCGACCTCATCGGCACCGCGATCTCGAGCACCTTCCGCTCGAAGACGCGCACCACGCTCACGATCCTCGCGATCTTCGTGGGCGCGTTCACTCTGACCATCACCAACGGCCTCGGCACCGGCATCAACAAGTACATCGACGACACCGTCTCCGGCTTCGGTGCGAGCGATGTGCTGACGGTCACCAAGAAGGTCGACGCCGGCACCGCACCCGGCAGCACGGCCCCGAGGGAGTACGACCCGAACACGGCGACGACGGGTGGCGGGAGGGGTGGCGTCAGCACCGTCGCCGTGCTGACGCAGAGTGACCTGGACGCACTCGCGAGCGTGAAGGGCGTGACCGCGGTGAAGCCGGTCCGCGCGGTCTCGGTCGACTACGTGCAGTTCGGTGACGGCAAGAAGTACGTGATCAGCGCCGGCGGTCTCGTCGCAGGACAGACCGTGAAGCTCGCCGCGGGCTCCGCGCCGAGCGATTCGACCGGTGATCTGCAGCTCGCGCTGCCCACCGATTTCGTCACTCCGCTCGGCTTCTCGAGCGCCGCAGATGCCGTCGGCAAGACCGTGACGCTCGCGGTGACGGATGCGACTCGCACGCAGCACATGATCGAGGCGACGGTCTCCGGCGTCTCCGAATCGACGTTCAGCCTGACCGGGGGCGCCGCGAGCATGCTGCCGAACGATGCGCTGACCGGCGCGCTCTACGACGCCCAGCAGACGGGCGTGCACGCGGATCAGCAGAACCGTTACACACAGGCCAGGGCCTGGTTCGCACCCTCGTCCTCCCCCGCGCAGGTGACTGCACTGCAGCAGCGTCTCACAACAGCCGGCTTCAGTTCGACGACGGTCGCGCAACAGCTCGGCACTTTCAAGGCGGTGATCGACGGGATCGTGCTGGTCCTGAACGCCTTCGCGATCATCGCGCTGCTCGCCGCGAGCTTCGGCATCATCAACACCCTCTACATGTCGGTGCAGGAACGGACCCGCGAGATCGGCCTGATGAAGGCGATGGGCATGGGTTCGGGTCGCGTGTTCGGGCTCTTCAGCCTGGAGGCGACGTTCATCGGCTTCCTCGGCAGCGCGCTGGGCGTCCTCGGCGGGATGCTGGTCGGCAGCGTTGTGAGCCGGATCCTGGGGCGCACGCTCCTGTCGGATCTGTCCGGACTGCAGCTCGTGGCGTTCGACGCGAGATCCATCGTGTCGGTGATCCTGCTGGTGATGGTGATCGCTTTCCTCGCCGGCACGCTCCCCGCGGCACGGGCTGCTCGCCAGGATCCCGTCGAGTCGCTGCGCTACGAGTAGCCGGGGCACCGGCGGCGTCGCCGGCGCCGTGGGGCAGAGGTCGCGCTGCACGATACGGTGAACTCGTCGAACAGAACGCCCGAGAGGAACAGCATGCGCCCCTACCTGGACAAGGCGATCCCCGATGCGTGGAAGGCCGCGTCCGAGTACTCGGACGCCGTCGCGAGAGCGACGGCAGCGCACGGGCTCAGCACCGCCGAGGCCGAGTTCATCAAGGTGCGCGCGTCGCAGATCAACGCGTGCGCGTTCTGCCTCGACCTGCACGCACGAGAGGCGCGCGGCGCCGGCATCACCCAGCAGAAGCTCGATGTGCTGCCCGCCTGGCGCGAATCCGACCTCTTCACCGAGCGGGAGAAGGCCATGCTGGCGATCGCCGAGGCTGCGACCCGGATGCCGCTCGGCGAGGAGGCGGAGGCCGATCTCGCCGCCGCCCGCGGGCTGCTGGGCGATGACGTCTTCGCGGCCGCGGAATGGGTCGCGCTGACCATCAACATGTTCAATCGGCTCTCCATCCTCAGCGAGCACCCGGTGCGCCCGCGCGACGCCGAAGGCAACCTCATCCGCTGATCCGCACCCGGAGGTGGGACATGATCCAGGGAATCGACACACGGCGGCCGCCATCAGGCCCAGGCTGCGTGGAATGCGAGCGGGACGGAGGGTGGTGGTTCCACCTGCGTCGTTGCGTGCAGTGCGGGCACGTGGGCTGCTGCGATGACTCCCTCGGCCAGCACGCCACCGCGCATGCGACCGGGACCGGCCACCGCTTCATCCAGAGCTACGAGCCCGGCGAGGACTGGTTCTGGGACTATCGCACGTCGCAGATGGTCGACGGTCCGGAACTCGCCCCGCCGCGGAGCCACCCCGAGGACCAATCCGCACCGGGCCCGGCCGAGCGCGTCCCCGCGGACTGGCAGGATCAGCTCCTTCGCGCCCGGGCCGAACGCGACGGTCGTTCCGGCTGAACCGGACCGGATCCTTCGGACAGACCGGATCCTCGCCACGGCCGCAGTCGCTCAGACGACTTCGGGCCCGCCGGAGCGATCCGACGGGCCCGAAGAGTGGGGTGGCGCTTACTGCGCGACGGCCTCGTCCCGACGCGGCAGCACCCAGCCGGCGCGCGGGAAGTGGCACGTGTAGCCGTCGGGGTACCGCACCAGGTAGTCCTGGTGCTCGGGCTCGGCCTCCCAGAACGGGCCCTCGGGCTCGATCGTCGTCACGGCCTTGGCCGGCCACAGGCCGGAGGCGTCGACGTCGGCGATCGTGTCACGGGCGACCCGCTCCTGCTCAGGGCTGAGCGGGAAGATCGCCGATCGGTAGCTCGTGCCGATGTCGTTGCCCTGGCGGTTCAGGGTCGACGGATCGTGGATCTGGAAGAAGAACGCGAGGATGTCGCGGTACGTGGTCTTCGACGGGTCGAAGACGATCTCCACCGCCTCGGCATGCCCCGGGTGGTTGCGGTAGGTGGCGTGCTCGTTGCTGCCGCCGGTGTAGCCGACGCGCGTGCTGAGCACTCCGGGCTGGCGGCGGATGAGATCCTCCATGCCCCAGAAGCAGCCGCCGGCGAGCACGGCGGTCTCGGCGCCCGGGACGCGGGCGATGGATCCGGTATCGGCGGGTCCGCTGGTCATGATGCGTTCTCCTCTGGGGTCTGCGGGGTGGTCTCGAACAGTCCACGGTACGCGCCGTAGCCCTGCTCCTCGAGCTCGGCGGCGGGGATGAACCGGAGAGATGCCGAGTTCATGCAGTATCTCAGCCCGCCCGCATCGCGCGGGCCGTCATCGAACACGTGGCCGAGGTGGCTGCCGGCTCCGGCCGAGATCGCCTCGGTGCGCACCATGCCGAAGGTGCGGTCGGTCTTGGTGGTGACGGCGTCCGCATCGATCGGCCGAGTGAAGCTCGGCCAGCCCGTCCCACTGTCGAACTTGTCCGTCGACGAGAACAGCGGCTGTCCCGAGACGACGTCGACGTAGATGCCCGGATCATGGTTGTTCCAGTAGGCGTTGCGGAACGGCGGCTCGGTGCCGCCCTCCTGCGTCACCGCGTACTGGTGAGCGGTGAGCGCGTTCAGCGCCTCATCGGTCCTGCGGTAGTCGGTGGGATTCATCGTGATGCTCCTCCTCTGGCGCCGCTGGCTGCGGCGTCATAAGGAAGAACCACGATCGCGGCGGTTTTGGTCCCGCGAAGCTATGCAGCTGCTGTGAGTTCGCGTCCGCGGTTCAGTCGCTCGCGCCGACCGCGTCCCTCGCCGGGCGCCGGCCTGCGAGCAGCACAGCGAATCCGGCCACCACGCACACGGCGGTCAACACGACGAAGGAGAGCGTGAACGAGGCTCCAGCGGCCAGAGCGCCGATCGCGAGTGCGCCGACGCCGGTGCCGGCGTCGAACGCGACGTTCCACGCGGTGCTGGCGACCCCTCTCGCATGCTCTCCGGCGAGCTCGAACGCCCGAACCAGGGTCACGTTCTGCATGATGCCGAACGACGTGCCCACGAGGACCGCGCCGACGATGAGCAGGATCGGGCCGGCGAGCCCGACGATGCCGGAGATCGCAGCCGCGATGGCGGCGAGCCCCAGCGCCGCGATCGCGAGTCCCGGAAGGATGAAGCGATCTGCGCCGTACCGGTCGGCGAGACCCCCGACGAACCAGCGCGCGAACGTCGCGGCCGCGGTGTAGAGGAACAGGGAAACGACGGTGAGCACCGCATCGGGCACGAACTGCGGCGTGAACGTGGTGATCGCCCCGCCCGCACAGGTGACGGCGGTCAACGCGAGGATGGGCGGTACGAGCCGCACCAGTGCCCGACGGTCCTCGCTCCGGCTCTCGTGCGGCGCCGGGCTCGGTCGTTCTGCGTCCTGGATGTCGGCCGTTGCCACAGCCCGTGCATGCTTCGCGATCGCGGCGCCGGCGGCGATCGCGAACGGGATCCCGACGAGCGGCAGCGCCGCGACGGCCAAGGCGACCGGCAGGCCCGCCTCGTCCGCGATCCACGGTGCGACCGGGGTGAGCACGAGCTGGGCGCCGGCGACCGCGAGCCCGTAGGCGCCGATCGCGCGTCCGCGTCGCTCGGGCGGGAACAGTGTGCCGACCGCGGAGGATCCGCTCACCGTGACGATGCCGAACCCGATCCCGCGCACGGCGGCGAGGGCCAGGACCTGCCCCGGCGTCGTCGCGACGATCTCGCCGAGCGCCGGCAGTCCGAGCAGCAGACACGCGAGCGCGAGACTGATCCGCCACCCGATCCACGACCGCATCCGCTCCACAACGAGCTGGGTGAGGATCGTGGCCGCCATGAGCACCGCGTTGACGAGTCCTGCGAGGAACTCGTCACCTCCGAGCGCGACCATGTGCAGGGGCGCCACCGGCAGCATCACCGCGAATCCCGCGAAGGCGAACGTCGTCATCGCCAGAAGTGCGGGCATGCCGGGCTCGCGCCACGGCGGGCCCGCGGGATTCGCGATCCGCACCGCGTCACCCTGACCCTGAGCGCTCATCACCGCGCCACCCTATCGAGTCCTGCGCCAGTGAGGCTCGCCCGCACCGCCGCGCGACCAATAAAGCCGCGGCAGGCCGAACCGTCCCAGCGGGTCAGCTCGGCGGGTCAACCCAGCGGGTCAGCCGGCCGCGATCCAGGGGCGGGTGAAGCCCAGCACACGTTCGCCGTCGAGGTCGGCGAGCGAGACGCCGACGAACGCGGTCGCCCCCTCCGAGCTCTGCCAGCGGAAGCGATACTCGTCCGACATCACGGCCGCGGCGATCACGGCACCGGCCGATTCTGCGGTCTGCGCATTCGCGAACGCGCCCGAAGAGCGCGCGACGTAGGCCGCGAGAAGAGATGCGTAGGGTCCGCCTTCGTCGGGCCGGACGACGTTCGCGACAAAAGAGCTGGCGACGGCCGCGGGCTCGATGACACTGACGCGGACGCCGAAGCGCTCGGCGACCACGGCGAGGGACTGCATGAACCCCTCGACCGCGAACTTCGCGCCGCAGTACGCGTCGGCGAACGGCTGCCCGACGGTGCCGCCCACGCTCGTGACGGTGAGGATGCGCCCGCTGCCGCGCTCGCGCATGCCCGGCAGCACCAGCTTGGTGAGGTTCACCGGGGCCAGATAGTTGACGTCGAGCTGGTCCTGCACCTGCTGCATGCTCAACTGCTCGGCGGTGGCGACGCTGCCCCGGCCGGCGTTGTTCACCAGCACGTGGATCCCGCCGTGTTCGGCCTCGACCTCGGCGACGAGCCGTGCGGCGGCGGCATGGTCCACAACATCGAGCGCGCGCACCTCGACGTCGACGCCGGCGGCCGCCGCCGCATCCTGCAGCTCCCCGGCGCGGCCCACATCGCGCATCGTCGCCACCACATGCAACCCCCTGCGCGCGAGTTCGATCGCGGCATGCAGCCCCATGCCGGAAGAGGTTCCCGTGATCAGTGCGACGTCGGTCATGCGAGAACACTATGCCCGTTGCGCCCACGCGGAACACCGGATTGACGCCGTCCGTCCGTGGCCGGCGAGGCTCATTCCCGCTGTGGGGATGCCGCACCTCGCGGGTACCCGCCGGGCAGGCGGTCCGGGATCCCTGGACCCCAGTGCGGAGGCGGCGCCTCGCTCGGGCTGAGCGGGGCGTACTGGCGCCAGGCCGAGACGTAGCGGAAGCCGGCGTACCAGACGGCCAGCGCCACCACGCAGAGCCCGATCAGCACGCCGGCCACGACCGCGACAGCCGTGGGTGCGCCGAGCGTCGTGCACACGCCCCCGACGAACATCCCGGTCACGGTCGCGTTCACGAGCACGCTCAGCATCAACGATGAGCCCAGGATCTGCTCGATTCCGCTGCGATGCCGGAAGAACGAGTAGGTCACCCGCATGCCGAGCTCGTCGTCGTGCGTCGATGCGAGGAAGTAGGCGGCGGCCGCCGGATCCACGTCCGCGTAGCCGGCACGGATCCGGTTCATCGCTGTGACGTACATGAAGTCCTCCTCCGAGACCACGAGCACCCGCATCAGCGTCAGCAGCCCGACGGTGGCGAGGAAGCCGAGGATCACGAGAGCGGCCGCAGGGAACCAGTCCGCGAAGTGCGACGCCTGGCCGAGGAGTCCGATCGTGACCAGTCCCGCGGAGACGAGCGTCAGGTAGATCGTGATCCGGGTGAGCACTTCGCTCTGCGCCGTGCTGCGCGCGGCGAGAAGCCCCCAGTGCTCGGTCGCGAGGATCTGCAGCCGGCGCGCCAGTGCCGCGTCGGCAGCGCCATCGCCGGCATCCGTCGCCATGATCCATGGTCCCACCGCGGCGGGGACGGCGGAAGGGGCGACGACCGCTCCTCACTCGGCTCAGCCCTATCCTGAAGAGACGAGGAGGGGCACATGGTCTCAAGCGGTCACGGCCAGGGCGGTACGCGGCGCGTCACGCTGACCGAGGTGGCCCGCCGCGCCGGCGTGTCGAGATCGGCGGCCTCCTTCGCCCTCAACGGCCGGACGGATCTGCGCATCTCCGAGGAGACGTCGGCGCGCGTCAGGCTCGCGGCCGAAGAGCTCGGCTACAGCCCCAACACCACGGCGAAGACACTCCGCACCGGGAAGTCCGGCACGGTCGCTCTCATCTCGGATTTCATCGGCACGACATCGTTCGCGAATGCGATGGTGCGCGGGGCGCTGCAGACTCTGCGCGCCGCGAACACCCTGCTCTACACCGTCGACACGCAGGGCGACCCGGAGGTCGAGGCCAAACTCCTGCAGAACCTCCTGGACCGGGACGTCGACGGGTTCCTGTACGCATCGATGTTCACCCGGCACGTCGACCTTCCCCCGCTCACCCGGAACGCGCCGCTCGTGTTGCTGAACTGCGTATCCTCCGACGTCGCCGCGGTGATCCCGGACGAGCGCGCTGCGGGTGAGACGGCGGCATCCGTACTTCTCGACGCCGGCCATCGCGACGCGATCTGGTTCGTCGGATCTTTTCCCCCAGGCTTCACCGGAGCCGCCGTGTGGAACGGCTGGAGCCCGCTCGCCCTCACCGAGCGGCTGGACGGAATAGAGACGAGACTCCGCAAGGCCGGGACCGCCCTCGCCGGCACGATGCCGATCGAGACCGATTGGGACGTCGAGAACGGACGTGCGGCCGTCACGCGCACCCTCAGCGCCGGCAGAGTCCCGACCGCGCTGATCTGCGCCAATGACGCCCTCGCCGTCGGCGCCTATCACGCGCTCTCGGATGCAGGGCTGCGGGTTCCGCACCACGTCTCGGTCATCGGCTTCGATGGCAGCCCGTTGACCCAGGCAGTGCTCCCCCGGTTGACATCTGTGGCGCTGCCCTATGAGGAACTCGGCAGGATCGCGGCTGAGATGCTGCTGCAGGATGCTCGGCCCTCTCTTCCTGTCCGCGTGCCGATGCCCCTTGTCCGGGGGGCATCCGTCTCGGCTCCTGCTCCGCTCGGCTGACCTCCTCACGCCCCGCGCTTGATCAAGAATTGACAGGTGCTATACCCGTATAGCACTATGACGTGACGCGGATCTGCGAGGAGCGAGACCGCCGCCCGGCTACGAAGGAGTAATCGCATGTTCACATCAAGATCCGACAGAGGCTCCCTGAGCGCATGGTGGGTCGGATTCGTCTGCGGCATGGCCACATTCGTCGACACCGGCGTGACGACGGGGATCCCGATCGCTCTGGTCCTCTTCCAGGCGCCCGCTGCCGGACAGCCGGGACTCACGCCGAACGACGTGGGCCTGCTCACCGGCATCCTGACGGCAGGCGTCGCGATCGGCTCCCTCCTCGGCGGCCGGCTCGGCGACCGCTGGGGGCGGCGCACGGTCTTCCTGCTGACGATGGCCGTCATCGTGCTCGGCGCCGCCGCACCGTTGCTCGGCCTCGGTCTGCCGATGCTCGTGATCGGCATCGCCCTGATCGGGATCGGCGTGGGCGCCGACCTGCCCGTCGCCCTCGCGACGATCGCGGAAGCGGCTCAGGATCGCAATCGCGGCAAGATCCTGGTCTTCTCCAACCTGCTCGGCGGATTCGGGATCCTTCTGGCGGTGCTCCTCGCGATCAATTTCGGCGCAGCCGGGCCTCGCGGCGGACTGATCGTCTTCGGCGTCTTCGCGGCGATCGCCCTCGTCGTGCTGGGGCTGCGGCTCACCATCCCCGAGTCGACGGCATGGCTCGTCGCACGGGACGAGCGCCGCGCGGGCATCCACACGGTGCGCGCCGAGCGCGGACGTCTCCGCGACTTCGGGCGCGCGGCCTACCGCCGCCCGTTCCTGACGCTGGTCGGCTACTACACGCTCGCCGCGATGGCGACGAGCGTGGCCGGCAGCTTCGGCACCTTCGTCGCCGTCAACGTCTCCCACTCCTCGATCGCCGAGTACAACTCCTGGACGATCCTCGCCATGCCCGCCGCCGTCGTCGGCGCGCTGTGGTTCATGGCCGTGGTGGACACCAGGCTGCGGATGTCCTACTACGTGATCGGGGCGATCGGTGTGGTCGCCGCGAACCTGCTTCCGGTCATCCTGAACTTCACCCTCCCGTCGATCATCATCGCCACCGTCGCGACCGTGTTCTTCGGAGCGTTCTGCTTCGAGACGATCATGAAGGTCTGGACGCAGGAGTCGTTCCCGACGATGCTCCGCGCGACCGCGCAGGGCACGATCTACGCGGTCTCCCGGTTCGCCACCGCCGCACTCAATGTCGTGACGCCGACGCTCGTCCTGCTCAACCCGAGCATGCTGTACATCGGGGTGTCGGTGCTCGCAGGAGCCGGGTTCCTCATCGGGTGGCTCGGGTTCCGAAGGAACACGCGCAACGAGTTCGACCTCGAGTCGGAGCTCGTCACGTCGGCGGTCAGGACAGAGGCGACGACAGCATGACCCGCCGGCACCAGCACGTCCAGAAGGAGTCCGCATGACGACGATCGCCCCGTTCCAGACCCAGGTCGACGGGATCACCCTCCGCGGAGCGCAGTATCTACCGGCGGGTCCTGGCCCGTTCCCCACCGCGATCCTCTTTCACGGCTTCGGGGCATCGCACATGGAGTTCTCGTCGGCGTTCGTCGCGCTCGCGAGGCGCCTCGCAGCCGTCGGAGTCGCTTCCATCGCCTATGACCGCGCAGGCCACGGCGAGAGCGACGGCGAGTTCTACGACACCTCCGTGTCGCTGGACGTCCGCCACGCGCACCAGGCCCTGGCAACGATCGCCGGCCTCGACACGGTCGATTCCGACAACCTCCATCTCGTCGGAATGAGCCTCGGCGCGGTGATCGCCTCGGTCCTGGCCGCAGAGACCGAACTGCCGTTGCGTTCCCTGACGATGTGGTCCACGGCGGCAGTGTTCGCGGACGAGATCCGCGGCGGCACACTGCAGGGCCGGTCGCTCGACGCGCTCGACACCGACGGATACTTCGACTTCCTCGGCATGCGACTGGGCCCGGCGATGCGCGACGATGCGGTGTCCTTCGATGTCTACGGTCGCGCCTCCGGTTACACCGGGCCGGTGCGCCTGCTCCACGGCACGGAGGACTTCGTCCCCGTCGCGTACGCCGAGCGCTACCTCGAGATCTACGGCGACCGGGCCGATCTGATCGTCGTGGACGGAGCGGACCACGGCTGGGCACAGGTGCCCCAGCGGGAGCTCGTGCTCTCGCGGACGACGGAGTTCATCGAGGCGAACACCCACCGGACGGAGACGGAATGACCAGCACAGACCATGGAACGACCGTCTCGCTTCCGAGCGGGACCGTGCGTGTGGAGGGCCACCTCGATCTCATCGAAACCGCGGACGGCGTCCGCCCGGTGCGGATACCTGTGAGCCAGTGGAGCCACTTCCCTCCGGCCGGGGAGATCCTGCGCGCCATGGCGTCGAACGCGAGCGGAGTGCGGCTGCGGGTCCATACGGAAGCCACACGGTTGACGCTCGGCGTCCGCTGCACGCGGATCCGGATCGGCGAGGCCGAACGTCCGGGCGACGTCTTCGTCGCACAGGTCGAGGGGACGACGGTGGCGGTCGCTCGGGCGCCCGATACGCAGACGATGCACATCTCGCCTGCTGCCGACGAAGCCATCGTGATCGCACACAGCGAGACCTCGACCGTCGAGCTCGCGCCCCTTCCCGCTGGGCCGAAGGTCGTGACGGTGTTCCTCCCCCAAGGCATGACCGTCGACCTCGTCGACATCGTCGGGGATGCCCCCGTGCTGCCCGCTCCCCCGAGTGATCGCCCGGTCTGGCTGCATCACGGAAGCTCGATCAGTCATTGCGCGGAGGCCGATCTGCCCACGAGCGTCTGGCCGGTCTTCGCTGCGGAGCTCACCGACCTCGACGTCATCAACCTGGGCTTCGGCGGCCAGTGCATGCTCGACCCGTTCGTCGCGGACGCGATCGCCGCCGCGCCCGCAGACGTCATCTCGCTGAAGGTGGGCGTCAACATCGTGGGCGCACGATCGATGGATCAGCGCACCTTCGCCCCTGCGCTGCACGGCTTCATCGATCGGATCCGGGCCGGTCATCCGAACACCCCGATCGTGCTGTGCTCATCGATCCTGTGGCCTGGCAGCGACGAGATCCCGGGACCCAGCGACGTGGAGTTCTTCGATGACGGAGGCATCCGCTGCTTCACCGCGGGCGACCCCGCCGACATCGGCAGGGGTGCGCTGGCTCTCGCCGAATCCCGCCGGCACATCGAGCATGTCGTCGAGGTCCGTCGCCAAGCGGGCGAGAACATCTCCTACCTGGACGGGCTCACGCTCTACGGCCCGGCAGATGTGGACCGTCACCCTCTTCCCGACTCCCTGCACCCCGACACCGCGCTCTATGAGGAGATCGCCCGACGCTTCGCCCACCGTGTGTTCGGCCAGGAAGGCCTCCACCCGAGAGCAACGCTCGACCGGAAGGCGTGACGACGACCAGGACGCGGCGTCCCGGGAGGGTGCGGCTCCGGCCGCGCCCTCCTCTTGTGTTGACGCAGCGCGCCCCTAAGCGGCGGCGAAACGACCGCACAGGTCCACATCTCGGTCGACGCCGGCGATCGTCCTCTCAGAGACGGGACGCCGCCTCCGACGGGTCGCACGAGGACAGCACCGCGAGCGACCACGTCGTTCAGGAGACGACGAGAGGCCCGATCCTCACGGATCGAGCCTCTCGTCTTTTGTCGGGCTGACAGGATTTGAACCTGCGACCCCTTGACCCCCAGGTAGACGCTTCGACCCGATTCCTTGATTTTCCGGGCATCTCTACCCCTCAGACGGCGCCGTTTCACGTCATGACTTGCATGAATTGCATGCATCAGGTCCCGAGCAGGTCCCGGCGCTTGGTGGGCATACCGGGCTCGAGTCGACAACCTCAAAGCCGCAGCTTGCCCCGCTCACACAACCAAAGGTACGTGGCGGTGACAGCGTCACATTGGCGGTCTGCGAAGCCTTGCAGCGCTCCAGCCAACAGCCAGACGCATCCCTCGCAGGTGTCCCGCAGGGCCGCCCTGGGATCGTCTAGCCACCCAGAGGAGCTTCTTGCTTGGTTCTGCCGCGGGCCCATGATCTGCGAGGCTCTCGCGGTACCCGTCGAGCATAAGCGGAGTCTCTCGGAGTCGCATCAGCTCGATGACATCGAATGCATCGGACTGTTCGACGGCCGCGCGTACCGCAGCGAGGTCTCTCGAATGACGTCCGGCCCCCGGGCGGCGAAGTCGAGCAGCGTCTCCCCCGGACGCAGACCGGCAATCGTCGAGGCCATGCTTCTGAAGGCTGCCTCATCCGCGGATATCACCCGCCCTGACGGAATGCCATTGTTTGCCACTGACGCTCCACTCTCTCAGTGGTAGACGGTAGAGCACTCGTCAGACACCGTTGCTTGGGTGTTTGGGCACGCGAACGGCAGCTCCCGAGTTCATCGGACTGCGCGCCGATTAGTCGTTCCCACGGAGGTACCGCTTCCCCGCAACGATGTACGCGTGGATCTGCTGAGCAGAAGTCGTGATCGATCCTTCGCCGCGGCGCCGCACGATGCTAAAGAACGCACCTTCCACTTTGCCTTCCGCGATTGCGCCGTGAACCAGGTAGGGCTGCATCTCGCTCGGTTGTTTCGGAACATAGATCGCGAGCACGCTGTCGGTCGCGGTCACCACGAACTTCTCGATGATTAACCCATCGACGGGTGGAACGATACGGGCGTCCAGCAGCTCGTGAATCTGCGCGGTGTTCAGAATGGAATCTGCGACCGGGGTGAGACTCCCGATCGTGTTGGCCCCGCCAGGTGCCTCCTTGTAGCCAATGACGAGGACGGCATCGACGTCTCCGTTGGCAAATCTGGCAACGTCCTGCGCAAGCTCGACCTTCGCCTTCTTGCCCGTGTCACCAGGCGCCGAGATGGGGTACATCTGGGTCTTGACCTCGAGGTAGCCGGACTCTGCCTCGCCGATGAGCAGGTTGAAGTGGCCGCCCCGCAGCAGATTGAGCACCCCGGCGGCGTCGAGGGGGCCGGTCTGTGTTGCGCCGAGATAGTCAGCCATTGCCGCGGCGCCGTCCATCAACGTCGCCATGGTGACGTTGTCGTCGGTAGCGATGGAAACCTTGACGTCGTGCGCCATGCCAGCCAGAGTTTCGATGGTCTCCGCGCGGAAACGTTCGGACCACTCTTCGCCTTCGGGCCAATGGGACAACATCTCCTCCGGGGTCCCGCCCCCAGGAAGGGCGAAGCTCACTCCGACAATCCGGCACCCGTACGCGGCGGCGATACGCGCCAGCCTGGCCGCGATCTCCGCCTCCGTCTCGTCAGGTTGAGCCGGATGCCGCTGGGTGACGACGGCCACCACTACGTCGTCCACGACGTCCACGTCGTAGCGACGGTCGATGTCGTAGACGTCCTCGTCGATCGGAGGAGGTGTCCGATCTACGATGAGCGCGGTGCCGTAATAGTTGCCGGCGATAGCTCGCGCAAGGCTACCGACGTTCACGAGCCGGAGCTGCGACTCTGCGGCGATCAACGGGCCGTGCTTAATGCGGTCGATCGTCCAGGACCCCTTGTTGATACCGAAATCCCTCGACCGTTCCACGACAGTGTCCGTCACTTCCGATGGGAGGAGTCGCTGCTCGTGCCCCTCCTCGTCGTAGGTGATGACGTACACGTCGAGGCCGTCGGGCTGGGGTGTGGGCGCAGATTCAGTCACGAGGACAATTCAACCGCGGACGGGGTAGGTAGCGCGTTGCGTCTTCTACGTCGACTTGCGTGGCCCCTACCTCTACGAGGCGGGGCTGTCTCTCTCGCAAGTCGCCAAACGACTCAACGTAAATCAGGAGACGATGCGAATGACCATCTGGAAAGCTGGTGTCGTCCTGCGTGCGCCGACGAAAGTGAAGACAGCGTAACGTTCGCCGCCCGGCCACCCAACAAGTGAAGGACCGCCCGCACAGGCGGGGCGGTCCTTCGCCTGTTCGGCGTCGCAGTCACAGGTCCGGGGGGTCGTCCAGGTTGTTGCGGGTCGTGTTGTCGCGATCGGTGCGGAGGTACTTGCCGGTCGTGCCGTTCACGACGCGGATCTCCGTGCGCTTCTCAGGCCACTGCACGTAGTACGTGTGGAGGCGGAGCTCGATGTCGCTGACGGCGTCCGCCTTCGCACGCGGCGACCAGGACTGGCCGGGCGTGCCGATGGCGGTGATGTCACCGTCGCGGTTCTTGCGGGAATGGGTTACTCGTCGATCTGCCATGATTCCTGCTCTCTTGATGAGGGTGAGATGAAGCGGTGACGAGCGAAGCCGACACGAAACCGGCTCCGCTTCGATCACTTCTCGTTGCGGACGCCCTTGTGCTGGTTGGGGCTGCCGTTCATGATGCGGCCCGTCGACGTGTCACGCTTGAACCAGGTCTTACCGACCTGGAACTCGCTGCGGCCCTTGACCGCTCCGACGCGGTGGCCGCGTCCCGTGTTCTTCGCCATTTCCGGCTCCATCTCTGGGACTGACGGTCAGCCCCTCATGAAGTAGTCGGAGCAGGAGGCGATCGAGTTAGCGGCAGCTTTCGCAGAGGCCGTCGACGAGCAGGTGGCGTTGGAAGAGCATGTAGCAGCCGGTGCAGGCTTCCTCGGTCTTGGCAGCCCGGTCGCACTGACAGTTCTTGCAGGCGGGGCAGAATCCCTGGCCGCACGTGGGGCAGGGGAAGCCGCGGAATGTTCGACTCTGGCCGCAGCAGAAGACGGTCAATAGCGGGCGCGTGTCGAACTCGCGCGGCTGGATCATGTAGCCGGGGTCGACCTTCCAGATGTCATGTCCGGCCAGTACCGCAATGATTCGCCGGTCATCGGCGATGGCGTCGGCGTAGAAGTCGGCGGTCCTCCCCCACGAGTCACGCCACGTGACCCGACGCGTGAACACCGCTCCCGGGGCGATCTGCAGGAGGGCATGGGCGTGCGGAAGGATCTGTCCGTGCCATGGATAAACGACGGGCCACCCATCGTCAAGCTCAGGCTGGATACTCGCGTGCGCGACTTGACCGTCGAAGCGATCGATAAGCACGACTGCGCCCAGTCCACGGATGCGCCGCGCGATCGCGATCGCACATGCCTGATAGCTGGCCTGACTGTTGTCGAATAGGTCCTGCACGTGCTGCGCGCGGACAAGATCCGCCCCGACGATCTCGCTGGTGAGAGCGTCGGGTAGCAGAAGGCGTTGCGCGATATGATCGCACACCGTTTCAAGCAGCGCGGGCGGATCCGCTTGATCAGCGATCCAGTCGAACAGGCCTTGATCTTGCTCGACCACCCAGTGACCAAGCTCATGCGCGAGGGTGAAGTTCTGACGCCGACTGTTTGGCGTCGGTGCGTACAGGATGACGCCGTCTTCGAGAAACGACATCCCATCGCAGAAGCCGCCATCGCCACGGCTGGTGGAAAGCGAGTCCACCGCCCGCACCGTCAGCCGCATACCGCTGGTGAGCGCGTCGAGCGGGTCAAGGACGAACAGCTCCTGAACCCCGGGATCGATAATCTTGACGGCGCGCTCGATCCACGGCCCAACCTTCATGAGCCCTTGGTGCCTTCGACAGAGTCCACCAACGCTTCAAGTGACTCAAGCAGAACTTCTGACTCAGGTGCGCCACCGCGATGCACGGCGACCAGCATTCTCGACTCGAGCGCGGACGACGCCAACGCGATGGTCGTTCCCTGAAGACGCGCCCAACGCTGCGCAAGCGCTTTGAAGGTCTCGGATCCCACGACGGCCGCCAACCGGGCGCGCTCTGGATCCGTTCCAGACGGACGTCGCAACCTGTCGGCGTCCGCGCCGGCCTCCTCTGCAAGCGCGTTGATCAGGGCCGGGATACGGGGCAGGTTCTTGCCACTCTCCCAGGAAAAGATGTCTCTGCCCGTCACCTCCCACCCTCGATCGGAAAGTCGCTTCGCCAATGCACTCACGGTCAGACCCGAACGTTTCCGGGCATTGGACAGCACCCTCCCGTCGAGCTCCAGCTCCGAGTCGGGCACGAGGCCAAGCATTGCAGCGACCGGATCATCAGTAAGCGGTGGAGCGGTCTGTTGACTGACCCACGTGAGATCAGCGGCCTCGAGCAGCTTGCGAAGTTCGGAGCGATTCACATCCGCGCCCGCGGCAAGCGCCGACCGACCTGCCCGCGCGTCAAGAATGTCCGCGAGTTCCTGGTTTCGGTCTTCCGAATGCATGGTCACCCTCCTTCCTCCACGGCTGCGTTAATCTTTGACAAGACTCTCGTACTGATCTGGCTGACGCGACCCGGAGTGACGCCGAGCTCGGCAGCGACGTCGCCCCTCGGACGATCCCGAACGATGTACTGCGCCAGGACAACGTGCTCCTGCGCATCGAGGCCCGCGATCACCGGCCTCGCGCGTGCCATCTTCTCGAGGCGCTCCAGCGCGTCGTCATCGTCCGGCGGTCTCGCAGCTGGGACGTACTCCTCGGAGAACTCGGCGCCCTTCTTCATGGCGGCCGAGCCAACAATGTCGAGCGCTCGGCGCTTCGCTGTCACCACGAACAGTGCCTCCCAGCTGCGAGGCGGCTCCGGCGGCGGCGCCTTCATGAGGGACACCATCGCTGCCTGAACCGCGTCATCGGCCAGATCCACTCGTCCGCTTCCGCGCAGCACTTCATAGGCGACCCCGTACATCGCGTCGCGATGCTTCTGATACAGAGCCGCCCAGTCGTAAGAGGGGTCAGCCATGCGCAGGCTCCTCGCCCCTTGCACCCATCTCTTCACCTTCCATCAGCGCCGATGGTCGTCGCTTCAAAATGTAGTCGGGACAGACCGGCGGAGAGTTAGCGATGCGTTGGCGTGTCGTGACGTGGCGTTCGCATGTCCGCTGTGCACCTCGCCGTGATGCGCAGCTCGCCGAGCTGAACGGCTCGCAGCTGCCGGAGCCGAGGCGCCTAAGCTGTCGGCGATGGTTGAAAACGAGGCCATAGTGACGGGCGAAAGCGAGGCCACC